>DASYAG010000119.1:0-2196 GCA_036501485.1 Acidothermaceae bacterium | reverse complement strand
TGTCGAAGTTGACCTGACCGGCCACGGCCAACAGATTGCGCGGGTCGTTGGCGAAGTCGCGGCGGCGCTGGTCGTCCCACAACCGGGCACCCTTGTACCAGGCGTCGGCCAGCGCCACCACATGGTCGATCTGCACCGCCGGCGAGGTGTCGGGGCCGCGGACGAAGTCGATGGTCGCCCCGGTGTAGGGGTCGTGCAGGACGCCGCTTTGCGCGAAGCAGGTGTCGGGCCGCACCTGCAGATCGGCCAGATCGCGGCGCAGGATGTCGTCACGGGTGTTGCACGCGTTGTGACCGAACTCCACGTTGACGTCGTCACTCCACGGCTCACCGAACCGGACGCGGTTGAAATCCTGCAGCCGGTCCCAGCCCCGGACGGGCAGCGCCGCCATCTCGTGACGGGCCGTGTCATAGCTCGGGGTCGCCGTCGGCGACGGTCCAGCCTCAGGTTGTTGCCGTGCCTCATCGCGCAGGTAGAGCCAACCGACGCCCACCGCAACAGCGACCACAATTGCGATCGCCAACCCATCCCGGAACCGGCCGCGCCGAGCGGGAATGACACGTGCCACATAGCGGTTCTAGCACTTGAGACGGTAGAGTGCTAAATGTTTAGACCATCACGGAGGTTTGTGTGCCGACTTACAGCTATGCGTGCACCGAGTGCACCAATCGCTTTGACGTGGTCCAGGCCTTCACCGAGGATGCCCTGAGCACGTGCGAGAAGTGCTCGGGCCGGCTGCGCAAACTGTTCGGCTCCGTCGGAGTGGTGTTCAAGGGCAGCGGTTTCTACCGCAACGACAGCCGCGAGTCGGCGAAGAGCTCGAGTAACGGCTCGAGTAACGGCTCGGCTAAGTCGGATTCGTCGTCGAGCTCCGAGGGGTCCGGTTCGAGCGACACGTCCAGCTCCTCGGAGAAGCCGAGCAGCTCGTCGAGCTCCTCGAGCGAGAAGTCTGACTCGTCGTCCTCGTCGAAGTCGGCCGCGACCACCTCCAGCTAGCCGGTTATCCACAAGCGGCCGTTCGGCGGCCGCAGGTATTGTGCTGCCACGCCTATGGTTGGCGGGTGGGAGATTCCCCGAATTCGCTGAATCCATCGCTGCCGGACCGGATTTCGCAGTGGCTGCGCCCAGACTGGTCACGCACCGTGTTGGCGCGGCGCATTGCCGCGGGCGGGCTGGTGCTGCTGGCCGGCGTTGCCGCGTTGCGGCCCGATCCCGACGGCGCCCGCGCGCATGTCGTGGTGGCCGCGCGTGACCTCAGCCCCGGCAACGAGCTGACCGCCAACGACCTTCGCCTCGAAACTCGGTTAGTCCCAACAGTTCCCGATGGATCGCAGTCTGACGTCGGCGCTGTCGTCGGCTCGACGCTAGCGGGGCCGGCACGGCGCGGCGAAGTCCTGACCGACGTCCGACTGTTGGGCCGTCGACTCGCCGAGTCGGCCGCTGGGCCCAACGCCCGAATAGTGCCGGTGCATCCGGCGGACAGCGCACTGATCGACTTGGTGCGACCGGGTGATGTCGTCGACGTCGTGGCCGCGTCCGAGAACAGCTCGCAAGCCAACCCGCACGTCGTCGCCACCGACGCGATCGTGGTGTCGGTCTCGGCAAAGCAGAAAGCTCAGACCGCGACCAATGATCGGGTGGTACTGGTCGCGCTGCCGGCCACCTCGGCCAACGCGGTGGCCGGCGCCGCCTTAGTGCAGACCGTGACGCTTACGCTGCACTAACGGCATCAAGCCGCCGGGGCCGACTGCGCGCTGGCGCAGAACTTACACTTGTGCGCGGCCTCGGGGATGTCTGAGCAGCATTCCGAACATGCCTTGGTCGCGGGCGCCTCACCGAAGACCGTGACGCCGCGACGTTTCTGAATATGCCGGTAGGGCACCACGATTGCGAGGTAGATGGTAGTCATGAAGACGAAGAAGTAGATGAACGCGCCGATCAGAGATCCGATGTCGATAAAAGTCTTCGCATTGCCGGCATCGCCGAGTTGCACACCCAATCCGAGTGCGGCGTGAGGCTGGGCCGCCGCCACCAACGGGTTGATCACGGCTTCGGTAAACGACTTGACCAGATTTGAAAATGCCAATGCCACAACCAAACCGACGGCGACGGTAATGACGTCCTCGCGCATCACGAAATTCTTGAAGCCTTTTAGCACCCGAGCCAACCTCCTGTGAGCAGGAATTAACAGGGCGA
>DASYAG010000118.1:0-53852 GCA_036501485.1 Acidothermaceae bacterium | reverse complement strand
CGTAGAGCCGGTCGCCGACATGGCGGTGCGCATCGAGCCGGCTCGCCACGAGGCCTACACGACGATCCCGAAGGAGCAGGTGGTCTTTCCGACCATCTTGCAGGCCTACGACGCGGTGATGGAGTGGATCGCGACCAGTGGGGGCACTATCTCCGATGCGCCACGCGAGGTGTACTTCGACCCACGTCCGTGGCCGGAGATGGGCGCCGCGGACCCGGCCTGCGACATCGCCGTCCCGTTCACTCGGTAGGGCGCAGTCACGGTAACCGGCGACGATCGCGGCGCCGGGTTCTAATCGCTGTCGAATATTTGCGATCAGCCGTAGCAGTATTGCCAACTATTGCAATTGCCATACCATGATCCGATGCACGCCCATGTTCGCCGATCTTGGCTCGCCCCCGCGCTTGCGGTCGGCGTTGCGCTGCTTCTGAGCGCGGGATGTTCGAGTGCGTCGTCAAAGGTCAGCGCTTCCCGGTCGAGCACGGCACCGTCTGCAGCTGGGACGTCCACGGCCCCCGCGCCGACGTCAGGCCCAGCGTCGCCAACCTCTCCGGGGTCGTTAGCGACCTCGGCGTCGGCCCCGGCCTCGGCCTCGGCCCCGGCCTCGCCGACGCCAAGCAGCACGTATGTGCCGACCTGCGGCGCTGTGCCATACAAGCGGATCGTCACGGCCGACGGTGTCGGACTTGGGGTAGTGGAGATGGGTGCGGGCCCGCACGGCGTGCTGATGCTGCCCCAGTACAACGCGAGTGCGTGCGCTTGGTACACGGAGGCCAGCGGCCTCATTGCCGCGGGCTACCACGTGTTCCTGCTCGAGTATCGGTGCACGGTGTTTTCCGCCTGTCCCAAGGAGCTCGACGCGCAGTCGCAACTGCCTCTGGATGCAGCGGCTGGCGTGACTGCCCTGCATGCCGCGGGCGCGACGAAGGTCGTCATCGTGGGTGCATCAGCCGGCGGCACGGTCGCGGTTGTCGCCGGCGCAGCCGCAGGCCCGCTGGTAAACGGAGTCGTCGACCTGTCAGGGCCGCCCGACATGTCTGCTCTTTACGGCGCGCCACCGGGTCGCATCGACAGCTCCGCCGCGGCGACCCACCTCGACGTCCCCTCATTGTTCGTCGTATCTGAGCAAGACCAGTCGACGAGTGTCGAGGGAATCACCGCCGTCTACGACGCTGTGCCCAACAAGAGCAAGAAGCTACTTGTCCTGCCCGCGGAGGGTGGACATGGCTGGGACACGTTGGGCTACTCGGGCCCCGCAGGTGACGTGCAGGCAACCCTGTACGCGTTCCTCAAGGCAAACGACTAGCCGTGGCTCGCACTCGAGGTAAGTGCTCCTTGCCACAGCTGCGCAGTGTTGGCGTCGAAGGACACGAGAATGCATCGTTCGACTTGCGTTTGTGTTGACTTGAGGGCCGCGACACTGATTCGGCACGCGTCGGTCAGCGGGTAGCCGTAAACGCCTGTCGAGACAGCGGGGAAGGCAACGCTTGTCGCGCCGACTTCGTCGCATCTCGCGAGGCTCTGCGCGTACGCGCCTGCTAACAGTTCTCCTGCGGGTTCGTCTCGGCCGTACCTCGGTCCGACGGCGTGGACGACGAAGCGGACCGGGGGTGGGATTCGAAAAGCGGGAGTGATGACCGCTCCGCCGATCTCGCAAGGCGCGAGCGACCGTAATGCTTGCAGGAGTTCTGGGCCGGCGGCACGATGGATCGCTCCGTCCACACCGCCACCGCCCACGAGTGCGGCGTTCGCTGCCGTGACGAGCACTTCAACTTGCGCGTGCACGATGTCGCCGGTCACAACCTCGATTTCCATCGCCTGATCATCTCGTAACTGAAAGGAACGTCGCGTGTCGCTACGCATCCAGTGCTTGTGCATAGATACAACCGATCCCTCGGGGCTTGCGACATTCTGGGAGCACGCGCTGGGGTGGCGTCGGACCTACGACCAACCAGACGAGGTGTGCATCGAGCCGCCCGAGGGCAGCCGCGAGGATGGCGTCGTGCCCGACCTGCTCTTCCTGAAGGTGCCAGATACGAAGACGGTCAAGAACCGGCTACACGTCGACCTTCGGCCTGAGGACCAAGCAGCCGAGGTCGAACGGCTCGAACAGTTGGGTGCGACAAGAGCGGACGTCGGGCAATGTTTCGATGTCGCGTGGATTGTCATGGCCGATCCGCACGGAAACGAGTTCTGCGTCCTTAAGGCACTCGCGGCAGAGTAGAAATCAGTTTTTGCTGCCTACAACGAATCGGCGATCTCATACAATGAGGACATGGAGTCTCGTGAGCACGTCATGACGGTGTCCCGCAACGGCCAGGTGTCGATCCCAGCGGAGACCCGGGCGCGCTGGAACACGCGCCGGGTTTCCGTAGTCGATCTCGGCGACCGAGTAGTGATGAGGCCGATATCCGATGATCCGGTGGCCGCGTTGCAAGGCAAGTACGCCGGTCGGGGTCCCACTGCCGATTCGGCCCGCGACGCCGAGCGACGAGCATCGCGCGGCCGTGAACGCCCTTGACCGTGCTTGACGCCTATGCGGTCATCGCGTTCCTGCGTGACGAACCTGCTGCCGATGAGGTGGCGTCGCTGCTCCGATCCGACGATGCATCGTTGACATCGGTGGGACTGGCCGAAGTCGTGGACCATCTGGTGCGGCTGGCCGGGTTCGATGAAGAAGAGGTCCTTCTTGATCTCACGGAGTTGAGGCTGAACGATTGCGTCGCGGTCGACTCGCGGGCCGGCGGCCAGGGTGGTCGACTACGGGCGCGTTACTACCACCGCACCCGCTGCGCAGTGAGCATGGCCGACTGCATAGCTGCCGCGATCGCTCGTGACCGCTCCGTGCCATTGGCGACCTCTGACTCGCACCTGCTTGACGTATGCCAGGCGGATAGCATCGATGTGATCGCGCTGCCGCGCTCGGATGGGACACGGTGGACGCCGTCGACTTAGCGGCTGCCCCCGACGTGTGCCGGTGCGTAGAAGATTGGGTACGTTCACGGCTCATCGATATCGCGAAGGAGCATTCCCCAATGGCTGCGACACAGAAACCGGCCAAGAAGTCCACCGGCCAACCAAGCAAGGGATTTACCCCCGAAGAACGAGCTGCGATGAAAGAGCGTGTTAAAGAACTGAAGGCGGAGGGCCAGCGCGCGGACGGGGAGAAAGACGTGCTCGCGAAGATTGCTGAGATGCCGGACTCGGATCGCATCATGGGCGAGCGGATCCACGCCATCATGAAGGCGACCGCTCCCGACCTCGTCCCAAGAACGTGGTACGGCATGCCGGCCTACACGAAGGACGGCAGCGTTCTTTGCTTCTTTCGGAGCGCCCAAAAGTTCGGAACGAGATACGCGACGTTCGGCTTCAGTGACAAAGCGAAACTCGATGACGGCAACGTGTGGCCGACCGACTTCGCGCTGAAGAAGTTGACCCGCGCCGACGAGGCACGGATCGCCGCGCTGGTGAGACAAGCCGTCAGCTGACGCCGTCCGAGCTCACGCTGCCAGGCTCACGACGTCGCGACGATGACCAGCTTGCCGTGTTCGGTGCCCACATAGGCGAACCCGTCCGCGGCCAAGGCGGGCGTTGCGAACCGCGTGGTGGAGTCGCCGAGGGCGACCTGCGCCTTCGTCGCGCCCGACGCCGGGTCGAGTGCGAACAGGGTGCCGGGCGACGCGGCGACCGTCAGCACGACGCCGCCCCCGACGATCGGTGAGCCGGACGGCGATGCATGCCATGAGGTCGTCATCGCCGTCGCCGATATATGGACTGCCCTCACGCCGTCAGTGCAAGGAACGTAAATCGTGCCGTCGCTGTACGCCGCGCCTCCGAACGCCGTGCATACCGCGATGCTCGGGACCTTTGCGCCCAGACCGCCGAGCGCACCCTGCTTCATGAGGTAGGCGTTGCCGTTCTTTCCTGCCACGAAGACTTGCCCGGTCGGCAGAATGACGGGGCCGGTCGTGCCGAGGTCGAGATCGCGCGCGTTCTCGCTGGCCCACGTCGCTGGCGCGAAGAACGACACGACGCTCGTCCCGCTCAATTCGATGACGGAGTCACCCATGTCATACGCGGCATTCGGATTGGTCTGCGCACTGTTGCCGACTGACACGTATACGTGTCCTGCCGCATCGGCTGACGGTCCGGCCGGCGTCCAGATGCCAGCCTCGCGCGAACTCGGTACCTGGTAGATCGCGGCAGCGCCCTGACCCGAGGTCGGGAGACCGACGACGTAGCCGTGGTAGGGGCCGCAGTCGCCATTGAGGCCGCCGTACGGAACCCACACCTTGCCGCCGCTGAGCAAAAGGGCGCCCCGTTCCTGCTCGACGTTCGCGTGGGAGCCCGGGGGGTCGACTGGTCGCGTCGACGCCAGTGAGCCCGTCTCTGCGTTCACGGCAACCAGCACGTGCTTGTCGCCGGACAGAAACGCGACTGCGAATACGAGACCGGTGGCCGGATCGTAGACGGGAGTTCCGGTGATGCCGGTCGGATTGATGTTGCCGCAGGGCAGACTCGAGCCGTTCACCGGAGTTCCGATGTGCCGCGACCACACAATGCTGCCGTTGTTGCGTAGTGCGTAGAGCGTGTTGTTCTCCGTCGCCGCGATGATCAGGTCGCCCTTTGCGTCGTGCAACACCAGCGGGCTCGCGTAAACCGCACCGTCCAGACTCGCCGTCGCCGCAACCTTGAGACCCTTTACTGCTGCAACGTTGCCTGCGTTGCCAGTGCGCGCCACGTCGTGGTGGTACGTCGGCCAGATCCCAGTCGGAAACGCGGCGGCCGTCGCACTCGGGGACGTCGTTGCGCTCGTCGATGCTGAAACGGCCGACGAACTTGCTGCGACCGGCGACGATGCGGCCGCAGAGATTGGTGCTGACGATGAGGCAATTGCTGACGACGCCGCAGCCGAAGCCGGTGCCCCCGATGAGGTCGGAGGCGATGTGGCAGGCGCGGATGAGGCCGGCGCCGCGTGCTTGCTGGACGTACAGGCGGCGAGTATGAGGCTGCCGCCGACCATGGCGACGAGCGCGCGTCGATGTCCCATGCTGACCAGTCTGCCCACATCTGGGCCCTCGTCACCCGACGGTTGGCGAAACTGTCAGACGCTTACGGTGCTCTTGACCCGTACGCGTCTGACGCTCAGACAACGAAGGAGCAGCCGATGTACCAGCGAGTTCCGCCGACCGGCGACGAGAAGACCAGCCTGCACGTTGCTCTCCAACGCCATCGCGACGTCGTCCTATGGAAAATCGACGGGCTGGACGACGATCAGCTGCGCCGTCAGATGACACCTTCGGGTACGAGCTTGCTGGGCTTGGTCAAGCACCTTGCTGCCGTCGAATACGGCTGGTTCTGCATGACCTTCGGCCGAGAGACCGAACCGATGCCGTTCGACGAGGAAGACCCCGACGCGGATCTGCGCGTCACAGCCGACGAGACGACCGCTGACATCGTTGCGTTCTACAAGCGAGCATGGCGGGCGGCGGACCAAGCCATCGATGAGATCGAGCTCGATGAGCTTGGCACCGCCTGGTTCGGTGAACAGGTCTCGATGCGGTGGGTGCTCGTCCACGAACTCGAAGAGACAGCCAGGCACGCCGGCCACATGGACATCCTGCGCGAGTTGATCGACGGCGCAACCGGCGACCACGACCGGCCCGACTGATCGCCACGGTTACTCGTGCCAGAGCCTTATCCAGACCACAGCGCTATCGCGGTTTGCGTGTTCGGTGGGATTTCGGTGAAGCCTGCATCTCTGACCACCACGCGGGCGGACGACGACCAATGCGCCCACTGATCAACGTCCGGCCGTACGAGGCGAACGCCGAAGCCCGTCGCGCGCCAATCTTCGACGTCGGCCAATTCCCCAAGCGCTAACTGAGCCGCGTGCGCGACTTGTACCGCCGCCTTCAGCGGGCTCATGGTGGCGTGCGGTGTGACGGCGATCGCGAGGGTGCCAGCGATGACAGCCGACGGCGTGCCCGGCTCGAGATCGAGGCCGGCGACCTGGAGCTTTGCGATTTGCGGCGGCACGGCGTCGGTCGGGCCCGGCACGAACGCGCGAACCAACGCACGGTGGTGCTCCACAGTGACCCCGGGCAATACGACTGCTGCATCCCACTTGGAGCCCCGAGCTCGCCGCGCAACCTTGCGAATACGGCCGTCGAGCCAGCGCTGAACCTCGTCGTACCACTCGCCGTCGATGCTCCGTTTGTCCTGGAGTAGCTGCACGACAGCGATAGCCGCGGCTTCGGCAACGGCAGCCGCGGTGGGCTCGGCGCCCTTCTCCGCCCGCACCACGATGGGCATTGCCCACGGCGCTTCACCTGGCGGATCGCGATACTCAGACACCCGCTCATCTTGTCGGAGGCGCGACTGGCTGGCGGAGGTGGATACATTCGGCGGGTGATTGATGACCAAGCAGGTCTCGAGCCGACCGCCGCGCAGGTTCGCGAGCGCATCGGGGCTGGCGGCGCCGCGAAGTATCACGAGGCGAACGCCGCCAAGGGCAAGATGTTCGCTCGCGACCGCGTGCGGGCGCTCGTCGACGCCGGGTCCTTCGTCGAGGACGGTGCCTTCGCCAACGCGCTGGCCGCCGACCTGCCGGCCGACGGAGTGGTGACAGGTACCGCGACGATCGACAGTCGTCCGATCGCGTTGCTCGCGAACGACTCGACCGTCAAGGCCGGTTCGTGGGGTGCGCGTAGCGTCGAGAAGATGTTGCGAATCGCGGAATTCGCTTACAACACAGGCATTCCGATGGTCTATCTCGTCGACTCAGCCGGCGCACGCATTACCGATCAAGTAGCGATGTTTCCCGGACGTCGAGGGGCTGGCCATCTCTTTCACACGCAGGTTCGGGCAAGCGGGTCGATACCGCAGGTCTGCGCGTTGTTCGGTCCGAGCGCGGCTGGTGGCGCCTACGTGCCGGCGTTCTGCGACATCGTCATCATGGTCGAGGGCAACGCGTCGATGTATCTCGGCTCCGACCGCATGGTCGAGATGGTGACCGGCGAGAAGACCACGCTCGAAGCCATGGGCGGTGCTCGCATGCACTGCACGGACTCCGGCGTCGGGCATGTCCTCGTCCAGAGCGAGAACGAGGCGCTGGCCTGCGTGCGCCGCTACCTGTCGTTCCTGCCTTCTAATTGGCAGGGCGAGCCGCCGAGTATTCCGGCGCGTGACGCCGAGCCCGTCGACCTGCGCGCGCTAGTTCCTGCGAGCGAGCGGGTCGCCTTTGACATGCGGCGGTTCGTCCGCGGCCTGGTCGACGTCGGCAGCCTGTTCGAAATCCACGAATTGTGGGCGCGTGAGGTCGTGGTCGGGCTGGCGCGCCTGGGCGGTAAGCCGGTCGGCATCGTCGCCAACAACTCGCTGCACAAGGGCGGCGTGCTGTTCGTCGACTCCGCCGACAAAGCCGCCCGGTTCATTCAACTGTGCGATGCATTCAACGTGCCCTTGATCTTTTTGGCTGACGTGCCGGGCTTCATGGTCGGCACCGCCGTCGAGAAAGCCGGCATCATCCGCCACGGCGCGAAGATGGTCAGCGCAGTCTCGGAGGCGACAGTGCCCAAGTTCTGCGTCGTCGTGCGCAAGGCCTACGGCGCCGGGCTCTACGCAATGGCTGGTCCGGGGTTCGAGCCGGACGCGACCCTGGCACTGCCGACCGCGAAGATCGCGGTGATGGGTGCCGACGCCGCGGTCAACGCCGTGCACGCCAATCGGCTTGCCGCGATCGCCGACGACGACGAGCGGGCTGCGTTGGTCGCCAGTCTGCGGGCGGAGTACGAAGCGGACATCGACATCATGCGACTGGCCGCCGAACTGGTCGTCGATGACATCGTCGAACCTGAGGATCTGCGGGCCAATCTGATCCGCCGGCTCGCTGCGGCGAGCACCAAGCAACGGGCGTTTTCGCGAAGGCGCCATGGGATCACCCCGGTTTAGCTCCCTGACCCATACGATTCCCTCATGACTGCCGTCTTGCTCGCCGAGGATGATGTCTCGATTTCCGAGCCGCTCGCCCGGGCCCTGCGTCGTGAGGGCTACGAGGTCGAGGTCAAGAGTGAAGGCACCGCGGTACTTCAGCGCGTGCTGAGCGGTGGGGTCGACCTGGTCGTCCTCGATCTCGGGCTGCCCACGATGGACGGCCTCGAGGTATGCCGACGGATGCGCGCCGAAGGCCGCTCGGTGCCTGTCCTCGTCCTGACCGCCCGTGCCGAAGAGGTCGACCTCGTCGTCGGCCTCGACGCCGGCGCCGACGACTACGTGACCAAGCCGTTCCGGCTCGCTGAGCTGCTCGCTCGCGTGCGCGCGCTGCTGCGGCGCGGCGCGCCCGAGGTGCCCGACGTGAACGGCGTGCGCATTAACGCGGAGTCTCGGCGCGCGTGGCTGGGTGATGAAGAACTCAGCCTTACCGCGAAGGAATTCGATCTGCTGCTCGCGCTCGTGCTCGGCGCCGGCAAGGTGCTCACCCGCGAGCAGTTGATGCGCGACGTGTGGGGCATGAGCCGCGGGGCGTCGTCGAAAACGCTCGACATGCATGTGTCGTGGCTGCGTCGCAAACTCGGTGACGACGCTGCCTCACCTCGGCTCATCACGACGATCCGTGGCTTGGGGTTCCGCTTCGAGCGTGGCTGACCCCAGGTAAACGAGGAGCTGGGGTGCGAAGGCGGTTGCTGGTCTCCACGCTGGTGGTCGCCGTTGTTTCGGTGATTCTGCTGGGAATTCCGCTCGGCATTGTCACGACCAAGTTGATCCGCGATGAAGCGCAGAAGCGGATCAACCGCGAGGCGACGCAGATCGCCACAGCGTTGGACAACAGCCCAACCACCCCGCCGTCCGGCATCGCGCTTGATTCTGCAGCGACCACGGCGACCATCGGCATCCTGAAGCAGTTCGCCGGCGACGACCGCTACGTCCTCGTAGCCAGAGACGGTCAAACGCTGACGACCGGTACCCCGATCACCGGCTCGCTCGACAGGGGCACCGCGATCGGGACGAAGGACGAGACGGTCACGGTCATCGCGTCGGCGTCGTCGACCAACAGCGAACTGGCGTCGGTCTGGGTGGGCGTCGCGGCCTTGGCGATCGTGTCGCTCGCGGCGGCGGTCGAGCTCGCCCGCCGGCAAGCGAAACGGCTTGGCGGTCCCCTCGAAGACCTTGCGGTCGGTGCCGAACGACTTGGTGCGGGCGACCCGCGGCCGCGCAACCACCGCTACGGCGTGCCCGAACTCGACAAGGTGGCCGAGGTTCTCGACCGCAGCGCGGAACGGATCGGCCGACTGCTAGGCGCCGAACGCGCGCTCGCCGCAGACGCGTCGCATCAGCTGCGGAGTCCGCTCACCGCGTTGTCGATCCGGCTCGAGGAAATCGTCGCCACGTCGACCGAACCGGCCGTTCGCGAAGAGGCGACGGCCGCGCTCGTGCAGGCGGAGCGGCTGGCCGCGGTGGTCGACTCGCTCTTGGCGGAACACAAGCGCAGCGCGCAGTCTGAATCGGGGGTCGTGGTCGCCGTCGACACGGTCTTGGCCCAGCAGACGGTGGAGTGGGATCCGGCGTTTCGGCGAGCGCACCGCAAGCTGGTTCGCGACGGGAGCGTCGGCTTGATGGCGATGTCGACACCAGGCGGACTCGCGCAGGTCGTCGCAACCCTCATCGACAATGCTCTCGTACACGGCGCCGGCACCGTGACCGTCCATACCCGCGAGACGAGCGGGCACGTGGTGCTCGAGGTACGCGACGAGGGTCCTGGCGTGCCTGACGAACTCGTGCCGCACATCTTCGAGCGATCGTTTAGCGGTGCGCATCGCACCGGACTCGGGCTCGCGCTCGCGCGAGACCTCGTAGCAGCGGACGGCGGGCGGCTGGAGTTGGCACAGCCGCGGCCGCCGATCTTCGCGATCTTTCTTGCACCCGACAACGCCGAGAACGGCGACGGCTCTGACAGTTCCGACGGCTCTGACAGTGACGGCTCTGAGAACAGGACGCTTTAGACGATGGCCGCCGAGGCAGCTTCCTCGGAGCGCAGCGGCTCTTCGGTTTCGAGGAACACCCAGCGCCGGTAGGACCAGAAGCGGAAGAGCGTTCCGAGGATCGTGCCGATGACGTTCGCCGAGACGTTGTCGGCGAGGCCGCTTCGAAGATCGAGAACGTAATGGGAGGTCGCGAGGCAGGCCAGTGCGATGCCGAGCCCCACGCCGTTGAACACGAAGAACAGCAGGTACTCGCGGCCGAGGCCGGTGCGGGCGCGCGATCTCCATGTCCAGTGCCGGTTCGCGAAGTAGGCGAAGGTGGCCGCCAGTGCGGTGGAGATGATCTTGTCGGTGAGGACCTTGTGCGAGACCGGGCCGCCGTCGTACTTCAGCAGGTTGAAGGTGCCCGTATCGAGGACGTAGGCAAGCAGGCCGACGGCGCCGAATTTGGCGACCTCATGGCCGAGCTTCGCGAAGCGCGCATAAAGCGACTGCACGGCGCTCACGTCACCACCTCGATTGGGGCGCACGATTTGGCGCCTCGATCAGCGTATCGGCCGAAAATGGGGACATGCTGAGAGGGAGCGCCTGCCCTGGATGCTCGGCCGCGAAGGGATGGAACTGTGGTGAGTGGCAGTGGTGCCTCCGAGTTCGACTACCCCCTAGACGAAGAACACGAGGCGTTGCGTTCCACGGTTGCCGATTTTGCCCGCCACGTCGTGGCCCCCAGGGCTGCCGCGATGGACGAAGACCACGCATTCCCGTACGACATCGTCCAGGGAATGGCCCGCATGGGGCTGTTCGGGCTGCCGTTCCCGCAGGAGTACGGCGGCATGGGCGGCGACTACTTCGCGCTGTGCCTCGCCATCGAGGAGCTTGCCCGGGTCGACTCGGCGGTGGCGATCACGCTTGAAGCGGCTGTGTCACTCGGCGCGATGCCGGTCTTTCGGTTCGGCAACGACGAGCAGCGCAAGGAGTGGCTGCCGCAGTTGACCAGCGGCGAGGCCCTTGGGGCGTTCGGGCTCACCGAGCCCGACGGCGGCACCGACGCCGGTGCGACCCGTACTCGGGCTGCGCTCGCCGACGGCAGCTGGCGCATCGACGGGACGAAGGCGTTCATCACCAATGCGGGCACCGACATCACCCGCCTGATTACGGTCACCGCAGTGACCGGCGAAGCTGGTAGCCGCAAGGAGATCTCGTCGCTGCTGGTGCCGGTTCCGAGCGACGGTCTGAGCGTCGCGCCGCCCTATTCCAAGGTGGGCTGGCACGCGTCCGATACGCGCGAGGTGTCGCTGGCTGGCGTCGAGGTACCCGAGGTGAACTTGCTCGGCGAGCGCGGCCGCGGGTTCGCGAACTTCCTGTCGATCCTCGACGAGGGGCGCATCGCGATCGCCGCACTGGCGGTCGGGCTGGCCCAGGGCTGCGTCGATGAGTCGATCAAGTACGCGACGCAGCGGCGGGCGTTCGGTTCGGCGATCGGCGCATTCCAGTCGATCCAGTTCAAGATCGCCGACATGGCGGTGCGTGCGCACACGGCCCGGCTCGCCTATCACGACGCGGCCGCGCGAATGCTGGCCGGCAAGCCGTTCAAGAAGCATGCGGCCATGGCCAAGCTGTATGCATCCGAGATCGCGGTCACCAACGCCCGCGAGGCGACGCAGATCCACGGCGGCTACGGCTTCATGAACGAGACGCCGGTGGCGCGGTTCTGGCGGGACTCGAAGATCCTCGAGATCGGCGAGGGCACCAGCGAGGTGCAGCGGATGTTGATCGCGCGCGAACTCGGTCTCCCCGACGCCTGATTTGGACGCCCACGGGGATCGGTACAGTGACGGCCGACCGCCACCCACCTTGCTGAGGAGTACCAAATGAGCTCGCCCCGCGTCGGGATCGTCATGGGCAGCGACTCGGACTGGCCGATCATGGAGGCCGCCGCGCAGGCACTGACCGAATTCGACATCGGCTATGAGGTAAAGGTGTCGTCCGCGCACCGGATGCCGCACGCCACGCTCGAGTACGGCGAGACCGCAGCGGCCCGCGGGTTGCAGGTCATCATCGCCGGAGCGGGTGGCGCTGCCCACCTCCCGGGGGTGCTGGCCGCGGTCACCGCGCTGCCTGTCATCGGCGTCCCGGTGCCGCTGAAGCAACTCGACGGACTCGACTCGCTGCTCTCGATCGTGCAGATGCCCGCTGGCGTTCCAGTGGCGACGGTCGGAGTCGGAGCGGCGCGCAATGCCGGGCTGCTCGCCGTCCGCATTCTTGGGGCGACGGACGAGACGCTCCGGGCAAGGATCGGCGAGTTCCAGAGCGATCTTGCGGAGCAGGTCAAGGCGAAGGACGCGGCACTGCAGCGGTTGATCGCCGGGAGCTGAGGGGCTCAGCCGGCGAGGTCGACCGGGTGCTCGACGTCGAGGGAAACCGTTCGGCGCGGGGCCGGGATGTTCGTGGTCGGCAAGCTGCGTCGCGATCGGCCGACTACTGCGAGCAGGGCCTCTGACAAGTCGTTGTCAGGCTCGACGGCGGTGGTCGTGATGAACTCGAAGACTGCCTCGATCTTGTCGCTGCGCCGCAGCGGGACGCCGACCACTGCCACGAGTCCGGCCTCGACCGCATTTTGGTGGCGAACCGTCGAACCAAGACCCGACAGGTCGGACATGAAGCGGCAGGCTTCGAGGTGCAGGACGGCCGCGACGATGCCGCGTCCGGAGCCGAGATCGGTGACGGCGGTCGATGCTTTGAGATCGGCGAACTGCGGGCCGTCGTCGTGCCAGGCGCCGGACGACTTCCAGCCCTCTTGGCCGCGCACCCACACGTGACCGACGGGCCAGCCGGTCGCTCGGCACACGAGGTCGAGGGCCTCGTCGAAGCTGAGCATGCTATTTGGCGCGTGGGGTGCCGATTGGCGGGCCGCAAGTTCGGCCTGGATCGCGACGGCATCGTGAGCGGAAGTGGCTACTCGCGCGGCATCAAGGCGCGCGGCGGCGGCACTGGAGGTGGATGCGGTCATCCACGAGAACCACGTCACGGCCGTTCATCGGCACGATGATCGCGCCGCTGTACCCCTGTTTGCGTTGTCATGAGCGTGCCTGGGCGTGCGGTCCATGCAGCGGCCACTCGATCTTCGGGCAGGTGTCCATGACGACGTCGAGGCCGGCTTTTGCGGCTCGCTCCGCCGCCGCCGCATCGATCACGCCGAGCTGCATCCACACCGCGGCGGCTTCGAGCGCGATCGCTTCGTCAACGAACCGCCCGGCCTGGTCTGAGCGCCGGAAGATGTCGACCACGTCGACGGGGAAGGGGATCTCGGCGAGCGTGCGGTAGCCCTGCTCACCTAGGACTTCGGCCGCACGGGGATGAACGGGCACGATTCGCTTGCCATGGGCCTGCAAGAACTTCGCCACGCCGTGCGCCGCTGTTGTGGGATCGTCCCCGAGCCCGACGACCGCCCACACCGAGCTATCGGCCAGGACCCGCTCGATGACAGCAGGGTCGTGGAAGGCCGGATGGCTCGACGCGGCAGTCACGAGGAGGGCCTCCCGAGGGCGCGATAGGTCCAGCCCGCGTCGCGCCAGCGGGCCGGGTCGAGGGCGTTGCGACCGTCGACGATGTGGCGGGCTGTCACGACGGCCGACAGCGTCGCGGGTTCGAGGTCGCGAAACTCCTGCCATTCGGTCAGGTGCAGCACGACGTCGGCGCCGGTGCACGCCTCGACGGCCGACCCGGCGTAACCCAACTGTGGGTATTTGACCTTGGCGTTCGCCATGGCCTGCGGGTCGAAGACCGTTACCGCCCCGCCGTCCCGCTGAACTGTCGCCGCCACGTCGAGTGCGGGGGAGTCGCGGATGTCGTCGCTGTTCGGCTTGAACGCGGCACCCAGGACGCCGATGCGCTTGCCGGCGAAGTCGCCGCCGACCTGCTCGCGGGCCAGGTCGACCATGCGGGCCCGGCGGCGCTGGTTGATCGCGTCGACCTCGCGCAAGAACCCGACCGCCTGGTCGACGCCGAGCTCCTCAGCGCGGGCCATGAAAGCGCGGATGTCCTTGGGCAGGCAGCCGCCTCCGAATCCGAGGCCGGCGTGCAAAAAGCGGCCGCCGATACGGGTGTCGAGGGCAAGTGCCGCGGCGAGTTGGGTGACGTCGGCGCCGGTGGTCTCGCAGATCTCGGCCATCGCGTTGATGAAAGAAATCTTGGTGGCCAGGAACGAGTTCGCAGCCACCTTCACGAGCTCGGCCGTGGCGAAGTCGGTCACGATCAGCGGGATGCCGCTGTCGGTAAGCGGCGCCCAGACCTCGCGGAGCACTTTCTCGGCGTGCTCGGATTCGACGCCGATCACCAGCCGCTCAGGGGTCAGCGTGTCCTTCACCGCGAAGCCCTCGCGCAGGAACTCGGGGTTCCAGGCGAGCTCGACAGCGTTGCCGCCGGGCGCAAGTTCGGCGACGCGGGCGGCCAGGATCGCCGCGGTGCCCGAGGGCACGGTCGACTTGCCGACGACGAGGCACTCGCGCGTCAAAAGCGGGGCCAGGGCGTCGATGGCGGCGTGGACGTAGCGCAGATCCGCGGCGAAGCTGTCCTTCATCTGCGGGGTGCCGACGCAGACGAAGTGGACATCGCCGAAGTCGGCGACCTCCGCGATGTCGGTGGTGAACCGCAGCCGGCCCGACTCGACCTGCTTGGTGAGAAGCTCGGGCAGGCCTGGCTCGAAGAAGGGCACCTTGCCGGCGCGCAGCAACTCGATCTTGGCCTCATCGACGTCGTAGCCGATGACCTCGTAACCCAGTTCGGCCATACACGCGGCGTGTGTCGCACCGAGATATCCGGTACCGATAACGCTGAGTCGCAAAGCCACAGAAGTTCCTTTCGGTGCGGGTCAGAGTCCCACGATGTTAACTCACGTGTCGGGGGAGGTTCGGCCTACGATCGGTCAATGACGGCACCCGGCGGCGGCCCCACGTTCGATGTTTTTGCTTTGCCTGCTGAGTACCGCGAATTGCGGGCCAGCGTGCGGGCGCTGGCCGATGCGCGGATCGCGCCGAGAGCGGCCGAAATCGACGCCAAGGCTGCGTTTCCGTGGGACGTGCACGCGGCGTTGGCTCAATCTGGCTTCAATGCACCCCACATTCCGGAGAGTTACGGCGGCGCGGGTGCCGATGCGCTCGCCACCGCGATCGTTGTTGAAGAGGTTGCCCGCGCGTGTGCATCGTCCGCGTTGATCCCGGCTGTGAACAAGCTGGGAACATTGCCACTGCTCACGGTGGGATCCCAGCGGCTGCGCGACGAATACCTGCCGCCAGTTGCACGGGGCGAAGCGATGTTCTCGTACGCGTTGAGTGAGCCGGACGCCGGTAGCGACGCCGCGTCGATGACGACGCGGGCCGAGCGGGACGGCGATGAGTGGGTGCTGAACGGAACGAAGCGGTGGATCAGTGGTGCCGGAGAATCCTTGTACTACACAGTTTTTGCTGTCACGGATCCGAACGCTGGGGGTCGTGGAATTTCCGCGTTCGTGGTCGAGAAGGCCGACGCTGGGCTGACGTTCGGCGCACCGGAGCGCAAGCTTGGGATCAAGGGATCGCCGACGCGGGAAATGTATTTCGACGGCTGCCGGATTCCGTCATGGCGACTGATCGGTGACGAGGGCGCAGGGCTGCGCATCGCGCTCCGCACTCTCGACCACACTCGAGTGACGATCGCAGCCCAGGCAGTGGGCATCGCGCAGGGCGCGCTCGACGCGGCGATCGACTACACCTCGCAGCGCGAGCAATTCGGCGCACCGGTCGGCGAATTCCAGGGCGTGCAGTTCATGCTCGCCGACATGGCAATGCGGATCGAGGCCGCACGGGCGTTGACCTACGCGGCCGCCTCGAAGTCGGAATCGGATGCGCCGGATCTCAGCTATTTCGGCGCATCCGCCAAGTGCTTCGCTTCCGACGTTGCCATGGATGTGACGACCGATGCCGTGCAGCTGTTCGGCGGGTACGGCTACGTCAAGGACTACCCGGTCGAGCGCATGATGCGGGATGCGAAGATCACTCAGATCTACGAGGGCACCAACCAGATCCAGCGGCTGGTGATCGCCCGCGAGCTACGTAAGCAGATAGTTTGATCGAAAGATCATCGACGACCCAGGAGAAACCAGATGCCACCGCAAAAGAAGTCGTCGACCTCGAAGCCGTCCGCTGCAAAGCCGTCCGCCGCCGAGCCGTCGACCCCAAAAGCTGAAGGCCCCTTCCTGTCCGACGTCACGACATTGCGGGCGAAGGCGCGCAAGGAGATCGACAAGGGTCCGGTCACCGCTGCGTATGGCGCCGACGTCAAACGGGTCATCGAGGTTCTCAACACGTCGCTCGCGACTGAACTTGTTTGCGTACTGCGATACAAGGCGCACTACTACGGCGCCAAGGGCCTCAACGCAGAACCGGTAGCTGCGGAGTTCCTTGAGCACGCCGGTGAAGAGCAGGTGCATGCCGATCGGATTGCCGAACGAATCAATCAGCTCGGCGGTACCCCAGACATGGATCCCGACACGTTGATGGCGCGGGCGCAGACCGAATACAACACGCCCGACGATCTGATCGAGATGATCAAGGAAGACCTGATCGCCGAGCGGATCGTCATCCAGGCCTACACCGAAGCAATCGCGTGGCTCGGCCACAAGGACCCGACCACTCGCCGGATCTTCGAGGAAATCCTCGCCGAGGAAGAGGAGCACGCCGACGACATGTTGACGCTGCTCCAGCGCAACAGGTAACGGTTTGTCACGCGTGCGCTGACTCACAGCGCACGCGTGCGATGATCACCGGGTGAGCGACGAACGGCGGCATCTCGATCAACCGAGGGGCATGCCCACGAGCGCGTCACGAATCAGGCTCAGTCGCATCGTCGACGCGCTCGACGCCAACCTGCAAGGCAATGTGCACGGCGGCGCGATCATGCGCCTCGTCGATGAGGCGGCCGGCGTCGTTGCCTCGCGCCACAGCGGTGGCCGCGCTGTCACCGCCGTCGTCGACGAACTGCAGTTCGTCGTGCCAGTGCATGTCGGCGACATCGTTACGTGTGATGCCCAGATCAACTGGACGGGCCGCACGTCGTGTGAGGTCGGCGTCCGCGTAACCGCGCAACCGTGGGACGAAGCCGGCGACGACGGTCGTCACGTGGCATCGGCGTACCTGGTGTTCGTGGCCATCGACGACCTCGAGCGGCCGCGCACCGTGCCGCCGGTGATGCCGGAGAACGACGAGGACCGCCGGCGCTTTCGCGAGGCCGAGATCCGTCGTGGCACCCGGCTGGCCCGGCGCGAAGCGATCCTTCGATCACGTGAGCGCGAGACCAAGACGATCTAGGTAGTTGCGTTGGGGAAGCCCACTACGGCAACAGGTGGGGTTTTCGGCAGTACAAGTTTGGTCGCCGGGCACCGAGACGCCCTGATATGTGGCGTCATACGCGAGACAATCCTTCCCGCAAAACGTCTTACGCCGATAAGAGTGCGGGAGCGAGGGTGCAGCTTCGCGCGCTTTTCGTGGAACGATCCGGTTGTGCCGCCACGTCGAAGGGTCGCCGCAGCCACATCGACAGCCGCCGCCTGCCTACTCGCCGTCGTCGTGATTGGTGGATGCTCAAGCTCGACCCATATGCACCGCGCGCTCACCGATCGCGAGTTCAAGACCGCGGTCACGATCGCCCGAGCGGAGGCGGACAAGGAATCTGCCACGCTGACCAGCGCTACGGCCACTGTCGGCGCCGGCACCGAGACGCAACCGAACGCTGGCCCGGCCTGCACTTCGGGCACGCTGCTGCACATCAAGCTGATCGGCACCTTCCCTACCGTCGTCGCCGATCTCGCCGGCGGCGCATCGGTCAGCACGCTGCTGATCACCGCAGATCCGGAGTCCGGCACGCCATGCCTGATCGCCGTCCAAACCGGCCTAACAACCCCCGATCCTGACGCGACAGTGCTGTTCACCCACTGACGACCCGTCGAGCGAACCCCCGCAACAGCGCAAGCCGAACTACGCCGCTCTGACTCGGTAACACCGGGTCGCCGCCGCAATCGCAGACAACCGATGTGCGCGATGATGCGTCTTGCAGGTATTTGGCGTCACGGAGGTGCACGTGGGCGAGGTGACCTGCCGGCGTGCGCGTGTTCGTCGCGAGTGGGTTCGCGTGGTCGGCGGCTTTTCGTTGGGGTTGGTTCTTGTTGCCTGCAATGCAACCGGCCAGCACCGTTCGGCTTCGCGGCCGGCCACATTGTCCGCGAGCGGTTCGGTTCTTTCCTCCAATGTGGGCGCGCCAACTTCGGCGCCCATTTCTGTCGCGCCTGCGTCGAGTGGTCCGGTTGACGCCTCCAGTGTCGGGCCGCCAGCGACCACGTCAATCTCGGCAGCTGGATCGGTGACGTCGTCGCTACCCGCGGGGCACGTGCAAGTCATCGCTCCGAGGCAGCCTGGGCCACTCGCCTACGGGCCGAACGGAGTGCTCTACATCTCCGACGACACATTGAGTGAGGTGCTCCGCCGTGCCCCCGACGGGACGTTTACCGTGTTCGCCGGGAACGGCACCCCCGGCTCATCCGGCGACGGCGGTCCGGCGACCGTCGCGCAACTGAATCAACCCCAAGGTCTCGCGGTGGCCGCCAACGGCACCGTGTACATCGCCGATCAAGGCAACGGCGACGTGCGCGCCGTATCGCCGAACGGCACGATCCGCACCGTGTTCAGCGGCGGCACCAACACCGATGCCGTCACGATCGGCCCCGGCGCTGCTGCCTACATTGCGACAGCTGCAGGGGTGACCGAGTTGCATCCGAACGGCTCGTTGTCCACCCTCGCGACCGATACCGAGCTCGGTGGCCACGATCCCCAGTTCAGCCCACAAGCCGGGTGCGACGCGGACGCTCTCGCGTTCGACAAGGCTGGCGATCTGTACGTCAGGTGCTCGAACACGAACAGCCTGGTGGAACGCCTCAGCGGCGGCACCGTCATCTTCGGTGGCCCATTCCGGCCGCACGACGCCTCAGCGGCAATCACTGCGTTGCCAACCGGACAGATCATCGGTTGCGACGGCGACGCACTGTTCACCTTGAATCACGGTACGCAAAAGCCGCTGACCGGTTTCGACACCATCCCCGGCATCGGACCGTTCTGGCCACAAGGCATCACCGCATCCCCCGCCGGGACCCTCTACCTAAGCCAAGACGGAGTGTCCGGAATCGGGCCAGCCGCCATCATCAGCCTCGACCCGCTACACAGCATCACAGTCCTATGGACCGCCCAATAGAGGCGCTGCGTAGTCGCCCAGTGACGCGGGTGTTTCGCGTTGCTGGGTCATGCAACGAGCACATCGGAGTCGGCGTCCTTAGGGCATGGCTCGCCTCGATTGGAAAAGCACTGCCGAATGTGTGCTGGTGGCTGTGCTCGCGGTTGGCTGCGTCAACCATCCGAGTTCGGAACGCGCTGGCGGCGTGTGTCGTCCGCAGCAACTCAACGCCGAGGTGTCCGGTCCGGGCGGCACCGGCGGCTCCGCCGAGTACCGGATCACCATTCATAACCAAGGGGAGGTCTGTTCCCTGCCCGGGACGCCAACGATGCTCGACGGCGTCGAGTTGTCCGGCCGGGTGGTGCGGGTGAGTACGACCCCGCTCAGCCCAGACTGGATCGCCGCAACGACGACAGGCAAGGCCGCGAATCTCACCCGCGCTGCAAGCGCGGATGTCGTGCTGCTGACCGGCATCGCGTGCCCCGCCGCCCAGGGAGCGGCGCCGAGTCGAACCTTCCAATCGCTTCGACTCGGTATGGAGACGGGTGTACTCGACGTCGCATTCGGGCAAGGACCGGAGCCGGCGGACTCCACAGTTTCGCTGCCGTGCGATGTCGCGATGTCCAGGTTCTACGCCTCCCAGACCAACTAGTCCAATGCGTTGCCTGTCTGCTCGTGCATTCGCCGCGCTCGTAGTCGCGGCCAACCATCGGCTGGTCTGCGGCGTCTTGATGACATGACTGCTGAGGCCGCCAGCGGAGCTTCCGCTTGTCAGCGCCGCAGGCTTTCTTGGCGTGGTGTTGTGACGCTGGTGGCGGCCGGTTTGGTGCTCAGTGCATGCAGCTCGGCGCAGTCAAACGCCCAGCGCGGCGCCGGGTCGCCTACGGCGCCGTCGCCGTTGGACACGAGTCCGTCGGCTGTCGTGTCGCCGATCTCGGTGGCGCCACGTACCGCGCGTGCCCTCGCGTCGTCCGGGTCGAGTTCGTTCGGCACGTCGGCGTTTGGGGTGGTGCTGGCAATCGACGACAGCGGCCAGTTCCGCATCGAGGACCTCGGGTCCGCAGTGGTGCTGCACACATTGCCAATCGCGACCGTGGCACAGGGGCCGTCGCTGATCGCATCAGCCCGCGGCGGGTGGGTGGTCTCCTACGCGCCGACGCCAGGCAACGGCGAATCACCACCACCGGCCCGGCTCGCATTCGTCACCACCTCAGGTGCGGTAACCCCGTTCGGTCCGACGTTCCCGCAGTCGTCACCTATCAGCGGACTTGCCGTCAGCCCCGATGGCACCAGCGTTGCGATCGCCTTGATGCAAGTTCAGCCGGGCGCGACACCTGCTCACATCCAAGTCATGGCGATGCCCGGACACCTAAGCCCGACGCGGTCGTGGCCGGTCGACGACATTGATGTCAACGAGATCATGAGCCTGTCCTTCGCCCCGGACGGACGAACACTCAGCTACATCGCAGGCAGCCAGACCGGTGCCGGAATCGGCGGCAACCCATCGACCCTCGACACCGCCAGCGACGCGACACAAGCACCCACCTCCTCGACCTGGCCGGGCAACACCAGCGAGCAGTGCATGCCGGACGGGGCGAGCTGGCTCGGAACGTCCGGTCAGTTCGCCGTCGTCGTGGACTGCCCCCCAAACGGCGTCCTTACGACAGTCGACCCGGTGACCGGCGCGCGCACCGGCACCGACGTTGCGCTGCCCCAATACGCCTGCCTAGACGCCAACATTCACCCCGCCGCCGACGCCAGCGCGATGTTGATCAGCCGATGCAACCGCGTCTACCTGGTAGCCCACGGCGCAGCCACCGCACTCGATCCAGACCTCGTCGACGCCGCTTGGGCGAACAGCTGAACCACTGTGACGCGACTACGGTGTCACCACCTACGCGCTGCCTCTACGGGATCCGAGCGAACACAATCTGAAGGCCCACCGCCCTGTCGGCGAACGCACTCAACTCGGCAGTTTCAGACGTGCGTCATCGCGGCAGTTTCGGATGCTGGTCTCGGGTCTTAGCGCTTAGATAAGAACGCTTCGATGTGACAGCGAGGCCCGGTGGCGTTCGCGAGTCGAACGTCGCCGGTGAGAAGGTCGACGCCCAAGGCCTCGGCCAGTGCCACATAGGTTGCGTCGTAGATCGTGAGGTTGTCGCGCAGTTCCCAGCATCGGCCAAGCAACGGCTGATGCGGCGCGCGCGCGACCGGCGCCGCGGCAAGGTCTGCAAGAGCGAGCTCCGCGCGCCGAGATGCGACCGCGCCGAGCCTGACTTGCCTGCGCAATACCGAGGCAACTTCGACGTCGAGCAACGCCGGTGCCGCTAGTTGTTCACCGCGAAGTCGGACCCGCGCCTGATCGCCGTCGGGTCCGTCGTCGGCAAGCGCAACGACTAACACGCTGGCGTCAACGACGAGCACGGTCAGACCGCACCGCCGCTACCGCTGCCTTCAACGGAACCGACCCGCCGGCCCGGCCGCCGGCTCGGTCGAGGATCTCGTCCAGTGTTGGCCGGCTGGCTTCCTCCACCAGTCGCGCACGCAGATACTCCTGCAGTGACTGGTGGGCTGCTGCGGCGCGCTGCCGCAACACCGCGTGAGTCTGCTCGGGAACGTCTTTGATCTGGACGCTCGGCATGGCGCCATTATGGCGCCAGAAGCGCCAGATAGCAACCGTCCGACTTTCGCAAATGATCGCTTTCGTCGGTGAACTTGTGCTGCCGAGAACCCACCTGATGCCGTAGTGGGGAGCGGGGAGTTAGCCCTCGACGCAGGTGTTCGTGGTCGCGCTCGTCGCCTTGACGCCCGGGATGGCGGACGGCGATGCGCTTGCCGGTGGGCTCGACGATGCCGGTGCGGTCGAGACGCCCGCCCAGTCGGCGCCCAGGGTCAACACGATGTTCGCCCCGGCGTTGGAAGCGAGTACCTCTTGCGGCGGGGTGTTGAGTGCGCTCGCCAACGTCTGCATCGAGGTGGTGTGGCTCGCCACGTAACTCACCGTGGTCTTGGCGACGGGAGAGTTGGTCGCCGTACCGATGGACACGACGTCGAAGCCCGCCGTCGTGAGTTGGTCACGAACCTGGCGAGCGAGCCCATCCTGCGAGGTCCCGTTCAACACTTCGACCGTGATCGCCGAGCGCGGCAGCGTGATGCTGCCAACGTTCGTGCCGGTGCTGACCGGGATCGGGATGTCGTCGTGGATGTCGGAGAACAGCGCGTTCGCTTCGTCCTCGCTCCAGTAGAGGTGCTCGTAGAACGGGTCACCCTTCGGCGCGGGATACGTCGGCACCGTCGTGAAGATGATGTTCGCCGTGTTGATGTGCCGGTACCTCAGGCCGAGCGACAGCAGTTGGCTGCTCGTCATGTCTGTGCTGAGCGAGCTGGCGACCGCGGAGTAGAAGCTATACATCTCGGTCGGGTTGAAGAAGCTCGTACTCGACAACGCCTTGCGCACCATTGACGCCATGAACTGCTGCTGGCGCTGAATACGATGCAGGTCGTCGCCGCCCGTCAGCCCGTAGCGTGCACGCACAAAGGCCAAGGCCTGGTCGCCGATGAGATTGACTGGGCCGGCGGGCAGATTCAGGCCCGTGTTCGAGTCGTGGATCGGCTCGCAGATGTTCAGCGGCACGCCGCCGATCGCCTTCGACATCTTGACGACGCCAGTGAAGTCAATCTCAAGGAAGTTGTCGATCCGCACGCCGGTGAGGCTCTCGAGCGTCTGTGCGGAGCAGTAAGGGCCGCCGAGCTCAATCGCCTCGTTGAACAGAGCTTTCGTCGGTTTGCTGAATTGCGTTTGGCCGGTCGAGGTGAGGATCGGGTTGCCGTCGTTGTCGACCTTTTCGCACGACGGGATCTGAACAACCGAGTCGCGCGGGATGCTGACCAACGTGACCGAGTTTCCGTCAGCCGAGAGGTGAGCCAGGATCGCTGTGTCGGAGAGGTCTTCAGTCTGGGCCGGCGCGCCCTTCACCTGGAACTGGGAGTTCTCGCCGAGCCGGCTGTCGACACCAAGGATCAAGATGTTCTTCGCCGTGCCGCCAGCGGGCGCCACGGCCCCGGTGGTCGGGTTTGGCTTCGCCACCGCTGGGGCGGGCCGGTTGGCCGGAGGCAGGACGGCCGCCAGCGGTTTGCCGTAGTCGACCTTGCTGAAGATCTCCTGGTACGCGACCCCGCCAATGCCGCCCGCAAGCACGATCAGCGCGAAGAACCCGACGATCAGGCGACCAATGATCCGCGTCCGACGCTGAGCGTGCTCGTAAGCAGCCTGCTCGCCCGCCGGGTCGAGCACCTTGGGGCGGCCTAAGCGCGGAGCCATGGGGTGCGGATTCTCCTGGTGAGTCGGTCGGTTGTGTCAGGGGCGTACCGGCTTCAGCGCGGCCCGACCGCGCTCATATGGTAACGGTTCGGTATCAAGTGTTGGTTCCCGGGAGTTTGACTCCCGTTGTTCCGGGGTTCGTTCGCGGGGCTCGTTCCCGGTCAGGCCGTACACGATGCGTTCGCAGCGGTGGTTTCTGCGAGTGCGTCTTCGGTGGGGGTCGCGACCGGCGTCACCGCGCCGTTCGGGCCAGGAGCCTGCGCGCCGTTGTACGACTTGCCGACGATGAGCTGCAGAGTCGTATTCAGCTGCGGGTTTGCCTGCAACGTCGAGCCGGGCACCGCGGCCTGCAGCGTGCGAGCTGCTTCCGCTTGCGTCGGTCCGTACTGGATGACGCTGGCGCTCGCGCCGGTGATGCGATCGGCCGGTGTCCCGACGAGCTGGAACCCGAGCTTCGACAGATCGGACGCCGCTTTGCGGGCGAGGCCGGAGAGGCCACCGCCGTTGAACACCTCAACATGGACGGCGTTCACAGCAACGGTCAGGGGTACCGGCGCCGGTGTGGGCGGAGCGCTGGGCAGCACGACGGGAGCGTCGACGGCCAGTGATTGGAAGAGCGCGGCCGACTTCGCGGTGTCGATGTCATCGACGTCGATGCCGTTTTGGATGCTGAAGCCCGTAAGCGGCATCGTCGTCAGCACCACGTTGCCGGTGCCAAGACCCTTGAGCTTCACCGCCAACTTTGCGAGATCGCTCGCACTCATGCCGGAGTCGACACTGATCGATTTCGTCAACGCGTCGAGGAAGTCGTTCAGCTTCAGCGGGTTCGCGAGCGTGCCGGCGCTCTCGACCTTGCGCATCATCGACGCCATGAACTGTTGCTGCCGCTTGATGCGGTCGATGTCGCCGAGCGGCAGTCCGTAGCGCTGACGGACGAACTCGAGCGCGGTCGTGCCGTTGAGGTGGTGCGGGCCGGCGGTCAGATTCAACCCGGTCTGGACGTCGTGTGCCGGCTGGGAGAGACAGATGTCGACGCCGCCCAATGCGTTGACCATGTTCTGGAAACCGGCGAAGTCGATCTCGACGTAGTGGTCGATGTGGATGCCGGTCAGCTGCTGCACGGTGCTCACAAGGAGCGGCGCGCCGCCGAGGGAGAACGCCGCGTTGAGCTTGTCGAGATGGGCGGGGTGCGCGACCCCGTTCGCGTCGTTATAAGCCGGGATCGTCACCCAGGAGTCGCGCGGCAACGACACGAGCGTTGCCGCCTTATTGCCTTTCGCCAAGTGCGCGAGGATCACGGTGTCGGAGCGCTGGCCCTCAACGGGCGTCTGGCCCTTCGGCGCCTGGGCGAAATCGTCGGTGCCGGTTCGGCTGTCGGACCCGACGAGCAACACGTTTTCGGCGCCGTCGGCAGCGGTCGCGCCGCCCGCCTTGATGACGCCCGTTGTCTTCTTCAAATTGTGGTCGTAATGGAGGTAGCGCGTGTAGAGCAGACCGCTCGCGGCGAGCACGCAGACCGCGAGTGCGGCCGCGATTATGCCCAGCGGGCTGCGCCAGCCGGAGCGACGATTGGTCGGTCTGGTCGGTTTGACCGGACGGCCGGGCCCACGCGGATTGAGCTCCGGGGGCAGGACGCTCAGATCGGACACGGTGTTGGGGCTCCAGGTGCCGGTGGGTAGTGGGTGTGCGTTGATCGAGGCTAACGGCCGTTGCGCGCCGAGGTCGGGACCGACGCGGCGCGGCGTTTTGGTGCCGCTGACCGTGGATAGACGCATGACCGACCCGGGCTGGTTGCATCGAATCGGGTCGCTTGCATCGAATCGGAGTCAGCGGGGCACGATGCGGTGATGACGATCACATTCATCACCGGTGCCAACAAGAGCTTGGGCTTAGAGACCGCGCGGCGACTGCAAGGCCTCGGCCACACCGTGCTGATCGGGGCGCGCGACGCGGAGCGGGGCAGGGCGGCCGCCGAGACGCTGGGCGCCCGCTTCGTCCAGATCGATGTCACTGACGACGACTCCGTCGCCTCAGCGGTCGCTGATGTGCAGGCGAATGAGGGCCACATCGACGTGCTCATCAACAACGCTGGGATTCCTGGTCGCCGCGCGCCGGTGCCGGAACTCACGGCCGAAGATGCGCTGCTCATTTTCGATACCAACGTCGTCAGCATCGTGCGCGTGACGAATGCGTTCCTGCCGTTGCTGCGGCTTTCGGCGTCACCTGTCGTCGTGAACGTCAGCAGCGGGATGGGTTCGTTCGCGGCGACCCAGGATTCGAACCGGGTCGAGTCGCAAGTCGTCGCGCCGCTCTACTCGGCTTCGAAGGCAGCGGTCACCATGCTCAGCACGATCTATGCGAAAGCGATCCCCGAGCTTCGGATCAACGTCGCCGATCCCGGGTTCACCGGTACTGATTTCAACAACCACCGCGGCACGCAGACCGTCGAGGAGGGCACCGACGCGATCGTGGCCTTAGCCACGATCGGCTCCAACGGTCCGACCGGCACCTTCCAAGACAGGCAAGGCACGTGCCCTGGTGACAGCCACTCCGCGAGGCCAATGCAACCGTGCCCCGTACGTGGACGTCCCTGCTGCATGCGTGCGCTTCAGTGGGGCGTGACGGTGGTTGCCGCGGGTCTGAGTATTGCGATCTCGGGCTGCGCGGCGCCTGGCCAGCCAGCGCGGAACGCAACGGGTTCACATGTGGCGTCTTCGGCGTCGACACAACCGACCGTGTCATCTTCGTCGGCACCAGCCGATGCGCGGACTCCGACGGTTGCTTCTCCGGCGCCGTCAGCCGTGCCAGTCGATGAGGCCGGTGCTGTTGCGTGGGTCGACACACCAGGGACGATGTTTCTCTCATCGCCACTGCCGGTTGCCGCGCTTCCGACGACCGGTCGAGCGTGCCGAGCCGTTGATCTCACGGCTTCCAGCGATATCGGCGGGCCTGGAGGCGGCGGGGAGACCCTTGAGAGCTTCGAGCTCACCGACATGAGTGCAACACCGTGCATCCTGAAGGGCTACCCACGCGTTGTCGCGACGGAGCAAGGAAAGCCCGCTGTTGTCGCTAACCACGCCTCCGGTCCCTTCTTCGTCGATCAACAGACGTCGGCGACCATGAGCCCGGGCAGCCACACCGTGCTCAGTTTCGACACTGAACGCGACTGCGACGCCCGTTATGCGGTGCCGAACAAGTTTCCGACGCTGATCTACCACACCGCGACGGTGACGATTCCGGGCGGCGGGGTCGTCGTGCTGCACGATAACTTCGACGTCGAATGCGGCTTGTACACCGGCCAGTTCAATGTCGCGCAACCGCAGCCCGAATACACGCAGTCCGTTATTCAGGGCGCAACAGCGCGGATCGAGTTACCGAATGCGGTCGATGCCGGAGCCACCCTGCACTACGTGATCGATCTGACGAACCCGACCGCAGACGACATGGTGCTTGCGCCGTGCCCGAGCTATGAGCAGGAGCTCGGCGAAGCTGGCAGGGATTCCCTCGAGTTCAACTGCCCCGCCGTCCATCTACTGAACGCGCACCAAACGCAACGTTTCGCGATGCAGCTCGCGGTGCCGGCCGACTTCCCCACCGGCCGGGCCTACGTCTACTGGAATGTTGCCGCGACCACCGACCCTTACATCGGAGCGCGCGGGTCCGTCGACGTGATTGGAGTTGACACTCCGTGCGTCTCCGCCCAGCTCACCGCGGGGATAACCGGCCCGGGCACGATCCCGGGACCGCCGAACACGTACGGCGAGAAGGGTGACGCCACGGCGGTCCGGCTCGCGGTGACGAATGCGTCGAGGGCGCAATGCTCGGTGCGCGGTACCCCGACCGTCGACCTGCGTGCCGCTAATGGCGCCGACCTCGACCTTGGGCAGGTCGACGAGCGGTCCATCGCGATGGCCGCGACAGTCACACCCGCACCGACCGTCGTCCTCGCGCCTGGCGAGGTCGCGACGACGACCCTGTACTGGTACTCGGATTTCTGCGGGTCTGATCCCAATCCGCTGACCGTCACCGTGACGCTGCCGACCAACGGGGCAACAGTCGAGGCCACGCCGACGGGAGGCTGGCGACCGCCGCCGTGCCCCGATGGAGCGCCCGGGCGTGGCCTGGTCGGTGCCGACGCGCTCCAGCCCGGCTGAGCGCGTCCACCCGTCCCGCTGGCGGGGCCATTCGGAACGCACAGACGCTTCTCAGGAGCCGAGTCGCCCGCTCCGGTAACCTCGCGGCATGAAAGCACTCGTTTTGTCCGGTGGCGCCGGCACGCGCTTGCGGCCGATCACCCACACCTCGGCGAAACAACTGGTGCCAGTCGCCAACAAGCCGGTGCTGTTCTACGGCCTTGAGGCCATCCGCGACGCCGGCATCACCGACGTAGGCATCATCGTCGGAGACACCCGCGCCGAGATCGAGGCCGCCGTCGGCGATGGGTCCGAGCTCGGGATCCGCGCCACTTACATCCCGCAGGACGCGCCGCTCGGGTTGGCGCACTGCGTGCTCATCGCCCGCGACTTCCTGGGCGACGACGACTTCGTGATGTACCTGGGCGACAACTTCATCATCGGCGGCATCACCGACTTAGTCGATGAGTTCAAGCGCGGTGGCGCCGACGCGCAGATCCTGTTGACGAAAGTTGACAACCCGCAACAGTTCGGGATCGCCGAACTCGACGACGCGGGTCACATTTTGAGGCTTGTCGAGAAGCCGAAGGAGCCCAAGAGCGATCTCGCGCTGGTCGGCGTCTACATGTTCAGTCCGACGATTCACGAGGCGGTTAATTCGATCGCGCCGAGCCCTCGTGGCGAGCTCGAGATCACCGATGCGATTCAGTGGCTGGTCGATCACGGCAAGGACGTTCGGCCGCACATGGTCACCGGTTACTGGAAAGACACCGGCCGGCTCGAAGACATGCTCGAGTGCAATCGAAAGGTGCTCGAGTCGATCGAGCCCAGCACGCGAGGCAGCGTCGACGAGGTCAGCCGCATCATCGGCCGGGTTGTCATCGAGGAAGGCGCATCGATCGTCCGCTCGACCGTGCGCGGTCCCGCGATCATCGGTCGCGGCACCCGGATCGTCGACAGCTACATCGGTCCGTTCACGTCGATCTACCACGACTGTCTCATCGATTCGACCGAGCTCGAGCACTCGATCGTCCTCGAAGCGACCACGATCTCCGGTGTCAGTCGGATCGAGGACTCGTTGATCGGCAAGGAGGTCGAAGTCTCACCGTCGACCGCGATGCCGCGTGCCCACCGCCTGATGTTGGGCGACCACAGCAAGGTGTCGCTCGCCTGAGCACCAGCATGCTTGATATCTCCGACCCCGCCGGGACTGCCGACCAATCGAGCTCGACGGGCAATCGAACAAGACGCATCGGGACGGCGATCAGTGGGCCGATCCACCGCCTCCTGACGCCCGATGTCGCGGGCGTCACGGCACTGACGGCGGCCACCGCAACCCTGTACACGGTCTTCGAGATCGAGCAGCAACGGCATTTCCAGACCGCCGGTTATGACCTTGGCATCTTCGACCAGGCGATCAGCGGCTACGCGCATTTACACGCGCCGATTTCGTTGATGAAAGGCGTTCACAACGGGTTCGGGACGCATTTCTCCGAGCTGGGCGACCATTTCTCACCGATCATCGCTACCGTTGCGCCGGTTTACCGGGTCTTTCCGAGCGCCGTGACCCTGCTCGTGGTTCAGGGCCTGCTCTTCGCGGCCTCACTGCCGTCGGTTTGGTTGTTCAGCCGACGTGCACTGGGTCGGCCTGCGGCCTACCTGATCACCGCTGCGTACGCGCTTGCCTGGGGGTTGCAAGCAGCGATGGCTGCGGACTTCCACGAGATCGCATTCGCCGTCCCGCTGATCGCTATTGCTCTAGAGAGACTGGACGCCGGTCGGTTGCGCAGCGCGGTCATCGCCGCTTTGTTGCTGCTGCTCGTGAAAGAAGACTTCGGCCTCGTCGTCGCGGCGTTCGGTCTGGTCGTCGGATTGCGCACTCATCGCTGGCGGCTCGGCGCAGTGTTGGCCGTCGTCGGGATCGCATTCACGGTGCTGGCCGACCGCGTGCTGATCCCCGCGTTCGGGGGGAAAGCCGGCTATTACTGGGATTACTACGCAGCCCTCGGTTCGGGTCCGCTCGAAGCCGCATGGCACGTGGTGCGGCACCCGCTCTGGACGCTGCACCTCATGGTGACCCCGCAGGCCAAGGTGCGGCTGCTCGAGTGGTTGTTTCTCCCGCTCGGACTCATGCCGCTCGGGTCGTCGTTCGTGCTACTTACCGTGCCGTTGCTTGCCGAGCGGCTGCTGTCGGACAACCCCAACCACTGGACGCTGACGCATCAGTACACCGCGCCCTTCGTGCCGATCCTCACTCTCGCCGCCGTCGATACCGTTGCGAAGATCCGCCGCGCGCTCCAGTCGCAGACCTCGACAGAAACAGGTCGGCGCACCCGTGCCGGCCAACTCTCCATCGGGCCCGCGTACGCCGTCGGCATCCTTGTCATTGCCGTGTGGGCCTGGGGTCGGATGCCGTTCGGCGAGCTCACGCACAACGGCATCACCCAGTCGTGGCACACCACAAGCTACGACCAGGCACGGCAGGCAGCGGTTGACGTCGTCCCGAATGGGGCAACAGTCGAGGCAAGCAACGAACTTGCTCCACATCTGGTCGATCGCACAAAGGTGATGCTGCTCGATGCGACGCCGCACGATGCGCCGTGGGTGGTCTTCGACGAGGGGTACATCGAGTTTCCGATGACGGACCAGTCCCAAGACACCCGACGCAGCTGGCTGCTCTCGCACGGATATCAGCAGCTGTTCTCGCGGGACGCGATCGTCGTGTACCACCGCGTTGGCGCGGCGAGCACGCCATGACTGTGGACGATCCGCCAGCCACTGACGAGCCGGACGACTTCGACACCGACATCGCCGACATCGAGATCGCACGACGGGTGCGTAAGCCGCGATCGGATGCGTCGCGACGTCTTCCCGGCCGGATCCTCGCGGTCGCTTCGGTATTGCCGGCCGTGGTCGCGGCCGCGTGGGTAGCCGGTGCATTGGCGCTGTTGTGGTTTCACATCTACGGTCCGGTAACTGGCCCGATCCTCGCCCTGGTGATCACCGTCGTCCTCGCGCGCCCGGTGGTCCGAGTCGCATTGGCGTCGGCCGACCGACTTGGCGACGTGCCGTGGTGGGCACTGGTCGCCGTCGTTGCTGTTGTTGTACTCGCTGGTGGCCTCGCGTTTGCGCACAGTGCCGAAGACGTGTTGGTACGTCGCGATCCGGGTTCGTACGCGATGAGCGCAACCTGGTTGTCAACGCACGGCACGATTTTGATGCCCGCGCACCCGCAGCTCTTCGGCGCACCGAATTCCGACCTCGTGCTGGCTTCTCAAGGCTTCTATGTGCAGGGCTCGCACATCATTCCGCAGTTCATGACCGGTGCGCCCGTATTGCTGTCGATCGGCGGCTGGCTGGCCGGCCTCAGCGGCGTGCTGCACGCGAACGCGTTCCTCGGTGCATTCGCGCTGTTGGCGTTCGCCGGTCTCGCGGCTCGACTGGTAGGCGCACGCTGGGCGCCGCTCGCGGTACTTGCACTGGCGTTTGTGCAGCCTGAGCTAGACGTGATGCGGGCGACCTACAGCGAACCAGCAGGGCAGCTGATTCTGCTCGGCGGACTGGCGATCGTTGTCGACGGATTCGTTGCGGGCGAGCTGATGCCCGGACTTTGGCCGCGCCTGCGGCGCACAACCGGCGACTCGGCGGCGGCTGATTCAACGACGCTCGCACCGACGCTTGCGCCCACGATTGCACCAAACCTTGCGGCCAACGGGCTCTTCGTCGGTGGTCTCGTGCTCGGTCTGGTCTTCACCGTGCGCATCGACGCTGTCGCGGATCTGTTCCCACTCGTTCCGTTCGTGGGCTGGCTGGCATTTCGCCGAGTTCTCGGTTGGAAGCGCTTCGCGGGCGGCTTACTGCTGGGCCTCGCGGTCGGCGGCTTCGACTGCGTGTTCATCACCTACCCGTACGCCGCGCACGTCGGTCCCGACCTCGCAAAGGTCGGAGTCGGCTTCGTCGGGCTGATGGTGTGGACAGTTGACGTCTTCGTACTCGCGCGGTGGCGGGAGCGTCGGGACGCCGGAGGAGGCCGGTGGCGCGAATCGGAGTGGTACTGGCGCATCGGCCTCGTCGCGGCGGTCGTTGTGGCGGGTTTGCTGTCGTTGTTCTTACTGCTCCTGATCTGGGTCCGTGGTGTCCGGCGTCGGCTGCCGATCCTGGCCGCGGTTGGCGTTTTTCTCATTGGCATGTTCTTCTTCCTGCGGCCGCACTTGATGACCATGCGCGCCAACCCGACGTCCGGCGGTGCGAACTACGTCGAGCAAGTGCAGCGGTTCTTGCACATGACGGTCGACCCGACGCGGTCGTACTACGAGCAAGCGACTCGTTGGCTGTCGTGGTACCTCGGCTGGGGCACGCTCGCGCTCGCGCTGATCGGTGTTTGCTGGCTCGCCTATGAGCAGGTTGCCGGACACCGACGGGCGTGGACCCCGGCTTTCCTGGTCTGCTTTGGCTCCGCGGTGTGGGTGCTCTTTGCTCCGAGCATCACTCCGGACCACCCGTGGGCGGACCGTCGTTTCGTACCCGTCGTGCTCCCGGGTTTGGTGCTGTTCGCGCTCATCGCGATCGCCCCCGTGCTGCAGTACATCGCTAGCCGGTCGTCGCGTGCGTGGTCGGCTGACGCGGGCGCCCGGCCGGTGCTTCTCGGTGCGCTACAAGGCGCGGTCGCTGCACTCGCACTGCTGATCGTCGTTGTCCCGATCTGGACGGGGAGCCGCGACGTGATCTACACGAAGACCGAGGTCGGTGAACCGACGTTGGTGCACGAGGTGTGCGCGCAGCTGCGGCCTGGCGACGTTGTCATCGCCATCGGTGGCCGGGCCCGCACCGAGTGGCCTGGGACAATGAAAGTTATGTGCGGGGTGAACGTCGGCTATCTCGACAACGACGACGACCTAACCGAGATGTCGCAGATCTACACGCAGGTGCATGCCGACGGTGGCCGGCTGATGCTGCTGGCCGAGAGCGAGGGCGACAAGAACGCCGCCGACTTCGAGGCGGCCTGGCCCGACAAGCCGACCGGATCGCTGATCACCAGCGAGGCCACCCACACCCTCGTCACCCGGCCGGGCAAGCCGACGAAGTTCTTGACCGAGATGTGGCTGGGCGAATATTCGCTCGGTGGCTCCTGACGGCACAATAGGCATCGCCATCAGTGGGGATCGACCTCGAGGGAAAGAGTTGAGCATGCGGGTACTGGTCACCGGCGCAGCCGGGTTCATCGGTTCGCACTACGTGCGCAGCATGCTGTCGGGCGACTACCCCGGGTTCGAGGATGCCGAGGTCACGGTGTTCGACAAGCTGACGTACGCCGGCAACCTTGAGAACCTGGCGCCGGTCGCCGATAGCCCGCGCTACCGGTTCGTGCAGGGCGACATCTGCGATCCCGCGCAAGTCGCCGACGCCGTCGTCGGTCACGACATCGTGGTGAACTTCGCCGCCGAATCGCACGTCGATCGGTCGATCTACGGCGCCGCCGAGTTCGTCGTCACAAACGTGCTCGGTGCCCAAACGCTGTTCGACGCGTGCGTGCGGGCCAGCATCGGCCGGGTCGTGCACGTGTCAACCGATGAGGTCTACGGCACGATCCCCGAGGGTTCGTGGACAGAGGAGCACATCCTCGAACCGAACTCGCCATACTCCGCAAGCAAAGCCGGTGCGGACTTGCTCGCGCGGGCATACGCAGGCACCTACGGCTTGAACATGTCCGTCACCCGGTGCACGAACAACTACGGGCACTACCAGTTCCCGGAGAAGGTCATCCCGCTGTTCGTGACGAATCTCATCGACGGTCTGACCGTGCCGCTCTATGGCACCGGTGACAACATCCGTGACTGGCTGCACGTCGACGATCACTGCCGCGGCATCCAGCTCGTTGTCGAAAAGGGAGCACCGGGCGAGTTCTACAACATCGGCGGCGGCATCGAGCTGACAAACAAAGAGCTCACGCAGCGGCTGCTTGACGCTTGCGGCGCGACGTGGGACTCGGTGGTACACGTTGAAGACCGCAAGAACCACGATCTTCGCTATTCATTGGACGACGCGAAGTTACGCGCCATGGGATACGCGCCAGGCACGCCGTTCGATGAAGGTCTCGAGAAGACCGTGCAGTGGTACCGAGACAACCAAGCATGGTGGCGTTCCATAAAGGCGAAAGCGGCACTCGCGAAGTGACCGAGCGATGGCTGGTCGTCGGCGCGGGAGGCCAGGTCGGCACTGACCTGATGCGCGTCCTTGAGGGTCAATACGTCATTGGCCTGACCCGACACGAGCTCGACATAACCGACGCCGACGCGGTGGCACGGGCCGTCGCTGCCGTCGTCCCGTCTGTAATTGTGAACGCCGCGGCCTATACCGCGGTCGATGCGGCAGAGACCGACGAAGCGGCGGCCTTCGCCGCGAACGCAAGTGCGCCCGCTGCACTCGCCGTCGCCGCTGCACAAGCGGGCGCCAAGTTCGTGCACGTGTCGACCGACTACGTGTTCGCCGGTAACGCGACGGCGCCTTACGACGAAGCCGCGGCGACTGGGCCGAAGTCGGCGTACGGGCGGACGAAGTTGGCGGGGGAGCAGGCCGTCCTTGATGCCCTCCCCGACGCCTATATCGTGCGTACCGCGTGGGTGTACGGCGCGAGCGGTCCGAACTTTGTGAAGACGATGGCGAAGCTCGAACGCGAACGCGAGACGGTATCCGTCGTCGACGACCAGCGCGGCTCACCCACGTGGTCGCGCGACTTGGCGCGTGGCCTGGTGGAGCTGGGTTCGTCGGGCGCTGCGGGTGGCATCTATCACTGCACGAACACTGGCGAGACGACGTGGTTCGGCTTCACCCGGGCCATCTTCGAAGAACTCGGCGCCGACCCCGAACGCGTGCTGCCCACGACGACAGCTGCGTTCCCTCGTCCGGCGCCACGGCCTGCATATTCGGTGCTCGGAAACCGGCGATGGATCGAAGCGGGTCTCGATCCGTTGCCACAGTGGCGGGCCGCTTTGCACGACGCGTTCGCCAGTGCACCCGATGAGCTGCGAGGCGCGCCCCGGTGACGGAGGGTTCCCACCGAGCCACCGCAGCTCGTTCTCGGATGTCGAGTGTTGGGCTCATCGTGGGCCTCGCGACCGTCATGTTCTACGGGATCATGGTGATCTGGGCATGTGTGACACCGGATTTCCGCGCCCCCGACGAACCACAACAGGTGTCGACGACACTGCGGCTCGCATACGTGCACAGTTACCCAGCGCCCGGTGATGCCCGCATCTACCTGCCGGTGAAGGCGTCGTACAGCGACGTCGGATTCGGCGGGATCGGTCTCAACACGATCATCGGCCTCGCGCCGCTGCACCGGCCGACGTCCACGCAACTGTCGTCGAAGACGATGCGCGAGCTTGGCGCCGCCGCGCCGACCGCGGTCACGCCCTACGACTACGACCAGATGACGCAACACCCGCCGGGATACTTCGCCATTATGGCGGTTGTTGCCCGCGTCTTCGATGTCATCGACAAGACGCCACACACTGCGCTGCTCATCCTCCGGTTGTTTTCCGCTCTATTACTTGCACCCTTGCCGTTCCTGACGTTCCGCATCGGAAAGTCGTTGGGTGCGACGCCCACCGTTGCGGCGGCTGCGTCGTTCTTGCCCGCAGGACTTCCGCAACTCACTCACATCGGCGGGGCAGTCAATAACGACTCGCTGACTATCATGCTGGGCGCGGCCGTCACGTGGCTCGCCCTCGAGTTCGTGACGCGGCGTTCTGTGCGTGGATGGGCGATCGGTTTAGGCATCACGATGACAGCGCTGCTATGGACCAAGGGCACCGCGTTGCCGATGCTCGTGGTCGTGGCGGTGGCATTTCTGTTGCGCGCTAAGCGGTTTGGCATTCGACGGACCCTCGGCGATGCGTTACTTACGACGCTGTGCGTCTTGCCGGGGCTCGCATGGTGGGTGGCAAACGTCGTTCGCTTCGGTTCTTTGCAGCCCGACGGCTACCCGAAGTCGTACACGGCGCTGTTGCCGCATGGCCACATCACGGTTGCCCACTGGTTGCACGGATTCTTCCCCGGCCTTACGCGTTCGTTCTTCGCTGACTTCGGGTGGCTGGAGGCGCCCCCGCCAGCAATCGTCACGGCGATAGTCACCGTGCTTGTCCTTGTGCTTGTCGTGGTGGGCATCGTGCGATGCGGGCCGCGGTGGGCGACCGCGTTGCTCGCGCAACTCAGTTGGATCGTGCCCTTGATCGCGATCATGGATACGTCGTACTCCGCGTCGAATCGCATCGGCGCTTTGCAAGGAGTGCAGGGTCGCTACTTGTTCGTCGGTGTTGCTGCGATCGCGGCCACCATCGGCATCGCCGTCGGCGGACGCGCGCTGGCCACCGACGATGGCTCGGGGTCGCACCGGATGGCGGGCAGCTGGCTCTATGTGTTGTTGCCGCTGATTGCCCTAATAACCGCGGCACTTGGACTCGCTGCAGGCGTTTCGCACTTCTACCTTGGTAGCGGATTCTCCGGTGCGGTCGGCACGTTCTCGGCGTGGAGTCCGCTGCGCCTGCGGGTACTCGTACCGATCGCGGTGATCTGCGCTGCCGCTGCGCTGGCCGGGGCCTGGATCGCCGTCCGCGCCCCTCGCACGCCGGTCGATCTTGACCCAGCCTCGGTCGATTCCTCACAAAAGCAGGTTTTCGAGGCCGGCTGACCTGCATTTGTGAGGAGTGGCCGGCGCAGGTGGCCGGATTCCCCTGAGTCGACAACAAAGCGATCGTTCGCTGCGTCTCAACGAGTGAATTGCTCAGGTCGGCCCTGAGCCCGCCCGATGCAGAGAGCAGTTGCGCGAATTGCCCATGATCATGGGCGAATCATGCTTGAGTGGCATAGAACTGCTCTTTTACCACTTCGGCCCCTGGGGTGACATCGGTGCGGCGACGCCTTCTTACGCTTTCGATGGCCGCCGTGGTCGTTCCAGGGGTGCTGGTGGCGCTGCCGGTGATCTCGGCTCCGGCGGCTTCGCCTCGGCCGGTGGCGTCGAACACGTTCTCCATCGCGGTCGCCCCGGCCGCTTTCGAGCTCGCGTCGCAACTCCAGCCGATGACTGTGGTGGGCCGCCAATCGACGTCCGACTTTCGAGCTCTTGGGCTTAGCTGGCGCACCGACAGTGGCGTCATCACGCTGAAGGCCGAGGTTCAGGTCAAGACCGGCGGCACCTGGAGTGGGTGGCAGGAACTCGACTCGAGCGACCCCGGCACCGATGCGACGGCCGACGGTGCCGACGCGCCGAGCGCCAGCGTCGCGCGCGACGGCACTGATCCGATGTGGGTCGATCACGGCGACGGCATCGCGGTCCGGTTGATTTCGGTCACTGGCGGCGAGCCGCAGGATCTGCGCCTCGACCTGATCGATCCGGGAACCTCACCGGCCGACGCGACGGTCGGCAAGAGCCTGCCTTCAAGCACCGCGCTGGCTGCCGGCACGCAGCCGCAGATCTTCACTCGCGCGGATTGGGGGGCCGACGAATCCGTGCGGTTGCGTGCTTGCCCGCAGGGACCGCAGTACACCGGTATGCCGAAGGTCGCGATCCTGCACCACACCGACACGACGAATAATTATGCGCCGCAGGACGTGCCGGCGATCATCCGCTCGATCTACGCGTTCCATGTCGAGGCCGAAGACTGGTGCGACGTCGGTTACAACTTCTTGGTCGACCGGTTCGGTCGGATCTGGGAAGGCCGCTTCGGCGGCATCGACAAGGCCGTGCTCGGCGCACATTCCGGCGGCTTCAATACCGACACGTTTGGCGTCGCGCTGATCGGCACGTTCAACACCGTGCGACCTCCGCAGGCGATGCTCGACGGCGCAGCGCAACTGATGGCGTGGAAGCTTGCGCTGTCGTATGCGAATCCGGTCGGGACGGCGACACTGACCGCGGCGCCGTTCAGCGAGGTGCGTTATCCAGCGGGCACGAAGGTCTCGTTCAACGTGATCTCCGGCCACCGCGACGCCGACCAAACCGCATGCCCGGGCAATGCCGCATATGCGTCGCTCCCGCAGCTGAGGCAAGAGGTGCTGGCCGACATGGCTGCAGGCTTGGTGAATCCGACCATGACTGTGCCGACGCCGCGCACAGTTGCGGCGAACGGAAGCGTGCATCTGGTCGCGGGGATGATCGCTGCTGGCAGCTGGCAAATCCTCGTACAGGATTCCGGCGGCAACGAAGTCGCAACGTTGACCGGTACAGGGTCGGCCATCGATACGACGTGGAACATGACGAACGACGCTGGCGAACCGGTGCCGGCCGGGTCGTACACGATCACGTTGAGCAGCACGGAGAACGGCCAAACTGCACTGCCCTGGACGACGTCGCTGGTTGTCGGCGGCGTCTTCGGTTCGCTCGACAACGCGACTACCGCTATCGGCAAGCTCACCGTCACGGGTTGGGCAGCGCGCGGTGCGGACACTACGCCGGCGCAGTTGCAGGTCACCATTGACGGTGCCGACGCAGGCCCTGTTACTCCGTCGTTGCCGCGTCCTGACGTCGCGGCGGTTTACCCGGCATACGGCGGAAACCTCGGGTTCACTGCGACCGAAGCTGCTGCTCCTGGCTATCACTTCATCTGTGTCGTGGGCGACAACAGCGACCTCGGCATACCCAACGCGCCCATCGGTGGTTGTCGCGGAGTCGTGGTGCCGGGCGTCGTCGCTGGCCGTGCAGTCCCGATCGGCAACCTCGAGATCGCGTGGCCCGCGCCCGGCGAGATTCAGGTCGGCGGCTGGGCACTGGACGCCGATACTCCACAACCGATCCCCGTGCACGTTTACGTCGACGGGACCTTCCGAGGCGCCTACGTCGCCTCGGGCGACCGTCCCGATGTGGGCGCCGCCTACCCGGTCATGGGTAGCGCGCACGGATTCAGCGCCTTGGTCGGTCAGTTCTACGGCGGCGTGCACCGGGTGTGCGTGTACGCCATCAATGCGGGCGGCGGCGTCAACCCGGCGCTCGGCTGCGCCAACGTGACGTTGCCCGCGGGTAATCCGAAGGGTTCGCTCAACGTCGTGCAAGCAGCTCCCGGCGAAGTTCGGGTCGTGGGTTGGGCACTTGACCCCGATACGTCATCACCGATCGCGACACACGTGTACGTCGACGGTAAGTGGACCGCAGCGGTCACCGCCAACCTCGGCCGGCCTGACGTTGCAGCAGCCTTCCCGGGCTACGGCGTGCACCATGGCTTCGATGTCACTGTGCCGGTCTCGGGCGGCGGAACACATCAGGTCTGCACCTACGCCATCAACGTCGGAAGGGGCTCGGCGAACCCGGTCTTCGGCTGCGCAACCTTCACCACACCGACGGGCGCGCCGTTTGGCGCGGTCGATCTCGTTGACGGGCAAGCAGGTGGCGTGCACATCGCAGGTTGGAGCATCGACCCTGACACAAGCGGGCCGGTGCAGGTGCATGTTTACGTCGACGGCACGTGGACGGCGGCGGTGACCGCCAACGTGGATCGTCCCGACGTCGGCGCTACTCACCCCGGCTACGGAGACATGCACGGCTTCGACGCGACGCTGCCATTGCGTGCCGGCAAACACACGGTGTGCGTGTACGCCATCAACGTCGGACCCGCGACACCGAACAAGAGTTTGGGCTGCCAGGCCGTCGTCGTCTCCTGAGTTGCGGACGTCACCTACCTGCCGTCGGCCTCGAGCGCGCGACGGTAGGCGGCCAGCGTCTGCGTCGCGCAGCGTTCCCAGGTGAAGCTCGCCGCCCAGGCCCGCCGCTCGTCGCGACTGGCGTCGTCGGCTTCCAACGTGATGCGCAACGTCGCGGCCAACGCCTCAACGTCACCGACCGGCACGTACTGCGCCAGCCCGCCGGTGACTTCGCGCAGCACGGGGATATCACTGGCAACAACAGGAACTCCGCACGCGAGTGCCTCCAGCGCCGGCAAGCCGAAACCTTCGTAACGTGAGGGCAACACCAGCGCGGCGGCTCCCGCAGTCAGGGCACGCAGTTCAGCTTGAGGTAAGTAACCGGGCCACACCACGTCGTCCGGATTGAATTCGACGTCACTCCACCCGGCTGCACCGGCGAGCACGAGCGGCGGCGTGTTCGGCTCGTCGCGTCGCAGCAATGCGTGAGCCGCAATGAGAACAGGAACGTTCTTCCGAGGCTCGAGCGTGCCGATGAACAGCAAGTAGCGCGGCGGGATCCCACGTGCCTCAAGCCATTGCGGGGACGCCGGGGTGGTGGCCGCCCATGCCGGATCTACCCCGAGCGGCGTCACGACGATGCGATCGCGGTCGGTCTTGTAGACCTCCACGAGATCGTCGGCCGCCGCCTGTGACGGCGTCACGATGACCCGCGCGCGATCGAGTGCCCGCGGCACCAACCGCTGGTAGGCGAGCGACGTGCGGTCGACCGTCTCTGCGTGCAAGACGAAGCCGAGGTCATGGATCGTGACGACGCCGACCGCGCGGCGGGTTGGTGGTAGTACGAAATTTGTGGCGTGGAACACATCGACGGCACCGCTGAACATTTCCACCGGTGGCACGCTGCCGCGACTCCAGGCGGCGCGAAGGAGCCGAGCCGGCGCACGCCTTGAATGCACTCGGTATTCCGGCTCGCCGGTCTCCGACAGTTCGCCGGACTCGCTGATGTCGAGTTGCATGCCACGCAATTCGGACTGGCCGCGCCAGGTGAAAGCAGTCAGGACGACGTCGAGCTCGGGCTCCTTGGCAAGGGCGGCGGCGAGGTGCGCGACGTAATGGCCGATGCCGGTGCGGGTGCCGAGCAGCGGGGTGGCGTCCAGAGCGACTCGCACCCGGGCATGTTCGCACACGTCGCGGCAAACCTGTCGAAGTGCGGGGTTGACGTAACATGGGACGTCGCCGTGAGCCCAGGCCCCGCCACACCTGCGCCGTCCCCTACGGCGACCTACCCCGGAAGCGAGTTCACCTGCTGTGACCCAGATGGCGGAGATGTGGCGCTATCGCGGGCTTATCGGCAACTTCGCGAGTCGCGAGCTGAAGTCGAAGTACAAGCACAGCGTTCTGGGTTGGACCTGGTCGCTCATCAACCCGGCCGCCACCCTGGCTGTCTACACGATCGTGTTCTCGACGATTTTCCGCGCGCTGCCGCCGAAAGCGCACAACGGCATGACCACCTATGTCATCTACCTGTTCATCGGCCTGGTCGCCTGGAACTTCTTCAGCAACGTCGTGAACGGGAGCATGGCCGCACTCATCGGCGCCGGCCCGTTGCTCAAGAAGATTTACTTCCCGCCATATGCGCCGGTGTTGGGGAACTCGTTCTCGGCACTCGTTCAGACGTTCATCGAAGCGGGCGTGCTCCTCGTTGTACTCCTGGGTGCGGGCAACGCCTCGTGGACGTTGTTCCTCACACCCGTCGTCCTCGCGTTGTTGTTGGTGTTCGCATCCGGGATCGGCTTGCTGTTCGCGCTCTTCAACGTCTTCTACCGCGACGTCAGCTACATCGTCACAGTCATCTTGCAGTTGCTGTTCTACGCAACCCCGGTGATCTGGGCACCCTCGCAGCTTCTCGGGCCAACGCATAAGCACGGCGAACTCGCTGTGCATATCCTCTCGTACAACCCGCTGTTCCAGTTTGTCGAGGCTTTCCGCGATGCCCTGTGGGAAGGGCACGTGCCGAGCTTGTCTCGCTGGGCGTGGATGGTGGGGAGCGCGATCGTCAGCATCGCTATCGGTCTTACGGTCTTCGTTCGCTATTCGCGCGATGTCGGTGAAGAACTGTGACCACGCTGTCGTCGGACGGTCGTCCACCTGCAGTGGTCGTCGACCACGTCACCAAGGAATTCAAGCTGTACAAGGATCGACGTACCAGCTTGAAAGAGAGATTCACCAAACGGCGTCCGAGCCGGTTCGACATGTTCAGAGCGCTCGACGACATCAACTTGGTCGTGCCCGCCGGCAGCACTTACGGCCTGATCGGCTCGAACGGTTCGGGTAAGTCGACGCTGCTGAAGCTGATGGCCAACATCCACCGGCCTACTAGCGGGTCGATCACGCATGCCGGCCGGATCTCGGCGTTGCTCGAACTCGGCGCTGGCTTCCACCCTGAACTCTCCGGCCGTGACAACGTCTACTTGAACGGTTCGATCCTCGGCATGACCCGCAAGCAGGTCGACGCCGCGATGGACGCGATCATCGACTTCAGCGGTATCGAGGAGTTCATCGACACTCCGGTCAAGGTCTACTCGAGCGGCATGTATGTGCGACTCGGGTTCTCGATCGCGGTCAACCTCGACCCCGAGATCCTCATCATCGACGAGATCATCGCGGTCGGCGACGAGGAGTTCCAGCGGCGTTGCTTCGACTATTTGTACGAGCTTCGCAAGCGCGGTGTGACGATCATCTTCGTGTCGCACAGCCTGCCGCTCGTGCAGACGTTGTGCGACCGCGCAGCCTGGATCGAGAAGGGCGTGCTGCGCGCCGAGGGCTCCGCTCTTGAGGTGGTCGACGAGTACATCGCGACGGTGAACAGGGCCGAGCGGGTGCGACTGGATTCGGAGGGCCACGGTCGGGCCGACGGAGATCTCGAGCGGCGAGGCGGCGGAGAAGCGACTGTCACTGCGGTGACCTTCATTGGCTCCGACGGCGAACCTACCCTGGCAGCCATCGCCGGCGAGCGGCTCACGCTGCGGATCGCCTACCAGGCAAGTACGCCGATCGACGATGCCGTGTTCGGGTTGGCATTCCACACCGAGTCCGGTGTCCTGGTCAGCGGGCCCAACTCGGAGTTCGGTGGCATTCACAGCGGCCGGATCTATGGCGCCGGTCACATCGACTACACCGTCGATTCGCTGGCACTGACCCCGGCCACGTACCTTGTTTCAGCGGCGATTACTGACATCACCCTGCTGCACGTGTTCGACTATCGCGACCGGGCCTTCACCCTCGCCGTCCAGCCGGGTAAATCGCCCGACCGCAACGGGGTCGTGACCCTCGACGGGCACTGGGCGCCACCGATTTCAGGAACGGAGTCCTCGCAGTGAGAGTCAATCTCGGGTGTGGCCAGGCCTACATGGACGGCTGGACCAACGTCGACGCCAGCCCCGACGTCAAGGCTGACATCCATCTCGACGCTGCGGAGTTCGTGCGCCAATACGGCGACCAGGTCGACGAGGTCTACATGGGCCACGTCTTCGAGCACCTGATGCCCGGCTATGCCGCGTCCCTGTTGCGGCTGCTCAACGAGCGGTTACGCCCGGGTGCTGTCATCTCGGTCGTTACTCCCGACATGCGGGCGATCTTCGAGGCATACCTCGCCGGCGAGATCGACAACGACAAACTCAACGCGTCGTTCATTTACTCCTACGTGCAGCCGTCGCATCACGTGTGGTGTTACGACGAGGCAACCTTGCTCGAGCTGTTCAGCCGCGCGGGTATTTCTGACGCTGAGCCGATCACTGATGTCAGGTCTTACCCGCCGGTGTTTCATAAAGAGGGTCCTGAATCGCAGTGGCAGTGTGGGGTCCGCGCGCTTGCCGCAGGTCACGAGGTCACGCCGATCGACGTCGCTGTCAATCAGCTCGACGGTGTCGATCGCTCCGGCTACATCACGAGCAACGTCGACGCGGTTACGACCGATCACGAACTGCTCAACCGGGTCGAGGGATTGCGCGACGCGCTGATCCGCGAATACAAGCGCCGGCAAGCTCTCGAAGCTAGAGTGGCCGGCCTGCTCGGTTCGACCGAGACCCAGACCGACGCGCCGGCTACACCTGCTGCGCCCACTGAACCCAAGCCAGTGCCCGTCTCGACAGTCGGCGGGCGACGCGCCGAACCCAAGCCCGCGACGATCGCGGAGCCGGCAGGTGAGGCGTCGTCGGCGCCCCGCCTGCTGAGTGCAGCCGGGGCGAAAGAGCGCGCGTTCGACGTGGTCAAACGCACACTGCCGGCCGGCTCCAAGTCGCGCAACATCGTGCGCGGCGGGCTGCTCGCCTATCGCGAGAGCCGTCGGGTTTCTCGCGACGTCAGGGCGTTGCTCGCCGAAAGCGGTGTCGTCGAGCCGCACGAGCCGACGTACCACGGCTGGTACCGGCGCAACCGCGTAACACCCGTGGAGTTGAAGGCCCAACGCGACGCATCGATCGCTGCATCGCATCCGCTCAGCGTGCTCGTCGTCGTGTTCACCGGACCCGAGGAAAACGGCAACGCCACGGCGACAGTCGAGAGCGTGCGAAGGCAGTCATGGCAGCACTGGAAGGTCGAGGTGTGCGCCGATGCAGGGCACGCCCCCGACGTCAGCGGCGAGAACGTTCGGGTCCGCGAGGGTGACACTCGTGTCACCGCGGCGCACTACGCCATTGCCGAATCCGATGCCGATTTCGTGATCCTGCTCGACGCTGGCGATCGGCTGGTCAGAGATTGCCTGTACCAGGTCGCGCGAGCAGCGTGGCAGGACCCGTTCGTCGATCTCGTGACATGGGACGACGATTTGCTGGGCCGCGATGGACGCCGCCACGACCCGCGATTCCGCCCGTCCTGGTCGCCTGAGTCCATGCTCTCCGCGGGGTACCTCGGTCAGTCATTTGCAATCAGGCGGCGCCGGGCGATGTTCGCCGGCAACCTGCGCAACGGCTACGGCGGCGCCACCCGCTGGGATCTGCTGCTGCGTTCTGACCTCGATGCCGAACGTGTTGTGCGGGTACCGCGGGTTCTCGCGCATCTGCGGCAGCGGCGGCAGGGTCTGAACCCCGACGGCGTGCGGGTCGTGCAAGAAGCGCTCGACAACCGCGGCGTGCCCGCAACCGCAGAACTCGGCGAACACTCCGTGCGACTGCGCTGGCAACTCGAGAGTTGGCCTCACGTCACGGTCGTGATTCCGACCCGCCACAACCGGGCGATGCTGTCGAAAGTGCTGCCCGGTCTCGCGTCGACCGACTACCCGTCGTTCGACGTCCGCATCATCGACAACGGCGGGCAGTCCGAGGCCAACGACGCCTGGTACGCCGAGCACACCACGGGCATCGATCTGAACGTGCAGTGGTGGACAGAGACTCCGTTCAACTACTCGCGGGTCAACAACGTGGCCGCCGCGGGTGCGCGCGGTGAGGTGCTCGTCTTCCTCAACGACGACATCGAGTTGCCTGACCATTCGTGGCTACGAGAGATCGTCGGCTGGGCATTGCGGCCGGAGATCGGCGTCGCAGGCTTGCAGCTGACTCGCGCCGACGGCAAGATCCAGCACGCTGGCGTGATCCTCGGCATGGGTGGATTCGCCGACCATGTCTTCGAGGGCATGGAGCCCGGCTCCGACTCCCTGATGGGCCCGACTGACTGGTATCGCAACGTGCTCGCCGTGACTGGTGCGTGCCTGGCGATCCGGCGCGAAACGTTCGATCGCGTCGGTGGTTTCGACGAGCGGTTCATCCTTTGCGGAAGTGACGTCGCCATCGGTCTCGACACCACGCAGCTCGGGCTGCGCAACGTCTGCTCGCCGTTTGGTGGTGTGCTGCACGTCGAGTCGGCGACTCGTGGCTCGGCGATCCCGACCGAAGACTTCTTCGCCAGCTACTGGCGATACAACCCATGGCTGTTCGGCACCGGCGATCCGTACTTCTCTCCGAACCTGTCGCTATCGAGCCGTAAGCCGAAACTGCGCGGGCTGCAAGAGCCGACTCCGGCGAGCAGGCTGGCCGCCCCCCTGGGGCGCGACTTCCAGGTGTTCCGGCAGCGAAGTGACGCCGCCGAGTCAACGATGCTGGCCGACACGTGTCGGGTCAGTGACGTCGACATCGCAGCGGTCGCGAACCTGCACGCGGCAAACGCGGCACACCTCGACGTCCGCACTATCAACTGGTACATCCCCGACATCGACTCACCGTTCTACGGCGGTATCAACACGGCGCTGCGGCTCGCCGACTACTTGCACCGCAACCACGGCGTGCAGAACCGCTTCGTGGTGTGGGGGAGCGGGCCCGACTTCTTCGTACGCTCGGCGATCACTGCCGCGTTCCCGTCGCTTGCCGACAGCGAGATCAGCTTCTTCGACGGGCCTGACAGCGCGAGTCTCGAACTCGTGCCGCCCGCCGACGCATCGATCGCGACGTTGTGGCTCACCGCGTACGCCGTCGCGCGAGCGCAGAACACGAAGCGAAAGTTCTACCTGGTACAAGATTTCGAGCCGATGTTCTACCCGGCGAGCACGTCATACGCACTCGCCGAGGAGACCTACCGACTCGGGCTTTACGCGCTGTGCAACACCGAGAACCTGCGACAGATCTACGCCGACGAGTACGGCGGCAAGGGCATGAGCTTCATGCCCGCGATCGACCCATCGGTGTTCCATGCGCACGACCGGCCATTCCGCTCTGACGACACGCCAACCACCGTGTTCGTCTACGCGCGGCCAGGTCACTGGCGTAACTGCTGGGAGCTCGCGTCCCTCGCGCTTCGCGAGTTGAAGGAACGGCTCGGCGACGGTGTCCGTGTCGTCACCGCCGGCTCTTGGGCCACCGACCCCGATGCCGCCGACGCCATCAAGCAGCTGGGACTGCTCCCGTACAAGGCAACCGGTGAGCTCTACCGGCACTGCGACGTCGGCCTCGCGCTCACCGTCTCGAAGCACCCGTCGTACCTTCCGCTCGAGCTCATGGCGTGCGGTGTGCCTGTCGTCGCGTTCGATAATTCCTGGGGTCATTGGATTCTCAAGGACGGCGAGAACTCGCTACTTGCGCGCCGCACCGTCCCCGGTCTCGTTGACGCGATGGAGCGCATGATCGTCGACCCCGAGCTGCGTCGCCGGTTGGCAGCCAACGCAGTTGCCGACATTGCTGCTCACCACGGCAGTTGGGACGCTGCGTTTCGCGGCATCTACGACTACCTGTGCGACCCCGAGAAGCACTGACGCCGGTGGAGGTCGTGCGGCGCCGAGTTGCGGTCGTCACGACCGAACCGTTGAGTGCGGAACTCGCCGGCCCCGCTATCCGCGCCGTCGAACTTGGGCGCGTTCTCGCGACCGAGCATGACGTCGAGGTTGCGTCGACCGCGTCGTGCAGCGGCCCAGGCCCTGAGGGCAACTGGCAGTTCGTCGATGACGCCGCATTGCGTGCACTGGCGGCAGGGTGCGACGTCATGGTGCTCGGCGGTGACGTGCTAGCTGCGAACACGTGGCTAACCGACGCGGGGCCAGCGATAGTCGTCGATCTCTACGACCCGTTCCATCTCGAGCAGCTCGAGCAGGCGCGTGATCTCGGCGAAGTCGAAGGTCGCCGGGTGGTGTTCGGCACCATCGATGTGCTCAACACGCAGGCGGCGCTCGGCGACACGTTTCTGTGCGCATCGGGTCGCCAGCGCGACATGTGGCTCGGCCACCTCGCCGCATGTGGGCGCATCAACCCGGTCACCTACGACGCCGATCCAACCCTTCGCTCCCTGCTGAGGGTGGTGCCGTTCGGCGTCGCCGACGAGCCGCCAGTTGCGGGCCTACCCGCGTTACGAGGAGTGGTCCGCGGCATCGGAGTCGATGACGAGATCTTGTTGTGGGGCGGCGGCATCTACAACTGGTTCGACCCCAACACACTGATCCGCGCAGTGGACAAATTACGGGCGACTCGACCAAAGCTGCGGTTGGTGTTCATGGGTGTGCAACACCCGAACCCGGTCGTCAAGACGATGCGCGCAGCCCGTGAGGCGTGGGAGCTCTCGAACGAACTCGAGCTGACCGACGTCCACGTCTTCTTCTCTGATTCGTTCTCGTCCGGCTGGATTCCCTATGCCGAGCGCGGCCGCTACCTCGCCGACGCGACGATCGGCGTCAGCACGCATCACGATCACGTCGAGACTGCGTTCTCTTTCCGTACCCGGATCCTCGACTACTTCTGGGCCGGGCTGCCCGTCGTCACCACGCGTGGCGATGCGCTCGCCGAGGTCATCGAGCGAGCAGGTGCCGGTCGCACCGTCGAGCCCGGGGACGTCGATGGGCTGGCGTTCGCGATTAACGATTTGCTGGACGACGAGGCGGCACGTTCATCGGCCGCCGCGGCTAGTGCGCGGCTCGCCGACGAGTACCGATGGTCGACCGTCGCCCAGCCGTTGCTCGAGTTCTGCCGCAACCCTTACCGGGCACCAGACCTCGCCGATCCCGCAACGCGCGCCGAAATCCTCGGCAGAGCCCGGGTCGCCCCGACCAGAAGCCTGAGCACGCGGGTCGCCTCGCGCCTGCGCAAGTAGCGACGCCCGCCCGCGCTCACTCGCCTGCCCACGCAACCCCACCACGCCGTCGTCGCGTGCGAAGCGTTGGTCTTCAGCGGGCGCAAGAACGCCCTCTGAAGACCAATGCTCCCGCGGCCATCGTCTCCGCTTCAAGACAACCCCGAACCGCCGTGTCCTGCGGGGCCATTGGGAATTGTGCGGTTAGTGTGACAAGGCTGACCAACGTTGTGGGGCTCGCCGTCGCCGTGCCCACGAGCCTCCGGGAGTGCCGAGTGCTGTTCGCCGTTACGTCTGCGGGCGAGGGCCCCCAAGGCTCGCGATCGCACCTGCAGCGCCTGCGCGGCCAGCACAAACTCGCGCGCACGGTTGCGAGCTTCGCCGTTGCCATCGCCGGTGTTGCCGGCATCACGACTGGGCTCGTCGTGCAGGCTGCGCCAGCGTTGGCGGACGACTTCGTTCCCGTACCGGCGAACGGCATCTTCTCGGTCACCGGCCACGGCTTCGGGCACGGCATCGGCATGAGCCAGTACGGCGCATTCGGAGCGGCGCAGAAGGGACTCACCGCGTCGCAGATCCTCAGCTTCTACTACCCCGGTACAACGCAGCAGCAAGTCGGAAACCCGCCGATTCGCGTGCACCTCACCGCCTACGACTCAAGCGGCGTCACGATGGTCGCCCCGCCCGGACAGCAGATGACGGTGACCGATCAGGCGACCGGCGCAACCGCGAACGGTCCGACCGCGATGTACAAGGTCCAGATCGACGCGACCGCGATGCACATCCTGTTCCTCGATCCGAGCGACCAAACCTGGAAGCCGTTCATGGTGGGCACGACCGCCGACACCGCAGGCCCGGTCACCTTCACTACGCCCGTCGGCGTGCGCATGTACAACGCCGACGGCACGTCGCGGCAGTATCGAGGCTCAATCCGTGTCGTGCGTCTGAGCGCGGCAACCGCGGCCGCCGTGAACGTGCTCGACATGCAGTCGTATCTGTACGGCGTGGTGCCGAGGGAGATGCCCGACAGCTGGGCGTTGCCGGCCGCGCTGCAGTCGCAAGCAGTCGCCGCACGGTCGTACGCGTTGTCGGTCGCGACACCGACGGCTGCGTGGGACATCTGCGACACGACCGCCTGTCAGGTCTACGGCGGCCAAGCGACCGTCGCCGCGAACGGCACTGTCACCGCTATCGAAGGCGTCAACGCATCACCGGCCGTCGACGCCACGAACGGCGTCGCGCTCTACTTCCAGGGAGCGCCGGCCTTCACGCAGTTCTCCGCATCCAACGGCGGACAGGTTGCACCAGGCGCGCGCCCGTATCTCGTCGCCGAAGCGGACCCTTACGACACAGCGGCCATTGATCCCAACCACGACTGGACGGCGCAGATCACCGCTGCTGCGCTCCAAGCCGCTTATCCGTCGGTCGGTACGGTGCAAGGGCTCCAGGTCACCTCGCGCGATGGCGCAGGTGACTTCGGCGGCCGCATCGTCGCCGTCCAAGTCGTCGGCAGTAACGCGACGGTCAGCACGAATACGTACCTCGGGCTCAAATCCAACTATTGGACGGCGGGGGGTGGCCCGAGCACGGTACCGGTGATCCTCAACAGGGGTACCGCAATCGGCCATCTCGAAGCGGCCGGTAGTGCCGGGCCAGGGATCTTGAGTGTGAAGGGCTGGTCCTTCAACAGCATCAGCAAGGAAGTGCCTGACTTCGTTGACGTGTACATCGACAACGTGTTGGCGGGTCGACTTCCGGCGAACCAGTCACGGCCCGATGTTGGTGCGGCCTACGGCAACACGAGTCCGTACCACGGCTTCAGCGGCACGTTCCAGACCACTGGCGGAACGCACACGGTGTGCGTCAAGGGCATCGACGGCGTCACGAATCCGACGCTGAATTGCACGAGCGCAACGCTGCCGAGCGGCAACCCGTTCGGTAACCTCGAGTCGGTCACCGACATCGGCACCGGCGTCCAACTGACCGGTTGGGCGATCGACCCTGACACCGCAAACCCGGCCACCGTGCACGTGTACGTCGACGGTGTCTGGTCGGGGGCGACGACGGCGAACGTCGAACGCGACGACGTCGGCAACGCATATCCCGGATACACCGCTGACCACGGCTTCAGCATCGTCGTGAAGCCCGGCCAAGGCACCCACTCGATCTGCGCGTACGCGATCAACATCGGCATCGGCACCACGAATCCGCTGTTGAAGTGCGCAACGATCACGCTCAATCGCAACCCGCGCGGCGGCGTCTCACTGGCAAGCGTGACGAACGGCGTCGCCACCGTTACCGGCTGGGCTCTCGACCCCGACGTCACCGGCCCGATCGCCGTCCATCTCTATTTGGACGGCGTGTGGGCGGGCATGACGACGGCAAACCTCGACGGCGCGACACAAGCTGCCGCGATCAACCCCGTGTACGGCACGCTGCACGGGTTCAGCATCTCCGCGAAACTCACGCCCGGCTTGCACACGCTGTGCGCTTACGGCATCAATGTGGGCGCGGGTTCGACGAATCCGTCGCTTGGTTGCGTGCAGATCACCGGCGACGGCAACCCCATCGGCAACCTTGATCAAGTGACCAAAACCGCCACCGGCTGGGTGGCCGCGGGCTGGTCGATCGATCCCGATAGCAACGATTCGATCCCGGTAGACGTCTATGTCGACGGGAAGCTGGTCATCCGGACCACCGCCGACGCCGGGCGGGCTGACATTGCGGCGATCTACTCAGGCTGGGGTCCCGATCACGGTTTCGACGCGCCGATCACGCTCAGTGCAGGAAAGCACCAAATCTGCGCGTATGGCATCAATACTGGACCAGGCACCACGAATCCGTCGTTAGGCTGCGCGACCGTTCACGCGTGACCGACCGGCCTTCCCCCCGGTCGCATGCTCGGCTAGGAGATTTCGCTGTGACTGTCCTTCCCCGTCGTCCTGTCGTGTTTGGTCTCGCGGTTGCGCTGGCGTTTGGCGGCATCGTCACAGCGGCGGCCACCGTCTCCGCTCCGGTTGCCGCGGCCGCGACACCACAGCGGCAGGTTTCGGGCTGGATCACCTACTACCAGCTGGCCAACGGCACGTCGGACGCGAGCCTGAACCCCGACCTGTTCTCCGATGTCTCCGAGTTTTGGTTCCACGCGGTCAGCGCGACGTCGATCGTTGCGTCAGGCACCACCCCTGATGACCAGCTGACGTCATCGGTCGCGAGCATTCGCAGCCACGATGTGCCGGTGACGATCACGGTCACTGACGGCACCGGCGGCGGTGTGATGGCGGGCATCTTGTCGAACGCAACGACGCGGCATCAACAAGAGCAGGCGCTGATCGCGATTGCCACTCGCTATCACGCGAGTGGCATCGACCTCGACTACGAGAACATGGCGTTCTTCGCGAACGGCAACCCGTCGTTAGTTGCGCCGACTCGCGCAGGGTTCGACGCGATGGTGCAAGAGCTCTCGGGCATGTTGCACGCGCGCGGCATGATCCTTGCGGTCGACGTCATCACGAAGCTCAGTGAGCCAGGCGGTTCTCCGGCGCAGCAGGTCTACGACTATCCGACGATCGGTCGCTACGCAGACCGGGTGCGGATCATGACGTACGACGAGCACGCGCAGGGCACCGGCTACCCCGGCGGACCGGTCAGCGGCATCAGCTGGGTTGACCCGATCATTGCGTTCGCAGCAAGTGTGATTCCGCCTGCGAAGCTGTACATGGGCGTGCCGCTGTACGGCTACGACTGGTCGAGCAAGACGAATCGCGGGAGCGCAGTTTCCTATACGCAAGCGGCGAATCTGATGGCGCAGTACCACGCGACGCGGCAGTGGTCGGTGCAAGACGGTTCGCCGTTCTTCACCTACACAGACGCCGCCGGCGCACACCACACGGTCTGGTACGACGACGCCGAATCGCTGCAGGCGCGGTTGCCTCTCGTGGGCAAATACGGCCTCGGTGGCATTGCCATGTGGTCGTTCGGCAACGAGGATCCGGCGATCTGGGGCGTCCTGCGCGCGGCGACCTATGGTCCGAACCCGTTCGGCGCTATCGGTAGCGCAGTGTTGTCGCCAGGTGGCGTGCGTGTAACGGGCTGGTCGATCGACCCGAACTCGACTGCGCCGATCAACGTCGACCTCTACGTCGACGGCAGGTTCCTTACCCGCACGCTGGCCGGTGTTGATCGGCCCGACGTCGGCAACATCTACTTCGCCTACGGCACGACGCACGGGTTCGACACCACCGTCGACTTGCCTGCGGGTCAGCACCAGATCTGTGCCTACGGCATCAACGTCGGCACCGGCACGACGAACCCGAAGCTCGGCTGCATCGGCGCGACAGTGCCGACGAACAACCCGATTGGCAGCCTGAACACCGCTTCAGGTAAGGCCGGGGTGCTCACAGTCAAGGGCTGGACGATCGATCCCGATACCGCTGCACCGCTGACGGTTGCCGTCTATATCGACGGCAAGTTGACGGGCGAGGCAACGGCGAACGTGTCGCGGCCAGACGTCGCCAAGGTCTACCCGGCGTGGGGCGATGCTCACGGCTTCTCGACCTCGGTCAACGTGTCGGGTGGCACGCATCAGGTCTGCGTGTACGCGATCAACCAGCGTCTGGGCACCACGAACCCGAGCCTGGGCTGCGAAACGGTCAAGGTGTCGTCGGGGAGTCCGATCGGCGATCTCGAGACTGCGAAGCCGTCGTCGGGTGCGGTCACAGTCACGGGTTGGAGCATCGACCCGAACACGGCCAGCCCGATCGGCGTTGCGGTCTACGTCAACGGCAAGCTCGCCTCCGACGGCGTCGCCGACGTCTCTCGGCCCGACGTCGCAGCCGACTACCCGCCGTTCGGAGACCAACACGGCTACTCGCTGACGGTGAATGCGCCCGCGGGCAAGGACCAGGTTTGCGTCTACGGCCTCAACACCGGGCCAGGCGATGGCAACCCGAAGCTCGGCTGTACGACGGTTACCGTGCCAAGCGGCAACCCGATCGGACACCTTGAGTCCGTCGTCGGCGGTAAAGGCTCGTTGACTGCGACCGGTTGGGCGCTCGACCCCAACACCGCGTCGTCCATCGAAGTGGCGATCTATGTCGACGGCGTGGTTGCACTGCAGCAGACGGCGTCGATATCGAGGCCCGACATCGCAGCGGATTACCCGCCGTTCGGTGCTGCGCATGGGTTCTCGTTGCCGGTGACAGTCAAGGCCGGCAAGCACACGGTGTGCGCTTTCGGCATCAACGTCGGTCGCGGCGACACGAACACGTCACTCGGCTGCAAGGCCGTCAACACCACGTAGGTGCCGCGAGCTCTAGCGCCCGAGTCCTCACAAATTCATGTTCTGCTCCAAAAAGACGTGAATTTGTGAGGAGTGGCGCCGGGCGGTCTGCCCTGTGCCCGATTGTGGCGGACGCGCGGGAGGTGACAGTCTTCCGAACGGCGCTGTTGCGCTCTTAGGGGGACACGATGAGGGTCGGACCACTGGTCGCGGCGGCGTTAGTGCTCAGTGCAGTGCAAGGCGGGACGGCGAGTGCTGCGGTACCGGCTCCGCTGACCGCGACGATCGCACCCGCAGCATCGGCTGTTCCGTCCGCTGGCCCGGTCTGGTCGCAACTCACGCCCACCAGTTCGCCGTCCGCTCGAGATCACGGTCTTGAGGCGTTCGACCCGGCGACCGGCCAGCTCGTCGTGGTAGGCGTCGGGGGAGTGCATGTCTCGCGACTACCCGACCTTGACGACTACACGTGGACCTTTGACGGCGCGACGTGGACCAAGCACTTCACACCGGTGATACCGGATCAGCAGAACTCAGTCATCGCGTACGACCCCGCGACGAAGCAGTTGGTCGTGTATAGCGACGACGGCACGTGGACGTGGAACGGTTCGCTATGGACGGTCCAGCATCCGGCGCAAGTGCCGTCGCTCTACCTCCCATGCATGGCAACGGATACCGCGGCCGGCGAACTCGTGTTGTTCGGCGGAGAC
>DASYAG010000117.1:0-1780 GCA_036501485.1 Acidothermaceae bacterium | reverse complement strand
CGAATCGGTCAGCGCCGCACTCGACGACGCCGGCCTGTCGCCCAGCGACGTCGACGGCATGGTTACGTTCACCATGGATTCCAGCGACGAGATCGACGTCGCGCGCAACGTCGGCATCGGCGATCTGAATTTCTTCTCCCGCGTCCCGCACGGTGGCGGGGCGGCAGCCGGAACGGTCGCGCATGCCGCCATGGCGGTCGCCGCCGGAGTCGCCGACGTGGTGGTGTGCTGGCGCGCCTTCAACGAACGGTCGGGCTTCCGCTTCGGCGGCAGCGGACGCACCAGCGCGGAGACCCCGCTGTTCATGGCGCACTACGCCCCGTTCGGATTGCTCACTCCCGCAGCGTGGGTCGCGCTGCACGCTCAGCGCTACATGTCGACGTACGGGGTGACCAACGAGGACTTCGGCCGGATCGCCGTAGTCGACCGGGCCCACGCGGCCACCAACCCCGACGCGTGGTTTTACGAGCGGCCGATCACGCTGCAAGACCACCAGAATTCGCGGTGGATCATCGAACCGGTTCTGCGACTGCTGGATTGCTGCCAGGAGAGCGACGGCGGGGTCGCGCTGGTCGTCACCAGCGCCGAGCGCGCCCGCGACCTGCGTCAGCCGCTGGCCGTCATCTCCGCTGCCGCGCAGGGCGCAGCCTACAACGGCGAGATGATGACCAGCTACTACCGCGAGGACATCACCGGTCTACCCGAGATGGGCGTGGTCGCCGACAAGCTCTGGCGCGATTCCGGGCTCAAGCCGCAGGACATCCAAACCGCGTTCATCTACGACCATTTCACGCCGTTCGTGTTCACCCAATTCGAGGAACTCGGATTCTGCGGGCGTGGCGAAGCCAAAGACTTCGCCACCGTGGAGCGGTTGTCCCTGGGCGGTGAGCTGCCGATCAACACCAACGGCGGGCTCCTCGGCGAGGCCTACATCCACGGGATGAACGGCATCACCGAGGGTGTGCGCCAAGTCCGCGGAACCTCGCACAACCAGGTCGACAACGTCGAGCATGTCCTGGTCACCTCAGGTACCGGCGTGCCGACCAGCGGACTCATCCTCGCGAGCGGGTAGCGAACGTGTTTATGACCCAAGCCACCGCAGCTGATACCCGCGAACTGATCGTCGAGTCCGCGTACGTTTGCTTCCGCAAGCAAGGAATGCAGAAAGCAACGATCGTCGATATCGCCAAGGCGGCGGGCGTATCCCGCAGCACCATCTACGAGTACTTCCGCGACAAGGCGGCAATCGTCGAAGCGTGCGCCGAACACGCCTCCGAGCAGTTTTATCGGCAGATGTCGTTGGCGATGGACCGGGGTGGCTCGCTGGAGGACAAGCTCAGCCGCGCAGCGGTATTCGTGACCCAGGCCCGACGGGTGATCGCCTCCGAGAAGTACTTCGACGAAGAAGCAATCAGCCTGCTGCTCACCAAGGACGCCGCGGTCTTGCTGCGCGAATGCGTCGACTTCCTCGCTCCGCATCTTGCCGCCGCCAAGATCACCGGCGAGGTGCGCAAAGACCTGGACATCCAGTCGGCGGGCGAATGGTTCGCCCGAATCCTGATCTCGCTGTTCAGCACACCGTCGTCGACCTTGGACATGGACGACCCCGAGGTCGTCGCCGACTTTGTGCGCGCGCACATCGTCCAAGGGTTTGCCAACGAGCGCCCGCGGCCACGCCGCGGTCAGTGACCACGCTCGGCGAGCGCCCGCATGAAGAACGTCAGGTTCGCCGGTCGCTCGGCCAGTCGCCGCATGAAGTACCCATACCACTGAGTGCCGA
>DASYAG010000116.1:0-2047 GCA_036501485.1 Acidothermaceae bacterium | reverse complement strand
GGCATTCGGCACCGCCGCGGCCTGCCGGTGCGCGGTCAGCGCACCAAGACCAATGCGCGCACCCGCAAGGGCCCCAAGCGCACCATCGCCGGCAAGAAGAAGGCCAGGTAAGTCATGCCCCCAGCTAAGAAGGCGGCCGCCTCTGCGCCCAAGAAGGGCCAGAAGACCCGGCGTCGGGAAAAGAAGAACGTCCCGCACGGCGCCGCGCACATCAAGAGCACGTTCAACAACACGATCGTGACGATCACCGACCTGCAGGGCAACGTCCTGGCGTGGGCGTCGTCCGGACACGTCGGCTTCAAGGGCTCGCGTAAGTCGACGCCGTTCGCCGCACAGCTGGCCGCCGAGAACGCGGCCCGCAAGGCGCAGGAGCACGGCGTCAAGAAGGTCGACGTGTTCGTGAAGGGCCCGGGTTCGGGCCGCGAGACCGCGATCCGGTCGTTGCAGGCCGCTGGCCTGGAGGTCGGAGCGATCTCTGACGTCACCCCCCAGCCGCACAACGGCTGCCGTCCGCCCAAGCGTCGTCGGGTCTAGGAACTTAGGGAGAACCAGAACTCATGGCTCGTTACACCGGACCCATTACCCGCAAGTCGCGGCGCCTCGGCGTCGACCTCGTGGGTGGAGACCAGTCCTTCGAGAAGCGTCCCTACCCGCCCGGCCAGCACGGTCGCGCGCGGATCAAGGAAAGCGAATACCGCCAGCAGTTGCAGGAGAAGCAGAAGGCCCGCTTCACCTACGGCGTCATGGAGAAGCAGTTCCGCCGCTACTACGCAGAAGCGGCCGGCCGTCCCGGCAAGACCGGTGACGAGCTGCTGCAGATCCTGGAGAGCCGGCTGGACAACGTGGTGTACCGCTCTGGGATCGCCCGGACGCGGCGGATGGCCCGTCAGCTGGTCAGCCATGGCCACTTCACGGTCAACGGCGTCAAGGTGACCATCCCCAGCTATCGGGTGTCGCAATACGACATCATCGACATCAAGGGCAATTCGCTGAACACGGTGCCGTTCCAGATCGCTCGCGAGACCGCGGGTGACCGCCCGACCCCCAGCTGGCTGCAGGTGGTCGGCGAGCAGCAACGCATCCTTATCCACCAGCTTCCGGAGCGCGCCCAGATCGAGGTGCCACTCACCGAGCAGCTGATCGTCGAGTACTACTCGAAGTAAGACAGTGCCCCGCCACCGCATCCGCGGTAGCAGCACCTAAACGGCATCAAATAGCGGGTGCCGAGAAGGAGATAGAGAAACACCATGCTGATCTCACAGCGACCGACCTTGTCCGAAGAGGTCATCAACGACAGCCGTTCGCAGTTCGTCATCGAGCCGTTGGAGCCGGGTTTCGGCTACACGCTTGGTAATTCGCTGCGGCGGACGCTGCTGTCCTCGATCCCGGGCGCGGCCGTCACCAGCATCCGCATCGACGGAGTGCTGCACGAGTTCACCACTGTGCCGGGCGTCAAGGAAGACGTCACCGACATCATCCTGAACCTCAAGAGCCTGGTCGTGTCCTCGGAAGAGGACGAGCCGGTGACCATGTACCTGCGCAAGCAGGGCCCCGGCGAGGTCACCGCCGGTGACATCGTGCCCCCCGCCGGCGTCACCGTGCACAACCCGGAGATGCACATCGCGACGCTGAACGACAAGGGCAAGCTCGAGATCGAGCTCGTCGTCGAGCGTGGCCGTGGTTACGTCCCGGCCGTGCAGAATAAGGCGTCTGGCGCTGAAATCGGCCGTATCCCAGTCGATTCCATCTACTCGCCGGTACTCAAGGTGACGTACAAGGTGGACGCGACTCGTGTCGAGCAGCGCACCGACTTCGACAAGCTGATCCTCGACGTCGAGACCAAGAGCTCGATCGGACCCCGCGACGCACTGGCGTCGGCGGGTAAGACGCTGGTCGAATTGTTCGGTCTGGCACGCGAACTCAACATCGAGGCCGAGGGCATCGAGATCGGGCCGTCGCCGGCCGAGGCCGACCACATCGCGTCGTTCGCGCTGCCGATCGACGACCTGGATCTGACCGTGCGCTCGTACAACTGCCTCAAGCGTGA
>DASYAG010000115.1:0-56317 GCA_036501485.1 Acidothermaceae bacterium | reverse complement strand
CCACCTCTGCCTAACCAACTGTCGTTAGGAACCCGCTGCCGTTACGCCTTCGGCTGCGAAGGCGACGTGATCGGGACCTTGCCACTCTCGATGTCGGACGTGAGCTGCGTGAGCTCGGTCTGCACATTCGCCGGAACCTTCGAGGCGAAGTCGTGGAACGGCGCAAGGCCGGTCCCGTTGTTCGACAAGGTGCCGATGTAGCTGCCGCCGCCGAGCGACTTGCCGGCCGCGAAGTCGTTCGCGTAGGTCGTGACCGCGCTGGCCAGGCCCTTGACGACGCTGCTCAAGAAGACCGAGCAGTCAGCCGCGTCGCTGATGCAGCCGTCGGTGTCGACCCAGATCACGCTGACCTTGCCACCCGATGCCTTCGCCGCAATCGCAGCGCCCTCACCCGTGCCACCGGCAACCGGGAAGATGACGTCGGCACCCTGCGCGATGAACGCCTTACTGATCGCTTGGCCACCGGCAGTGTCACCGAACGGGTTGGACGTGCTCGGGTCAAAGGTGCCGCCCTTCTGGTTCGTCTCGTCCCAGCCGAGCACCTTCACCTTCTTGCCCTTGACCTTGTTGTAGTACTGCACGCCCTCCCAGAAGCCATCCATGTAGATAGTCACCGGCGGGATGTTCAAGCCACCGAAGGTCGCGACAACGCCGGTCTTCGACATGGACGCCGCGAGGTACCCACCGAGGAAGCCGCCCTGAGCGGTGTTGAACTGCATGCCGTAGACATTCGGGCCGGTCGACGGGTTGTCGATCTCCGCGAACTGCTGCTTCGGGTTCGCTGCAGCTGCCGTCTTCACGGCGTCAGCCATGAGGCCACCGACCGCGATGATCGTCGAGCAACCCTTGGCAACTTCAGCGTTGAGGTTCGGGGTGTAGTCGTTCTGCGTGTTCGACGACACGTAGGAGATCTTGATGTTCGCGTTGGCCTTGTTGGCGTCCTGGAGGCCCTGCCACGACGACTGGTTGAACGAGTGGTCGTCGACGCCGCCGGTGTCAAGCACCATGCATGCGTTGACCGGGCCGGCCGCCGCCGGTGCCGAGCTGACCGGAGCCGGTGCGCTGGACGCAGGTGCCGGAGCCGAGCTGGCCGGCGCCGGAGCGCTCGACGCAGGTGCTGGTGCGGACGTAGCTGCCGCAGGTGCAGACGTAGCCGCGACGGGTGCGCTGCTGCTTGGCGTGCTCGCGGTCTTCTTGCTGCTCGAACAGCCCGCAAGCATGATCGCTACGGTTCCTGTCGCCGCAATGATCTGATAGGTCTTCTTCACAACGCCTCCGCTATCGCATAGCAAGTAAAAATGTTGGCTGGACAATAGCGGGGTCAGGTCACGTGCGCCCAACTGGTCCGAGGCCAACTTCGCACTCCTGCGCGGCGCTGAGCGTGCGTAAAGCGGTTTGCTATCGAAGCGCACCAAGAACGTTACGTCGCCGTGATCTGGGGTTCACCTTGGCGCTCTTGCCGTGTCCCCGGGCGCGGCCGCTCTCAGGAGTCAGCTCGGTCAACTGATTCCGTCTTGCCAGCCCTCGGCGGCGCCATTTCCGGCTCGGATTCCGGTCTGGATTCTTGCCTGGACGGCGGGGTGGTGTCCGGCCCGTACGGCGGAGTGATCTCCGTAGGTGCGGACTGGACCTGCCTGCTCCACCGCGAGGTCAGGTCGGCGACTCGACGGAAGCGTTCTCCCTCGTCGTCGCGACGCGAACGGGTCATCATCACCAAGAACACCCCGACGACGATGATCACGGCCACGGCTACCGCCACGATGATCGGTGTCACGTCAGGCTCCTTTCGTCCGGCGGGGACTTACCCCTATCTCATCGCACGACTCCCTTACTTCCAACTCGAACCCCGGGCGCAGGCCCAGAGTTCAGTTAGTCTGTCCCGGTCATGGGCTCAAATCTGCGGCATTCTGGCCGCCGCCGCAGCGCATTCGCCGCGTCGTTCGGCGGCGCCTTGATTGCATCGATGATCGTCACGGCTTCGTCCGGCATCGCGCTCGCCGACGACGTGCCGATCGGTGGCTCTGCTCTGGCTCAACCGGGGATCGTGGTCGACCCCCTCCCAGGGGCGCCCGCGCTGCCGGGTATCACAGCGACGTCATTTGTGGTCGCCGATGCTGACACCGGCGACGTGCTCGCGGCCAAGAACGCACATGCCAAGCTGGCGCCCGCCAGCACGCTGAAGACGCTGACTGCGCTGACGGTGATCCCGCTGCTGCCAACGAACCTGCCCGTCGTGGCGGGCCGTGACGCACCAAGCACTGACGGCACGAAGGCCGGCATCGTCGCGGGCACGACCTACACCGTCGACAATCTGTTCACCGCGATGCTGATGATGTCGGCGAACGATGCAGCGGTCGCTCTCGCCGACGCGAATGGCAACCTGCCCGACACGCTCGCCCAGATGAACACCCTTGCCGCGCATCTGCAGGCCGACGACACCGTCGCCATGACGCCGGACGGGCTCGACGCGAAGGGCCAATCGTCGTCCGCCTACGATCTCGCGCTGATCTTTCGGGCCGGGCTCTCCGTACCGCAGTTCTTGCATTACCTGTCCCTCAAGACCGCGCCGTTCCCCGCGCCGAAGGGGCAGACCTTCCAGATTCAAACGCACGACCGGCTGTTGACGTCGTATCCCGGCATGCTCGGCGGCAAGAACGGTTACACGGTCGCGGCCGATGCGAGTTACGTCGGCGCGGCGCAGCGGGGCGGCCACACGATCATCGTGTCGGTGATGCGCGACCAGCCGAACTTCTGGCCCGAGGTGCAGGCGCTGCTCAACTGGGGCTTCGCGGCCGACGGCCACGTCACACCGGTCGGTGAACTGGTATCGCCGCTCGCACCGCCGACGCCAGTATTCGCGACGCCCACGCCGTCAGTGCAGCCGACCGTTCAGGCGCTGACGGTGACCGCCGCCCCGACCGCGGCTGCGGCTCCGGTCGCGAAAGCCGCAGTGAAGGCGGCGTCGCGCGCGACATCGGGCGGCGTGGGGATCTCGGCCGTACTGATCGGGTCGGCAGTAGGTGTCGGCGCGTTGTTCTTCCTCGCCGCTTCGTGGCGATTCACTCGCCGACGGCGCATCGGCGAAACCGACGAGGGTTATTTCGACGGCCTCTCGCGACTGTCGAGCGTCGACGACCTAGCATCGAAGTAGACGACGTCGAAGTAGATCGCGCGCCAGCTCGCGGTGCGCCCACCATCCTGTCGTCCGCAAACGCAACTAGGCGTCGCGGGTCAGGTCCCGGATTTCAGGCAGCTGTTCGAAGCCGGCTGACTTGTAAGTCGCGACGCCGCCGACATTAGAGCTCCGGGTGTAAACGATGGCACTCGACGATCCGAGGTCTCGGAGTGCGGCCGCCGCGGCAACGGTAATCGCCCTGCCGTAACCGAGACCGCGATGGTCCGGGTGCACACCCATCGGCTCGATCAAGCCGGGCTTGCCTTCACCTGCCGACCACGCAGTCACCGCCGCGACCGCGTTGCCCTCGTCGTCGTATGCGACCAGGCATCTAGCGTCGACGTAAGGCACTCCAGCCGCCATCACGTGCCAGCGCTCGTCCGTGAACGTCGACTTGTCGAAGGCGGCGCGCTGCACCGCAACGCGCACGTCCGCCTGATCGGGTCCGACTACTTCGATCCGCACGCCCGAAACCGCCACCGGTTCCGTGAGATCGCGGCGCAGCGGCGTCCACGGCTCGTCGGTTTTCCAGCCGGCCTCGAGGAGTAGGTCTTCGACCAGCGCGTCCATCGGCGCCTCGACCGACACCTTGCCCGTTGGCAGCACACCGTGCTCCGCCTCGGTGATGTCGTTAGCCAACTGCTGCGCCAGGTCCTCGTCGTGACGAGCGCCCGGCGCCATTGTCAGTCGCAATAGGTCAGGCCCGTCCAGCAACCCGATAGCGAGCAGCTGTCCGTCGCGGCTCCAAGTCCGGACGGCCGCAGCCGTTGCCTCGGCACCAAACCGCCAGAACCAGCCCAGGTCGCCCGGGTGCAATTGGAATGGCGCTCCGTCGTGCTGCCACTCTCGCAGGACGCCGACAGCGTCGCTCAGTGCGTCGACTGGAGGCGTGCTCAACACAATCGCCATACCGCGATCACACACCACCCAGCGTCACTTGCGCACCTGGGTTTGGCGCAGCCTAGAACGCTACGTTCAGGAAGCGGGGTAGCCCCAGGAACGGTCGGCGGCTTCGACATCTTTGAAGAAGCGCAGATTGACGTACATCTTCTCCCCCAGCGAATCGAAGCGATACCAAAGCCCGTGTGCAGGCCCGATGGTGGTGGAGCGCGGCAATTCGCGTAAGACCCCTTTGACTGGCGTGACGCGGAAACGGCCGCTGCGGCATACAAGGATCCGTCGGTCTGTAGCGACAATCACCCGATACGAATTTCTGAAGATGATGATCCAGAAGGACAGCAGCGCGAAGTATTGACTAGTGGTTTGCGCCGGGAAGATGGCTTGCACCGTTTCACCCGGAGCCAGCAGCGGCGCCGCATTTTTGCGGAGGGTGTCACGTATCGCCATTTGCCGGCTGCCTCGTCTGTCGGGATTGGGTCGCGGTCAACGTATCCGAATCGATGGACGCTCGCCATCGTCGCTTTACCTCAGCCGAGCGGCTTCGCGCACCTGCTCCCCTACGGCGCTAAGAAGTGCGTCCACCCGTGCTTCGTCAAGAGTCGCGTCTTCGCCTCGTCGAAGTGCCACCGCCGCATCGATCACGCCCGGGTCAGGCCATAGGGGTCGAGCCCACGCTGCCCCTTCGAGCTTCGACCCGAGCACGTCCGTCTCCGTGAACCTCCAAGCCCGGCACGCGTTCAACACCGAATACAGCGTCGCCTTCTCATGCGTGCGATGCCATGCCATCGACTCCTGCATGGCCTGTAGAAGTGTGCCGCGAGGGACGTCAGCGAAGACATCTTCTGGCGGCGGCCCGGTGATGGCGACACCCGACCGGTGTGCGATTGCCCGATCGAGCACATACCAAAATCCCGGCTCCGCTGTTGCGTCCATGTGCACGGCCATCGGCATCCGTGGACCGCCGTTTGCATTGACCTCAAAGTCAGCACCTACAGGATGTGACCCGGCAACTTCGCGACGATAAAGAGTGAACTCCAAGCCGCGTGCTGGGCAAGCAGCGCTCGCCTCAACAACCGCTGCCGCCACCGACCGCCGCTGCGCATCGGTAAGCGCAGTGTCCGTTACTCCGGCGATGTCGATGTCGCTTTCGCCAGGGACATAGCCGCCAAGCGCCACCGACCCGACGAAGTACACGCCCACCGGATCATTACCGAGGGTGCGAGTCAAAGCTTCCGTGACTTGGTCACCGAACCGCGCGACGTCGGGCATGACGACCACGTTCATGCACGTCTGCCCATCGCCCATGCCTACTCCGTGCGCCGGGGTGCTGCAAGGCGAATCAGCTGGTGGATTGCGGAGCAGCCGAGGCGCTCGTCGGCGCAGCCGATGCCGGAGGCAACGACGGGGACGGCGCGTTGCTGGGCGCACCGGATGCCGGGGGCGGCCACCCCGGAGGGTTGAACAGCATCACATGTGCGCAGTACTCGGGTGTTTCTTGTTGTTGGCCGTGGCTGTCGATGTAGTTGAACGCCGCGCACAGGGGGCCGTCAAAGTGATCCATGGCCGGAAACGTCCCAGGAATGAATGTGAAGTCGAACGTCCACGTGCGCCCGGGCCGCACGCCGGTGATCGGACAGACGATCCCTCCGTTGGCCGTGCAAGTCGGCGGCGGATCGCTGACGTTGTCGGAGGGATCCGAACCTTGGACGAACATCTGGGCCCATCGGTTGAACACGCCTCCCTCATTCACGATCGTGACGGTGACACGCACTGGGTGACCAAACACCAACTGTGTCGGCGACACCTCGACGCTGACCTTGAAGTTGAGCTGGCTGTCTGAGGTGACGCGTGCGGCTGTCGGCGACGCGCGGACCACTAGTGGGGTCGTCCTCGGCGCGGGGCTGCTGATCGCGATCGGGGAGGAATCGGGCGCACTGGAGAACGCAGGGTCGCTGACGCTGGCAGCAGGCAGGCTGTTAGCCGGGCTCATCAACGGACTATCTGACAATGCGACTGGCGCGCTGGCGTTTGTAAGAGCGTTGGAGGCAGCCGTATCGCGCCACGGGTGCACCAGCGTGACGACCGCGACCACGGCGACAACGCTCACCGCGCTTGCCGCAACGAAACCCCGCTCGCGCCGGCGCGAACCGAACTCGGCGTTTGGCATAGCGACTCCCTCTGGTCGTCTGGGTAAACGCAGGTGACGAACATTCGGTTGTCAAAAACGAGGGTGGCGCTTAGTTGCCTAGTTGCGGCGATGGGACGCTGGCCTCATGACCGTTGCGTTCGCGATCCGAACCACCGTGATGGCTCCGCCCAATCAAGTCTTCGCGGCATCGCTGAGCATCGACGATCACCTTGCATCGATGGCCCCGTCCGGGGAGCAGGTCATTGGTGGGGTTAGCGCGGGGCGCATCGGGCTCGGGCAGACCGTGACGTGGCGTGCTCGTCACTTCGGTATCAAGTGGACGATGACGAGTCAGCTCACCGAGCTCGAGGAGCCCGATCGCTTCGTCGACGAACAGCTTCGCGGGCCGTTCAAGACCTTCCGACATGAGCACTGCTTCCGCCCTGTCGCGGACGGCACCGACATGCTCGACAGCATTGTTTTCCGGGCACCCCTTGGTCCCCTTGGATGGGTCGCCGAACGGGCGATTCTGAGTTGGTATCTGCCGAAGCTCATCCGACAACGCAACGACTACCTGAAGACCTCACTGATTGAGGAGCCCTAGGCGGGGAACATGCAGCGTGCGGTTCGACCGCGAGTGCACCTGCGTCCGTGTCGCGAGGAGTGGCTTGTTCCTCTTCGTAGGCAATGGCGGCCACGGTGAACTCGTCTTCGCCGCCATCGTGGGCGGGATTGGATTTCTGCTGGGCTGCTACTCGTTGTTGGCGGGCCTACATCGACGCTGACTCTCCAACTAACCCGACGAACCTCAAGTTGAGGTTGAGCCTTCCGGCGCAGAAAGACCAAACGCGAAGTCGCGGTCGGTGCGCCACACCCCGTCGTCCCCACGTTCGAAGAGCCCGAAGTGCTCAACGGTGAACGCAGCCTCGTAGTCGGCCAACTCACGGAACGCATGATCAAGAACGTCAGGCGGGACGTCGTGGGCCACTGTCACGTGTGGGTGGTAGGTGAACTTGAGCGGGCCGGCCAATGGTCCGCTGCGCACAGCTCGCTCGACCCGCTCGCAGTCGCTGATCCCAGCAGCGAGGGCGACGAACACCACGGGCGACACCGGCCGGAAGCTTCCGGTCCCGCGCAATTGGATCTCGAACGGCCACTGCCCCGCCGCGACGACCTCGAGATGCGCAACGACCGCGGCCCACTGCGAATCGTCGAGGTCAGTCGGGGTGATCAGGGTGACGTGCGGCGGAATCGCCAGCGCGAGCGGGTCGCCGAGATCTTCACGCCACTTCGTCAATTCGGCACCGTAAGGCTCCGGCACACCGATAGCGACACCGATCGTGTTGGCAGCGCGACTCAAAGATTCAAACCTTCCTCGGTAGGAAGCCGACGCGCTCGCGAACCAACTCCATGGTGGTGACGGCAACCCCGCGCGCCCGCTCGGCACCATCGGCGAGGATCGCGTCAAGTGCCTCGGTGTCATCGAGGTAGTGCCGTACCTTTTCCTGCACTGGCGTGACGAACTCGACCACGACATCTGCCAGGTCAGCTTTGAAGTCACCGTAACCCTTACCGGCGTAGGCCGACTCGATTTCGATGATTTCTCTGCCTGTCAGCGCGCTGAAGATCGTCAGGAGGTTGCTGACGCCTGGCTTCTCGACGGGGTCGAAGTGCACGTGCGATCCGCTATCTGTGACGGCCGACTTGATCTTCTTCACCAGCTGCTTGGGCGGGTCGAGGAGTAGCGCGGTGCCAGTGTCCTGTAGCGACTTGCTCATCTTGGCGGTGGGGTCCTGGAGGTCGAAAATCTTCGCGGTCTCTTTCACGATGTGCGCCTCGGGCATGGTGAAGGTCGGCCCGAATCGGGTGTTGAAGCGCTGCACGAGATCGCGGGTCAGCTCGACGTGTTGCCGTTGGTCTTCGCCCACCGGAACGCGATCGGCCTGATAGATCGCGATATCGGCGACCTGCAGGATCGGATAGGTGAAAAGACCAACCCCAGCATTCCCGCGGGCCGACTTGTCTTTGAACTGCGTCATGCGGCTGGCCTCACCAAAGCCAGTGATACAAGAGAAAATCCACGCCAGCTCGGTGTGCTCGGGTACGTGGCTTTGGATAAAGAGGGTGCAGCGCTCGGGGTCAAGACCGATCGCCAGCAATTGCGCAGCCGACAACCTGGTTCGTTGCCGCAGCACCTTGGGATCCCAGTCGACAGTGATCGCGTGCAGGTCGACGACGCAGTAGAACGCGTCGAACTCGTCCTGCAACGCCACCCAGTTCTGCAAGGCGCCGAGGTAGTTGCCGAGGTGGAAGGAGTCAGATGTCGGCTGGATGCCAGAGAGCACCCGCGGCCGGCTGTGCGAAGTCATATCTCATTCTCCCAAATGGCTGGGCTCGCCGACGCCATTTTCGGCTGGCGGCGCGCTGACCCGAACCCTCGCCACCCGGCGTCCATCGAGTTCGGCGACCGCGAGCCGGTGGCCACCGACCTCGACCGTCTCGCCCAATTCGGGGAGGTGACCGAGCTCGGCCATCAAGAATCCAGCCACGGTCTCGTAGGGGCCTTCGGGCAGGACAACCCCTGCCTGCTCAGCAAAATCGTCAGTATTCAGCAGCCCGTCGACGACCACGTCGCCTCCGCGCAGGCGGTCCGGACCGCCGCCGTCGAGGTCGTACTCGTCTCGAATGTCACCGACGACTTCCTCGACGAGATCCTCAAGGGTGACGATGCCCGCCGTCCCGCCGTATTCGTCGACGACGATCGCGAGGTGCTGACGTTCGCGCCTCATCTCCGACAGTGCGGCGAGCACGTTCTTGCCATCGGGCAGCATCTTGACCGGCCGGACGAGATCTCCGATCCGAACAGTGCGCGGGTCGACTTCGGCTCGAGTCGTGACGAGGTCACGGATGTGCACGAAGCCGACGACGTCGTCGTGCGATCCGCGCACGACGGGGTAGCGCGAGTGCGGACCCGACGCGACCAACTTCAGCGCCTGCTGCACAGTCGTCGTCGCGTCGAGAAACTCGACCTCCGTACGCGGCACGAGCACCTCGCGCAACCGGCGGTCGCCGGCAGTGAAGACTTCATCGATCAACCGGCGTTCGTCGCGGCCCAGCGACTCGTGCGTTGCGACCAGCCCACGCAACTCTTCTTCGCTGATGGATTCGCGTCTCGCGTCGGGGTCGCCGCCGAGCAGCCTGACGACGACATTGGTCGATAACGACAGCAGCCAGATCACCGGCCGCATGAGGCTCGCGAACCGGTCGAGAGTCGGCGCGGCCAGTTGCGCGGCCTTCTCGGCGCGCTGCAACGCCAACCGTTTCGGCACGAGCTCGCCAAGCACCAGCGTCACGAACGAGATGCACAAGGTGACGATCAGGAAGCCGAGGATGTCGGCCCAGCTGTGCGTCATGCCGAGACGTTCGAGCTCGCGGCCGGCCGCAGCGGAGAGCGTCACCGCGCCGTAGGCCGAGGAGAGCAGTGAGGTCAGCGTCACGCCGATCTGCACACCCGCCAGGAACCTGTTCGGGTCAGACGTCAGTCTCGCAACCGCCGCGCCCCGACGTCCCTTCGTCGCAAGCCCGCGAACCTGGCTGTCGCGCAGCGAAATAAGCGCGATCTCGGTGGCGACGAACACGGCCTCAATAACGACGAGCGCGAGCACGACCGCAATGTCGAGCGCGACCTTCATCGCACGACTCCGCTGCTTGTGCGAATGCAGCGCACCTGACTATGGCCACCGTCCATAGCGATCAGGCTAGCGGGCGGGCAGGCGCCGCACCGTGTATCGGTAGCCCTTCCACACCGGTTCGCCCGACGCGTCGTCGCGAACCTCGACCACCTCACCGCCCGCCGCCTCGACAAGCGCGGTCACCTGCCGGCGGGGAACGCCGTCCATTGTCATCGGCGCTGCCCAGCCGCGGCGAGCCTTGCGCATGAGCTTCAAGACCCCATTCGGGACGACGCGCAGCACCGCATTGCGAACAGTCGGCGCCCGATGTGACAACTCTTGAAAGACGACGACACCGCCCGGTCGTAAGACCCTTACCAACTCGCTGATGTACCCGGCCGCGGCCTTAGGCGGAATGTGCTGCAACACCAAGATGGAGTAGGCGAAGTCGAACGTCGCGTCGTCGAACGGCAGCTTTGGTGTCGTGTTGACGACGTAGGAAACCGTTTCAGGAAAGGCATTGCGCGCCTGCGCGCCTTCGATCATCGACACGGCAACGTCGACACCGGTCACAGAATCAAAGTGGACGGCGAGTGCCTGGCTAAGTCGACCAAGGCCGCAGCCAAAGTCGAGCGCCGCGTGTCGTGCAGTGAGTAGCTCGCCGAGCTCTGTCAGTATCGTGTCGATTTCTGCGCGACCGGTCGCGAAGAACCGCTCGTCGTCCCAGCTGCCCTGCCGACCGGGCTCGGAAAGGATCGCCCAATGCGGATCGCGACGGCCCAACTCGTCCCAGGCCGCGGCTTCGCGATCGAGATCGGGGTCAGCCAACTTTGGTGCGCAGGTTCTCGTCGAGGGCGCCCAGAAAGTCTTCTGTAGTAAGGAATTCGGTATCGGGACCAATGAGCAGGGCAAGGTCTTTCGTCATCTTGCCGCTCTCGACGGTTTCGATGCAGACCTCCTCGAGCGCGGTCGCAAAGGCTGTCACCTCGGGCGTGTTGTCGAGCTTGCCGCGGTGCTGCAGACCACGAGTCCACGCGAAGATCGAGGCGATGGGGTTCGTCGATGTGGCCTTACCTTGCTGGTGCTGACGGTAGTGGCGAGTGACGGTTCCGTGCGCGGCCTCGGCCTCGACGGTGCGACCGTCGGGGGTCATCAGAACAGACGTCATCAGACCGAGCGATCCATAGCCTTGCGCGACAGTGTCGGACTGCACATCACCGTCATAGTTCTTGCACGCCCAGACGTAGCCGCCCTCCCACTTGAGCGCGGCCGCAACCATGTCGTCGATCAGCCGGTGTTCGTAGGTGATGCCGGCGGCTTCGAACTCCGACTTGAACTCGGTTTCGAATACCTCGGCGAACAGATCCTTGAAGCGGCCGTCGTAGGCCTTCAGGATCGTGTTCTTGGTCGACAGGTACACCGGGTAGTTACGGTTGAGGCCGTAGCGCAGCGACGCGCGCGCGAAGTCGCGGATCGAGTCGTCGAAGTTGTACATGCCCATCGAGACACCGCCGCCGGCGAACTTGGCGACCTGAAACTGCATCGGCTCGCCCTCGCCGTCGGGCGTGTAGGTCATCGTGACCGTGCCCGGACCAGGAACGACGAAGTCGGTCGCCGCGTACTGGTCGCCGTGGGCGTGGCGGCCGATGACGATCGGCTTGGTCCAGCTGGGAACCAGCCGCGGGATGTTGCTGATGATGATCGGCTCGCGGAAGATGACGCCGCCGAGGATGTTACGGATCGTGCCGTTCGGCGAGCGCCACATCTTCTTCAAACCAAACTCGGTGACGCGTGCTTCGTCGGGCGTGATGGTCGCGCACTTCACGCCGACGCCGTGCTTCTTGATCGCGTTCGCCGAATCGATGGTGACCTGATCGTCTGTCGCATCTCGATGCTCGACACCGAGGTCGTAGTACTCCAGTTCGATGTCGAGGTACGGCAGGATCAGCTGATCCTTGATGAAGTGCCAGATGATGCGCGTCATTTCGTCGCCGTCGAGCTCAACGACAGGATTGACAACCTTGATCTTCGCCATCTGTTCTCCACTACCTCGAAACGAGCACTAACCGAGAACCGTCACTCGGGCGCGGAACTACAGATCCGCGACGTCGGCCTGCTTGGCACGAACTGCTTCGGCGGCTGCACGTAACGCCGCAAGCTCTGCGTCCGTCAGAGGCGTTTCGACGACCTTGCGGACGCCGACCGCGCCAAGCTCTGCCTCGACGCCGAGGTAGACGCCGCTGATGCCGTACTCACCGTCGACCCACGCGCACACCGGCATGACCGCACCAGAATCCTGTGCGACCGCCCGAGCCATGCGGGCCGCAGCCGCTGACGGTGCGAAATACGCCGAACCGGTCTTCAGCAGGGCAACGATTTCGGCACCGCCGTTGCGCGTGCGCGTGACAAGGTCGTCGATGATGTCAGCCGACAACAACTCCGTCAGAGGACGCTTCGTGCCGTCGATCGTTACCGAACACGCAGACGGAACCGGCACCATCGTGTCGCCGTGCGAACCAAGCGTCAGCGTGCGCACTGCGCCAACCGGCACATCGAGTTGCACCGCGACGAAGTTGCTGAACCGTGCGGTGTCGAGCATGCCGGCTTGGCCGAGCACCTGACTCTTGGGGAAACCGGTCGCGAGCTGCGTCAATGCGGTCATCTCGTCGAGCGGGTTCGACACCACGATGACGACCGCGTTCGGTGCGTTCTTTGCCACGTTCTCCGCGACGCCGCGCACGATCTTCGCGTTGACCTCGATGAGATCCATCCGGCTCATGCCCGGCTTGCGCGGTAGGCCTGCGGTGATGATGACGACGTCGGATCCGCTGATCGCGTCGTACCCCTCGCCGTCCGCCGTCGTCGTCTGACCAACGACCGCAGTCTCAAAGCCCTCGATCGGCCGTGACTGATTCATGTCGAGGGCGATGCCCTCAGGCTTCCCGTCGACAATGTCGGTGAGAACGACCGACTCGAAGATGTCGTATTCGGCCAATCGAAGTGCCGTGGTCGAGCCGTAGAAGCCTGCACCGACGACGCTGACCTTGCCGTTGCGGCCACTGCGCGCGCTATTCGTCACGTCGTCATGCTATTCGGGCCGCGGTCCGATCGCGTTCAGGGGGTTGCGTGCCCATCGCGAGCGGCTCGCACATGGTGAGGGCCCTCGCCTCGCGACGCTAGCAGCGCCGTGTGGTGAGGGCCCTCAGGTAGGAGAACCGCGGATCGTGCTACAGGCCGAGCGCCGTCTTGATGGCGGTCTGCACGCTCGTCGACAGCGCAGAGGTGCCGCCAAAGATTGCCGTGCTCGCCACGGTGCCCTTCACGCTGCTCAGGTACGTGCTCGTCGACGCCGGGAGTACTGCCGGGTCCGACAACACCATCGCGCCGCCGAAGTGCGCCTGGTAGACCCCGCCGCTCAACGCGTCAGGAAACTGCAGGCCGCTGGCCACGCCGATGTTGGTCGGCCCACCGGCGAACACCGTGGTGTCGACCGCAACGGCTGTTGCGTAGCGGTCGGCACCGGTCAACTTGGTCGCCGTCGGGTCGGCCGCGGCGGCAGGTGAGCCGACTGCGTAGACGGTGCCCGGGTGCGCGGCCAGGTAGGCCGTTACCGAAGCCGGCATCGTCGAGCCGTCTGTGAGCAACACCGCACCGTGCATGTGCGCGGCAGCAGGGCCGGCCGTCAAGGCGTCAGGGAAGTTGGTCCCTGTTGCCAAGAACACCGTAGTCGGGTTGCCCAATCCAGCAGCAACCGCCAGCGCGGTGCCGTAACGGTCGGTACCCGCGTAGCGAGTGACGCTGAAGCCGAGTGCGGTCAGCGCGGTCTTGACGCTGTCCGGAATCGCGGAGGTGCCTCCGAGGAGGTACACCGTTCCACCAGCCGGGAGCACCCGCACGATGTCAGCCTTGGTGTCTGCACTGAGCGATCCACTGACGAACAGCAGTGGTGCGTTCTTGGCCGCAGCGAGCGCGGTACCGATCAGTGCGTCTGGGTAGTTGGCTGCTGTTGCCAGAACAACCGCGCCCGCGCTTCCGGGGTTCGGGAACTCGGCAGCCAGCGCCGCGTCAGCGGTACCGAACCGGTCAGCTCCAGCGATCCGCACCGGCGGCGTCCCGACGGGAGTCGCAACAACGCCGCCGCCGCCACCGCCGCCGCCGCCCCCACCGCCTGGGTTACCGCCGCCGCCGGGGTTGCCACCGAGGCCGGCCTTCGGGGTCACGGAGTTCGACGACCCGGAGTTGGGGCCGGTGCCGACGCTGTTCACAGCGGCGACCTTGAACGTGTACTTGGTGTTGTCCTTCAGGCCCGAGATCGTGGCCGAGGTCGCGTTGCCGACGTCGACCGGGTTGCCCGCGATCGAAGGGCTGACGGTCACGTGGTAATCGGTGACCGGCGCACCGCCGTCGTTGAGCGGCGCGGTCCAGGTCAGGCTAGCGGCGCTGTCGAGCGGCGTCGCGGTTCCGATCACCGGGGCGCTGGGCTTGCCCGGCGGCGGCGGCGTGAACGTGAAGGCGATCAGCGAGGCATGGGTGAGCGGGTTCATGCCGTTCCACTGGATGAAGGAGCCGCCGAGGTAGATGGTGCCGGTTGTCTGGTCGACGTACATCGCCTGCACGCCGCCGTTACCGGCGTCCGCGTTGTTCCCGGGGGACTGGCCGGTGATCTTCGGATCCCACGTGGTCAGCTTGCCGCTCGAGTTCTCCAGCTGCGCGGCGAAGTACGGCGCCGACGTCGTGTTGTTGACGCTGTTGTGGTACCCGACCACCGTGGTGTCTCCGACCGAGCCAATCGCCTGGCCGTCACCGATCGTCGAGAACTTCCAAAGCCGCGCACCCGTGGTGGCATTCACCAGGTTCGCCTCGTTCGACGACTCACCGGGCGGGGCGTGGCCACCGCAGCCCACGAGGATCTCGCTCGGGTTAGGCCCGACGGACAGCGAGATCGGGTCCTCGCCGGAGTAGGCGTCAGTGCCCGTGGTGGCGCTGGAGTCGACGTCAGGCCGCAGGTGCATGTTGAACGCCGGGATCACCGAACCGTTGCTGGTGTTGACCTCGACAAGCCCGTGCTGCGTGACGCTGCCGTAGGTCTCGAACAATCCGCCGACGTACAAAACACCGTTGGTCGCCAACAACGCGTGCACACTGCCACCGCTGGTCGGCTGCTGCCACAGTTGGCTGCCCACCGACGGGTCGACAGCGGTGACCGCGCCGGTTTCGCCACCGACGTAGATCGCACCGCCATCGGTTGCCAGCGCACGTACCGCGCCGTTCGCGCCGGGATTCCACGCCGTCACAGCGAAGCTGGAGTCGATGGCGACGACGTGCGAACGCGCGGTGCCGTTCCAGGTGTCGAAGTCGCCGCCGATGTAGATGACGCCGTTCAGGCTCGTAAGCGCCCGCACGTACTTGTCGGCCTTGGTCACGCTGTTGGTTGGCACACCGCCGGAGTAGATGACGTTGCCCGTCGTCGCGTCAAGCACCGCGAAGTCGATCGCCGGCACCGAGGTGCCGTTCGACTCGATGACCGCGGTGAAGTTGCCGCCGATGGCCAACTCGTTCGAGGCGCCGTTGACCTTGGTGATCGCGAGGATGTCGCCGTTCGTATGTGAAAACGTGAGGGGGGTGCTGCTGATCAAGGTTGTGGGCGACGTGCTGCCGAAGTTCGGGCTCAACGCCTCGTCCTGCAGAACGGCAGCGGTCCCGGGTGCGGCTACGCCACAGTCAGCGGTTGCCGGCAGGTCGTTCAAGGCGGCCGGCCCGTTGACCGCAGTACACGTGCCGCTCGCGGTACTGGCCAGCGCTGGAGCGATTGCACCGGCTGTCGTCGTCAACATGGCGAAGACTGATAAACCGATAGCAGCGGTGGTGAAACCCTTACGCATTACGATTCCCCCCCCGGGGCGGTATCACTGGCGCAATCGGCCAAGGGCGACCGGCGCATCTGCCAGGAATCGTGTCCGAAAGTTTGACGGCCCGCAAGCAAACGGAGTAATTCAAGGCTCGGAATTCGAAGCGATCACCCGTTAGGCCTATTAAGTACTGGTGATCAATGCCAGAAGCATCAGTGATCCACCCATTGCGGACATAGTGACCACGTCGGTGAACCGCGATCGGACCGCGAGCAGCCCTGCTCGCCTGGTCGGCAGCACGAGCCGAAAGAACGCGCCGGCGAGCACCGAACCGGCGATCAGCAGGTTGCCCCACCGGAAGTGGTGCAGCCCGATGATGACAAGACCGAGCGCGACGCCGCCGATGATCAACGCCAGCGGCCACTCGCCCAACAGGCTCTTGCGTTGCTGCGGCTCGATCGCCACAACCTCGGCGGCCGATGACGCTGATGACGCTGCTGTCACGGCGCTGAGTCTAACCGGCGTAGGCCCCAGCAAACGTCGCTGCAGCCTCCGCCGCTTCGACCACATTGGTCAGCAGCATCGCTCGCGTCATGAGCCCGACGCCTCCGGGCATCGGCGCAAGCCAGCCGGCGACCTCGCTGACACCGACCGCGACGTCGCCAACGTAGCGACTCTTCCCGTCGTCCCCCACGACGCGGGTGATGCCCACATCGAGCACCGCCGCGCCGGGCTTCACCATGTCGGCAGTGATGAGGCCGGGCACCCCCGTGGCCGCAATCACAATGTCGGCCCGTCGCACGTGGCCAGCGAGATCGACCGTCCCGGTGTGGCACAAGGTGACCGTCGCGTTCTCGCTGCGGCGGGTAAGTAGCAATCCGATCGGACGCCCAACCGTCACGCCGCGACCGACGACGACAACGTCTGCGCCGTTAATAGGGACGTCGTAGCGGCGCATCAGCTCGATACACGCGCGCGGCGTGCACGGCAGCGGGCCAGGCTGCATGAGCACGAGCCGACCGAGGTTGCTCGGGTGCAGCCCGTCGGCGTCCTTGCGTGGATCGATTCGCTCGAGCACGGCGAACTCATCAAGACCGCGCGGCAGCGGCAGCTGCACGATGTAACCGGTGCAGCTCGGGTCGGCGTTGAGTTCGTCGACAACGGCCTCGACCTCAGCCTGCGAGACGGACGCCGGAAGCTCGCGTTGGATGCTCGCGATCCCGACCTCTGCGCAGTCGCGGTGCTTGCCTGCGACATACGCCGCGCTCGACGGATCGTCGCCAACCAAGACCGTGCCGAGCCCTGGCACGATGCCCGCGTCACGCAGCACCGCGACGCGGATCTTCAAGTCAGCCTTGATCTGCGCCGCATTGGCCTTGCCGTCAAGAATCGTCGCCGTCACAAGTCCCAGTCTTTCATGGACGGCGGGTGGCTTGCCTCAGTGGAAGAAGTGGCGGGTCCCGGTGAAGTACAGCGTGATCCCTCCCGCCTCGGCGGCTGCCACGACCTGAGCGTCGCGGATCGAGCCGCCGGGCTCGACGACCGCGCGCACACCCGCGTCGATTAACAACTGGAGCCCGTCGGCGAACGGGAAGTACGCATCGGACGCTGCGACCGAACCAACAGACCGATCACCCGCCCGCCAGACCGCGAGGCGTGCCGCGTCGACACGATTCACCTGACCCATGCCGACGCCGACCGTGGCCCGGTCAGACGCCAGCAGGATCGCGTTCGACTTCACCGAGCGAGACGCGCGCCAGGCGAAGTCGAGGTCCCTGAGGGTTGCTTCATCAGCCGGTGACCCGGTCTGCAGAACCCAGTTCGCCGAGTCATCGCCGTCCGATTCGATGTCATCGACGCTTTGCATCAACATGCCGCCGCTGATCTGCCGGGTCTCGAACGTGCGGCCCGGATGCATGCCGGCGCAATCAAGCAGCCGGAGATTCTTCCGAGTGGTGAGCAGATCGAGCGCATCCGCATCGAACCCTGGGGCGCACACAACCTCTGTGAAGATGTCAGCGATCTGCTCAGCCAGTGCGAGGTTGACGTGCCGGTTGGTGGCGATCACTCCGCCGTACGCCGATGCCGGATCGCACGCGTTCGCCTTGCGGTGAGCTTCCGCGATGTCGGTGCCTAGGGCGATCCCGCAGGGGTTCGCGTGCTTGATGATCGCCACGCACGGTTCGGTGAAGTCATAGGCGGCCCGCCGCGCAGCATCGGTGTCGACGTAGTTGTTGTACGACATCGCCTTGCCGTGCAGCACCCGCGCCTGCGCGAGACCCTTCGCACCGTGGTCGGCGCGGTACAAGGCAGCTCGCTGATGCGGATTCTCGCCATAGCGCAACACCTCGGCCCGGTGCCAGCTCGCGCCGTACCACTCAGGGAACCCGCTGCCCCCGTCAGTCGGCGCGTAGGTATTGCCGAGCCACGACGCGACCGCGATGTCGTACGACGCCGTGTGCACGAACGCATCGACAGCGAGTGCCTTGCGTTCCTCGAGTGTGAAGCCGCCTTCATACACGGCGTCGAGCACGTCGGAGTAACGCGCCGGGGACACGACGACAGCGACCGAAGGGTGGTTCTTCGCCGCTGCGCGAACCATCGAGGGGCCACCGATGTCGATCTGCTCGATCACCGTGTCGGGCGCACCGCCGCGAGCAGCCGTCTCGCGAAATGGATACAGGTTGCACACGACGAGCTCGAACGCCTCGATGCCGAGCTCGTCGAGCTGGCGCAGGTGCTCAGGCTTGCGGGTGTCGGCGAGCAGACCGGCGTGCACCTTCGGGTGCAGCGTCTTCACCCGGCCCTCAAGGGTCTCCGGAAAGCCGGTCAGCTCCTCGACCTTGATGACGGGCACACCTGCTTCGGCCAAAACCGCCGCAGTCGTCCCGGTCGAAACGATCTGCACGCCGGCGCTCGCGAGCCCTTGCCCGAGCTCGACCAGGCTGGTCTTGTCGTAGACGCTAACCAGCGCCCTCTTGATCGGACGACGGCCCTCAGATGCTTGCGTACTCAAGGAATGCTGACCTTTCTTCCAGTGACGGTCCAGCCCTCGCGGGCCATCGCGCCGACAGTGTCGACCAGCAGTTCGCGCTCGACGATTTTGATGCGTTCGTGCAGCGTTTCCTCGTCGTCGCCGTCGTGCACCTCGACGGATCGCTGGGCCAAGATCGGCCCGGTGTCGATGCCCTCATCGACGAAGAACAACGTGCAGCCAGTCACCCGCACGCCGTAGTTGAGCGCCTCGCGCACCGCGTACATGCCGGGAAACGATGGCGACAATGCCGGGTGCGTGTTAACGATGCGCTCGCTGAATCTGGCCATGAACGCCTTGCCGACCAGCTTCATGAATCCGGCCAGCACCACGAGATCAGGTGCGTGCTCCGCAACTGCCTCAGCCAATGCGTCGTCCCATGCCGGTCGGTCTGCAAAGTCCGAAACAGCAAGGACAAACGTAGGGACGCCGACCTGCTGCGCCCGATCGATCGCGATCGTGTTGTGACGGTCGGCGCCGACGACGACGACGGTCGCGCCGTATTCGTCGACCGCGCAGGCATCCAATAAGGCCTGCAGGTTGGTACCCGTCCCGGACACCAGGACGGCCACCCGCAATGGGGTCGCGACTGCGACGCTCAGCGCGGCCTCCTTCAGATGCGGACGCGCGCCACGATATCCGGCGGGTCAGACAGGCTCGGCGTCCGCCGTCTCTTCAACCGCTGTGCCCGACTGTTCCCGACGCCACCCGAGCAACCATGACGTCGCGGCGGCAAGCACGCCGACCTCGAACGTAACCGCGATGCCTACGTATAACGCGGACGGTCCGACCTGTGCCATGCGGCCAGGACCGACCGGTCCGCCGGACAGCCACGCCAAGATCCCCATCGCGAGGCCAGCGACCGCACCTGCAGCGAAACCCCACCCGGCGTCAGTCAGGCGCTGCCGACCCCACCACGGATCATCAGCGTTAGAGGCGTGCACCCGAGCGCGTGCAAGTAACCAGCCGGCGATCAGCCCGGCAGCGATCGGCGCGACGACTGCGAGGCGCGCGAACGTCGGCGGCGCTCCGTTGGCCGGCAAGGCCGCGAGCAACGGCACGGCCGGCAATGCACCGAGATGGACACCGCCCAAAGTGACCGAGGTCTTGGCCCCCACGGCGAATCCGGGCCCGACCGACAACGCGCTACCCCAGATGGCGACGTTGGGCAGGTAGGCCACCGAGACCGCGGCCATGAGCAACGACGCCGACAACCCGCCGTCCAGCGTGCTCATCACCGTCGCCGCGCGCCCGGCATGCAGCACCAGACCCGCACCCGCGACGGCGGCCCCGCAGCCGACGATGACGGCCGTCGCCGCAAGCCCGGCGCGCATCACCCGCCGGAGGGTTTGCGGGAGGCGGGCCAGAACGACCGCCCGCTGACCCGTCTCGCGCATTGCACCGACGAAGGCACAGCTGAGCGCGAGGGTGAACCCACCCGCGAGTGCCTGCAGCGGCTGGGGTTTGACCTCGCCCCATGCCGCCGGCTTGGTAAGTAGGGCCGCGATGACGCCGTACGGGAGAGCGACTGCGAAGGCGGCGGCGATGCAGTCAAAGAGGTCGTGGCCACTGGAGAGCCTGGCCGCTTGTCGACCACCTCTCACGAGCAGTGCGCCCAGGCCGACGGTGATCCCGAGAGGGACGATCCCGACCGTTCCCCCGGCGATCGCGAGGCTCGCGTGGTTCGCAAGTAACCATGCCTGCAAAGCAGTAGCCAGAGCGGGGCGGACGGCGTTGCCGTGACGGGTCGCGGTGACCCACGCGGCAAGGGTGAGACTGACGAGGCAGGCCAGGCCGAGGACTGTTGTCCAAAGCGCTACGGCGATCCCGACGATGACGACCGGGCGCGGCTGGGGCGGGCGCTTCGGCCGCCGTCTGGCCGCGGGTGGCCGCGAATTGGTGGGTCTGGTTGGCCCGGTCGGCCTGGTCGGTCTGGTCGGCCGCGCCGGTGACCGGTCGGGTTCGCGTGGCGGTTGGCCACTGCGACCCCCAGTTCCCGGTCTTGTCAGCGTGTCGGCCATGCCACCCATGCTGGCAGCCGCAACCCGCCTGGCCTGGCACCTCAATCGACTCGGGGTGTCGGCCGTTTTTCCGCCGGGGTGTCGGGCGTCCAAAACCTTGACCATCACCACCGGTGTCCGGATCATGTCGTTTCGAATGTCGAGCCCTGGCCATCGGCAAGCCGTCGTTTGCGCCAGCTTCAACCTCGACCGAAACGAGGGGACGCCGTGACGCTCCTCGCGCCTGCCGCACGCGCGGGCGTCCGGATGAGTGGTCAGCGGGTGGCAGTCGGCGCGATCGCAGCGCTCGCGTTGGCCAATCTGCACGTGCCCGGTCGGCCGGCGACATTGTGTCCGTTCCGTGCGTTGACCGGCCTCCCGTGTCCGTTCTGCGGCGGCACGACAGCGGCCGTCAAGCTCGGCCACTTCGACGGGCTCGGCGCGTTGCGGGCCAACCCCGTCATCGTGCTCGGCGCCGTCGTCGTGGCAGCGATGCCAGCGGTAATTGCCTTTCGAACCTCCCGGCACGTCGCGCGTTGGCCAGCACTTTCTCCCAGGACGATCAGGGTGGCGATCGCGATGGCTGTCGTGTTCTCGGAGGTCTGGCAGCTTTTCCGGTTCGGAATTCTCTAACTCACTGCGCAGAGCTTCACCCAACTAGGAGGAATCGTGTCCACACCGTCGGATCCGGGCTCAGGACAGCCCGACCCGTGGGCTGTACCACCGACTGACCCGTCCGGTGCAGGCTCGCCCACGCCTCCCCCGGCCTACCCGCCGGCGCCGCCGCCCGCGTATCCCTCGGCCCCCCCGCCGCCCCCGCCCGGCTACGGGCAGGCGCCGCCGGAGTACGGCCAGCCGCAGCCCGGCTACGGTCAACCGCCCTACGGTGGTCCGCAGCCCGGGTACGGCCAGGCGCCGCCGCCCGGATATGGCCAACCGGGATATGGCCAACCGGGATACGGCCAACCTGGTTACGGCTACCAGCCCATGGCACCGACCTACAGCTACGCAAGCTGGGGCAAGCGGGTCGGCGCGTCACTGCTCGACTTCTTCGCGCCCTGGGTGGTCGCCTTCATCCTGCTGCGGGTCTCGATCGCGCTCGGCGTGATCGTGTACGTCGCCGCTGTCGTCTGGACCTTCTACAACATCTACCAGGGAGGCCAAAAGGGCTCCCGATGGGGCCAGAAGATTATCGGGATCCGGATGCTGAAGGAGACAACGGGCCAGCCGGTCGGTGGCTGGTTCGCCATCGGACGCGCATTCGTGCACATCCTTGACAGCATCCCGTGCTACATCGGCTACCTGTGGCCGCTGTGGGACTCCAAGAAGCAGACGTTCGCCGACAAGATCATGGGCACCGTCGTCGTCAACGCCTAACGGTTCAGCAGTAACGCTAGCTCCGCCACCCCGCCGTCCGCCCGAGTTCGTCGACCTCACACCTGGTGTGGTCGTAACTGCGTCCGATTCGCCCTGTTCCGGCAACCACACCGGGTGTGAAGTTGACGACGCCCACCCGTCGCAACGAAGGGGCGGACGGCGGTCTGGTGGGCGAGCGTGAACAACGAAGGGCCCGGACGGCGAACCGTCCGGGCCCTCTCGCTTGTTACCGCGCTAGACGGTCACTGCATCTAGACGGTCACTGCATCTAGACGGTTGGGGTCTCGCTCGACCCCGCAGCCGGCGGGTAGTCCGCGGCCGGCGGGTAGCTCGGTGCTGCACCCTGCGGCGGGTAGGGAGCTGCCGGCGGAACGACGCCGCCAGTTGCAGCGCCACCACCCTTGTTCATCGCGGTCTGGTCCCACGCGATCTTCTCGCCAGACTCCTTGAAGTTCAGGAACGCGCCGACAATGACGGCGATCGCGAGAATGAACAACACCCACGCGCCCCATTTGAAGCCGACGTCATTCGCGCTTGGGTAGGTGACCCCACGTATAAGCAGCAGCAAGAAGCCCAATGTCGCTAGGCCAGCGACGAGCAGGTTTGGACCCACTGGCAACGCGGGCAGCGAAGCGTTGCCGAAGACGCGGGCGGCCACGATCCCGACCGCGATGATTATCAGCAGGACGCCGAGGAAGCCGTAGCTGTGCCACGCGGTCACGCTGAAACCGCCGAAACCGCGAACACTCGGGCCGGTGTAACCGTAGAACGGGGCGAAGAACGACAGCAGCAAGAAGAGAATGCCTGCGCCGAGAATCACTTGGTCGTTGCGCTTGATCTGCTTCACATCGAAGCCGGGCATTGCCCATCCTCCTCGAGACGTCACGACACTTTTGTGCCGTGCAAATTGGCATCCATATGCCAATAACGAGCCAACAGTGATCTATGCAGAGCCGGGAAGCAAGACTTGACACACTTCGGGCTGCGCAATACTGCCGGTACTAGCAAAGAGCAGACTCGGGCAGGGCTGATACACCCGAGACAGGGGAATTTGTGTCCACACCATCCGAGCCGCCGACCGATCCGTGGGCGGTACCGCTTCCGGACGCTGCGCCGCCGAGCCCGCCATCCCACTACGGACAACCAGCGCCATACGGCCCACCACCGCAGTACGGCCCACCACCGCAGTACGGGCCTCAGCCGGGCTACCCGCAGTACGGTCCACCACCGGGATACCCGCAGTACGGGCCTCCGGGCTACCCGCAGTACGGCCCACCGCCTGGATACGCCGCGTACGGCATTCCGCCGCGACCACCGGTGCAACGAGTCTTCCGTCCTGTCGACGGTGGCGTTATCGCCTTAGCGTGCGCGGCCTTCGTTGCGTCATTCCTGCCCTACGTCGGGCTTTCCCTGAAGATCGGTGGTCTCGTCGGGTTCAACGTCACGATAAGTGCATGGCACAGTTTTGCGATTCTCGGATTGCTGGCACTATTCGCGGCCGGCGCAGCAACGATCGTCGGCGTTTTCGGCACCAGCACTTCAGGTCAGCGCCTGGGTTTCGGGCTCGCGGCCGCCGGCGCCGCAGCATTGGGAACGCTGCTCATTTTGGTGCGCGGCTTGAGCTACGGGCTCGACGTAAAGCTGGAATGGGGTGGCTGGGTGTTGATCTTTGTTGGCGTAGCCGAAACGGTGTGCGCCATCGCCAGCGCGGCAACAGCAGCGAAGGCCGTCAGAGCGACGTCATGATCTCCCGCATCAGCCGCGCAGTCTCGCTCGGCGTCTTGCCGACCTGCACGCCGACCTTCTCGAGCGCTTCCTTCTTTGCGGCCGCGGTGCCCGACGAGCCAGACACGATCGCTCCTGCATGGCCCATCGTCTTGCCTTCAGGAGCGGTGAAACCTGCGACGTAGCCGACGACCGGCTTGGTCACATTGGCTTCGATGAAAGCAGCGGCCCGCTCCTCGGCGTCCCCTCCGATTTCACCGATCATCACGATCGCGTCGGTCTGCGGATCTGCTTCGAACGCGCGGAGGCAATCGATGTGTGTCGTGCCGATGACCGGGTCGCCGCCGATGCCCACGCACGTTGAGAAACCGATGTCGCGCAGCTCGAACATCATCTGGTAAGTCAGCGTGCCCGACTTGCTGACCAATCCGATCCGGCCTGGCTTGGTGATGTCTGCGGGAATGATGCCTGCGTTCGACTGGCCCGGAGATGCGATGCCTGGACAGTTAGGTCCGATGATGCGCGTTACGTTGCCACGTGCGGTCGCGTACGCCCACGCCGCTGTCGAATCGTGCACCGGAATGCCCTCGGTGATGACGACCGCGAGTTCGATGCCCGAATCGATCGCCTCGAACATGCCGACCTTCGCGCCGGCCGGCGGGACGAAGCTCACGACCACGTTCGCGCCGGTCTCGCTCATCGCTTCGGCGATCGACGCAAACACCGGCAACGACGTGCCGTCGAAATCGAGCGTCGTGCCGGCCTTCTTCGGATTCGTGCCGCCCACAATCGTGGTGCCAGCGGCGAGCATCCGCCGCGTGTGCTTGCTGCCCTCCGACCCGGTGATGCCCTGCACGATGACCCGGCTGCTGCCGTCGAGAAAGATCGCCACTATCGCCTGCCTATAGACGCGAGCTCGGCCGCGCGCTGCGCCGCGCCGTCCATCGTGTCGTTTTGCTCGACTCCCGGGAGTGCAGCTGCAGCCAGCACTGCGCGTCCTTCTTCAGCTCGATTCCCATCAAGCCGGACGACGAGGGGTGACGTGATTTCCTCGCCTGCATCGTGCAATTTTCCGAAAGCTGCCACGATGCCGTGCGCTACTGCGTCGCACGCGGTGATGCCGCCGAACACGTTGACGAACACAGACCGAACCGACGGGTCCGACAACACGATGGTCAAGCTAGCCGCCATGACATCTGCCGACGCGCCGCCACCGATGTCGAGGAAGTTCGCTGGCCGCACGCCCCCGTATGCCTCGCCCGCATAGGAAACGACGTCAAGGGTGCTCATCACGAGTCCGGCGCCATTGCCGATAACGCCGACCTCACCGTCGAGTTTCACGTAGTTCAGATGCGCTTCTTTGGCGCGCGCCTCGAGCGGGTCGTCGGCCTCGACGTCCGCGAGTTCGGCGTGACCTGGCTGTCTGAACCCGGCGTTCTCGTCGAGCGTGACCTTTCCGTCGAGGGCCAGCACCACGCCGTCGGGCGTCTTCACGAGAGGGTTCACCTCGACCAACGTCGCGTCCTCTTTGGTGAACACTTCCCAGAGCGCGACGATGACGTCCGCAGCTTGGTCGAGGATCTCGTCGGGGTAGCCGGCCGCAACGGCGATCTCGCGGGCCAACGCGACGTCAACGCCGACCATTGCGTCGATCGGAATCTTGGCGAGCGCCTCAGGTGTCTCGACGGCGATCTGCTCGATCTCGACGCCACCTTCACGCGACGCCATCGCAAGAAAGGTGCGGTTCGAACGATCGAGCAAAAACGAGAAGTAGTACTCCTCCGCGATGTCGCTCGCTTCGGCGACCAAGACCCGATGCACGACGTGACCCTTGATGTCCATGCCGAGGATCGCGTCGGCCTTCGCATACGTGTCGTCGGGGCCATCGGCCAACTTCACGCCACCGGCTTTGCCGCGACCGCCGACTTTGACCTGCGCTTTGACGACGACCTTGCCGCCCAACTCGTTTGCAATCTCTTGCGCGCGGGCGGGCGTCGTCGCGACTTCGCCGCGAAGCACCGGGACGCCGTGTGCAGCGAACAGGTCGCGTGCTTGGTACTCGAACAGGTCCACGACGTTGAGGTTATCCAGCAGTTCGCGCGGTTGACGCGCGGGGTTGGTTGCCGACGTCGATTCGGCGACGGCTGTGGATGAACCGGTGCACAACCGGTGGAGAACTCCCGGAATTCAGGGGACAACTCACGAAGTTCTGTGGACCACAAAAAATCCGAAAAGTTCTTTCGCCAAAGGCCTTGCGGGCCGTTCCCAGGACCGCTAGAAATCTCCCAGTCACCGATCAAGGTGGCGGTTCCGGAAGGTTCCGGGGCGAGAAGCAGAAGGAAAGTCGCGGGCAACCGTAGACAACTTCGGTGGACCGTCCCGGCGCATCAGATCGAGAGGAACGACGACGGGCAACCTGAGTCGAGCCACTCGAAGTTGAGCTTCTGGGTTCGGTCTCTGAAGCTTTGCAGAGCGCGGGGCGACTCGAGTTCGGCAGGGTCTGATGAGTTCCGAATCGTGGTTCAGAAACCTCGGTCCGAGTTGGTCAGCAGGGCAACTTGTAGACCAGCGCGGCGGAGGCGGTCGAGCCGCGAACGTCACCGAAGATTGGCGGCAGGTCGGCCGCAAGGCTGATCTAAGTGAGGCCCCTCTATCTCGTAAATAGAGGGGCCTCACGCTTTTGTCGATGGTGTCGCAATTGCGGCTGACGGTCGAAGCGACACGCCGACCGCCCCGAGCCTGCCAATCTCGCAGCTCGCTTCGCGGCGAGCCCTCAGGCCATCCCGCGCCTGAAGATGCTGGATACGCAGTGCCATCTCCCCCGCTTTGCTCTGTTGCTGTGGGGCAACAGCTCAGCTCTGTTGCTGTGGGGCAACAGCTCAGCTCTGTTGCTCTGGGGGAACAGAGCAAAGCGCGCGAAACAGAGGATCTCCGCGCCCGACCATTACAGGCCGGCGCGCGCCAAAGGTTGCCACCTACGGGGCGACAGCGGTCCCGAGATTCGCGTGCACCCATTCGACGATGCGTGCCGTGCTCGCTCCGGGAGTGAACACCTCGGCCACACCGAGGGCCTTCAGCTCGGGGATGTCGGCAGCGGGAATGATGCCGCCACCGAACACCACGATGTCGGAAGCTCCGCGCTCGCGCAGCAGCTCGAGAACGCGCGTGAACAGCGTCATGTGCGCGCCCGACAACACGGAGAGCCCGATCGCGTCGGCGTCTTCTTGCACGGCGGTAGCGACGATTTGCTCGGGCGTCTGGTGCAACCCGGTGTAGATCACCTCGACGCCGGCGTCACGCAAGGCGCGGGCCACCACCTTCGCGCCGCGGTCATGCCCGTCGAGGCCAGGCTTGGCCACGACGACGCGCACCCGACCCGACAGCGCGCGACCAGACAGCACCCGCCCGGCGTCCGGCATGATCTGCACCTCCTCAAACGAGCGTAAGCCTCCGCCCGAGTGCATCGGCCGATCTGGTGAACCTTTGACCTCCACCGCGGGGCCGGGATTAGGGTCGAGGCGGCCGATGCCGATGAACGCGGATGGAATCCCGGTGCATGCGGATGAAATCCCAGTGAAGGGTGGCGATGAGCGACGACGTGTTCGAGGACGTTCTCCTCGCCGCCCAAGCGGGCGACGAGAACGCCTTCGCGCAGTTGTGGCGGGCGCTGAACCCACTCGTCGTCCGATATCTGCGCACGCTCGCGCCCACATCCGCAGCCGATCTGGCGTCTGAAACCTGGCTCCAGGTGATCCGCAACCTGGGGAAGTTCGACGGTGGCGAGCCTGCCTTTCGGGCCTGGGTTTTCACGATTGCCCGCAACAAGTGCCTCGATGCCGCTCGCCACGACAGCCGCCGACCGAGGTCGTCGACCGACGACGGAGCGCTCGACCGGCTGCCGTCGCAGGACGACACCGCCCAGTTGGCGATGGACAACCTCAGCACCGACGCCGCCTTGGCGCTGATCGCCTCGTTACCGCGGGACCAAGCCGAAGTGATCATGCTCCGCGTCGTCGCCGGGCTCGATGCGACCGCCGTCGGGGTCATCCTCGGGAAAAGTCCCGGAGCCGTCAGGGTCACGGCGCACCGCGGGCTGCGCCGCCTCCAGGAACTTGTCGGCCGACCGCCGGTCACGCCCTCGGGTGACGCGATGAGAAGGGGCCAGTAACGCTATGCACGACGATGACGTTTGGGGAGGTGAGATGCCAAACCTGCCCTTCTGGCGACGCCACAACGACCAGACCGACGCGGAGCAGCTAGACCAGCTGCTCGACGCCGGTCAGTTTGACGCGGCCGCCAATCCCGAATGGCAGTCAGTGTCGGATGTGTTGCGGTCCGCGGCCGCAGCAGCAGAGCCCGCAGAACTTGCCAGCGAGGCGGCCACCCTGGCCGCCTTCCGGCGGGAACGCGTGGGCATCCGACACCGTCGACCCCAACCCATCGCGAGGTACAAGACAGTGATTGCAAACCGGTTCTCGAGACTGCTCCCGGGACGGATCGCCGTCGGCCTAGCCGCCGGCGTCGTCACGCTCACCGGTGCAGCGACGGCCGCGTACGCGTGCGTCCTGCCTAACCCGATTCAGTCCTTCGCCCACACCACCATCGGCGCACCCAAACCGTCAGGCCCCGCAGATCCCAAACTGAGTGTCGCCGACGTCGACGCCGCCAAGTGGAAGCACTACCCGGCGCCGAGCGTGAGCGTCAGCCCAACCCCGACCGTGACCGCGTCGGTGTCAGCAGCCACCGTGACCGCATCGGTGACCCCCACGCCGACGCCGTCGAAGTCGCCCATGCCGAAGATCACGAAGAAGCCGGTTCTCGACCCGGCGCAGCTTGCGGCGGTTGAAGCGTTGATCGATTACCACCTCTGCCAAAGCAACACGGCGCTCACGAAGATCGGAAAGACCCTCGACCCGAAGGCGCTGGCCATCCTGGCGAAGGCTGCTGGTAGCTCATCGACAGCGACGATCGCCGCGTATTGCGCCGCGCTGCCAGCACCGCCGAACCCGTGCCTCGCGCAGCCAGTCCCGACGGCAAGTGCGACGCCGAGCGCAACGCCCGACACCAAGGACGACAAGAACTTGCGGGACGACGGGTGGTGGCGCTGGTGCGGCATCTGCCCGAAGGCGACCGCCTCCCCAAGCGCGACGGCGACGTCCACGGCCACAGCGGCTCCGGGCGTGAGTTCGCTGCACCGGTTCCCGTTCCCGTGGTTCTGGTGTGGCGACCGCGACCCGCAGGGTAGCCACTCCCCGAAGCCCACCCCGACGGTCAAGCCGATCCCGACCAAGTCGCCTTTCCCAGGCACCTGGTGGGGCGGCGGCTGGGGATTCGGCGGGGGCGGACCCGGCTCGGGCAACAACGGCGACAGTGGTCAGGTCGGCAGCGGTCAGGTCGGCAGCGGCCAGGGCAACGACGGTGGCCAGCGCAACGGCACTCCCGTGCACGCCATCCAAGGCGACAACCTGTCGGGTAACAGCGCCGGCCAGCGTCACTGATCCGAGCACGACAGGTTCGAGTACGACAGAACGGGCATGACTGATCGGGCAACACCCCGGCACCACTGATCCTGCGCGCCGGCTGAAATCAGCCCGGCTCGAGCGACTTCCTCCGGGAGCCGCCCGGGCCGGGCGATTTCTGTTTCGGTCCGCAAATCCTGCGCACGTGCTGCCCCCTGAGGGCAGTAGATGCGCACGATCCATGCGGACGGCGGAATGCTGGGCCTAGGCGACCGAGTGCAGCGCCCTACAGCTTGACGAGCGGGGCGTAGCGCAAGACGAATGTTTTGGCGCCGATCGTCGCGCCAAAGTCGACCTTCGCTTGGGCGTTGTCGCCGAGCCCGGAGGTCGACACCACAGTGCCGAGGCCGAAGCTGTCGTGACTGACCCGATCCCCCGCGGAAAGCGATGGCACTGGCCGGTTGCCAACGCCACCGGACCGAGCGGGCGCGCCGGGCAACACAGCCGCCGATGCCCCGGCGTACGAGCGCCCGCCCCCGGTCGGCGTGTACCTAGCAGGTGCCGACCGCTTCCAGTCGACCAAAGAGTCCGGCACCTCGTCGAGAAAGCGCGACGGCGGGTTGTACGACGGCGCTCCCCACGTGCTGCGCTGCATCGACCGGGTCAGGTAGAGCCGCCGCTGCGCGCGGGTGATCCCGACGTAGGCGAGCCGCCGTTCTTCCTCGAGCTCTTTCGGTTCGGTCAACGAGCGCATGTGCGGGAACACGCCGTCTTCGAGCCCGGTGAGGAACACCACGGGAAACTCGAGACCCTTCGCGGTGTGCAGCGTCATAAGCGTCACGACTCCGCCGTGCTCGTCGCCTTCCGTGGGTATTTGATCGGCGTCGGCCACCAACGCGACCTGTTCGAGGAAATCGGCGAGAGTGCCCCCCGGCGTCCCCTCTTCGAATTCGCGCGCCACCGTGACGAGCTCGCGCAGGTTCTCGACGCGCGACTCGTCCTGCGGATCGATGCTTGCCTCGAGTTCGGCGAGGTAACCGCTCTTGGTGAGCACGGCATCCATCACAACGGATGGCGGGTGCGCCTCCGCCATGAGCCGCAACTCGTCGAGCAACGCAACGAAGTCTTTGACCGCCGATAGCGACCGGGTGGCGATGCCATAGGCCTCATCGCTGCGCCGCAGTGCCTGCGCAAACGTGATGCGTTCACGAGTTGCGAGTGTCTCGATCGCCGCCTCTGAACGGTCGCCGATGCCGCGACGAGGCACGTTCAGAATCCGGCGCAACGAGATCGTGTCGTCCGGATTAACCAGCAGCCGCAAGTACGCGAGCAGATCGCGAACCTCGCGGCGTTCGTAGAAGCGCACACCACCGACGACTTTGTACGGCAGCCCGACCCTGATGAAGATTTCCTCGAAGACTCGCGACTGCGCATTGGTCCGGTAGAAGATCGCGACGTCGCTGTAGGCCGCGAGACCAAGATCGTGCAGCCGGTCGATCTCCTCGGCGACAAAAGAAGCCTCGCCGCGCTCGTCGTCGGAAACGTAGCCGCCGATTTGCTCGCCATCGCCGGCGTTGGACCAAAGGTTCTTCGCCTTGCGGCCTTCGTTGCGGGTGATCACCGCGTTGGCTGCGCTCAAGATCGTCTGCGTCGAGCGGTAGTTCTGCTCGAGCAACACCACGGTCGCGTTCGGGTAGTCGCGCTCGAACTCCAAGATGTTGCGGATCGTCGCGCCCCGAAACGCATAGATCGACTGGTCGGCGTCGCCAACCACGACGAGCTCGGCGGGCGGGACATCGGAGCCTGCGCGGATCAGATCCCCGTCAACCGTGCGCTTCTCCTGCTGCGAAACTGCGCCGCCGACCAACTCACGGACCAGGGTGTACTGCGCGTGGTTCGTGTCTTGGTACTCGTCGACCAGCACGTGCCGAAAGCGACGGCGATAGTGCTCGGCAACGTCGGGGAAGGCTTGAAAGAGATTGACGGTCACCATGATGAGGTCGTCGAAGTCGAACGCGTTCGCCTCGCGGAGCCGCCGCTGGTAGGCGGTGTACGCCTCGGCGAGCGTCTTCTCGTGGCTGTTGTTCGCCTTGCGCTCGTAGTCCTCGGGGTCGATGAGTTCGTTCTTCAGGTTTGACACCTGCGTGTTGAAGGCACGCGGCGGGTATCGCTTCGGGTCGAGGTCGAGCTCGCGGCACACCAGCGTCATCAATCGGTGCGAGTCGGCGGAGTCGTAGATCGAGAACGTCGTGGTGAACCCGAGCCGCTTGGCGTTCTCGCGCAAGATCCGCACGCAGGCCGAGTGGAACGTCATCACCCACATGACCTTCGCCCGGTTGCCCACCATCGAGGCAACGCGTTCTTTCATCTCACCGGCGGCCTTGTTGGTGAAGGTGATCGCCAGGATCTCGGTCGGCGCGACGTGGCGCTCGGCCAGCAAGTAGGCGATCCGCCGGGTCAACACCCGCGTCTTGCCGGAGCCGGCGCCGGCGACGATGAGCAGCGGACCCCCCTCGTGCACGACGGCCGCGCGCTGCTGGGGGTTGAGATCGGCAAGGAGCTCTTCGGTCGGCGCTGACATCGGCGTTCAGTCTACGGAGCCGCCAGGACAGCCGGGGTCACCCGCTTAAGATGGGGACTGTGCCTATCGAACCCATACCGGACGCCGAGATCGAACGCGTTCTGGTCATCACCGCCCACCCTGACGACGTCGACTTCGGATCCGCGGGCACGATCGCGACATTCACCGATGCCGGTATCGAGGTCGTCTACTGCATCTGCACCGACGGCGACAACGGCGGATACGACCTTGAGTTTCCGCGCGATCAGATCGCGCCGATTCGCCGAGCAGAGCAGATCGAAGCGGCCAAGCGGGTCGGCGTCCACGATGTGCGTTTTCTCGGCTACCCCGACGGCGCGCTCATCGCGAGCCTCGATTTACGCCGTGACATCAGCCGGGTGATCCGCCAGGTGCAGCCGCAGCGCGCACTGATCCCGAGCCCAGAGCGTGACTACACCAGGGTCGGGCGCAGTCACCCAGACCACCGGGCCGCCGGCGACGCGGCGCTCGACGCGATATACCCCGACGCGCGCAACCCGTTCTCCTACCCCGAACTGCGGCTCCAAGAGGGCCTCGACGCGTGGTCGGTCAAGGAGGTCTGGGTCATGGGCGGTGTCGACGGGCACGACCTGCACTATGTCGACGTGACCGACACCTTCGACCGGAAGATCGCTGCTTTGAAGGCGCACGAGAGCCAGACCGCACACATGGACAATCTCGAAGAATTCGTCGGCAAGTGGTTGTCGATGAACGCAGAAGCCGCCGGACTGCCCGTAGGCCGAAAGGCTGAATCTTTCTTGGTGATGTCGACTCCCTGACAGCGCTGAGCGTGAAACAGGGCCCAAGCAGGCCATAACAGCCTCCCTCCGAGCAGCTTGGGTGCTCGCTGTCAGCTATTTCCCAGGTTTCCCGCCGATGCTCCTTGATACAAGGGCGGCCGGGGGGCAGTCCGAGACTGCAGTCCAGATGAGGGAGATCCGCGCATATGAGTTCACCTTTCGATCCGACGCGTGGCGCCGGCGAGCCAGCAGCTGAAGAGCTGGTCGTAGGCGCGCCGAAGGCTCGACGCCGCACCACTGCCGCCATCGCTTTGATCACCGGCGGCGCGGTTGTGGGCGGCATTCTGGCCAGCACGCTCGGCGCATCGGCGTCCTCTAACAACGCATCCTCGAACACCCCGTCAGCGGTTACCGCTGCCGTATCGAGCTCCGCTCCCGCACCCTCCAGCACAGCTCCGAAGTCGGGCACCAAGAAGGTTCGCCCTGCCTTCGTCGCACCGCTGAGCGGCAAAGTGACGGCGGTCGACACTGACAGCGTCACGATCGCAACGACGGCTACCAGCTCGACGCCCTCGACCACGAAGACCTACAGCGTCACGAGCACGACCCACATCTCGATCAACGAGAACGGCCCCGGCGCCCTGACTGGCGTCAAGGTCGGCGACACGGTCTCGTTCAGCGTTACGACAAGCGGCGGCACCGTTCTCGCTGATCTGCGCGACGGCGTGGGTCCGGCTGCGGGCGGCTTCGGCGGCCGCGGTCCTGGCGGCCCGGGCGGCCGGGGTGGCTTCGGCGGCATCGTCGGCGTGGCTCCCGAAACGGGCACCGTCACCGCTGTCGGCACCGACACGGTCGGCATCAAAACGAGCACCGCGACGACCACCTACAGCGTGCCGAGCACCAGCCACATCTTGAAGGCCGGCACTGCGAAGCCGACGCTGTCTGACGTCAAGGTTGGTGACACGGTCTTCTTCACCGTCACGACCAAGGGCGGCACCGTCATCGCGAACCTCTTCGACGGCAAACTGCCGAGGTTCGCCGGCCACGCTGGTGGCCCGGGCTTCGGCCCTGGCAAAGGCTTCGGCGGCAACATGGGTCAGGGCCCGAAGTCGCCAGCATCGTCCGCGAGCCCGGCAACAACTGGCACCAACACCTGATTTAGACCCTGCTGTAGCTCGACCTGATCATCAGCTGCTTCGCCGGCCCCTCGACGTCCCACGTCACTTGAAACCGGTTCGGCGAGCTAACGGTCCAGGTCCCGCGATAGATGTCTGGTGCGCAGCCATGCACGAAGATGTCGCTGCCTGACGAAAGATCGGCTCGGTGAAAGAACGTGCCGTCGTCGAAGGCGACGTCAACAACGCAAGGCACACAAGGCTGGACGGCGACGAGCAGGCGCCGTCCGGCCTTCTGCGTCACCGGGGCTCGGTGCACATCGGCGACCCACTGCAACTCCCCTGCCTCGACCCAGGTCAACACGTCGCCGTCAGGGGCGAACTTGGCGGAGCCGATGAACGTCCCGGCGGCGCCGCGCAGCGAGTCGACGATGTCGCGGTCGACGACCCAGGTCCCGCTCAAGAACGCCGCGACGTCGGCGACCGGCTGACCCATCAACTCACACCAGACGACGGTCGGTCGCCCACCGGGTGAGCTCGTGCCGGTTCGACAACTGCAGCTTGCGCAAGACGCTCGACACGTGCGTCTCGACCGTCTTCACCGAGATGAAGAGCTCCTTCGCAATCTCCTTGTACGCATAGCCACGTGCGATCAGGCGCAACACTTCGCGTTCGCGCTGCGTGAGTGCGTCGAGTTCGGGATCGATGGCCGGCGCATCAGTCGCCGCGAACGCGTCGAGCACAAAGCCGGCAAGTCGCGGCGAGAACACCGCATCGCCGGCCGCAACCCTGGTCACCGCGTCGGCAAGGTCGTCGCCGGAAATTGTCTTCGTGACATACCCGCGGGCGCCGGCTCGAATCGTACCGATCACGTCGTCCGCCGCATCCGAAACCGAAACAGCGAGAAAGCGGACGTCGGGCAGTGCGGGCAACACCTGTCGCAAGACCTCGACACCGCCACCGCCAGGCAAATGCACGTCGAGCAGGACGACGTCGGGTGCGGTCGCGGCGATGCTCGCCACCGCGCTGGCGACATCTTCGGCCTCACCCACGACCTCGATGCCGTTGCCGAGCTCCGCTCGCACGCCTGCACGAAACAACCGGTGGTCGTCGACGATAACGACGCGAATCTGCACGCTCGGCCGAGTCGTCATGCGCGGGCCATCGCCGATGACATCTCGAGCCGAACCTCAGTACCGACACCGGGCGCGGTACGCACAACCGCGTGCCCGCCGTGCCGTTCCATGCGACCCACGATCGACTCCTTCACCCCAAGCCGATCCGACGGCACTGCGTCGAGGTCGAAGCCGCGGCCGCGATCACGCACGAACACCGTCACCTTCGCGGGTTCGATCTCGGCGTAGACCGAGATGGTCGCCGTCCCCGCATGCTTCGCCGCGTTGATCATGGCCTCGCGCGCGGCCTGCAACGTCGCCGACAACGCTTCGTCAATGCGACGCTCACCCACGACAACGAGTTCGATCGGCACGCCGTGGTCGTCTTCCACTTCCGCGACAACGGCCTCGAGGGCTTGGCCGAAGTCGAGTTGCTGGTCGGGCGGACGCCGGTAGAGCCAGGTCCGCAGCTCGCGTTCCTGTCCGCGAACCAGCCGCTGCACTTCACGCGGGTCATCGACGTGGCGCTGGATAAGAGCGAGCGTGTGCAGCACCGAGTCATGCAGATGCGCAGCCAGCTCGGCGCGCTCTTGCTCGCGGATGCGGGCTCGCCGTTCTGCAGACAGTTCGCGCATCGTTCCGAGCCACCACGGGCCGGTGATGACGGCGATGCCGGCCACCATCACGGCTGCGGCGAGTAGTCCATTGCGGATTTCGCTCAACTGTCCGTGGTAGGCGAGGAATGTGGCGGCACCGGCGATGACCAGACACGCCCCACCGATCGCGCTCGCGACGGCGGGCGGCCGCGCGCCGCCGACCGCGGCCTTGCGCCACCGGGCTCTCTGCGACTCGTCGGCCTGCCACCACAAGACGGCGGCACCGAACCCGGTCAGGGCGAGTGGCCACAAGAGCTCGGAAGGCAGACCAAGACCAAGCGATTGGATGGCGAGCACGCCCCCGATCGTCAGTGCACCGATCGCCAGGTACTGGCCACGCCCGTCGAGTCGACTCGCGCGGTTCGGCCGCTGATTGCCCGTTGCCGGCGCCACCGGGACAAACACCCAGAACGCGGCGTACATGACGAGACCAGCACCCGCGGCAAAGGTCAGCACGATGAACGCAATGCGAACCACGAGCACGTTGACGCGCAAGTGGTCGGCAAGACCGCGGGCGACGCCGGCGACCATTTGGCCGTGGCTGGCGCGGGTCAGTTTCGGTGGCACCCCACGATCGTCACACGTCGCGAGCCAACTGGCGCGGCCACCAGCGCAAACTCAGGGTCGAGTCAGGGTAGTTCCCGATGGGCGCCGCGTTCGCCAGCAGCCAAGATCGTCGATATGAGCCAAGACTCTTCCAATTCTGCCGGCACGCCGTCGGGCCACCCCGGCGGCCCAGCACCGGGCCGTTTCGACTTGCGTCAACTGCGCCGCAGCCGCGACGACCGCATGATCGGCGGCGTCTGTGGGGGTCTCGGCCGCTACGTCGGCATCGACCCGATCATCTTCCGCATCGTCCTGGCCGCGCTGGCAATCTTCGGCGGCGTCGGTCTGCTGCTCTACGCCTTGGGCTGGCTGTTGATACCCGAGGACGGCACGGACGTCTCGGAACTGCACCGCCTGTTCCAGGGTCACCCGTCGCCAGCGCCGATCGTCGCGGCCATTGTCGTTGGGGTCATCGGCGTCATCACAGTGACCGAGGTCGCGTACCACCGGCGCGGGCGGTTCGAGGTCTTGCTCATCGTGCTCGCCGTCGTCGCGGTCGTCGCGCTAACCAGCCGGTCGCGTGGCGTGCCGCCGACTCCGTTCACACCGCAACCGCCATATGGGACGCCACCGCAACCGCCGTACGGGACACAACCTTCATACGCCACGCCAGCGCCTGGGCCGCAGATGACGCCGCCCACCGAGACAGCTGCTGCACCCGATTTCCAGCCAGCGGCGTATCCGTCGCCTGCCTACACGGCACCGCAGTACGCGCCACTGCAGTACGCGCCACCGCACTACGCCGCCCCGCACTACGCCGCCCCGCACTACACGGCGCCGTTGGGACCGCCGGCCGGCTTCTCGCCGTCCCGCCCGGTCTATATGCCACCACCGCCTAAGCCACCGAAGCAGCCACGCCCGCCGTCGTTCCTCGGACCGATCGCGATCAGCGTCGGCGTCGTCATAGTCGGAGTCCTGTTCGCACTCGACGCGTCGAATGCAATCGAGCTGAGTGCGCAGGCAATCTTCGCGACGTCCCTACTCATCGTGGGGCTCGCGCTCGTCGTCGGAACATGGATCGGGCGAGCCCGCGTGCTCATCGCTGTCGGAACAGTTCTTGCGATCGCATTGGCAATCGTCGCGGCTATCGACGTCCCGCTTCGAGGCGGTATCGGCGACCGTGATTACGCACCGGCATCCACGGCCGACATTCCCGCGACGTACCGTCTTGCGATTGGGCACCAGACGATCGATCTGACCGGCCTCAATCTCGCCGGCAAGAAGGTCCTGGTGACGTCGAGCGTCGGCGTCGGCGAAGTCGACGTGCGGGTGCCGCCGAACGCCAGGCTTGTCGTGCACGGCCGCGCAGGAACGGGAGACGTCAACATCGACGGCAACCACGACGGCGGCACCCGCGTCGACCGCACACTCGTACTGCCAGCGGTCGGGACGGCTGTCGCCGGCGAGATCGACCTTGACGTGCGCGTCGGACTCGGCAGGGTCTACGTCGATCGATCGGTCCCACCGTTCCCGGCAACCTCGGCACCCGTGGCGCCATCGGTACCTACCGCGCCACCAGTACCCACCGGGCCAGTTGCACCCACCCTCGGAAGTGGACAGGTGACCCAACCATGAAACGCCACGAGCCTGATTGGACGTCGTTGATCGCCGGCGTGACCTTCTGCGCAATCGCGTTGGCTTACCTGGGCGGCGAGGTCACCCATCGAAGCCTTGAGTTGCGCTGGGTCGTGCCCATGTTGCTCGTCGGACTCGGCCTCGCCGGACTCGCCGGCACCTTGGTGCGGGCCCACCGCATGTCAGATACCGCCGCCACTCCGGTGGCTGCCACTCCGACCGTTGTTACTCCGATGGATAGCGCAGACCAATCTGACGACGGACCTCATCCATCGTCTCCATGATCGAGAGCGTCTCGGCCTGTGTGAGGATCGGGCTCTCGGTCAGCCCGGCTCGCAAGCAGCGGCCGACTTCTGCTGCCTGATGCCGCAACCCATGACCTTCATGCTCGATGTTGAAGTGTTCGACCTCGCGCTCGCGGGTGATAAGCCGGAACGACGTCGGCGCGTAAAAGACGCCGTCGACTTCGATGCGCGCGTCGGTCCCGTTGATCGCCGCCTGGTTCGCGCTAAGCGTCTCCAGTGTCGTGAACGCCACCGACTGCCGACCGCCCTCGTACTGCAACACGACAGTGGTTTGAGCGTCGACGCCGGTGAAAGCCGGGTCGCTGACGGCCGTGATCGTGCGCGGCTTGCCGAAGATCATCGACGCGAACGAGATCGGATAGATGCCCAGGTCGAGCAACGCACCGCCACCGAGCACCGGTGCGAACAGTCGGAAGTCGGGGTCTTCGACAAACCACTGGCCGTGGTCGGCGATGACCGAGCGGATGTCCCCGAGCCGGCCCTCTTTGATCAGCTCGCGAATGCGGACGACGTGTGGCAGGAACCTCGTCCACATCGCTTCCATCAAGAACGTGCCGCGGGCCTGTGCTGCGTCGATGAGCTCGCGCGCCTCGCCCGCATTGATGGTGAACGGCTTCTCGATCAGCACGGCCTTGCCGGCGTTGATGCCCAGCATCCCGGCGTCGCGATGCCACGGGTGCGGCGTCGCGACGTACACGGCATCGATGTCGGGATCCTCGGCAAGTGCTTCGTAAGTAGCGTGCCGCTTCGGGATGTCGAACCGGTCGGCGAATGCGTCGGCCGACTCGTGGCTCCGTGAACCGACCGCAACCACCTCGGCGTCAGGTAGCAACTTCAGGTCACCCGCGAAGGTGGCGGCGATACCGCCGGTGCCGATGATTCCCCACCGAATTGGCTGGTCAGCCGCGATCGCCACAGGTCTCTCCTCTTCGCTGCACCGGGTGTGTTTGCGAACGATAGCAATAGGGTCGGGCCATGCCTTCAAGCCTGCGCGACTGCATCGACGATGCACTAGCGGGGACGACGGCAGCTGGGCTTACCGCGCGTGTCGAACGCCTCATCGGCACCTACCGGTCGGGTGCAACTCCAGTCACCCCGATCCTCGCAACCGCCGACGACGTATTGGCCTACGCCGCTTACCGAATGCCTGCGACGTATGCCGTAGTTCGCGCCGCGCTACAGCAGCTGGAGCTGGGCGTTCCGGGCTTTCAACCGCGCACGCTTGTTGACTTCGGTGCGGGAACCGGGGCCGTTGCTTGGGCCGCCGCTGATGTGTGGTCGACTCTCAGCGATGTCACCTTGCTCGAGCAATCGGTGGCGGCGATCGAGCTCGGTAAACGCCTCATGCTTGGTTCCTCGTCCGTCGTTTTGGGAGTCGCGGTATGGCGACAATGGCGCCTTTCGACACCCGCAGCGGACGCCGGTCAGTTTGACGTCGCGACGGCTGCTTATGTGTTGGGTGAACTGACGGAACAGCAGCAGGCGGTGCTTGTCGGCCTGCTCATGGCGTCGGCGCCGACTGTGGTTGTGATCGAACCCGGAACGCCCGCGGGATTCGCACGCGTCATCCGTGCGCGTGAAGCTCTCATCGACGGCGGCTTCTCGATCGCCGCGCCGTGTCCGCACGAGTGCGCGTGTCCGATGCTCGAGCGGGGTGACTGGTGTCATTTTGCCGAGCGACTTGACCGGTCCCGTCTGCACCGATCGGTGAAAGCTGGCGAGCTGTCGTACGAAGACGAGAAGTTCTCCTACGTCGCCGCGGCGCGTGGGCCTGTGCGCCAGCCCGCCGCACGGATCCTGCGGCATCCTCAGTTACGCAAGGGTCTGGTGTCTTTGGAGCTGTGCACGGCGTCGGGCGCCGCCACAAACGAACGCGTCAGCAAGAGCCAGGAGCTCTACAAAGCAGCCAGAAATGCGCGGTGGGGCGACTCATGGCCGCCGAACTAGCGGCCCGCATGGCGGCGCTGGGTCCTGAGGGTCTGCGCACAGCCAGTGCCGACGTTAGGGAGCGCGCGAAGAAGTCGAGTTCCCTGTCGGAAGAGTTGCTCACAGAGGCACTTGCGGTGGCGAGGGAGGCGATTCGCCGGGCAACGGGCAGCTGGCCAAGCGGCTCTCAGGTGGCCCACGCCTCGCGGATGCGGGCAAGCCATGTGGTGGCAGTGCCCGCCACTGAGGGCCGTGGTCCGGTCTTGATGTTGGCCGCCTACGTGCACTGCTTGGCGCGAAGGCCCGTGCACGTTGTGGCTGTCGACGACACAGCCGCCGTAAATTTGGCGGCGCAAATGACCGGCGTCATGGATCTGCTCGATGTCACCGTGGCTACGATTGGCGACTCACCGGACTTCACGAATAACAGCTCCGCATACGGCGCTGATCTGGTTGTCGGGTCGTCTGCGCGATTCGCGTACGACTACCTCAGAGACTGTCTCGCAACTGGTCCGGAGGAGCTCATACAACTCTCTCGGCACGTTGCGATCGTCGCAGACGCAGACATCGTTCTGATTGAGCAGGCGACGCAGACGCACGTCATCACTGGCGACTTCGTCGCAGACGCCTGGCAGTACGAACGGATGAAGGAGTTCGCGAGGCTTGCCGTAAGGGGTATCCACTACGACTACGCGCCCGGCACCAGCCAGTTGTTGTTCATGGCGGTGGGGCTCGACCTTATTGAGGCGAATCTCGGGATTACCGATCGTGAGGATTTGTCACTGCTCGGGGTTGTTCAGCAGTTAGACGACGCGCTCATCGCGAAGGATTGGCTTCAGCGGGGGGTCGACTATGACGTGCGCGATGGTCAGGTTCATCCGGCGCCGCAGCTGCAGCGCCAGAGTCGCTGCTCGGTCGGCGTGCTGCAGGCCATCGAGGCGAAGGAATGCCTGCCTCTCAGCGACGAGCACCGCCCACTTTCGCGGATGCGAACCACTGACTACTTCCGTTTGTACGACACGCTGACGGGGATCGTCTCCGTGTCCGTTGAGGCGTTCGCTGTTGAACTCCGCGAGAGGTACCGCATCGAGGTGTCGGGAAGTCCCGACGGTCAGGGCCGAGCCGCAAAGCGGTGGTCACTGCTGCCTACCGGGACGCGCCGTCGAGACCAACTCGCCGCACTCGCTGCCAGGCGACGCTCACGGGACGACACGATCGCAGCGGTCGAAGTCGAACAACTCGACCAAGTCACTGCGCTGCGGATTCGGTTTATGGACGGGGCAGCGCCACAAGACGAGCTCAAGCACATCATCGACGAGGTCATAGGTCCGGATGCGACCGAGGCATACCGCCGCCAGGCGCGACGATTGGGGCCCGACAATATGGATCGGCTCGCGCGGCTCGTGCCGTTGGCAGTCCTTGCGAAGCTGTGGCGCGAACATCTGGTCGAACTCGACATCTTGATGCAGCGCTACGCAACGGGAGCAAGCGAACGTCGTTCGCTGGACCGCTACCAAGCTGCGGCCGCGAGCCGGTACGCGACCATGCTTGTGACGTTCCGGCAACTCGTCGCTCAGCAGGTCCTCAACCCGACCATCGGCGACTGAGAAGCTCGCAGGTTCCGGCCGCGACACACCTGTGCACCCCGGTTAGGCTGCGCACATGTGGTGGCATGGGTACGTCGTTGGTTGGAGCACGCTGACGTTGATCAACGCCGGGCTTGCTCAGGGCAAGGGGCGCAGCGGGCTCATCTGGTTCTTGCTGTCGATCTTGCTCGGCCCGATCGCGACCCTCCTGATCGTGATCTTGCCTTCACACGCACGAAGATGATCAATCCATAGCGGGCTGATCGGGAATACGACCCCCCAGCCGTTCGGTTGGCAACGACATGACGCAAACATTCGCTGTGACCTGGGATTACCGCTGCCCCTTCGCGCGGAATGCACATGAGCACATACTCACCGGGCTCGCCGCCGGGGCGGACTGGGACGTCAGGTTCCTGGCCTTCTCGCTGGGCCAAGTTCACGTTGCCGAAGGCGCCCCGAGTGTCTGGGAAAAGCCTGAGCAAGACAGCGGCATCGTCGCGCTGCAGGCCGGCGTCGTCGTCCGCGACGACTTCCCCGAGCTCTTTCCCGCCGTCCATCGCGCGCTGTTCGCCGCCCGCCACGATGACGCGCAGCACCTCGAGGACCCGGACGTCGTACGAGACGTTCTCAAGCGCCACGACGTACCGGTCGACCAGGTGTTCGCTCGGATCGACGACGGGTCTGCGCTTGCGACAGTCCGCGCCGAGCATGAGGGCTTTGCCGAGTCGCACGACGTGTGGGGCGTGCCGACCTTCGTCGTTGACGACCAGGCCGTCTTCATCCGGTTCATGCACCGAGCCACCGATGGAGCCGACCCGGCGACTTCCATCTCGACCATCGAGCGGTCCGTCGATCTCATCGGTTGGACCGACCTCAACGAGTTCAAGCACACTTCACTGCCGCGCTAGGAACTGCTTCCCACGCGCCGTACCGAAGCACCGGCGCGGATCGACTTAGGGATCTCGGCGGTGGAGTCAGCTGCTTCCAACACTGCGTCCAAGTCGGCTTGCGACGCCGAACTGTCGAGATCGACGACGTACTCGATGCCGGTCGACTCCCAGGTATCGGTGTCGAATCCGCCAGCGGCAGTCACCCGAACGCCGTCGAGCGGGACGTCGAGTCGTTCTGCCTCTCGATACACGTCGTTGAGCACACAGCCAGCAGCAGCGAGGTGCAGAAGATGCGCGCCGGTGAATGCGGTCTCGACCGTGACACCCGCCCGCGTCCACCGATGAGGGAAGTGCACGGCGTCAGGCGCCGTGCTGCGAAACGACCCCGCGCCGACGACTACGTCGAAGTCACCCATGGCGAGAATAATGCCATCAGTCAGACCAGGAGCCAGGACTCAACGCCAGCCGAGCTCCGGCGCCACGTATTGCAAAACTGACTCGATGGCGTGGGCGCAGTACTCGACACCCAGCTGGTTCGGGATCGTCAGCAACAGCGTGTCGGCGGCAGCAATCGCCTCATCCTTGGCGAGTTCATCGACGAGCCGATCGGGCTCCCCGGCGTACGTCTTGCCGAAGCGCGCCTTGCCGCCGTCAAGGTAGCCAACTTGGTCCTCGGAGTCTCCTTCGCGGCCGAAGTACAAGTGGTCGATATCGTTGATGATCGGGAAGATGCTGCGGCTGACGGACACCCGCGGCGCTCGCTCGTGGCCAGCATTGGTCCAGGCTGTGCGGAACATCTCGATCTGCTCGGCCTGCAGTTGATGAAACGGCACTCCGGTGTCCTCGCTCAGAAGCGTCGAGCTCATCAGGTTCATCCCCTGCTCTGCTGTCCACTCCGCCGTCTTCCGAGTGCCCGCACCCCACCAGATTCGCTCGCGCAAGCCTTCGGAATGAGGCTCGACCCGAAGCGGGCCCGGTGGGTTCGCGAACATCGGCCGGGGGTTCGGCTCGGCGAATCCCTCGCCTCGCAAAAGGTCGAGGAAGACTCGGGCGTGTTCACGTGCCATGTCAGCCTGGTCGGTGCCCTCAGCAGGGACGTAGCCGAAGTAGCGGAAGCCGTCGATGACCTGCTCGGGCGACCCCCGGCTGATCCCGAGCTGCAGTCGTCCGGCCGAGATGAGGTCAGCAGCGCCGGCGTCCTCGGCCATGTAGTACGGGTTCTCGTACCGCATGTCGATGACGGCGGTACCGATCTCGATCCGGTGGGTTCTGGCGCCGACTGCGGCGAGCAGCGGGAATGGCGAGGCAAGTTGGTTGGCGAAATGGTGCACCCGGTAGTACGCCCCGTCGGCGCCGAGTTCCTCCGCCGCTACCGCAAGGTCAATCGACTGCAGCAACGCGTCTGACGCTGAGCGCGTCTGCGAGTGCGGCGAGGGCGTCCAGTGACCGAACGACAAGAATCCAATGTGCTTCATAATGCACCAAACTACCCGCCGCAGTTCGAGGCTGTCGCGCAGCTGTGCGCATTCCCGGAGGCATAGCTTCGACAGTCACACATGTCACCTGGGCGGCACTGATGTTGCGCTTCGTGCCGCCGCTGTCTCATAGCCGCCAGACGACTGGCAACGTCGAGGCAGCCCCGTCTGCTGAGTAGTCGTGGACAACGTCGAGATAATCGGTCATCCGCTCTTGCCAGGCAATGTTCACGGGTAGCTGCTCTAGCGCGGCGAGTAGCCCTGCGTAGTCGTCGCAATCGATCACATGAAACAGGTCGACCCCGCTTCGCCAGATCGTCCACTCAGAGACGCCGGCCGACTTGATCGCGGCCACCAACTCGGCAGGTACTTCGCGATGCGCAGCCTCGTACTCATCGACTTTTTCGGCACGCAGCCGCGTGTGGAGGGCAACGCGCGTCAAGCTTGAGCCTCGCCCGTCGTGACGCGCGCGATGATCAGGACAGTCAGGATGATTCCGCCGTTCAATGCGTCCTGCCAATAGCCGCTAACACCCGCCAGCGTAAGGATGTTCTGCACCAGATAGAGCAGCAGGATTCCGCAGAAGGCACCGAACAGCGTGCCCTTGCCACCGTTGAGACTGACGCCGCCGAGCACGGTCGCGGCGAACACGGTGAAGATGTATCCCTTGCCGCTGTCGGCACCGATCGACGCGTACTTGCCGGCATACAGCAGGCCTCCTACCGCAGCCAGCAAACTGCCGACTACGAACACAATCCAGAGGGTGCGCTCGACCCGGATACCGGCCGCCCGCGCCGCATTGATGTTGCCACCGATCGCGTATAGCGATCGACCAGGCCGCGTGAGCGCAAGCACGAATATCCCGATCGCGAACGCTATAACCGACAACCAAACGCCGAGCGGAATCCCGAACCAGTGGGTGGTACCGAGATAGAGGAACGACTTGCTGAAGCCGAAGAACGTCTGCCCGTTCGAGATTCCGGTCTCGATACCGCGCAGGGTGATGAGCATGCCGAGGGTCACAATGAACGAGCTGAGCTGGAACCGGATGATGAGCAGCGCGTTGATGAGCCCCACGAGGACGCCGACGGCGAGCGTGATCGGAATCGCCCAGGCAGGTGGCAGCAGATGGATGCCACGACCAGACTTCGGCAGCGTCAGCCACACGGCGACCGCGGGCGCGAGCGCCACTGTTGACTCGAGCGAGAGGTCGAGCTTGCCGGAGATAAGGATCACCGCTTCGGCAAGAACGAGCATCGAGATCCAGGCGAAGTTGTCGAGGACGTCAACCAGGTTGCCGTGGGTGAGGAACGCCTTGTTGCTGAAGGTGCCGACCACCATGATGACGGCAATGCCAGGCAGCAGCGCAAGGTCGCGCACGCAGGCCACCGCGACGTGCGTCTGCCGCGGGGCGGGAATGGCTGCAGCCGCGGCCGCCTGCTGCGCGGGTGAATCTACGGGCGACGTCTCGGTCATCGGTCGAGGTCAACTCCTTCCATCTCGGCGACCACGGTCGCGTCATCCCACGTGTCGACGACTTCCGCCGCTAGTTCGCCCTTGAACATGACCAGCACCCGATGGCAGTAGCGCAGATCGTCAAGGTCGTCGGTGACGACCAGAACTGCGGCGTCACGCCGCGCAGCTACAACGGCTTGCTCCATGAGGGCGGTCTTCGATTTCACGTCGACACCGGCGGTCGGCGACATCAATACCAAGACCCGCGGCGTCGAGACGAGCGCGCGACCCATGACGACCTTTTGCTGGTTGCCGCCAGACAGCGCCGACGTCACAAGGTCGGGTCCGGGAGCAACGATGCCAAGGTCGTCGATCATCGACTGCGCCCGCGCGGATCGCAGCCGCGTACTGAGGACAATGCCGAAGCGCTTGAGACGGTCCCACACCGGCATCGTCATGTTCTCGCCGATGCTCATCTCGGCAACGAAACCTTGGTCGTGACGATCCTCGGGAACGAACCCGACCCCGGCCTTCAACGCGGCCGTGACGTTGGCCGCTCGCAGCGGCTTGCCCGCGACACGTACTTCTCCGCTGTCTGGCCGTCGCAGCCCGACGATGGCTTCGGCCACGGCAAACTTGCCGCTGCCTCCGCCGCCGGCAAGCCCTACGATCTCGCCAGGCAGCACCTGAAGCGTCACGTCACGACAGCCAGGCGACACGGTGAGGTCATTCACGGCCAGCATCGGCTCGCCCGCGGTCGGCCTCGGCGGTCGCGGGTCGTCGCCCACCGACACGTGTTCGCCGGTCATCGCGTCGACGAGCTCACCGTGCGAGATCCCTGACACTGGTGCCGTCAGAACCTTCCGGGCGTCGCGAAACACCGTGACGGTATTGCACAAGTCGAAGATCTCCTGGAGGTGGTGACTGATGAACAGGAACGTGACGCCTTGTTGTTGCAACGTGCGGATTCGACCGAGCAATCGGGTCACGCCCGCGGCGTCGAGTCGAGCGGTGGGCTCGTCGAGGATGATGAACCGTGCGCCGAACGACAGCGCGCGCGCGATCTCGACAAGTTGCCGTTGCTCGACCGTCAGATCGCTCGCAAGCCTCCGTACATCGACGTCCATCTCCCATGTGCCGAGCAACTCACTCGCACGCTGGCGAAGCTTCGGCCAGCCGATCACGGGTGTGCCCTCTGTCTGGCGGTTGAGGAACAAGTTCTCCGCAACCGTCAGTGTCGGGATGATCGTCAGGTGCTGGTAGACGCAGGCAACGACGCGCCGCCATGCCTCACGGTCTGATCGAGCTGGGGGTAACTGACCGCCGAAGCGCAGCTCGCCGGCGTCCGGCACTTGAAGCCCGGTGAGGATGGAAACGAGCGTCGACTTGCCTGCGCCGTTGCGGCCGACGAGCGCGTGAACGTCGCCGGCCCGCACGTCGAGCTCGACGTCATTGAGCGCAACCGTCGCACCGAACCGCTTGGTGACGTGCGACGCCGTGGCGACGGATGGGACGAGCCCACCCGCCGCCACGACGTTGGTACCGATCGACACGAGCTTCTCTTTCCTTACTCGCGAGGCGTTCAGGTCAGCCGGACTGGTTGCCCCACAGCGATGGATCTGTCGACTTCACCGACCCCGGGTAGGCGCCGTCGATCGTCACGAGCGAGGCCGGCAGCTGGTCTTCGAGGTCGCCGTCCGCCGCAGTCACGATATTGCTGTTGTGGTCTGTCGGCCCGAGCGAGAACGTCTTGCCGGCTAGCGCCTGCTGCGCGTAGTACAGGCCGTACTTCGCGTAGAGGTCGGCAGGCTGGTCGATCGTGGCATCCAGCGAGCCCGCTTGGATCGCGGTGAACTCCGCCTTCACGCCGTCATTGGAAACCATCACGATGTGACCCGCGGTACCGGCCGGCTTGAGCAGACCCTTGCTCGACAGGTCGGCGAGCGTCGCCGACAGGTAGATGCTGGCCTGCATGTAGAGGCCCTGGATCTTGTTGCCCGCGAGCACAGTGTTGAGCTGGCCGATCGCGGTCGGGGTGTCCCACTTGGTCGGCTCGGCGAAGACCTTGATCTTCGGGAAGTTCGCGGACATGCAGGCACCGAACGCGGTGCTGCGGTCACGGCCGTTGACGGACGCGAGGTCGCCCTCGAACTCCACGACGTTGCCGACGCCCTTGAGCTGGGTGCCGATGTAGTTGCACGACTTGGTGCCGTAGGCCTTGTTGTCGGCGCGCACGATCATGAAGACCTTGCCGCTGTCGGGCTCGGTGTCGATCGTGACCACCGGAATGTTCTTGCTGGCCAGCTTTGCGAGCTCCGGAATGATGCCTGCAGTGTCTTGCGGCGCAAGCACGAGTGCCTTCGCACCCTCGGCAACCAACGAGTCAGCGTTGGCGTTGAGTTTCGTGATGTCGTTGCCCGACGCGGTTGTCTTGATCGTCGCACCGAGCGTCGTCGCCATCTGCGGGATGTACCTGATGTAGGCATTCCAGAAGTCAGAGTCCGAACGCGGATAGTCCACGCCGATCAACCCTCCACCGGCTGCGGGAGCGCCCGCTGATGTTGCGGGTGCGGCGGTGGTCGGTGCCGCGGCGGCGGAGGTGGGTGCGGCGGCCGCCGATGTGGTGGCGGCGGGGGCGGCGCTCGATGGTGTCGTGCTGGCAGTCTTCTTCGAACTGCTACATGCGGCGGCGAGCAGAACCGACGCGGTTACAACCGCGCTGATCTGCAGCCCCTTGGTTACTTTCACTTGCTCTCCTCTTGGGATGTTCGGGCCGAGCCCGGGTCGTCGGGCGCGGTGAAACCGGTGCTGCAGTTCACGAGCTGGCGTGGCCGAGTTGCCAGACACGTCCGTCGGGATAGCTGTAAGCGGCGACCGAATCCGGGCGCATCCGAGCGCTGCTGCCGGGCCGCCGTGGTGCGATGTAGCGGCCGTTGTCGATCCGTACGGGATCGACGAAGTGTTCGTGCAGGTGATCGACGTACTCGATCCATCGGTTTTCTATCGAACCGCTCAGTGCGACGAAGTCGAACATCGACAGATGCTGGACAACTTCGCAAAGACCGACTCCACCCGCGTGCGGGCACACCGGCACCCCGAATTTGGCTGCCAGCAGGAGAATCGCCACGTTCTCGTTGACGCCGGCGACTCTGGTTGCATCGATCTGGCAGACGTCGATCGCGCCACTGGCAAGCAGTTGCTTGAACATGACGCGATTCGCGACGTGCTCCCCTGCAGCGACCTTGATGGGCGCGATCGCGCGCGCAATCTCGCCGTGGCCGAGAACGTCGTCCGGGCTTGTCGGCTCTTCGACCCACCAAAGATTCGTGTGCGCCAACTGGGCGACGCTCTCGATGGCCTCGCCGACTCCCCACTTCTGGTTAGCGTCGATCGACAGCCGGATATCGTCGCCAACAAGCGCGCGCACCAACTCGCAACGCCGTATGTCGTCTTCAATGTTGCCGCCGACCTTGAGCTTGAGATGGTCGAACCCGGCCTCGACGGCCTCCTTGCAGAGCCGCGCGACCTTGTCATCGGGGTATCCGAGCCAGCCCGCAGACGTCGAGTAGGCCGGGAATCCGTCGGCTAGCAACTGCCGCTCGCGGTCGGGCGCACCGACGCGAGCGCGTTCCAACATCTCGAGTGCTTCAGCGGGCTCGAGCGCGTCGGTGAGATAGCGGAAGTCGACCAGGTCAACCAGCTGCTGCGGGCTCATGTCCGCAAGCGCCTTCCACAGCGGCTTGTCTTCGCGCTTCGCATACATGTCCCACACCGCGTTGACGACTGCGCCGATCGCCATGTGGATGACGCCCTTTTCGGGACCGAGCCAGCGCAGCGGACTATCACCAACGAGGTGGTGCGAGAAGCCACCGAGATCGCCGAATACCTCATCGACGTCGAGTCCGACGACGAGTTCTTCGACCGCACGAATGCCGGCGACCTCGACCTCGTTGCCGCGCCCGATCGTGAAGGCGAAGCCGTGGCCCTCCTGACCGCCGTCGGTGTGCACGACCACGTAGGCCGCCGAATAGTCGGGGTCGGGATTCATCGCGTCAGAGCCATCGAGCTCGAGCGAGGTAGGAAATCTGACGTCTGTGATGTCAAAGCGAGTGATGCGTTCGGTCATCGCACACCTGCGCAAGCATCCAATGTCTTCACGGCACCACGAGCAGGGCGGACGCCGGGAAGCGCAGCGTGGGTGGCTATGTCGGACGTCGTGCGAGAGACCCGCATGCGATGCTCGCTCCATGGTCGAAGAGTCGGATGTCTAGCTAGGACGGGAGCGGTTGCGGTCTAATCTGCCGCTTGGCTCGTGTCCAAACATCCGATGTCTGCGTCTTTATAGTCGCTCTCGCCGACCATGTAAAGGACCGAGACCACACCGTTACCAGGTTGGGCTGTTCGCGTTGCTCGGGCACGCGTTTCGCGGCACAGCGGGGGCCGTCGGCAACAAAAGGTTGGATGTACGGGGCCGACCGATGGGCGGCTAACGACTCGCCGTCCGCCCGACTCTTAGGCCTTGGCCTTACCGCCAGTTCGCGGCTTTGGCACCGAATCGTCGGTCAGGATGCGCCGCATGAACTCCTCGGTCGTGCAGACATGCGAAAGCGCTGCGGCCCGCGCGAGCTCGGCGTCGCCGCCGCGCAACGCATCGAGAATGCGCTGATGTTCGAGGATCGTCCGCGCGATCGCTTCGCTGTCGATGACGCCGTGCCACACCCTCGCGCGAAACGTGCGGCTCGAGATGCCGTTGAGCATTGACGCCAGCGTCTGATTGCCCGACGCCGCCGCCACTTGTGCGTGGAAGTCGGCGTCGTGCCGAACTAGGTCTTCGAGATTCGAACTGTTCTCCTGCATCAGGATGAGGGTCTTCTCGAGACTGCTCAACGCCCCGGCATCGATGTTCGACGCCGCCAGCGCAGTGGCAGCCGGTTCCAGAATCCGCCGCACTTGGAGCAACTCCAGTGATGATTCTTCGTGCATCAGGTCGACAGCAAACGCAATGCCCTCGAGCAGAAGCTCGGGCCGCAGGCTGGTGACGTAGGTGCCGTCACCACGTCGGACGTCGAGCACGCGGGCCGTCGAGAGCGCCCTTACTGCCTCGCGCGTGGTGTTGCGGGAAAGACCGAGCTCGGCCGCAAGATCTGCCTCAGGCGGCAGCTTGGCCCCGGACGGGTAACGGCCGGCGATGATCATCTCGCGCAGTTTCTGGATCGCCGCGTCGGTCAGCGGTGCTCCCACGGGCGCATCTCCCCTCGGTCGAGGTCTGCGCGCAGTGTAGATGCAACGCGCCGGAGCATCGCCTACGGCTGGCTCGGCTGGGGAGGCCGGCGCTGTCCGTGGCCCGAACCTCCGCGATCAGCGGCGTCGTCGTAAAAGCGTGACCACAACGGCGATGACGACAAGCACCGCGATCAGCACAAAGCCGAACGGGCTATGCGAGCCGCCGCTCGAAGCGGGGCCTGGTGGCGCAAGAGGGAGCTTCAACAGGAGTTTCACTCAGCGCGGCTGCTTTCCCTTTGAAAAGCCGAGCCGGAACCACAATCCAAAGTAGGTCTGTGCAGCTGTGATGCCGCCAGTTACCTCTAGCGAGAACACAGTTCGTAACGCGAGCGCAGTGGCGAATACGAGCGCCAAAGCGATAGCGAAATGCCACGACGGCGGACGCCGGCCCCAAATCTGCATGTTGCCTCTTAGTGAGAGCCGGGCGAGATAGACCTGCCCGGGCGATACCCGATCTCACGTACCTCACACCGTGACAAAGCTGGTCGAAGTTCTACCTGTCACGCTCGGGCGGCCGGCCGGTTACCTTCACCCGCACCGGGTAGACGCACCCCATGCCAACCTGGGACCGCGACAGCCCGATGGGCAAAAAGCTTCGCATCGCGGCAGTCGTCAACGGATTCGGCGGCTTAGCCTGCTTCTTGGCAGCAATGACCACCTCGCTTGTTGTGTTCTGGGGCCTCGGTGCCGCCGAGTTTGTGATCATGATCGGATGCTTCGCAATGATCCGGTTGCCCGCGCGCTGAGCGATGGAGACGCGGCGGAAGGCCGTGCATCGACGGGAGGTGACCAGGCATGGTTGATGGCTTGGGCCTACTCGTCATAGAACGCGCAGGCGGCACGTACCAAAATCGACTCCGCCGTTACATCGTCTACGTGGACGGACGACGGGTTGGAACGTTGGGTCCTGGTACCGGGCAGCAACTGAACGTCGAGGTCGAGCCGGGTCAACACGTTGTGTACGTGCGGATTGATTGGCTGCGCAGTAAGCCTTTGGAAATCGGCGTTGTCCAGGGACGGGAGCTGCGGCTGACCATTGACATGCCTCGCAGTGGCTTAGGGCGGTTCGGCATGCGTCCCCGCATTACGCCGGAAGGTGCCTAGGTAGGTAAGGAACACTACTCAGCTGAACCCGGCTTGTTCTGTTGCAAACCGACCGCGTGCCTTAGGTCAAAGTGCGAGGGCGACGCGGCCGTCGGCGAACGTCGTCCCAGGCCCTGTACGGCGGTTTTGCGATTCGCGCCCTGGACAGCCCGAAGTTGTCAGAGTCGTCCGGCACCGTGTCTGCGAGGACCTGCCGCACCCGGTCGCTCATCTTGAGCGTGTGGGTGCGTGCGGCCTCCGCGATCGCTCGGCCCACGAGGCTCCGGACTGGATCGAGAAGTATCAACTCCTCGGGAACCATAATTCCCCAGCCTGACCGGCGTTCGAAATCCCAGCGTCCCGACGACGCTATAACCGAAGTAACCCGAGCCAGGTCGACCGCAGAATGGCGGTTTGGACGGTAGGCGGCCACCCATTGCTCGTCGAAATAGAAGACGTCCATCAACAGATTCAGGGCAATAATCAGCGGGTTAACGGCGAACAGAACCGCGAACGCACTACAGATCAGGCCAAGCACACCGTAGGCGTTCCGGCCGTTGTAAAAACCGAAGAACAAAGCTCCGAGCAGAGCCAACGCCGCAACTGCGGACCAATACCTGCGCGAGCAGCGTCGCACGAGTGGCCACACGTCGCTCCGCTCCAATCGAGCGGTCACCCCTTGGCGTCCCCCCGGATACGACGTCCGCTTTACCAACATGAACGGAGAATATGCCGCACATCTGCGGAGACGAGTGACGATCGACATGTATCAGCGATACGCCGAGACGCTGCGGATTACCGTCGGGGATGAGTCGGGGAGGAGTGGTACCGACGGCAGTGGGTAGCTTCACCGACGTGACAGATTCGGCGTTCGCCCGCCCAGGACCATATTCACGTCAGGTACGGCTCTTGGTGTACCTGGCCAATGCCATTCTCATCGCGACGGCTGTCGTGACTGCAACTGTGGTCGGCAAAGGGTGGTCATGGTGGCTGTTCCTTTGGGGCGCTGGCCTTGGTGTGCTGGGTTTGGCAGGTAACGAGTTAATCGTCAGGGTCACGGTCCGAATCGTGCGGCCATCCGCAAGCGATTTGGAGCGGCTGCGCTCCCGACGGCACGATCAGCGCCTCATCGTGTTCCCGAGTGCGCTACTTACCGGTTGCGCGATTGGCATCATCGCTGCAGGTCTTCAAAGTGACGTACCGGATGTTCTCATGACAGTCCTGATCGTCGTCTTGGAGTTGGCGCTGCCAGTGGTGCTGTTGTCGTTGCTTCGGCGTCGCGTCGCGCAAGTCTCGCGCGTGACGAAGGTCTAGTGCAGATCTGCCTCGCGGCGCAGCGTCTTGCGTCTGACCCATAGCCAATACGGCACGAGACCGAGATAGGCAACACCGACCCCAAGTTGAAGCCAACGGATATCCCCGTGGTTCGTCGCGGCCGCAAGCAGTTGGATGGCGCCGCACCCAACGTAGAGCCACGGAAGCCACTTGCGGCTTCGGATGAAGGCGATCAGCGCGTGTGCAGTCTCGCGGTCTTCCTCGGCGATAGGCTGGCCCTTGCGTAGCGCGCGTCCGACGCGCCGCCGAGTCGCCCAACTTGATCGCATAAGACGTCGGCTTGGTGCGTGATGCCGCACGAGTCGCCAAGTGACCGCCATTGTCACAGTAAGGATTGCGACCGAGATCCCGATCGCGGCGAGGAGCCGGCCGATGCTGTGATGGTGGCCGGCGCCCGGCGATCCCGACGCGAATGCTGCAACAGCGCCGACAATGACCGCCGCAACCATGATGGCGTACAGGCACAACACGAGGCGGCGCCATCGCCGCAGACCACGACCGTCAGGGTCGCCATCTAGCTCGGCGCGTTCCACTCCCAAGCTGTTTGCGGTCACAGCTGAGCCTTACCCGTTTAATGGCGTGCGACACGGCCAGCATAGGCCGACCTAATTAGTAACCGACGGCTTGCAAGGCAACAGCGAAAGGCTGGGAATTCCAGTCTCCGACAAACGTACCTTCGGATTCACCGGGTCCTGCAGGGACGAACTGGAAATGCATGTGGCAACTTGCGCCGCTCGGGAGCTTGATGTGGTTGCAGTCATTCGTGCTCGGGAAGTCGTAGGGGTAGCCCGCATTAGTCAAGGTCGGTGTCGTCAGCGTCTGGCCAACGTTCTTGATCGAGACGTTTTGGACCGCGCTCGAGGCACCGGCAGGCACTCGACCGAAGTCGAAGCCCACAGGCGTAATCAGGAATTGTCTGATTCCGTTACCGGTGAGGTTGACGGCGAAGGCCTGGCCGTCCCAGGTGCCACTCGCGCTGCCATTTTGGGTGCCGGGGCCAGCCGGGTGGAACTGAATATTCATCGTGCAGGACGCGCCTGCGGCCAGTGAACTGGGGCAGTCATTGGTTTCTGTGAATGACCCGACCACACCGATGATGCCGGTCGGCACCGATACGCCGGTGATGTTAGTGACCGTCACCGACTGCGGCGCGCTGGTGTTGTTCAACGGGACGTCGCCGAGATCTAGACCGGTCGACGTGATCGCGTATGGCGTCGTGGGCTTGGCTCCCTTGTAGGAGCGGCCGCTGAGGCTGATCGAGAACGATTGCGTACGCCAGCTACCCGTGGCTGTTGCACTTTGGGTGCCGAGGGTCGTCGGGTCCAACTGGAAGTACATGTGACACGAGGCGCCCGCTGCCAGCGTGCCAGCGCAGTCGCTCGTCCCGCCGAAGGCCCCTGCTGGATTGACGAAGCCAGAAATAGCTTCGGCGCCGCCGGTGACGTTCGTAACAGTTACCGCCTGGGTTGCGCTGTGTCCGTCGAATGGGACGTTGCCGAAGTCAAGTGCCGTCGGGTTGATCAGGAACGCCTTCACTCCGATGCCTGTGTAGTTGACGGTAAAGCTCTGCCCGTTGAGGGCGGCGGTGGTGTGGCCGCTCTGAGCGACGTTGATCGCCGCGCCAGGCTGGAACACGAACGAGATGCTGCACGACTGGCCAGCTTGCAACGTTTGGCCGGTGCAGTTCTGCGCGGCGGCGAAAATGCCTGCAGTCAGGTTGCCCGTCAAAACAGGGGTGATCGGACCGCCGCTCACGTTGGTGACTGTCGTCACCTGCGGTGCGCTGACCGTGTCTATCGGAACGTCTCCGAAGTCGAACGAGGTCGGGGTGATCAGGTAATCCACCGTCGAGGCCGCCAACGCCGTCGAACCTGAGCCAGTGGCGGCAACGACGCTGCCGACCAAGACGGTCAGCGCCCAAAGCGGGGCGAGCCGACGGAGTCGCGATGAGGTCAGTCGTGGCGAACGCATGATGACTCCGGCCTGTGTCAGCTTGGTGGTGGATGTCCCCGCCGCATGAGACCAGACTCGCTTCCGAATTGGAAGCCCTGTTGTAGACGCTTAGCCGACCGCCGCAAGCTCACTCACGACGGACTCACTCAGAGCTGCTGGGCCGCCGAACACCGCGAATGTCAGACGCCGCTACTAGGTTCCCGCCATGCGAGAACTCATTGACGCCTTGGTCCGGTCCGCCCAACGAGAGGGCATGGAACTCTACGGAGTGCACATCTACCGCCGCGGCGCCGAGCCGGTCGAACGCAGGCTCCGTTCGGACGACCGAGTCGACGTGCGGTCGGTCGCGAAGACCTTTACGTCCGTAGCGCTTGGCATCGCCGAAGCCGAAGGCCGCCTCGCCCTGGACGACCCCGCCCTCAAGTACTACCCCGAGTTCGCCGGCTCCGCCGCGCCCCACCTAGAGCAGGTCACGCTCCGGCACTTGCTCATGATGACCTCCGGCAGCCCGTACTCGTGGTCCGCCTACGACCCCGTAGTAGTCCCGGACCTAGCCGCTGACTTCTTCGCGACCCCGCTCGCGCACGAGCCCGGCACGTATTTCAGCTACACCGGCATCGGCCCGTACCTGGCGGCCCGCGCACTGCGCGCCGCGACCGGCGCCAACGTCCGCGACTACCTGCTGCCCCGCGTCTTCACCCCGCTGGCCATCCACAACCCCCAGTGGCACACCTGCCCCCTCGGCCACCCGGCAGCGGAGACCGCCCTCTTCCTGACGACGTCCGAACTGGCCCGCTTCGGCCGCCTCCTGCTCGACGAGGGCCGCCACGAAGGCCACCAACTGGTCCCCGCCGAATACTGCGCACGAATCGCGACAGAGACCGTCACGACCGTGCAGGACCCAACGGACGAAGGCTTCCGCCTCTCGGACAGCTACGGCCTGGGCGTCTGGTGCACCCCCGGGGAAAATACGTACAAGATGGCCGGCCTCTACGGCCAGCTCTGCATAATCTCTCCAGATAAGGAAGCGGTGGTAACCGTAACCGCCCACGTGGAAGGGGGCGCCTCCCAGCGAACCTCTATAACAGCCCTGATAGACGAAGAGATCGTGGCCTGCCTATGAAGGCAAGTGTTCCTCGGATGAAAAAGAACCGCAGGTCAGCGCGCTCGTCCTACTCCCATTCGATGGTGCCGGGCGGCTTGCTGGTGATGTCGAGCACGACGCGGTTCACCTCGCGCACTTCGTTGGTGATGCGCGTCGAGATTCGCGCGAGTACCTCGAACGGAACACGCGACCAGTCG
>DASYAG010000114.1:0-35564 GCA_036501485.1 Acidothermaceae bacterium | reverse complement strand
GTTTCACCGCGTTCGGAGAACTCAGAGCGGCGCGGATGGATGCCTTCGGTGTCCTCAGGCGCTCCGGATGCCGCACCGACGAACGTTCTGAGAGTCCGTTCCGGGGCAGAGATCAGAAACGTTGCAGATACAAGGAAAGGGACCGCCCGCCTTCGGCGGACGGCCCAAGAGCGGGCCGAACCCATCGGCGCAGGTCAGCCCCCCAAGCCGACCGAGCGGACAGCTCTCCGCTCAACCCACCTTTCGGGTTGACGGGCCACCACGTCGATCACTGGGCCGACGGCGGACCCACCTCGCTGTGCAACCTCGCCTTGTTGTGCGTGCACCACCACGACCGCGTCCACAAAGACGGCTGGACCATCAAAATCATCGACGGCCTTCCGTGGTTCATCCCACCAGCCTGGCTCGACCGCGAACAACGCCCCCGATTACACAGCCGATACCGCGTGCGAGAACTCGACCCCTAAGCCCAAGTACTGGAGTTACTTTGCCCGGTCTGTCCTCGGCGTTCCAGTAAGTCGGTGCACAGCTAAACGACCGCGCCGTCGTCGGGGTCGGAATCACTGGGTCGGTCTTCGCGCATCATCGCGACGAGCCCGATGAATCCGCCGACGACGAAAAGCACACCAAGGAAGACCGCGTCGGGCACGCTGTCCCAGAACGCGCGACCGACGATGAGCACAACGCCGACGAGGATCGCGCCAAGCGCCCACCGGGTACCGCGCCGAAGTCTCGGCAGCGGCGGCGGTGGGCCTGGCACGAAGTGTTCGTCAAGGATCGACAAGGGGTCGTACTCTCCGCTCGGCGTGCCCGCGGTGCTGCTCGCCGCGTCAACTGTCGGCTCGACCGGTCGCACGATGCGGCGCGGCACCGGTGACTGGTCGGTCGGATCCTGGGTTGGGGTGTAGAGGCCTTCGATGGACGACGGTCGGCGGCGGTCAGAGCCGTCGCCCGACGGGGCGGTGTCGCGGTCGGAGTCGGGCGGCAAGTCTTCGGCGAGCGGCCAAGGACCCGCGCCGACAGTTGCCGGCAGGTCGAAGCCGGCCACGATCTGCGCCCACACGTCATCGGTCGAGTCGCCGCTCGAAGGCGTGCCGTCGACATGATCGTCGGAGCCTGCGTCGGGCAACCCCTCGCCGTCCGCCCGTCCGTCGTTCAGGCCGTTGTCGAGTCCGCCGTCGAGCTGGTCTGGCGTCGACGCGGCGGCGATCAGGTCGGGGCGGTCCCCATGCACGTTGAGAAGTGTTGTCGCGCGATCGTGGTGACGGCGATCGACCCAGAGCCGGTCGCGCGGCCGTTCGGGAAGGTGGACCTCGAGGTAGCCGCCCAGCTGGCCGGTGCTCGGGACGACGTAGGCCGCGATGCCTTCGGCGCGCAGGGCTTCGAGCATTGCGTCGGCAAGCCGCGGATCAAGATCGGCAAGCGGAACGTAATGACGAGCGACGAACCCGTTGTCGCGACCTGGCATACATCAATCCTGCATGAGAAATGGAGCGGCTGCGCTGACGCGCCGGACTTATCCCAAGTATCCCGATGCTGAGAGCGTCTGGGGACTTGTAAATCCGGCGGGGGAACCGTACTCCCCGCGGACTATCGGCGCAGCGGCCGGGCAGCGGTATGGTGCGCCAAGGACGTGTCACGTGTGGCAGGTGTGGCTCGTCGCCCGAAGGGATCCGGTGTTGTAGGTGTTCTACTGGTTTCTCAAGTGGACTCTGGGGGCCAGCCTGCGGCTGATCTTTCGGCCCAAGGTCATCGGCGTGGAGAACGTCCCTACGCACGGCGCCGCCATCATCGCGAGCAACCACCTCTCGTTCTCCGACTCGTTCTTCGCCCCCCTGGTGATTCCGGGTCGCAAGGTCACGTTCATGGCCAAGGCCGAATACTTCAATCGTCGTGGCATCAAAGGCACCTTGAGCCGCTGGTTCTTCAGCGGCATCGGGCAATTGTCCGTCGACCGATCGGGTGGGAAAGCCAGCGCGTCGGGATTGAGCACCGGGCTCGGCGTGCTCGAGGCGGGCGAGTTGCTCGGCATCTACCCCGAGGGCACCCGCTCGCCCGATGGCAGGCTCTATCGGGGCCGAACCGGAGTGGCGCGCATGGTGTTGGAGGCCGGCGTGCCGGTGATTCCGTGCGCCATGGTGAACACCGACAGGTTGCAGCCGCCTGGCCATCTCGTGCCGAAGGTGATCCGTCCCGAAGTGCGATTCGGCAAGCCGCTCGATTTCTCCCGCTACAAGGGCATGGAGTCGGATCGGCTGGTACTCCGCGCGATCACCGACGAAATCATGTACGAGCTCATGCGCCTGTCCGGCCAGCAGTACGTCGACATCTACGCGACAAAGGCGAAAGAAGAGCTGAAGCGCGGGAAGCAGGCCGATCGCCACGACGACGACGCGCCACAGATCGCCCAGTCCGCCTGACCCGCAGGCCGCCCGAGTCGCACGATCTCCCCTAGTACGCGGCCGGTAGGCTGACCGCCGCAATCGCTGTCAGCGACTGCTTCACGGATCTTTTGGAGGAATCGAGCCATGCGAGTCGGAGTTCTCACCGGCGGCGGCGACTGCCCCGGCCTCAACGCTGTCATTCGGGCCGTCGTTCGCAAGGGCATCGAGGACTACGGCTACGAGTTCGTCGGATTCCGCGACGGCTGGCGCGGCCCGATCAACGCTGACACCGTGCCGCTCGGCATTCCGCAGGTTCGCGGCATCCTGCCCCGCGGCGGCACGATCCTCGGATCGTCGCGCACCAACCCGGCGAAGATCGACGGCGGCTTCGAGACGATCGCCGCGAACTTCGAGAAGCTCGGCATCGACGCGCTCGTTGCGATCGGCGGCGAGGACACCCTCGGCGTCGCGACGCAGCTGGACGCTCGCGGCCTGAAGGTCGTCGGCGTACCGAAGACCATCGACAACGATCTGTCCGCCACTGACTACACCTTCGGCTTCGACACCGCGGTCAACATCGCGACCGAAGCCATCGACCGCCTGCACACGACGGCGGAGTCGCATCACCGGGCGCTGATCGTCGAGGTCATGGGCCGCCACGCGGGCTGGATCGCCTTGCACGCCGGCATGGCTGGCGGCGCGAACGTCATCTTGATCCCCGAGATCCCGTTCGACATCGAACAGGTCGTTGCCTACATCGAGCACCGGTTCCAGAGTCACTACGCGCCGATCGTCGTCGTTGCCGAGGGTGCGACACCCGCGGCGGGAACGATGGAGGTCGCAACCGGCGACCTCGACGCCTTTGGCCATGTGCGCCTGGGCGGTATCGGCCAGCGGCTGGCCGACGAGATCGAGAAGCGCACGGGCAAAGAGGCTCGGACGACGGTCCTCGGCCACATCCAGCGCGGTGGCACACCGACCGCGTTCGACCGGGTACTTGCCACCAGGTTCGGGCTGCACGCGATCGACGCCGTCCACAATGGCAACTTCGGCATGATGGTCGCCCTTCGCGGCACCGACATTGTGCTGGCGAAGCTGGCCGAGGCGACCGGTGAGCTGAAGACCGTGCCGCCCGAGCGTTACGCCGAAGCCCAGGTGCTGTTCGGTTAAGCCTGACTGCGGCTGAGCGTCGCTGCGGGCGGGCCGAACTGGCGATCCCGGTAGACTCCGCAGGTGCAGGAAATCGACTCGTGGCGTGCCCTCCATGTTGCTCAGGTGCCGGTCTGGCCTGACCAACAGGCGTTGCGTGACGTCGTGTCGCAGTTGGAACAACTGCCACCCCTCGTCGTCCCCGAAGAATGTGACCGCCTCCGGTCGCGGCTCGCAGATGTCGCCAAGGGCAAGGCGTTCCTTTTGCAGGGCGGCGACTGCGCCGAGACCTTCGCCGACGCCACGGTCGCCAAGGTTCGCGACAAGATCAAGATCTTGCTGCAGATGGCGGTCGTGTTGACCTACGGCGCGAGCGTGCCGATCGTGAAGGTCGGCCGCATGGCGGGTCAGTACGCAAAGCCGCGGTCGAAGAACACCGAGTTCATCGATGGCGTCGAGCTCGACAGCTACCGCGGTGACGCGGTCAACTCCATCGAGCGGACGCCGGCGGCTCGGGTCCCCGATCCGGCCAGGTTGCTCGAGGCTTATCACCGCGCAGCCGCAACCCTGAACCTGATCCGCGCCCACGCGACGGGCGGATTCGCCGACCTGCGCAAGGTGCATTCATGGAACTCAGACTTCGTCGGTCGCAGTCCTGCAGGGCAGCGCTACGAGTCGATCGCCATGGACATCGATCGCGCGCTGTCGTTCATGCAGGCATGTGGCTTCGATCTCGACCGGGCCGACGTCGCACATCAGGTCGAGTTGTTCTCCAGCCACGAGGCGCTGCTGCTCGACTACGAGGCTGCTCTCACGAGATGGGACGACGACCGGTCGGCTTACTACGACCAGTCGGCGCACTTGGTCTGGGTGGGGGAGCGAACCCGTGCACTCGACGGTGCCCACGTGGAATTCGCGCGACAGATCGCGAACCCGATCGGCGTCAAGCTCGGGCCGACGACAACGCCCGACGCGGCCGTCGCGCTGGTCGACAAGCTTGACCCTGACCGCCGTCCCGGCCGTTTGATGTTCGTCACTCGCATGGGCGCAGACCGGGTGCGCGACGTGCTGCCGCCGATCGTCGAGAAGGTGACGGCGTCTGGCGCCGAGGTCGTGTGGACCTGCGATCCGATGCACGGCAACACGATCGAATCGGCGAGCGGTTACAAGACGCGGCACTTCGACGACATCGTCGAGGAGGTCATGGGTTTCTTCGAGGTGCATCACGGCCTCGGCACAGTGCCAGGAGGTCTGCACGTCGAGTTAACCGGTGAGGACGTCACCGAGTGCCTCGGCGGTGGCGATGACATCGTGGACGCCGATTTGTCCGGTCGGTATGAGACTGCACTCGATCCGCGGCTGAATGTCGGTCAGTCGCTTGAGCTCGCGTTTTTGGTGGCGTCGATGCTCCAAGACGGTCGTCGCGACCGCAGCTAGTCCGCCAGCCTGATCGTATTAGGCCATTTGGCGGCGTTGGCTCTCAGCCGATCGGCTGCTCTTTGGCGTTTGTCCTAAAGGTTTGGCGATCGGCGAAACAATCAACCCACGTACGCCGATACGGGGGAGATTCATGAAGTTTGTTCGTCCGGGCATTGTTGTTGCGGGTGTCGCACTCGCCGTAGCAGTTCCTCTGGGTGCTGGCGCAGCAGCGTCTAGTTCCGGCGTCCACCCGACCGTCACACTTACCGGTGTCGTCGCCGGCCCAACGGGCGCGCCGCTCGCTGGCGCGTGTGTGCAATTGCAAACTGATCCGGTTCCTAATGCGACGACCGATGCCGGCGGCCACTACACCTTTACCGGGGTACAGCCGAGCGGGACCGGAACGCTCGTCATCTCCGTGTTGCCCGCGTGCAGTACGGATCCACTCGGCGCGGACTATCTCCCGTACACGTCGGGTGCCATAGCTGTCTCCGCTGGCACCGTGACTACGGCCGACGTCACCTTGCAGCTCGGGGGATCGATATCGGGAAGAGTCCTTGCCAGTAACGAAACGACCGGCCTCTACGGGGCGTGCATCCTCGCAGTCCCCACGACGGGTCCTGGCGGTGAGCAGGGCAGCTCCGCGATCAACGGCAGCTACCTCCTCAGTGAACTTCCTGTCGGTTCATACGCGCTGACCTTCAGTGACTGCAACAACACCCTGCACGTGCAATCCAGGTACTTCGACAACGCACAGACTCTCGCGACCTCCAGGGACGTCGTGGTGACCGCCGGCCAAACTACCCAACTGGATTCGCAGCTGCTACCGGCGGCCGGAGCCGTGGCACTCAAAGTTACCGATCTGCAAGGCAATCTCATTCCTGGCTTGAGTGTGGAAGCGTTTCCTGAAGACCCGGAGCGTTTGAGCCTGGGCAGCCGGGGATCAAGTACCACTGACAGCAATGGCTTCTACAACTTCACAGATTTGCTGACCACGCCGTACGAGTTCGACTATCGGTACTGCGCGCCTGGCGGAGCCTGCCGGGTCGGGCCGATCGGTTACTACCAAGATCGAGGGCCAGGCTTGTCGCCCACACTGGTCGAGCCACTTCCGGGCACCACCACGACGCTTCACGACGCAATCGCGATTCCTGCACTCTTTACGAGCACGACGACCGTGATGCCGAGTGCGACACCAATCGTCGTCGGTCAGAGCTTGCAGTTGAACGCGCAGTTGAGTGACGGAGCAGGGAATCCGTACCCGTCCGGGCTCGTCTACTTCGAGGAGAACGGCCAGGTCCTTGGCGAATCGGGTATCAGCCAGTTTGGGCTGGGCTCCGCTCCTGCGACGTTGTCCGTTGGCACGCACCTCATTACTGCGGTCTACAACGGTGATGGGGAATCGACGCCGAGCCAGGGGCACACCACGGTGATCGTGACCTCTGCGCCCAGTGGCAGCGGTTCTGGCGGCACTGGCTCTAGCGGGACTGGCTCTAGCGGTACCGGCTCTAGCGGTAGCGGCAGTTCGAGCGGCGGTGGCGGTGGCGGTGCCACTGCTCCGGTTGTGACGGCTGCAGCCGTGACCCGAGTGGCCGGAACAGACCGGATCGCAACAGCTGTCGCTGTTTCGCAGGGTTCATTCCCGGCCGGCAACGCGGGCGCTGTTGTTCTGGCGCGCGCAGATGACTACCCCGACGCACTTGTCGGTGGACCGCTTGCGGCAGCAAAGAACGCTCCCTTGTTGCTCACCGAGGGCTCAACGCTGCCGACGGACACGGCAGCCGAGATCAAGCGTGTTCTGCCGGCGGGTGGCACGGTTTACGTCCTCGGCGGTACGTCGGCCATTCCGACCAGTGTTACCAGCCAACTCACGAGCCTCGGCTACAACGTCACGCGTTACTCCGGCGCGGACAGGTACGCGACAGCGGTCGCACTTGCCACGGCCCTCGGCAGTCCGACGACAGTGCTACTCGCCACCGGCACCAACTTCCCTGACGCACTCGCCGCAGGGCCTGCGGCCGCGCATGTTCACGGTGCGATCTTGTTGACCGATGGTTCGACCGTGCCGGCCGAGACGGCGACGTACCTCGCGGGTGCTCACGTTACGTACGCCGTCGGCGGTCCGGCAGCGGCAGCGGTACCGTCCGCCACGGCGATTCTCGGCAGCGACCGATACGCGACAGCTGCGGCCGTCGCGACGAAGTTCTTCCCGTCATCCGCTGTCGTCGGCGTTGCAACCGGAACCGGATTCCCGGACGCCCTGGCCGGCGGCGCACAGGTCGCATTGATGGGCGGACCATTGCTGCTGTCGAGCGCTGCGAGTGTGCCGACGAGTACAAGCGACTACCTCACCGCCGATCACAGCGCCCTCACGCATGTCTACCTGTACGGCGGCACTTCGGTCCTAAGCGCGAACGTGGTTGCCGAACTCACGGCTGCGCTCGGCGGCTGACCTGACCGCATTCGGTGGATTAGGCCGTTTTGGCCCTCGGCCGATCGGTTGCACTTTTCGCTTCGACCTCAAGGTCGCGACGTGCAGCGAAATAATCGACCCACGTACGCCGATACGGGGGAGATTCATGAAGTTCGTTCGTCCTGGGATCGTTCTCGCCAGTGCTGCAATCGCCGTCGTCGCGCCTCTGAGCGCGAGCGCTACAGCGAGCCCCAACGTCCAGCCCACTGCCTCCATCAGCGGCACCATTATCGGCAACGCTGCGGTTCCGATCGTCGGTGCCTGCGTCGACGCATACACGACTGACGGTGGACTCGCCTCGGCGGCCACGACGGGGTCTGATGGTTCGTACACCTTGGCAGCTTTGGCAGCCGGTCAGATCACGTTCGTCGTCGATCCCGGTTGTGCTGGAGCTCCTACTTGGGACTACGTCGCCTACCAAGCGTCTGTGCAGGTCACGGGAGGTGCGGCATCGACGATCAACCGCACCTTGACCCTCGGTGGCACGATCTCGGGCAAGATCCTTGGCCCTGGTTCTGTGCCGGTTGGCGTGGAGTGCGCTGAGGCATACACGTCGCCTGGGTCGACGATGTACAACGCGTACACCGGGCTGGATGGTTCGTACCAGATACTCGGGGTTCCCGCAGGCGTCTACACCGTGCTGTTCAACGACTGCTATGACGTTGACAACCTTCGATCCGCTTACAACCAGAACGTGCAGTACGCCGCGCAGATGGCCACGGTGCCGGTGTCCGCGGGAGCCGATTCGCCGCTGGCGACGGAGGTATTGCTCCAGGGTGGCGAAGTCGATGTTGTCGTCACTTACCCTGGCCCCACCGCCGCAAACGACGTCACGGTTGCACTGCAACGCGTCGGATCCGGAGACGACATGGGCTACAACGCAATTCCCTTCTCCGATGGCTTAGGCACATTTGGCGCGCAACGGATGTACGGAGTTCAGCCAGGCGCCTACCGCGTTGCGTATGAGAGTTGTTCGACGACGTGCACTGTCACCGGCTACTACCCCGGCGGGGTCGCAGTCGGCTCCGCGGCGACTGTGCAGGTTACTGCCGGATACATCCTCACCCTGACCGATCAGATCGGCGGCACAGAGCCGACCTATACGGCGACCAAGGTCTCGATCGACATGGCACCGAATCCGACGGTTGCATTCGGCAACGTGACGGTCACCGCACATGTCACGACGATTGGGGGTCAGCCAGTGACCTCCGGGGACGTCGTACTTGTCGATGAGAATGGCATCCCATCAGGCCCCGTTGCTGTGGATTCGAACGGCGACGCGGTGTCTGTCGGCACCTGGGGCAACGGCACGGAAACGCTCACCGCAACGTACGTCGGTAACGCGACCTATTCGCGGAGTTCCGCACAGATAGTTGCTCTGGTCGACGCACCCGCCAGTGGTGGCGGTGGCGGTGGCGGTGGCAGTGGCGGTGGCGGTGGCAGCGCATCGGTGACCGCCATCATTCCTGCTGGTGGGTCGGCTTCATCCGATCCTGCAGGCGCGACGCCGAGCGCGTCAAACCCACTCGTTGTCGGTGTTACGAGCCCGACAGGCGGCACGGTCACGATCGATAAGACGCCGCCCAACACCGCGGTTGCGCACTACACAGTGCTCGGTGTCGGCGCGACGATCACGGCGCCCCCTGCGACGTCGGCCGATCCGTTGACATTGACTTTCCAGGTTTTCGACAAGCAGCTCCCAGCGGATTCTGGGCCAGCGGATCTCACGGTGTTCCGTGACGGCGCCGCGGTTGGCGCGTGCACCGGCGTCGGAGCGACTCCCGACCCATGCGTATCTTCGGCGACCACGAGCGGCGGCGTCACGACGATCGTGATCCTCAGTTCACATGCAAGTACGTGGGACGTCGAGGCTGCAAGTGTCGGGCGAGTGGCCGGGACTGACCGCATCGCGACAGCCGTCGCCGTCTCGCAGGACTCGTTTCCGGCCGGCAACGCGGGCGCAGTTGTTCTCGCCCGTGGCGATGACTACCCCGACGCACTGGTGGGTGGTCCGCTGGCGGCCGCGAAGAACGCACCACTGCTGCTGACCGAAGGCTCGAGCCTGCCCGTATCAACGGCGACTGAACTCAAGCGGGTACTTCCTGCAGGCGGGACCGTCTACGTTCTCGGTGGTACGTCAGCCGTACCCGCGAGCGTCGCAAGTCAACTGACCAGTCTCGGCTACAGCGTGACCCGGTACTCCGGTGCGGACAGGTACGCGACGGCCGTCGCAGTAGCCAAGGCGCTGGGGAGCCCGACGACCGTGCTGCTAGCGACCGGCACGAACTTCCCCGACGCACTGGCGGCCGGACCAGCGGCAGCGCATGTTCACGGTGCGATCTTGCTGACGAACGGTTCGACGGTGCCGACGGAGACTGCGACGTACCTCGCCGGTGCGCACACGACCTATGCCATCGGCGGCCCTGCGGCGGCCGCGGAGCCGTCAGCGACAGCGATCGTTGGCAGCGATCGCTATGCAACGGCGGCAGCCGTAGCGACGAAGTTCTTTCCGTCGTCAACGGTGGTCGGTGTCGCAACCGGCGCGGGATTCCCGGATGCCCTAGCGGGCGGCGCCCAACTGGCATTGATGGGTGCGCCACTGCTGCTGTCGAGCCAGGCGACTGTGCCGACGAGTACCAGCAACTATCTGAACGCCGACCACAGCGCGTTGACGAACGTCTATGTCTACGGGGGCACCGCGGTGCTCGGTGCCGGCATCGTGGGTCAGCTAACGGCGGCGTTGGGGGGTTGATCGCCCGGCCGATAGCGTGGCGGCATGCCTGAGAAGCGCGACGCCTTCGGTCCGGTACGTCCATGGGTCGCGCCCGCGCTCGGTGTCGGTCTCCTGGTCGCCGGGATCGCGATGGCCGCGGGGATGAAATCGCTCTATGCGCCGTTTGTCGGAGCAGCAGTTGCCGGCGTGATTGTCTTGTTCGGCTACTGGCGAGTAACCCACAAGTCGCGGCCGTGATCCGCTCGACCGAGTCGGTTGGCTAGTGCTGCTGCGGGTTCGGTGGCCAGTAACTCGGGGGTGGTGAATACATCGGCGCTGCAGGCCGTCGGTTTCGACGCAGCGACACAAGCCACACGATGAACAGGACCACACCGACGATCCCCAGGATCAGCCCGACCACCAGCGCAACGACCATGCCGACCGGTATGGAGCCCGCTGCTTTGATCCGTGACGGCGCGACAGCCAGGTAGGTGCCCTGCGACTCGTCATTGGCGAAGCTGAACGACACCAGCTTGCCAACCGATGCCGCGGGCGCGCCGCTGACAGTGGCTTCGAAGCCGTCGTCCACATGCCTCATCGAGGCGCTGGTGTTCGTCCGATTGAAGACGTGTGTTTCGGTCCGCGTCACCAGCGTCGTTCCCGAAGACACGTGCACTTGCAATTGCGATCCATGTATGGCGGTGACTGTGCCGTAGGTCGCCGACGTGTTGTCCGGGTTGCCGATCCGATTCGCGGCGAGCGCCCACTGCACAGCAAACGCGGCGAACAGCGCGAAGGCGACCACTGCGCCGGCGATGAAGCCGATCCAGGTCCAGAGCAGTCGGCGGCGGCGAGGCTGCGCAGGCTGTGGCTGACTACCAGGCGGCGAATAGCCCGGCTGGTAACCGTAGGCCGGCCCATACGCCGGCGGATACCCCGGAGGCGGTGATTGCGGGTACCGGGGAGGCGGTGATTGCGGATAGCCGTACGGAGGAGTCTGCGGGTACCCAGGTGGGTACGGCGGCTGATTCGGCGGCTGGTACGGCGGTTGCGTCACTTGATCCAAGATCCTTGACCGGCCAGCAAGAAGCAAGCCACGCGCGCCTGTGCCCCGCGTTTGTGCTGCTCGGCTTCACCGATCGCGCAGAGTCCTCATCAGGGCCAGGTCTTCGCGATGCTCGGGCGCCTTGCCGGGGGTCTCGAGCACCAGCGGAACGCCGCGCGTTGCCGGATGCCGGAACAGTTCGGCAAAAGGCTCGACTCCGATGTACCCCTTACCAATGCGCTCGTGGTTGTCGCGATTCGATCCGCACGCGTCCTTCGAGTCATTGGCGTGCAGTAACTTCAGCCGGCCTCTGCCGACTGCTCTTACTAATGCATTCAATGTCGAGCGGACGCCGCCTGGCTCGGCAAGGTCGTGACCTGCGGCGAATGCATGGCAGGTGTCAAGGCAGATGCCGAGCTTCGGATGGTTGTCGAGCGACTCCAGGTACCAGCCGAGGTCGTCGACTGTCGATGCGAGTGATTGCCCCGCACCGGCCGTCGCTTCAATGAGAATGTCCGGGCCTGAATCAGGGATTTCGTCCAGCAGCGGCAGCACGTTCTCCCGTACTTGGGCCATGGCATCGTCTTTGCCCGCAACGGTCACAGCGGAACCTGCGTGGACGACGACACCGCGCGCTCCGATCGCGCCTGCACGCGTCAATGCGTGACGCAGTGACAAGACAGAGTTCTCCAGCGTTGACGGCGTCGGCGAACCGAGGTTGACGAGATACGCAGCATGCACGAACGTCGGGATCTTCGCCGCTGCGCACGACGAACGGAATTCCTCGTCCTGTCGAGCATCACCAGCAGACCGTGCCCAACCGCGCGGGTTGGATAGAAATACCTGGATCGCTTCTGCGCCGACGTCCCGTGCGTACGCGAGACCTCCGCTAGACAGTCCACCCGCGACCGGGACGTGAACCCCGACCGGCGATGGCTTGCGAGGAGGCATCCGTAAAGGATGGCAGAGAGACTTACTGGGCGTAGATGGTGATGACAGTGCCGAGCGGCTGCATGGTGCCACCGTTTGGAGTTTCCTTGGTTACCACGCCGAATCGACCGCTCGCGCCGACCTTCACCTTGAACCCTGCATCGGTCAATGTCTTCGTCGCCTGCTGAATGCTCGTCCAGCTCTGCGGGTCGTTGAGGTTGCTCGTTACGTCAGGCACCTTGAACAGCTGCGGTCCCTTGGAGATGTCGAGCGTGACGGGATCGCCGAGCTTTCCGGTACCACCGGTGGGCGTTTGAGAGATGACCAGCCCGGCCTTCACTGAGGTGCTGTAGTCCTGCGTCGTCGTCACGTTGAAACCGGCCGTTCTCAACGCTTGCGTGGCGTCGTCGCCCGATTGATTTGTGTAGTCGACGATCGGGATGGGCTCGGGACCAAGGCTGACCGTGACGGTCACCGTTGTGCCGGCCTTCTCACTCGTGCCGACCGCTGGATCGACGGAGATCACGTTCCCAGCAATCACGGTCGGGCTGAATTGACTGGTAGGGGGATCAGTGATGTTGAGGTGCGCCGCGATGAGCTCTGTCTTGTAATCGACAAGCGATGTGCCACCAGCCGGATCGTATTGAGGCACCTGAAAGAGCTGCGGTCCCTGCGACAGCCTGATCGTGACCGTGTCGCCCCGCAACACCTTGTGCTCAGCAATCGGCGTCTGCTCGACCACCGCGTCCTTGGGAACTGTTGACGAGAATTCAGGCTCGCCAACCTGCACCGTCACATGCGCCGACTTGGCCTTTTCCATGGCAGCAGACGATGACAGCTTCGTGAGGTTCGGCGTGTGGGTCCATCGTCCCGCAGCGAACCACCAGCCTGCTGCTGCAGCCCCCGCTGCCAGGAGCAAGATGACGAAGAAGGCGATCCAGCCCTTGCGATGCGGATGCGACCGGCGGTACTCCTCCTCGGGCGGCCCTGGTCGCTCGGGTGGCTCGGCCGGTTCGGCGATCCGCGGCGGGGCGGCATATCCCGATTGCCCAGACTGCCCAGACTGCCCTGACTGCCAGGGTGGATTCGGCCCCACGGTCCTGGTGTCCGGCAACTCGACGACGAGCGTCCGGTTGATCAAGGTCGTCAGGTCCCCGTCGTCCGCTTCAGAGACGACCAAGCCGCCGCGGACGCGCACGACCTCGGCCAGAAACGCGCCTGCGTCGTGTGGGCGACGGTCGGGATCGCGGGCGGTCGCCCTTGCGACAAGTAGGTCGACGGAGGTGGGGATGCCCGACACCAGGCTGGACGGCGGCGGCACATCCTCGTGCGCATGCTTGAGGGCCACCGAAACCGCCGTCTCGCCGTCATACGGCGGGCGGCCAGTCAGCATCTCGAACAACATGATGCCAGCTGAGTAGACGTCGCTTCGTTCGTCGGCGATGCCGCGGATCACTTGCTCTGGCGAGAGGTAAGCGACCGTGCCGATCAGGGATGTCGCGCTCGTCGCTTCGAGGTTGGCGGCTGCGCGGGCCAGTCCGAAGTCGGCGACCTTCACCCGTCCGTCGTCCGCGAGTAACACGTTCTCCGGCTTCACGTCGCGGTGCACGAGTCCCGCGGCGTGCGCGGCAGAGAGCGCAGCGAGCACCGGCTCGAACACTGACAACGCTTCGCCAGGGGTGAGCCGGGTGCGCTCCCGCAGGAGATCGCGCAGCGTCCGACCCTGCACGTACTCCATCGCCAGGAATACATAGCCGTCGTCCTCGCCCTGGTCGTAGACCGCGACCACGTTGGGGTGCGACAGGCGGGCCGCCGACTTGGCCTCGCGGTTGAACCGCGCGACGAATTGGTCGTTCTCGGCGAACAGCTGGTGCATGACTTTCAGCGCGACAACGCGGTCAAGGCGGAGGTCGAGCGCGCGGTAAACGGTCGCCATGCCCCCACGGGCGATGCGTGCCTCGACCCGGTACCGGCCGTCAAGGAGGCGGCCCACCAAGGCATCCGACATCGTCGTATCCACGGCGTCGAGCATACGTGCGGCGGTCGGCCCGGCCGGGCAGGCGCGACGTGGACGTGCCCTCGGTCGCGAACGACTGAGGGCAACTCTCGCGGGCGGCCCGTGCAACTGTCGCGGGCGACCCGTGCAACTGTCGCGGGCGGCCCTTTACGACAGAATGGACGTCGTGCAGCCCGGCGTCGTGCTCTTCGATCTTGACGGCACGTTGACCGCATCGGGTCCGGGCATCACCCGCTCCGTCGCGGCAGCCCTGAAAGCGCTAGGCCTGCCGCCGCTTGACGACGCAGCGCTCTTGCGCTTCATCGGGCCGCCACTCCTCGACTCGTTTCGCGACATCGCCGGCCTCGACGAGATCACCGCGCTCGAGGCGATGGCCGTCTACCGTGGCTACTTCGTCGAATACGGCATGTTCGAGAACTCCGTGTACCCGGGCATCCCCGGCCTATTGCGCGAGCTTGTCGATACCGGACGCCGATTGGCTGTCGCCACGTCGAAGCCGTTGCCCTACGCCGTGACGATCATCGAACACTTTGCCCTGGCGGAGTACTTCGAGGCGGTGTTCGGGCCAGCGATTGACGGTGACGGCACCGAGAAGGGCGACGTGGTCGCGCAAGCCCTCGGCACGCTGCACGTCGAGCTCGATGACGTCGTCCTGGTCGGTGATCGAGTGCACGACGTTGTCGGTGCGCACGAGAACGGCATCCAGTGCATTGGCGCGCTCTGGGGCTACGGCTCGCGCGAAGAGCTTGCTGACGCCGAAGCCCTCGCGGCGGATGTCGACGAACTAGCAGCGCTCCTCGGCCTGCCCCGTCAGGCGACGGGCGGCGACGACGCTTTCGCGTAACGGCGAACGGGGATCCGCCCAGCGAGCCGCGCCAGCCGGCCGGCCTCGACCGCCTTGCGCATCGCGTCGGCCATCAGCGTCGGGCGCTGTGCCCGAGTGACGGCCGACGCCAGCAACACTGCGTCGCAGCCCAGCTCCATGGCGAGCGCCGCATCGCTTGCTGTGCCGATGCCCGCATCAAGGATTACGGGTACACCGGCGCGTTCGACGATGAGCTCGATGTTGTGCGGGTTGCGGATGCCGAGCCCAGACCCGATGGGAGAGCCGAGCGGCATAACTGCAACGCATCCGACCTGTTCCAGCCGGCGGGCGAGTACCGGATCGTCGTTCGTGTAGGGCAGCACCAAAAAACCCTCGGACGCAAGGGTTTCCGCGGCGTTGAGCAGCTCGATCGGGTCGGGCAGCAACGTGTGCTCGTCGGCGATCACCTCGAGCTTCACCCAGTTCGTACCAAGCGCCTCACGAGCAAGCCGTGCCGTGAGAACAGCGTCGGCTGCGGTGTAGCAACCGGCGGTGTTCGGTAGTACGCGCACACCGCGTCGGCCGAGCACGTCGAGGATCGAACCGTGCGCGGCGGGGTCGACGCGTCGCATCGCTACCGTCGTGATCTCGGTTCCGGACGCTTCGAGTGCAGCCTCGAGGGCGTCGAGGCTCGGCACGCCACCGGTTCCCATGATGAGACGCGAGGTGAACGTTTCACCGGCCAGTACGAATGGATCGTCCACGGCTCAACCTCCTTGCACAGCAGTCAAGATCTCGACCTGGTCCGATTCGGCCAAGGCGGTGGAGGGCCATTCGCCGCGAGGCACGACACTGCCGTTCAACGCGACGGCGACACCGCGCGCAGCGGTCGTCAGCCGTGCGACGACGTCGGTCAGCGTCGAGTGGTCGGGCAGGTCGTGGTGCTGGCCGTTCACGACGATCGTCATGCGGGCACCGTGGCTTGTGTAAAACGGGCCCGACTGAAACGACGAGGGTCGAATCGATCAAATCCGGCGGGCAAGTTGCCGTCAGTGAGCAAGTCGGCAACCGCGTCGGCGGTGACCGGCGCGAGCAAGATCCCGTTGCGGTAGTGACCGGTCGCCACCACGAGTCCGGGCACCGCGCCGACGCCGATCATCGGTGCGTTGTCGGGAGATCCTGGGCGCAGGCCCACCGAGGCCTCGACAAGCTCGATCTCGCTCACGCGCGGCAACAGTTCGCGAGCGTCCGCCAACAAGTCGCCGGTCCCCTCGACGGTGAGCCGGGTGTCGAATCCCTTGTCCTCGCTGGTGGCGCCGAGCACTATCTCGCCGTCGGCACGGGGCACGAGGTAAATCGGCCGCCCGCGGACGAGTGCCCGCACATTGCGGGCAAGCATCGGATGCTCGACGTCGTCGTGCAGGCGCAGGATCTGTCCTTTCACGGGCCGCACCGACGGGAGCGCGTGCGGCGGCAGGCCGCGCAAATCAGCCGACCAGCAGCCAGCGGCGAGCACGACCGATGCCGCGCTGAGTTCGTCGACGCCGACTACGCGATCACCCTCAACGCGAAGCTGGCGCGCTGGGACGCGGCGGACGTCGACGCCGGCTCGCGCGCACGCGGCCAGGAGCGCGGCGACCAGGCGCCGAGGATCGACCTGGTGATCACCGTCGACCAGCAGGCCACCGCGAACGGCGGTTGAGAGATATGGCTCCAGCTCACGGCATTCGCGGGCCGAGAGCGGTTGTGAGCTCAGGCCAAGCGTGGCCTGGTAGCCGTGCAGGTCGTCGAGCGCAGCCTTGTCGTCGGCGTCGAACGCGACCGCGAGCGTGCCAGTCGCGCGGTAACCCACCGTCGTCCCGCTTGATGCTTCGAGTTCTGCGACGAAGCTCGGGTAGCGCACGGCCGACGCGAGGTTGAGGCGAAGAAGATCCTCTTCGCCATAGTGGACCTCGGTGACCGGCGCGAGCATGCCGGCGCCGTGATGGGATGCGCCCATGCCAGGTGAGGGATCGAGCACCGTAACTGCGAGCCCGCGCAGTGCGGCGCGCCAGGCGATAGCGAGGCCGATCACGCCACCGCCGACAACGATGACGTCACTGTCGCCCTCGGCCATCGCATTGACTCCCTTCGCCGGCATGACCCGGAGCAGGTTCGACGGTCGGCGGCCACTAGCCGCCCTCTCAGCCCAGTCCGACCGGGCTCCCGTGCATCTGCAGTCTAACTGCCAGTCACGTTAGGCAGGCTAGGCACGTGTGCGCCGAGCAAGATCAGTAGGGAGATGCCCGATTCAGCGATCGACACGATCGCAAGCAGCAGCGCGGCGCCTGCGATCCATCGAGCGATCCGATGGGCCGGCAGCTCGGGGTCGATGCGGGCCTCGCCGTGGGCGACGTACGCGAGCACTACCGCGAGCAGAGCCAGGCCCAGTTCGACGAGCCCGCTGACGCGGGCGCTGAAGACGGAACCCTCCGTGGGATGCGCCAACACAATCGCGTTTACCAGGACGTAGGTCGACAGGAGCGAGAGCAGACTGACGATAGACAGCACCAGCGCCGTGACGGCGAGTACTACCGGGTTCTTCAGTGTTATCGACCAGCTGCTCGACGCGTACGCCCGGTCGAGCTCTTCGAGTGCTTCCTCGAACTCGCCGTCGTCCTCGTCTTCGTGCGCGGGTTCGCCTTCGTCGAAGCCGTCGTCATCGGGGTCTACGGCGTCGCCGAGGATTTCGCTCACGCCGATGACATTAGCGCGAGGGCAGCACACACCCCCGCGCTAATGTCGATGCGTCGAGCAAAACTCGTTATTTGCCGACCAATACGTTGTCTTGCTCCGTGATCGGTTCTTCAGGCGGTTCGAACGACACCTTCGGGGTGATCCGGTCGAGCCACTTCGGCAGGTACCAGTTGCGGTCACCAAGTACGTGCATGAGCGACGGCACCAGGATCGTGCGAAGCAAGAACGCGTCGAGGAAGACGGCCGTTGCTAGACCGATACCGAAGATCTTGATCGCTCGCTCGTCGCCGAGCACGAAGCCGCCGAAGACGGCAATCATGATCAGTGCCGCAGCCGTAATGATGCTGCCCGTCTCGGCCTGGCCGACCATGACCGCACGCTTGTTGTCATGGGTGTGCAGCCACTCTTCGTACATGCGGCTGACCAGGAACACCTGGTAGTCCATCGACAATCCGAACAGGATCGCAAAGAACATCACCGGTGCCCACGCATCGATCGGGCCGCCCTTGCCAAGGCCTAGGGCGTCAGCGCCCCAGCCGTACTGGAAGATGGCCACCACAACGCCGAACGACGCGCCGGCGGCGAGCAGGTTCATTACCGCGGCGGTCAACGGAATCACGAGGCTGCGAAACGCGACCAACAGCAACAGGAACGACAAGCCCACGACGGCCGCGATAAAGATCGGCAGCTTTGCCGCCAGCACCTTTGCGAAGTCGACCTGAATCGCCGTGTCGCCGTAGACATAGACGTGGTTTGCCGTGCCGCCATAGATCGGTGGCAACGTGTGAGCGCGCAGATCTTTCACCAGTGCGTAGGTCTTTGCGTCCTGTGGAGACGTCGTCGACTTGAACGACACAAACGCGACGGTGCGGTTCAGCGGAATCGCGTGCACGCTTGTCGGGTCGACGCCGGTGGTGCCCTGCAGCGCAGTGGACACCTTCTGCAGGTACGCAGGATCGGTTGCGCCAGGACCGTCGACGACAGCCTCGAGAGTGGAGTTGTAACCAACGCCAAAGCCGGTGGCGATCAGGTCGTAGCCGCTGCGGGTCGTCGAGCCCTTCGGGTCGTTGCCCTGGTCGCCGGCTCCGAGGCGCATCGAGAAGAACGGCAGTGCGAGCACCACGATGACGGCGGCTGCGCCAAGGCTCAGCAGCGTCTTGTGACGCGCAACGGTGCCCGACCAGCGCGCCCAGAAGCCAGTGGCGTGCGGCTCGATGAACTGCCCGGCTCGTACTGCGCGTCGCTGCGTGCGAGGCAGCACCTTCAGGCCGAACAACGACAACAGCGCAGGCAGCAAAGTCAGTGATGCTGCCGCCGTCAGGCTGACTGCAACGGCCGCGCCGATTGCCATGCCGTTGAAGAAGCTCACCCCAAGTGCGAGCAGTCCGAGTAGTGCGATGCAGACCGTAGTGGCGGCGAAAAGAACTGCCCGGCCGGACGTGTCCATCGACGTGACGATCGATTCGTGGATGCCGATGCCGCGCCGCAGATTTCGTCTGTGCCTGGTGACGATGAAGAGCGCGTAGTCGACACCGACGCCCAGCACCATCAACTCCGTGAGCTCAGGAGTGATGTTCGAAACGTTCATGGCATGCGTGAGGATGCCGATCAGCCCAAGGCCGGCGCCCAGTGCGCCGACTGCGCTGGCCAACGGCAACACGGTGGCGCCGACCGTGCGAAAGACGAAGACCAAGATGATCAGCGCGGCGATGAAACCAAACAAGAACGGCGGCACTCCTTGTGCCTGGCCTACTCCTTGGAATGCATTCCCAGTGAACTCGACCTGCAGCGCCGATGACCGCAAGGTCTTGAGGTCGTTGTAGACACCAGTGAACAGCTTCAGGTCGTAGTGGTTGTTGATCCAGGTGAGGTCGACCAGCCCAGTAGTCGACCCGTTCGCAGTGTTGAGCAGCTTGGGATCCCCAGCTGTAACGGCGGCATTCTTGGTGCAGTCGATCGTCTGCCATGGCGTTGTTATGCCGGCGACGTCGTGACCCGCTGAACACAACTTGACCAATGCGGGGGCGAGCGCTGCGGGCGGGGACGCCAGCGTTCCGGTCTTCGCTTTCAACACAACGGTGCCAGTAGCGCCGCTCTGGTTCGCGAGGTCCGCGCTTTTCAGAACTTTGGTGACTGAGGCGGTTTCGGTGTGCGGCAGGCTGAACGTGTCTTTGTAGTTCGGACCGCCGAGCGCGCCGGAGATGCCCTGCGCGACAAAGATGAAGATGATCCAAGCGGCGACAACCAACCACCGGTGTTTGACCGCAAAATTGGCAAGCGTCTTCATTGGTGATGTCTCCCGTCACCGCGATACCGCCCGACCTGCGATGCAGGTCGGCAGTTCACCGCGCCTCAGTTGTGTTGGTGTGGCGCCCAGTCTAGGCGGGCGTTCGGACAGTCTTCGCCGATGGTACGGGTCGCGGGGCCGCCGTTTCGAATCATTTGCGGGCGCTTCACAGCTGCGCCACAGCCACGCTGCGGCCATGCTGCGGCCACTGCGGGAGCACCCGTGGCGACACGCGGCAATCGACACGTGGCACGCTATCGGGGTGCCTGGCATCGAAGACCTCATCACTGGGTGGCTCACCGTTCCCGATGTTGCGGAACGATTGCACGTTGATGTCACGAAAGTTCGCCAACTGTTAAGAGAACGCAAACTGCTCGGCGTCCGGCGAGATGGCGTCTTGTTGGTGCCGGCGATCTTCGTCGGTGACGGTGCGATTCTCAAAGGCCTGCCCGGCACGTTGAGCCTGCTCGCGGACTCTGGCTTCAACGACGATGAGGCGCTGCGCTGGTTGTTCACCGATGACGGATTGCCCGGATCGCCAGTGCAAGCGCTCGCAGAGAACCGCGGCACGGAGGTGAAGCGGCGTGCTCAAGCGCTCGCTTTCTGACGCACGGCTCTATCTATGCGTCGATGCGCGCGAGCGTGAGCGTGACCTGGCCGAGTTTCTCGACGCGGTGCTCAGCCGCGGTGTCGACATCGTGCAGTTGCGGCAGAAGGGCATCGAAGCCAAGCAAGAACTGGCGGCGCTCGAGGTGTTCGCCGACGCGTGTAAGCGCCACGGTGTGTTGTTGGCGGTAAACGATCGGGCCGACATCGCGTGGGCATCGGGTGCACCGGTTCTCCATCTTGGACAAGACGACCTGCCGACGTCGGTCGCCCGCGCGATCGTCGCCGAGGAGGTGCTGATCGGGCGGTCGTCCCACACCGAGAACGAGGCGGCAGCTGCCGCTGTCGAAGAGGGTGTCGACTACTTCTGTGTCGGGCCGTGCTGGCCGACTCCGACGAAGCCGGGCCGGCCCGCTCCTGGTCTCGGGCTGGTCAGGTATGCCAGCGGTCTGGACACGACCAGGCCGTGGTTCGCGATTGGCGGTATCGATCTGGGCAATCTCGATCAGGTCGTAGCTGCAGGTGCTCGTCGCGTGGTCGTTGTCCGGGCCATCACTGAGGCCACCGACCCCGGCGCCGCGGCCGCCGAGTTCGCCGCGCGGTTACGGGCCGTTCAGCCAGTACCCTGAACGCATGTCGCTGGGTCGCCCGTCCATGTTGAGCGAGCGCACTCGCACGATCAAAGAGCTCCTGGCCCAAGGCGGCCACTCCTTCTCCTTCGAGTTCTTCCCCCCGAAGACCGAGCAGGGCGAGCGGTCTTTGTTCCAGACGATCCGCGAACTCGAGCAGCTACGGCCGACGTTCGTCTCGATGACGTACGGCGCAGGTGGCTCGACGCGCGACACGACGGTGCGCATGACCGAGCGAATCGCCACGGAGACCACGCTGACGCCGGTCGGACATCTCACCGCCGTGAATCATTCGATCGCCGAATTGCGCCGCATCGTCGGTCAATATGCGGACGCCGGGGTGCGCAACGTCCTGGTATTGCGCGGTGATCCTCCAGGCGACCCGCAGGCCGAATGGGTCGCGCATCCGGAGGGATTTGAATACGCCGAACAACTTGTCGGGCTGGTCAAGTATTCAGGCCAGTTCTGTGTTGGTGTCGCGGCGTTTACGACCAAGCATCCGCGCTCGCTAACCGTCGAGGACGACATTGCGAACCTCGTGCGCAAGCACAGGGCGGGTGCCGACTTCGCGATTACTCAGATGTTCTTTTCCGTCGACGACTATCTCGTTCTGCGCGACCGCATTGCGGCAGCTGGCTGCGACATCCCGATCATTCCCGGCATCATGCCGCTCACGTCGATCGGCCAGATCGAAAAGTTCTCGCTTCTGTCCGGCGATGACTTCCCGCCGCTGCTCGCGCAGCGATTGCTCGCCGTCGCCGACGATCCCGAGACGGTGCGAGCGATTGGTCTTGAGGTTGCCAGCGAGATGTGTCAGCGATTGCTGGCCGAGGGAGCGCCCGGCTTGCACTTCATCACGCTCAACAAGTCGACGGCGACTCGCGAGATCTACCAGAATCTCGGGCTTCCAGACCTGTAGCCGAGCTCGTCCGAACACCTCGGAACCGGCCAGTAACTTACGGCGTCCAACCGGCACGTTTCACCCGCTTCTATCCGTGCCCGGAGGTCGTCATGTCGCTGAACCCCGCTGTGCGATCGGTTGCCGTCGGAGTCGCCACCGCACTGATCGTCGTGGCTGCATATGCATGGGGACGTGGTGGCAACGCATCGGCCGCGCCGGGTCAAGTGCCGAACGTGCCGACCGTGCTGCCTGCCGCGCAGGTGAGTCCCGCATCGTCGGGTGTGCCAGGCGGCGGCGGTGGCATCAGCGTGAACGGCACCGGACAAGTGACCGGGACGCCGAACTTGTTGCGGCTCGACAGCTCCATCAATGTCACTAGGCCGACCGTCACTGCAGCGATGCAGGATGCAAATACGGCCATGGTCGCCGTCCAGCAAATCTTGAAATCCGACGGCGTTGCCGCAGCCGATCTACAAACGTCAGGGCTCTCGGTGCAGCCGACTTACACCTATAACAACAACAGTCCGCGGATCACCGGCTACCAGGTGAGTGAGAACCTGTCGGTCGTATTGCGCAACCTGAGTACTGCCGGTTCGATCATTTCCGACGCAGCGCGGGTCGGCGGCGACGCGCTGCAAATCGGTCAGGCGAGTCTCGACATCGATCAGGACAACGCGTTGATAGTGCAAGCGCGGCAGGCAGCTTTCGCCGATGCAGAGACTAAGGCGAAGACGTACGCCGATGCTGCGGGCCGCACATTAGGGGCGGTGACGAGCATTTCGGAGTCGACTGACTCCCAGCCAGAAACGTTCAACGACCCGATGGCCTCGGAAGCAGCGCCAGCCGGGGGGTCTGTTCCAATCCAGGCCCGCTCGCAAGACGTCACCGTCAACGTCGCGGTGACCTGGGCCCTGAGCTGAAACGGTCTCTCGATGGGCGGGGCGCCTCAGCCGCCAGCGCGACGTCGGAAGGTGCGCTTGACCTTGTCGTTGCTGGTCGGAGCGTTCGGCCGGTCGGCTCCGTGACCGGTCGCTGCTGCTGATCCGCCGGCGCGCTTGCGTTCGAGTGCTTCGCGATAGCGAAGGCGCAATTCGTCGTCAGCCGATGCTGTCGCCTCCGGTGACTCGCTTTCGTCAGCGGACGGCGATTGGTCGGGGTCTGCAGTAGCCATAACCCCATTCTGCCTTAGTCGCCGACCTGGGCGGGCGCGCCGCCGGTGAGGGTGAGCAGTTCGGCGAAGGTGGTCGGAAACACTGCGTGCGTGTGTCCGGCCGCGGCCCACACCACGTCGTAGTCGTCAAGGGCAACGTCGACGAGGGTGCGTAGCGGGCGTGGGTGGCCGATAGGGGAGACGCCGCCGATCGCCACTCCGGTGTGCTCGCGGACGAAGTCGGCGTCGGCGCGGCTGACCTTGGCCACACCGACGAGCTGAGCCACCCTCGAGGTGTCGACTCGATGACGGCCGCTGGTCAGGACGAGCAGCGGTTCGCCGTCCGCCACAAAGATCAAGCTGTTGGTGATCTGTCCTACTTCGACACCCAGCGCGGCGGCTGCTTCGGCGGCTGTCCGGGCGGATTCGTCGAGCATCCGCACACTGCCCTTTGCGCCTGCTGCAAGTAACGCGTCTTGAACGCGAACGGCGTTGGGGTGCAGGTCACTCATTCGGTTACCTCCAGAATCGCCACCCGCCGATCCTAGAGATCTCGCGAGGAACCCTGCATTGACGGCGTTCGAACATATGTTCGATACTCAAGGGATGCTCCGCTCCGCCGCATCGTCACTCGAGGGCCTGTCGCCAGACCTCCTCGAGCAGCTACGCGCGGTCGGTAGCAAAGAGCTTTTGCCGGTCCCGCAGGCGTTGGCCGAGCTTTTCCCCGAAGGGGGAGTGCGGCGTGGTTCGACCATCACCGTGAGTGGGTCGTCGTCCCTGGTGCTGGCGTTGCTGGCGGAGGTCTCTGCGCACCAGGGCTGGTGCGCAGAGGTCGGTTCGCCGTTGCTCGGCAGTGCCGCAGCAGCGGAGGCTGGCGTCGAGCTCGAAAGGTTCGTCCGGGTCGCTGAACCGGGGGAGCAGTGGCCCTCGGTGGTCGCCAGCCTGCTCGAGGCGTTCGACATCGTGGTCATCCACCCGCCGCTTCGTGCTCGCGAGGCAGATATGCGCCGACTGAGCGCCAGGGCTCGCGAACGTTCGGCGGTGCTGCTGACAACCGCCAAGTGGGAGGGTGCGGCGCTCGGCCTCACCGTCATCGAGCAGCGCTGGCACGGGCTCGGGTCAGGTCATGGATACCTGCAGGCCCACGAACTTGAGGTGCAGTCGCTTGGTCGTGGAGCGGCGGTCCGGCCGCGACGTGCCACGGTCTGGCTGCCGCAGGCTTCAGAACAGTTGTCACAGGCTTCAGAACAGTTGCCGCAGGCCTTATGACGGCGGTTCGCGCTCTCGCCGTTTGGTGTCCTGACTGGCCGGTGATCGCTGCTGGCGGCAGCGCCGAGTTGCCGGGTGCCGTCATGCATGCGAATCGCATTGTCGCCTGCTCGGCCGCCGCGCGTCTCGACGGAGTGCGTCGCGGTCAGCGGCGTCGCGATGCGCAGTCCAAGTGTCCTGAGCTCACGGTCTACCACCATGACCCTGCTCGTGACGCTCGGCTTTTCGAGTCAGTGGCAGTTGCGGTCGAAGCGATCGTCCCTGGCATCGAGATCATCCGGCCTGGATTGCTGGTAGTGGCCGCTCGCGGTGCAGCCCGTTACTACCAAGGGGAATTGCCGTTGCTCGCCACCATTGCGCGAGCAGTTTCCGATGCGACCAGATACGACGTCCAACTCGGTATTGCTGACGGCATCTTCGCTGCTACCCAAGCTGCTTACGCGGCGTCCATCGTGCCTGCCGGTGAAGCGGCGGCTTTTCTCGCGCCGCTGCCGATCCGAGTTCTCGATCGGCCTGAACTTGCTGATCTGCTGATCAGACTCGGCATTCACACGCTCGGTGATTTCGCGGACTTGCCGCGCACTGATGTGCTTGCAAGGTTCGGGCCCGACGGCGCCTACGTGCACGATCTCGCCCGCGGTATCGAGATACGGCCACCGGCTGCTCGCGTCGCGCCGCCCGATCTTGATGTCGAGATGACGCTCGACCCTCCGATCGATCGCGTCGACACCGCCACCTTCATTGCCAAGACACTGGCCGAACAGTTGCATGAGCGGCTGGCAGCGCGGGGCCTTGCTTGCATCCGCATCAGCATCGAAGCGTGCACCGAAAACGGTGAACAACTGTCGCGCAGTTGGCGGCATGGCACTACATCTCCTGCGGTGTCCGCCCCAGGTTTTACCGCGAACGCCATTGCCGATCGCACCCGCTGGCAACTCGACGGCTGGTTATCGGGCGCCATCCGATCCCATGACGGGCAGCCGTCGAGCGGGTTGGTGTTCTTGCGGTTGGTGCCCGACGAAGTCATCCATGACGACGGTCGGCAGCTTTCTCTGTGGGGCGCTGAAGCAGGGCGGGGCGCCGAGGCCGGCGGCGCGAGTGGACCCGGTGGCGATCTCGAGCAGATCGATCGTGCACTCGCTCGCGTTCAGGGCATGCTCGGCCCCGACGCAGTGGTTACCGCGGTTGTCGGTGCCGGTCGTGATGTGGCCGAACAGATCAGGCTGGTGTCGTGGGGTGAGCCGCGCGACGTACTGCCCGCAGATGCATGGCCGTGGCCGGGTCGGTTGCCCGCTCCCTCGCCAGCCACGGTGCTCAAGTCAGCACAACCGGCCACGATCACTGACATTGGTGGCAACCCCGTGGTGGTGACCGGGCGGTGCGTCGTTTCTGCTGCTCCGGGTTGGTTGCGTATCGGGCAGCAACCACCGGTGGCGATCGCCGGTTGGGCCGGACCCTGGCCACTCGACGTCCGCTGGTGGGACCGCCTGACTGCGCGCCGCCGTGCCCGTTTCCAGATCGCGACCATCGATGGTGCCGGTTTGCTCATGGTGTGCGAGAACGGCCGCTGGTTTATCGAGGCGCTCTATGACTAGCGTGCGCCACTGGCGCGACATGACTAGCGACATGGCGAGGGCTCGTCGTGGGCTTCAATAATCCCGATATCCCGTGGCGTGAACTCGAACGCCAGCTGTCGGGGCGACCCAAGACGGCAGCCAATCCTGGGTACAAGCCCGTCGACGGTGATGGGGGCGATAGTCCGGCCTGGTCGCGCAAACGTGAGCGTTACCAGCGGGTGGAGTCGTCACCGCCAACTGCTGGGTCGACGCTGGCAGCGGTGCCGTACGCCGAGTTGCACTGCCACTCCAACTTCAGCTTTCTTGACGGCGCAAGTGAACCCGAAGAACTTGCCGAAGAGGCAGCTCGACTCGGGATCGAGACCCTCGCCATCACCGACCATGACGGGTTTTACGGGGTCGTACGTTTCGCCGAAGCAGCCGGTGAACTGGGTGTTCGCACGGTGTTCGGTGCTGAACTCAGTCTCGGTCTACGCACACCGCAAAACGGCATCGCCGATCCTGAAGGTAACCATCTGCTCGTCCTCGCGCGTGACCCCGAAGGGTATCGCCGTCTCTCGATGGCGATCAGCGCTGCGCAACTCGCCGGCAAGGAGAAAGGTCGGCCCCTCTACGACCTCGAAGAACTGGCGGAGTCGCACGACGGTCATTGGGTCATTCTCACCGGCTGCCGCAAAGGTAGCGTCCCCAAAACCCTTGCTGCAGAGGGACTTTCTGCTGCGGCAGCTGAGCTCGACCGGCTCGTCGCATGGTTCGGTCGCGACAATGTATGCGTCGAACTGACTGATCACGGCAATCCGCTCGACTCCACTCGCAACGAGGCGCTTTTCGATCTAGCCGGACGTCGAAAGCTGGGCGTCGTTGCCACCACTAACGCCCATTACGCGACTCCTGGCGGAGGTCGGCTTGCTGCGGCACTGGCCGCCGTCCGCGGTCGTCGTGGTCTTGACGACATGGACGGTTGGCTGCCGGCCGCCGGCACTGCGCACCTGCGCTCAGGTGTTGAGATGGCGCGGCGGTTCGCGCGTTATCCGGGTGCGGTCGACCTCGCCGCTGAGATCGGTCGTACTTGCGCGTTCGACCTGCGGCTCGTTGCCCCACGTTTACCGGATTTCCCAGTACCAGCCGGTCATTCCGAGATGAGCTACCTCCGCGCGCTTGCCATGCGGGGGGCACTGAAAAAGTACGGCCCGCCTGATGCTGAGCGTCAGCCCGGTGCTTACCGGCAGCTTGAACACGAACTCGAGGTGATCGAGCAACTCAACTTCCCTGGCTACTTCTTGATCGTCTGGGAGATCGTGGAATTCTGCCGCGCCAACGACATCTTGTGCCAAGGCCGTGGGTCGGCTGCGAACTCAGCAGTGTGTTACGCGATCGGTATCGCCAAGGCCGATCCGGTGGCCTTCCATCTGCTGTTCGAACGGTTCCTCTCACCCGAGCGAGATGGGCCGCCCGACATCGATCTCGACATCGAGAGCGGCCGCCGCGAAGAAGTCATCCAGCACGTCTACACGCGCTATGGGCGTACGAATACGGCGCAGGTGGCCAACGTGATCAGCTACCGGCCGAAGTCGGCCGTGCGTGACATGGCGAAGGCGCTCGGGTACTCCACTGGTCAACAAGATGCGTGGTCGAAACAGATCGACAGCTGGGGATCTGTCACTTCCGATGCGAGCGGCACCGGTGCAGGTACCGACTATGACATCCCCGGTGATGTCATCGAACTCGCTGAGCAAATCCTGCGCTTTCCGAGGCATCTCGGCATTCATTCCGGTGGCATGGTCATCTGCGACCGGCCTGTTACCGAGGTGTGTCCCGTCGAGTGGGGCCGCATGGAGAACCGCACGGTCTTGCAGTGGGACAAGGATGATTGTGCGCGCACCGGTCTGGTGAAGTTCGACTTGTTGGGGCTTGGCATGTTGTCCGCGTTGCATGGCGCGTTCGACCTGCTGCGTGAGCACTACGACCTCGACCTGCAACTCGACACAATTCCAACCGAAGATCCCAAGGTCTACGACATGCTGTGCGCCGCCGATTCGGTCGGGGTGTTCCAGGTCGAGAGCCGCGCGCAGATGGCGACCTTGCCCCGCTTGAAGCCGCGGAAGTTCTACGACCTGGTCACCGAGGTCGCCATCATCAGGCCAGGACCTATTCAGGGCGGCTCCGTGCATCCCTTCATCCGCCGGCGCAATGGGCTCGAAAAAGCCACCTATGCCCATCCACTGCTGAAGAACTCGCTCGAACGCACCTACGGTGTGCCGCTCTTTCAGGAGCAAGTGATGCAGATGGCGATCGATGTCGCCGGCTTCACGGCGGCGCAGTCAGATGAGTTGCGACAGGCCATGAGTTCGAAGCGATCGACGGCTCGCATGGAACGACTGCGCGGCAAGCTCTACAGCGGGATGGCCGAGCGAGGCATTACCGGCGCGGTCGCCGACGAGATCTACGAGAAGCTCACCGCATTCGCGCACTTCGGTTTCCCCGAGAGTCACTCGATCAGCTTCGCCTATCTCGTGTACGCCAGTTCGTGGTTGAAGTTGCACTACCCGGCAGCCTTTTGTGCCGCACTGCTCAATGCGCAGCCGATGGGTTTCTATTCACCGCAGTCGTTGGTCGCTGATGCGCGTCGACACGGCGTCGAAGTGCGGCGGCCCGACATCAATGCGAGTGCAGCCTTGACCACTCTCGAACCCGTCGATGCAGGCAGTCGTGTGCGGGCGGTTCGGCTCGGGCTGACCTCCGTGCGCGCGATCACCGATCCTCTTGGCGAGCGCATTGCTGCGGGCCGTCCGTACGCGGATATGACCGACCTGGTGCATCGGATCGGTCTTTCAGCCGCTCAGGTCGAGGCGCTGGCGACGGCCGGAGCCTTCGACTGTTTCGGGATGAGTCGACGGGTGGCGTTGTGGGCGGCTGGCGCGGCAGCAGAAGGATCTCCTGATCGGCTTGCCGGGGCGGTGCTCGGAACGCACGCTCCCACTCTCCCCGTGATGAGCGACGTCGAGGTTACGGTGGCCGACCTGTGGGCGACCGCGATCACGACCGACGGCTATCCGACCCGACACGTGCGCGATCGGCTCGACGAACTCGGCGTTCTCACGGCCAGCGCGCTGCGTACGGCAGAGGCCGGCCGCCGTGTCTTGGTCGGGGGAGTCGTGACCCACTGGCAACGGCCGGCCACCGCGGGTGGAACCACCTTCCTGAATCTCGAGGACGAGACCGGCATGGTGAACGTGATTTGTTCGCGCGGCGTCTGGATCCACTACAGGCGGGTGGCGCGCACCGCCGCTGCTCTCTTGGTGCGAGGCCGTCTCGAGCGTGAGCAGGGCGTCGTCAATGTGGTTGCCGAGCGTTTCGAGCGGTTGCCGCTGGCAGTCCGCAGGACGTCGCGCGACTTTCGCTGAATGGGCTTGACGAATCCTCCGGGCGCCGCTTACTGTGGACTCGTTCGAACATATGTTCGAACGAGTCAGTCGGGCGAGGCGGGTGGGGTCCCGCGAAGTTCGCTGGGGGCGCTGCCATTGCCCGGGCCACGGTCCTCGACCCGCCGTCGGCCCGGGCGCCGGTAGTGCCGACACAAGGAGGGTGACGTCATGGTGACGACCTTGCACAGTAACTTGCACAGCAACTTGCAGAACAAGCCGCTGCCCGCCGCACTGGGCTTGCTCGCCGCCGCCCGCCACGGACTCGACGAGGCTGCCACCAGCTCACGCCCCGCACAGCGTTACGCAAGCGCGCACCTTGCCGCGCTTCGCTGCGCAGCCGCGGTGCTGGCCGCGCGTGCGCGACCCGAGATTCCCGGCGTTCGGCGGGTTCGGCGCTCCCGCAACGCTTGGGTCTTGTTGACCCAGGTCGCGCCCGAGCTCGCCGAGTGGGCCGCCTTTTTCGCCGCAGGCGCGACGAAGCGAGCGGCAGCCGAGGCCGGTCTTGACGGATCGGTGAGTGCTCGCGAGGCCGACGACTTGCTTCGCGACAGCGCGACCTTTCTTGCACTGGCCGAGACCACGATCGGCGTCACGCACCAACCAGCGCTGCCAGTCGAGACGGCTCGAGCCAGCTAACGGGCGGCGGCCGGTAAGGTGCGCCCCATGGCTGCCGACCGACTGCGTACTCGCGGCTCGGTGCGAACTGCTGTCGTCTGGCGCAGTGTTCGAACGCTGCTCATCGACCTGGTTGTCGCGACCGGCCGCGACCAGCTCGACGTCCTCGATGCAGGTGGTGGTACCGGCGGGTTCGCGGTGCCCTTGGCCGAACTGGGCCACCGGGTCACTGTCGTTGATGCCAGCCCAGATTCACTCGCCGCGCTAGTCCGGCGCGCGGCCGATGCCGGCGTGACAGATCGAATCCACAGCGTCCAGGGCGATGCCGCAAGTCTGCTCGACGTCGTTGCGCCTGCCTCCTTCGACCTCGTCGTCCTGCACAGCGTGCTCGAGATCGTCGACGACCCCGCTGCCGCCCTCACGGCCGTCGCCGGCGTCCTTCGGCCGGGCGGCATCGTCAGTGTTGTCGCGGCGAACCGAATAGCCGCCGTGCTTCACCGCGCCGCCGCGGGGCGTTTCGATGAGGCGCTGCACGCCCTGCGCGATCCGCTTGGGCGGCATTCGGCCAATGACCCGGCGCCTCGCCGGTTCACGCTGGCTGACCTCGAGAGACTCCTTGGTGCCGCGGGGTTGACGGTGATCGCCGCCCACGGCTCGAGGGTCTTTGCCGACCTGGTGCCGGGTGGATCGCTCGACGCCGATCCAGCCGCAGTCGAGGCGTTGATCGCCTTGGAATTCGAGGCGTCTGAGTTGCCCGCCTTCCGGGACATCGCGACGCAATTGCACGTCGTCGGGCGACGTAGCTAACGGTTCTCCAGGTGGGGGCCGGGCCACCCGATACTCACAGTGGAGGTCCTGAGGGTCCTCCAGTTTCGCGCCCTAGTTTGGTGTGGCGCCCGACCTGGGTAATGCCGTGCTGGGCCCGAAACGGACCCAGCTCATGCAGTCTCTTTGTCATCGCTTGCCCAACCGGCTTTCGCCGCCCACGGCAGGCTCGTATCCTGAAAGCGCGACGACCGGCCCGGTCGTCGCTCGGCTAGCCGCTTCCGCTCGGATCATGTTGCACACTGTTAGGCAGCAGTGGACAACCAGGATCGGGTACGAGTCGGACGCACGGTTGGTCGGGGGCATGGTGGGGATGTCGTTGGGAGGGCAACGTGCCGCTCTCTGAGCACGAGCAGCGAGTGCTCGAGCAGATCGAGCGAGCCCTCTACGCCGACGACCCGAAGTTCGCCGCCACTGTGCGCGGTATCGATCCACGAACGTTGCACCGCCGCCGCTACCTGCGCGCGGCCCTTGGCGCGATCATCGGGGTGGTCTTACTCCCTGTTGGTATTGCGGTGGAGCAGCTCGAGCTGAGCGTCGCGGGATTTGTGTTGATGCTGCTGGCCTTCTTGTACGGCGCATCAACCTGGCGTCAGCGTCGCGAGGCGTCTGAAGTCACCGAGCCCGGCGTTGGGCGAGCTACCGATTTGCCGCCCACCCGCCGCGTCCGCGGCAAGAAACTCAATACGCCGCCTGCACCCAAGCGCAGCATCGTGAAGCGGTTCGAAGAGCGCTGGGACCGCCGTCGTGACGGCCTAGGCGGCGGGGCGACTGGCCAGGACGACGACCGCTAGTCAGCCCGACCGCGCCGACAGCCACTCGCGCAGACCGCTAATCCCGCAGACCGCTAATCCTGCAGGTCGTCGCGCCCTGTGCCCGGCAGCCGGCCACTAACCCAGCGCCGCGCGCCGAGTGTGAACCCGCGCCAGAAGTCCGAAACCCAAGCCGTTGCGGAGACGGCGATGCGGCTCGACGATGACGGTGCCAATCGCGCCCGCAGCCGGCGGCTCCGTGACACGGAGCCAAACAGCGCCTTGCGAACCGTGCTCTCGTCGGCGCGCGGATCCTGGTCGACCCATCGCAACTCCTCGGGTCGCGCTGCGTACCGAGCGAGTTCTTCGGCTCGAGTGAGTCGCGAGAGCGCGTGCTCTGCGGCAGCGTCAGTCGACAACCGTCGGGTCGCGACCAGGGTCGCCGCGGCTCTTCGCGGCGTGTCGATCTGACCACGCCAGTCGAGCCCGAGGTCGCGCATGTCGTCACCGAGGTCCGCCCAGGCGGCGTGCGCGCGGGCAGCTTCGGTGTCGGCGGATGTCCATCGTCGTCGTCGGGTGATCCAGCGCGCGCCAGGGGCGACCACGATTCCCAAGACCACGATGAGCACGAGGACGAGCCAACCCACTGGAAGGTGGCTGAACACGGGGATCGAGTTCCCGTTCTTGTGCACTGCCTTGACCGAGGGCTCGCGGAGACCAGGGATGTCGAGCGGAGCGCCGGCAACCGCTCCTCCCGGTGACACTGACGCGGGCGCCTGTTGCCCCTGGGTGAGCGGCGCGTAGCCCGGAGTGGTCGTCTGGCCGTCCGACCGCGGCGTCGGTTCGAAGCGCAACCACCCTGCGTTCGGGAAGTACAACTCGGGCCATGCGTGGGCGTCGGCAGTTGTGACGACGTAGGTGCTGCTGTTGCCCACCGGCGCGCCTGGGGTGAAGCCGACATCGACCCTGGCCGGGATCCCCTCGACACGAGCCATCAACGCCATCGTGGCGGCGAACTGCTCGCAGTAGCCGCGACGGTCGTTGAGGAAGATCAGCAGCGCATTCTCATCGGTGCCGGTCTTGATCGTGATGTCGTAGGTGCCGGCCTGGAACCACGATTGCAAAGCAAGCGCCTTCTGATACGGCGTCACTGCGTGGGCAGCCGCGATGATCTGGTCGGCGACCGTTTGAACCTGGCTAGGCAGGTTTCCGGGTACCTCGAGGTACGGCGCGAGGCTCGCGTCTGCGTCAACCGCTGGCAGCGAATTGAGCATGGCCGCCGTCGGCTGATAGACCGCGCTCGTGACGCTGTAGTTCTGGTGCGGCGTTGCGGTATCGACTCCATAGATCGCGGGGTTCACGGGGTTATAGCGCCAGTCGCCACGTGCCGTCACTGCTGTGACTGTCGACGGCGCCGGCAAGTACGCCTGCCGCAGGCCGGTGATCGCGATGTTCGTCTTCGCGCTGCCCGTGGGTTGCAGTGTCACGCCAGCGGGCGGCGGGATGCCTTTGGCGATCTTCGTGTCGTCCGGTGAGGTGACTGAGGAGACCGACCACACAGTGCCGTCGAAGTTGTCGAGGGTCAGCAGGCGCAAGTAGGTCGGCGTTCCTGTCGTCGTGTAGGTGAACAACGATGTGGGCGTCGGCTCGTTGAGCTCCTGCCGGATGCTCACGATCGGGCTGATGGTGGCTGAGCCGCTTTTGCTGTTGGCCGAAAACCCGCCTACGCCATTCGTGTGGTGGCTGCCGAACCAGCCCGAATGCAGTCCCGGGATGATCACCGGCAACACGACGGCGATGCTGATCGCGGCGAAGCCAACGCGGCGTCCGACCTGCGTCAACTGGCTCGTTGCCGCCTGGCCCCTGACCACGGATCCGCGAATCGCCCGCACCGGGCGGCCCCACCGGCCGACCCGATCGCGGCCTTCGGCAAGAAGGAGCGCGAGGTAGCCCGCAGCGGCGAACACGAATGGCCGCCACCCGACTCCGCCAGAAAGCGTTGCCGCCGAGACGGTGAAGATCGCAAGCAGCGGGAGTCCGGCGACGGCCGGTCGCCGCAGTCCACTCGCCAACGTTTCGACAACGACAGCGACAAGTCCGACGCCTGCAGTGGTCAACAAACTCAACCCACGGGTGACCTCGACAGGTGCGGCGAGTTGAACAGTGTCAGTGAACCCGGACGACATCGTGGTGTGCAGGAGCCGCAACGCGGCCGGACCAGGGATGAATCCGAGGGGGGCAACTGAGTGCGCGTACAGCGCGGTCACCAGGAACGCCCAGACGGCCAGCATGGCCAACGGGATGACGGCGGTCACAACGCGGATGCGTTGCAATGCTGCCGACGTCGCGGCGATTGCCACGACCATCAAGACGACGCGAGGTACCCAACCCATCGTGCTAAAGACGGGCAACAAACTGAGCGACCCAAGAATGGTCGCCAACGCAGCGAAAACAGTGACCCGAAGTCGTGGATTCATCGGCTCGCCAATACCTGCGAGTTGCTTGCGGCGTTGCCCCACATCGTGCGCATGTCGGTGCGCGCGTTGACTGACACGACACGCCATCCAGCAGCGGCAAGCAGGGCGCACGACGCCGCATGGTCGCGTTGACGTACTGCAGGCTGGCCCGGCACCGAGGCCTGCGCCCAGCTCGTCGTGTCGAGCATGATCGCTACGCATGCCGACGCGTGATGCCTGAACCGGGTCAGCGCATCGAGGTCGGCGTCAGTCAGATTGCCGAGCGCCGCAATCACGAGTCCGCCGCCACCGCCACGTCGAATGCCGGCGAGGCCGGCAGTCAGCGAATGCGCGCCCGACATCGAGACCAGCGCGAGGGTGTCGAGTAGCACGGCTTCGAACGGCGTGCCCGCCATGGCGTCGGCCGAATAACCCGACACTTCGCTGCCAGATTCCGTGGTGAATCGAAGCCCGAACCCATCGCGAGCCAGATGCGAGCCGATTGATGCGATCGCGCTGACTGCCCACTCGAACGACGAGCCGGGGCCTTCTCCACGATGGGCAGTCACCCGGCTGTCGAGCAGCAGTACGCCTCGGTTCTGCCACGGCTGTTCTTCGCGGCGCACCATGAGTTCGCCGTATCGGGCAGTCGATCGCCAGTGCACGCGGCGCAAGTCGTCGCCGTGGCGATACTCGCGGGTGGTGACGTCGTCCTCGCCCATCGTCGAGATTGAACGTGCTCGGCTGTCGCCACCGCCGGCCCAGTCGCCGCCAAGACGGATCGCCGGTAGTGGCACGACCGTGGGTGTCACGACGAGGGCGTCGGTCGTCGTAAACGATCGAGTCAACTCGACGAGGCCGAAGAGATCCGCGAACCGCAGCGAGAGCGGGCCAACAACGAAGCGACCGCGGACATCACTGCGCACCGGATAGGAAACCTCGCGCACACCAAGGGATTCGATCCTGTTCACCACGAAGCGCGGCCGCCCACCGAGGCTGTAAGGCAACCGATCCTCAAGGAGCAAAATGCCGGTTGCCACGCGCGACAAGTTCTCAATGCGCAATACAACTTGGGCTGTCTCGCCGACCGGTACGCGTTGCGGCTCGATGCGGCGAACGCACGAGAGTCGGTAACGCGTACGGGCAACGACGGTCGCCGTGGCGATCGGTAGCGCGCACAAGAAGATGCCAACGCGCAACAAGTCCATCTCGCGAAGGACAAGACCGCACAGACACGCAGCAATGCCGGCCGCGAGGAAACTCCGGCCGCGGGTGGTGAGTCCGGAAAGCGCCGCCCGCATCAGTGCGGTGTTGCTCGGGAACGCTGGGTGGACGACGGAACCGCGACTCTTGCCACGATGTCGGACAGGATGTCGGACGCGGTGCGGCGCGAGATCTGTG
>DASYAG010000113.1:0-2188 GCA_036501485.1 Acidothermaceae bacterium | reverse complement strand
AGCACGTCGAGCAGCTTCGCCTTGCGGGGCCACGACACGGTGTGGGTCTGGCCGTCGAGTTCGACGACCGCGGTGGCCGGGGGCTCGTCGCCGTCGTCGTGATCAATTTTCACCGCGGCGAACGGGTCGCTCTCCAGCGACTTGAACACCTCGAGATGTACTTGCGGTGCAGGCACTTTCAGGGTTTCGAGCGCCTCGCGGGCGGCTTCCATGAAGGGCCCCGGCCCGCAGATGAACGCCTGCCGGTCGGTGAACGGAGCAGCCAGTTGCGCCAGCGCGTTAGCCGACGGCAACCCCTGCAGCGACTCCAGCCAATGCACGACGGTCAGCCGGTCCGGGTACTTGGCGGCGAGCTCGCGCAGCGCATCGGCGAAGATCACCGACCGCTCGTCGCGATTGGCGTAGATCAGCACCGCCTGGCCGCCGCCTTCGGACAACGCGGACTTGCAGATCGACATGACCGGTGTGATTCCGCTGCCGGCGGCCAGCAGCACGAAGTCGTCATCGAGGGTTTTGGGCACGAACGTGCCCGACGGCGCCAGGACGTGGATCCGCATGCCGGCGTGGGCGTGGTCGCACAGCCAGTTCGACGCGTAGCCGTCTTTGTCCCGTTTCACGGTGACGGTCATCGCCTCGTCAGTGAACGGCGAGCTGCACAGCGAGTAGCAGCGGGCCACCGAGCCGGTGCGGTCGCTGGGAACGCGCAGCGTGAGAAACTGGCCGGGGGCGTAGCGCAACCGCTCCGCCGGTATCTGAGCGCCATCGGGCACCGTGAACACCAGCGAACGCGCGTCCTCGGTCTCGGTGACGACGTCGGCTATCTCCAGTTCGAGAACGTGGCTGCCGAGCGGCTCGTCGGGAATTGTGTCTGTCACAACCCCGCCCTTCCTTCAGTCATAACTAGAACAGGTTACAGAAAGGTGCATCGGTATCGCTACCAGCCGCAGGAACACGCTGCTCGACACAAATCGGAACGTGTTCTAGTCTTTGTCTACGTAAGCCACCTTTGGAGGAACCAGTGACGTCCATTCAACAACGTGACGCCCAGTCGGTCCTAGACGGCATCGACGAACTACTGCCCAAGCTGCGACAGCGCGCCCAGGAAACTGAGGATCTGCGCCGACTGCCGGACGCCACGGTCAGCGAACTCCAGGAGATCGGCTTCTTCAAGTTGCTGCAGCCCCAGCAGTGGGGCGGGCTGGAGTGCGATCCCGCAGTGTTCTACGAGGCCGTCCGCCGACTGGCCAGCGCGTGCGGTTCCACCGGCTGGGTCAGCTCGATCATCGGTGTGCACAACTGGCACTTGGCGCTGTTCGACCAGCAGGCCCAGGACGAGGTCTGGGGTGACGACACAGGAGTGCGCGTCTCGTCGTCCTACGCACCGATGGGCGCGGGTACGGTTGTCGACGGCGGCTACCTGGTCAGCGGTTCGTGGAACTGGTCGTCGGGTTGTGACCACGCCACGTGGGCTTTCTTGGGTGGTCCGGTGATCAAGGACGGCCGGCCGGTCGACTTCGGCAGCTTCCTGATCCCGCGCACCGAGTACCGCATCGACGACGTCTGGCATGTGGTGGGTCTGAGGGGCACCGGCAGCAACACCGTCGTCGTCAAGGATGTCTTCGTGCCGCGGCACCGCTTCCTGTCCTACAAGGAGATGAACGACGGCACCGCCGGCGGCTATGAGAACAACACCGCCGCTGTCTACAAGATGCCCTGGGGCACAATGCATCCCACGACTATCTCGGCGCCGATCGTCGGCATGGCTTACGGCGCGTACGCGGCGCACGTCGAGCACCAGGGCAAGCGGGTGCGTGCGGCGTTCGCCGGCGAGAAGGCCAAGGACGACCCGTTCGCCAAGGTCCGCATCGCCGAGGCGGCCAGCGACATCGACGCGGCGTGGCGACAGCTGATCGGCAATGTCAGCGACGAGTACGCGCTGCTGTCGGCGGGCAAGGAGATCCCGTTCGACCTGCGCGCCCGCGCTCGCCGCGACCAGGTGCGCGCCACTGGGCGGTCCATCGCCTCGGTCGACCGGCTGTTCGAGGCCTCCGGTGCCACGGCGCTGGCCAATGACGCACCGGTGCAACGTTTCTGGCGTGACGCGCACGCCGGCCGGGTGCACGCGGCCAACGACCCCGAGCGGGCCTATCTGATCTTCGGTAACCACGAGTTCGGGCTGCCGCCCGGC
>DASYAG010000112.1:0-26596 GCA_036501485.1 Acidothermaceae bacterium | reverse complement strand
GTCCAGGGCGTGCTCCGACTGCGTCGAGCCGTCGACGCCCACGACGAGACCACTCACCTGTACCACCCCGTCCTCGCTTGTCCTCCCAGTGTCACGCCGCTGGCGAACATGGGCACATCCGCAGGGGGTCGGCCGTTGGAGCCGATTAGAGTCGATGCGGTCAGGCCTGTAGCGCACAGGCGCACGCCGCTCGTGAGGAGCAGCACATGTTCGAACGTTTCACGGACCGAGCCCGTCGTGTGGTCGTCCTCGCCCAAGAAGAGGCGCGGATGCTCAACCACAACTACATCGGCACCGAGCACATCCTGCTCGGTCTCATCCACGAGGGCGAAGGCGTCGCCGCGAAGGCTCTTGAGAGCCTCGGCATCTCGCTTGAAGGCGTGCGCCAGCAGGTCGAAGAGATCATCGGACAGGGCCAGCAGGCGCCGTCCGGCCACATCCCTTTCACCCCCCGTGCCAAGAAGGTGCTCGAACTCTCGCTGCGTGAGGCGTTGCAGCTCGGCCACAACTACATCGGCACTGAGCACATCCTGCTCGGCCTGATCCGCGAGGGTGAAGGCGTCGCTGCCCAGGTTCTCGTGAAGCTCGGCGCCGACCTGAACCGCGTGCGGCAGCAAGTCATCCAGCTGCTGTCCGGCTATCAGGGCAAGCAAGAGGCGACCGCTGGCGGCCCGGCCGAGGGCACCCAATCGACGTCCCTTGTCTTGGATCAGTTCGGCCGCAACCTGACGCAGGCTGCGCGCGAGGGCAAGCTCGACCCGGTCATTGGCCGTGAGAAGGAAATCGAGCGCGTCATGCAGGTGCTGTCGCGGCGCACCAAGAACAACCCGGTGTTGATTGGCGAGCCCGGCGTTGGAAAGACCGCGATCGTTGAAGGTCTCGCCCAGGCCATCGTCAAGGGTGAAGTGCCCGAGACCCTGAAGGACAAGCAGCTGTACACCCTCGACCTCGGCGCGCTCGTCGCCGGTAGTCGCTACCGCGGTGACTTCGAGGAACGGCTGAAGAAGGTCCTGAAGGAGATCCGCACTCGCGGCGACATCATCTTGTTCATCGACGAGTTGCACACGCTGGTCGGCGCAGGTGCGGCCGAAGGTGCCATCGACGCGGCCTCGATCTTGAAGCCGATGTTGGCGCGTGGCGAACTGCAGACCATCGGTGCGACGACGCTTGATGAGTACCGCAAGCACTTGGAGAAGGACGCCGCACTCGAACGGCGTTTCCAGCCGATCCAGGTTGCCGAGCCATCGCTCGCGCACACCATCGAGATCCTCAAGGGTTTGCGCGATCGCTACGAGTCGCACCACCGCGTCTCGATCACCGACGGCGCCCTGGTTGCGGCGGCGACGCTCGCCGACCGTTACATCAGCGACCGGTTCCTGCCGGACAAGGCCATCGACTTGATCGACGAGGCCGGCTCGCGCATGCGCATTCGTCGCATGACTGCACCGCCGGATCTTCGCGAGTTCGACGAGAAGATCGCAGGTGTCCGCCGCGAGAAGGAAAGCGCGATCGACGCGCAAGACTTCGAGAAGGCAGCGTCGCTTCGCGATCGCGAGAAGCAACTGCTCGCCGCGAAGTCGCAGCGTGAGCGGGAATGGAAGGCCGGCGACATGGACGTCGTGGCCGAGGTCGACGAAGAGTTGATCGCCGAAGTGCTCGCGACCGCTACCGGCATTCCGGTGTTCAAGCTGACTGAGGAAGAGACCTCGCGGCTGCTGCGCATGGAAGACGAACTGCACAAGCGGGTCATCGGCCAAGAGCCGGCGATCAAGGCGCTGTCGCAGACGATTCGTCGTACCCGCGCTGGTCTGAAAGACCCGAAGCGTCCCGGTGGCTCGTTCATCTTCGCCGGCCCGTCAGGCGTCGGAAAGACCGAGCTTTCAAAGACGCTCGCCGAGTTCCTGTTCGGTGACGAGGACTCCCTGATCCAGCTCGACATGAGCGAGTTCATGGAGAAGCACACCGTGTCGCGGTTGTTCGGTTCGCCTCCCGGCTACGTCGGCTACGACGAGGGCGGGCAGCTGACCGAGAAGGTGCGCCGCAAGCCGTTCTCTGTCGTCCTGTTCGACGAGGTCGAGAAGGCACACCCCGACATCTTCAACTCTTTGTTGCAGATCCTTGAGGATGGTCGCTTGACCGACGCTCAGGGCCGGGTTGTCGACTTCAAGAACACCGTCATCATCATGACGACGAACCTTGGTACGCGTGACATCTCCAAGGGCTTCAACATGGGCTTCTCCAAGGAGCATGACGCGCAAGGCAACTACGAGCGGATGAAGGCGAAGGTCAACGAGGAGCTGAAGCAGCACTTCCGGCCAGAGTTCTTGAACCGCGTCGACGACACGATCGTGTTCCACCAGCTGACGGAGGAAGAGATCGTGACGATCGTGGACCTGATGATCGCCAAGGTCGACCAGCGGTTGAAGGATCGCGATATGGGCCTTGAGCTCACGTCGGACGCCAAGAAGGTGCTCGCCAAGAAGGGTTACGACCCGGTGCTTGGTGCGCGGCCGCTGCGGCGCACGATCCAGCGCGAGATCGAAGACGTGCTCTCGGAGAAGATCCTGTTCGGCGAGCTCAAGGCCGGCCAGATCGTGGTGGTCGACGCCGAGGGAGTCGACACTCCCGAAGCGGCGTTCACCTTCCGTGGCGAGGCCAAGCCGGCACTCGTGCCTGACCTGCCTCCGCTGGCCGAGGCGGCACCCGCCGCTGATCCGGCTGGTGCTCCTGGCGCGGCGCCAGCCGCGGAGTAAGTAGTGCGCGGCGCCAGCCGCGGAGTAGTAGGGCGCGGCGCCAGCCGCCGAATGACCGTCTAGCTGTCAGAGGGCCGGTACCCGTTCGCGGGTACCGGCCCTTGGCATATGTCAGCTAGGTAGTTGAAAGCGGTCGTCGTCGAGCGGTTCGAGTAGGCCGTCGGCTACTAGGCCGTCGAGGGCACGATCGAGCTGGACGACGTCGGGCCAGGTCGCGTGCAACTGGCCGCGGTGGGCGGGTCCTGGCTGCGCCCGCAGGATCGCCAGCACCGCGCCACGTGCCTGCCGATCGGTGCCTTCGTAGCCCTGACTTCTACGAGGAGGCAGAGCCGAGGGTGGGTAGCCGGCCTGTCGCCATGCGCAACGGTTCGCCAGCGGGCACTGATCACACAGCGGGGAGCGGGCGCGACAGACCAAGGCGCCCAGCTCCATCAACGCCACGCTGAACGTTGCCGCACGCTCCCCGTCGTCCGGTAGGAGTTTGCTCGCGACGCGACGTTCGGCGACCGTCGGCGTATTCGAGGCCTCAGCCAGGCCTGACACCGCGCGGGCGATCACCCGGCGCACGTTCGTGTCGAGGACAGCGTGGCGTTGCCGGAACGCGAAGGCGGCGACGGCGGCCGCCGTGTAGTCACCGATGCCGGGCAGCGCGCGCAGGTCGGCATGGTCGCTAGGCACCTGGCCGTCGTGGCGCGCGACGATGGTGGTCGCGGCGGCATGCAGCCGTAGCGCCCGCCGCGGATAGCCAAGCCGGTCCCAAGCCCGGACGGCGTCGCCGGGCGTGGCTGCGGCCAGCGCCGCGGGAGTCGGCCAGCGGGCGAGCCACTGGTCGTAGGCGGGCAGCACCCGCGCGACCGGGGTCTGCTGGAGCATGACCTCGCTGACCATTACCGCCCACGGGGTCGCCGCGGGTTCACGCCACGGAAGCTGCCGAGCCGCGGCGCCGTACCAGTCGAGGAGCTCGCCCACAATCGGCGCCTCGAGCGCTCCTGGCTCGGCGTCGGCACGCTGCGGGGCACTCCGAGGTTGTCTTAAGAAAGTCGCCACTTCAGACGACAGGTTAAGGAGTCATTGGGGAGGAGCCCGCGGCGGGCTTCCGGACCGAGGAGTGCCTAGGTGTCGGTTGCGCGTGAAGCGTCAACCTCGGCCAGCGCTCACGCCTCGCAGCCCGACGCTCAGGAGCAGTCGGCGGTCACCGTTGTGCTGGTCGAGGACTCCGTGATCGAACGGCGGTTCCTTCGGGCGGCAATCACGGCCGATCCGGGCCTGTGCGTGGTCGGTGAGGCACGAACCGGACGCGACGCCATCGCTTTGATCGAGCGGCTCCGGCCATCGGCTGTCGTCCTCGACCTCGAACTTCCGGGCACCGCCGCCATCGAGATCATCGAACGGATCATGGCGAGCGTCCCGACACCGATCCTGGTCTGCTCGACCGAAGTCGACGCCGCACGAGCTGCGGCCGCGCTGGCCGCCGGCGCGATCGACGTTGTCGCAAGGCCGACTGCACGCGACGCCGACCGGGCGTCGTACGCCGAGGCATTGCGCCGTGGCGTAAGGGTTGCGTCGAGAGTGCGCGTCATCACGCATCCGCGAGGACGCCTGAAGACCCGCACGCAGTCGGCGTCGGGAGCGGTTTTGCCGGCGCGAGCTGGCGCAGAAGCAACCGTCGACTTGGTGGCGATCGGCGCGTCGACGGGTGGGCCGCAGGCACTTGCCCATCTGCTCGGGGCTTTACCCAGCGATTTCACGCCGGCCGTCGTTGTCGTGCAGCACATGGCGGATGGTTTCATCGAGGGACTCGCGACCTGGCTCGACGGTCTCTGCGCGCTCCCCGTCGGCGTAGCGACGTCGGGTACCCGCCTCCAACCGGGCACCGTCACCATCGCACCGAGTGCACGCAACCTCGTGGTCAACGATCATCTGCGCATCAGCATCGAGCAGCCGCCGGTGACCCAGTTCAATGTGCCAGGCGTCGACGCGACGTTCGAGAGCGTTGCGCGCACTGTTGGTCCGCGAGCGATCGGCGTGCTGCTGACCGGTATGGGCCGCGATGGCGCAGTCGGCCTCAAAGCCATGCGTAGTGCCGGCGCGATCACTATCGGTCAAGACGAAGAATCGAGCGCCGTGTGGGGCATGCCGGCAGCGGCCGCCGCATGCGGTGCGGTGCAACGCCAACTGCCGCTCATCGAGATAGCGGGTGCGCTCGTCGCGATCGTCCAGGGCCACTCGGTCGGGGGTGAGCGATGAAGTTCTCGCTGACCAATGCAGAGTTCGAAACGCTGCGCGAGCTGTTGGAGAAGAGCGCCGGCTTGGTTCACGACGAGAGCCGTCGCGACTCGTTGACATTCGCGGTCGCGGGTCGCATGGAGGCGATCGGCGTCAGTTCGCCGACCGAGTATCTCGCGATGCTCAGCGGTCCTTCTGGTGCGCCCGAACGCCAGCAGTTGATTGACGTCGTGACGATTCAGGAAACGCACTTCTTCCGGAACCCGCCGCAGATTCGCGCGCTTCGCCAGCACGTTCTCCCCGAATTGATTCGCCGATCGACGGCACTGAACCGCCCACTCACGATCTGGAGCGCCGGCTGCTCGACCGGCGAAGAGCCCTACAGCTTGGCGATGCTGGTGCGTGAGTTGATGCCAATGGCTACTCGCGAGCACGTAAGGATCGTCGGTTCGGACGTTTCGGCCACCGCTCTCGCGTTCGCGGACGCGGGTCGTTACGGCGCCCGGGCCGTGCAGATGGCCGACCCGATCGATGTGGGCCGTTGGTTCGACGCCGACCACGGCTCGTACTCCGTCAAGGACGACGTGCGCGAGCTGGTCGATCTGCGATTGCACAACCTCATCACCGAGGCGCCGCCGTTCGAGAGCGGTGAGGTCGATCTGTTGCTGTGCCGCAACGTCACGATCTATTTCAACCGGACGACGACCAAGGCACTGATGTCGCGGTTCCATGCCGCGCTTGGCGACGGCGGCTACCTGTTCCTCGGCCACTCAGAAACGCTGTGGCAGATGAGCGAGGCGTTCACGCTGGTGCCGCTTGGCGACGCATTTGTGTATCGGCGCGACGATGGCCCGCAAGGTCGCGCGACGTTGCCCGATCGCCGCACTGAAGTGGGCGATGCGCCGATCTTGTTGCCCGAGCGGCGTGGTCGCACCGAGCGTCGACGCGACCTACCCGAAACGCCGTCGGCTCGACTGCAAACCGCGCAGACCGCACCCGCGCTGCCGCCGCAACGCGTGCCACGGCATTTCGAGCCAGCCCGACAAGAGGTAGCGCGAACTGGTTCTCACCGGCTCGCCGACCGCCGTTCTGCGCCGCGATCCGCGGCGGCCGCAACCGCGACCGGCGCGAATGCTCACGAGCTGGTGGCCGCCGCTCGGGAGGCGCTCGCACAAGGCCGCTACACCGACGCTGTGGGTGCTGCTGGACGCGCGGCCAAAGCCGACCCGATGCTGGTTGATCCACACTTGATCGGCGGCGAGGCCTTGGTGAATCTGGGCCGCGACGCCGACGCGATCAGGGAACTGCGGCAGGCCGTCTATCTACAGCCTGAGTCGGCGTCAGCCCTCTTGCTGCTTGCCGGCGCGCTTGACCGGCAGGGCGAACCAGCCGCTGCCGGACGTGCCTATCGAGCCGCCGCGGCCACCGTCGGTGACCTGCCGGCTGAGGAGGTCTCCGCGTTCTTCGGTGGCCGCAGTGCTGATGAGCTGGTCGCGCTGTGCCTGCGGCTCGCGACGCAGGCCGAGCGAACCGCCAAGGCCACCAAGTCGTCGAGGTTCAGGTCGCGGGAGACGCCATGATCGGTTTCATCACGTTCCGCCTAGGTGACCGGAACCTCGCGTGCCGGCTGGATGAGGTTCGCGAAGTGGTACGGCTCGACGGACTCGACGTACTGCCCGGTATGACGCCGCCGATCAGTGGACTGCTGGAGTTGCGCGGCAATCCGCTGCCTGTCGTCGATCTTCGCGGCACCAGTTTGCCGGGTTCGAGAGGCGACGTGCTGGTGATGGCCGCAGGCATCGACGCAATTGGCGCGATCGTCGATCAGGTCATCGCTGTTCACGACGAGGACGAGTTGGTCTCGTTAGGCGAGCGACCGTCGGGGCTTCCGGACTACGTCATCGACGTGCTGCGCCACGACGGTATTAGTACCGGACGCGGCGGGCCGGTGTTGCTGGTTCATCTACAGGCACTGCTGTCCGTTGCGGTCTGAGTCCCGTCACGCAACAGCTAGACGTAGCGCTCGAGGATCGACGATTCGGCGAGTCGCGACAGACCCTCACGCACGCTGCGCGCCCTGTTCTCGCCGACGCCTTCGACTGCCTGAAGATCGTCGATGCCGGCAGCGAGCAGCTTCTGTAGACCACCGAAATGCTCAACAAGGCGATCGACGACTAGGTTCGGCAGCCGCGGAACCTTGGCAAGTAGCCGGTAACCGCGCGGACTCACTGGTGCATCGAGTGCGTCGGCTCCGGCTGCGTAGCCCATCACCCGGGCGATGGTGCTGAGGTCGAGCAGCTCAGATGCCGACAGCATGTCGAAGTCGCGCAATACGTCGTCGGGCGTGCGCGACTTCTTGCTTCCCGACGGCAGGTAGTCGCGAACGACAAGTTCGCGCTCGGGCTCGACGCCCGCAAGAAGCTCATCGAGTTGCAGGCTGAGCAGCCGGCCATCGGTGCCGAGCTCCACGACGTAGCCCTCGATCTCACTGGCGATCCGGCGAACCATCTCGAGGCGTTGCGCGACCGCGGCAGCGTCGCGCACCGTCACGAGGTCCTCGATTTCCAGCGCAGACAGGGTTCCGCTGACCTCGTCGAGGCGTAGCTTGTAGCGCTCGAGCGTCGCGAGTGCCTGGTTGGCGCGCGACAAAATCGCACCGGAATCGTCGAGCACGTAGCGCCGGCCGCCAACGTAGAGCGCGATGATGCGCATCGATTGGCTCACCGAAATCACCGGATAACCCGTTTGCTTCGCGGTGCGTTCGGCGCTGCGGTGCCGGGTGCCCGACTCGCTCGTGGGGATCGACGGGTCCGGCTGCAAGTGCACGTTGGCCTTGAGTATCCGGGTGCCGGTGTTGTCGAGCACGATGGCGCCGTCCATCTTGCAGATCTCTCGCATCAGTGGCGCCGAGGTCTCGATGTCGAGATTGAAACCACCGGTGCACAGCGACTCGACCGTCTTGTCGTAACCGAGCACGATCAGACCACCGGTGTTTCCGCGCAGGATGCGTTCGAGTGCGTCGCGCAGGTCGGTACCAGGCGCGATCGTCGCGAGAGTGGCTCGCAATTTCTCGTCGACGGTCCGGTCGAACCGATCGTTGGCTGGCACCGGGCTCCCCGTACTTTCGGCTGCTCTCAACAAGGCACTGTGGACGCTGAGGCGATTCTAGCCGTTGGTCGCGAGCGCGTATCCGATCGCTTGCCTGAGGTCGCCTACCTCGATCGATTCGACGCCGGGTGGTACCGCTCCTGAGTCTGGTGGCACCAGCGCGAGAGTGAACCCAAGTCGTGCGGCTTCGGTGAGCCGGCGGCCGACTCCCTCGACGCGGCGCACCTCGCCGGAGAGCCCCACCTCACCGATGGCGATGAGACCAAGGCGCAGCGGCGTGTCTTTCTGCGCGCTCGCGACCGCGAGGGCGACGGCTAGATCTCCCGCTGGTTCGGTCAGTTTCACGCCGCCGACGGTGGCGGTGAAGATGTCTGCCCCGTTGAGCACGATGTTTGCCCGCCGCTCGATGACCGCCAGCACCATGGAAACTCGGCCGGCGTCGAGACCCGATGTCGTGCGTCGCGGCATCGTCAAGTTCGACTTCGCCACCAGCGCCTGCACTTCTGCCACTAGTGGGCGGCGACCCTCGAGTGCCACCGTGACGCAGGTGCCCGGCACTGGCTCGCCGCGCCGCGAAAGGAAGAGGCCGCTCGGATCGGCAAGCCCGACGATGCCTTGCTCGGTCAGGTCGAAGCAGCCGACCTCGTCGCATGCGCCGTAGCGGTTCTTGATCGCCCTGACCAGCCGTAGCCGTGAGTGCCGCTCACCTTCGAACTGCAGCACGACATCGACGAGATGTTCGAGGACGCGAGGGCCGGCGATGGAGCCATCTTTGGTGACGTGGCCGACCAGGACCGTGGCGATGCCGCGCTCTTTGGCGACCGCGATCAGGGCCGCCGCGACCTGGCGCACCTGCGTGACTCCACCCGCGGAACCGTCGACGTCCGCGATGGCCATGGTTTGCACCGAGTCGACGATCAGCAGGCTCGGGTTGACCTCGTCGAGGTGTTTCAAAACTGCGCCGATGTCGGTTTCGGCGGCCAGGAAGAGGTCGGGCGACAGGGCCTGGATGCGACCCGCGCGCAGCCGCACCTGGGCAGTTGACTCTTCACCGGTGATGTAGAGCGTGCGGGTGCCGGGCGTGGCAAACTTCGAGGCGACATCAAGAACGAGGGTCGACTTGCCTACCCCCGGTTCACCGGCCAGCAGTACGACGACGCCCGGAACCAGACCACCGCCCAGCACCCGGTCGAGCTCATCGACGCCGGTGGGAACGCTTCGGGCGGCCTCGGCATCGATCTCGCCGATCGGGCGTGCGGCCGCGGTGACTGATGTTGCCGCCACGCTGCGCAGTCGCAGCAGGCCGGGTTGCTCGATGGTGCCCCAGGCCTGACACTCACCGCAGCGGCCGACCCACTTCAACGACTCCCAACCGCACTCACCGCAGCGGAAGGCCTGTTTGGTGTTGCCGGCCGTAGTGCTCTTAGGCATGGCTGCAGGCTAGTGCCGCACGCGGACAGTTACCTGACCGCGCGGGTGAGTTGTGGGGCTTATTTGGGATCGGCAGGGTGGGGGGCGACGGGCGTCTTGGAGGCGATCCGCCGTTCGCAATGCGCAACTAGTTCTGCGTAACCCTGAACACCCATCAGCTCGGTGAGCTCAGGGCCGTAGGAGACGTACACCCGATCACGGGCGCCGTGTGCTTCTGGCGAACTGGTGCACCACCAGGTGAGTTCGTGGCCGCCAGAGCCCCAGCCCCGCCGGTCGTACTCACCAATCGTGACGATCAGCACTTTGGTCTCGTCAGGTCGGTCGACCCAATCAAACGTGCGGCGGATCGGCAGTTGCCAGCACACGTCGGGCTTCGTCTCGAGTGGGTGCCGGTCGATCGTTAGCGCCAGGCTGTGCAACGAGCAACCAGAGCCGCCTTCGAAACCCGGACGGTTCAAGAAGATGCATGCACCGTCGACCCGGCGGGTGCGTCGCTTCCCGTCCTCGAGTTCGGTGAAGCCCTTCTGGCCTTTCTTGTAGTACTGCCACGTTTCTGGCGTGAGTTGCTCGGCAAACTTGCGGACCCGCTTCTCATCAGCCCGACCGGAGTAGAAGGCACCGTGGCTGCAGCAGCCGTCAGCCGCACGACCCGGCACGATGCCATGACAACCGTTGCCGAAGATGCACCCCCAACTCGACGTCAGCCACGTGAGGTCACAGCGGAAGATCTGCTCGGCGTCGGCGGGATCGACGAACTCGACCCACTCGCGTGCGAAGTCAAGGCCGGTTTCCGGCAGCGGCACGCGTTCGCCCGCTGCGGTGCCCCGCGGCGTGGGGATCGTCGGGTGGGCGGCTTCTTCTTGACCCGCCTGGTTGGACAGCTTCGTTGGCTTGCTTGGCATGCGCAAAGACTAGGCCCCAAGCCATCTGAGTTGGACGTCGATGTGCACCGGCCGGTGTGTCGCCTGATGTCGTCGTAGGCTCGTGGAGTGGGCACTGCATCGGACGGCTCGGTACCGGGACGGCTGACAGCCAGCCCGACAGTGGCTCTGTCGACGTCGTCGGTGTGGCCCGAATCGACTGCGGTCGCGTTTGAGGTCGCCGCGCGACTCGGTTACGACGGCGTCGAGTTGATGGTGTCTGGGGATCCGGTCAGTCAAGATCTCGACACCGTGCGCCGGCTGATGGACTACCACCAGCTGCCCGTGGTTTCCGTGCATTCGCCGTGCCTGCTGATCAGTCAGCGGGTGTGGGGGACAGAGCCGTGGGCGAAGTTGATGCGGTCGCAGATCGCTGCAGAGCGACTCGGCGCGAAGGTTGTGGTGACCCACCCGCCATTTCGTTGGCAACGTGCGTACGCCAAGGGATTCACCGACGGCATCCTGGCGATGCACGACGAAACCGACATCGTGTTCGCGGTCGAGAACATGTTTCCGCAACGAGGTCCGAGCGGGCTTGAGGTGGGCGTCTACTCGCCGTCGTGGTCGTTGCTCGACGCGGACTACCCACACGTCACGCTCGACGTCTCGCACGCAGCCGTTGCGCGTGCCGACCCGCTCGTGCTGCTCGAGGGTTTCGGCGATCGGCTTGCGCACTTCCATCTGTCTGACGGCACCGGTTCGCGAAACGACGAGCACCTCGTACCGGGTCGGGGCACGCAGCCTTGCGGGCAGTTGTTGCAACGGTTGGCAGCACCGCAGTTAGGAGCACAGCGGTACGCCGGGGTGGTGGTCCTTGAAGTGAACACGCGTCGGGCCGCGTCGCACGAGGAGAGAGTGGCCGACCTCGCCGAGTCGCTTGCGTTCACCCGCAGCGCTCTCGCCGCGACCGCAGCGTGACGGCGGCGATGAGTCGATCGCGGTTCGACGCAGTCGCAGAGGTTTATGACGCAGGCAGACCCGGCTATCCGGACGCGTTGTTCGATGCGATCGAGGAGATGTCGGGCAGCTTCCTTGCGGGGGCGCTGCTGGCCGATGTAGGGGCGGGCACCGGAATCTCCACTCGCAGCCTGCTCGAGCGCGGCGCTCGAGTCGTTGCCGTCGACCACGGATCAGCGATGCTTGCCACGTTGCGCAGCCGAACTCCTGGCACAGCGGTCGTGCTCGCGGATGCAAACCAGCTGCCCTTCGGGAACGGATCACTCGACCTCGTGACGTTCGCCCAGTCGTGGCATTGGGTCGATCTTGACCGCGCACCTGGCGAGGTATTGCGAGTCTTGCGCCCAGGTGGTGCGCTCGCGGTCTGGTGGAACACCCCCGATGAGAGCGGCGAACAGTGGCTGGCCGAACACCGGGCGCGACTACGTGTCGCCGGCCAGCACGTCGTAGGTGCCCATTTTGCGGCCGCCTGGCGGTCGATCCCGTCGGCGTTCGAGAACCTCGATGTCGAGACCGCGCGCATCAGTTGGGACCGCACGGTACCCGTGGAGGTGATCCTCGACGAGGTGCGATCGAAGTCCTATATCGAAGAACTAGGAGCCGACGACGCGGAGGCCTTCGTCGAGCGCGAGCGCGAACTGCTTCCAAGTGGTCAGATGCGCGAACCTTTCGTGACCCAGCTGGCCGTGATCCGCATGCCCGCCTAGGCCGACAAATGTAGGGATTGTCCGAATATCGGTGCGTCCACCCAACCCCTGTGGCGCTCAAGCCACACCTTGGGGTGTCGATAGCTGAGCTAGTTGCTCGCGTCGACCTGGAGGCGTAGATGGCGTGGCTCGCGGTGGTGGCCTCGGTTGCGCTGCTCGCTGCCCTGGCCGGGTGGGCTCGCACGATCGCCGATCGCAACCGCGCCCAGCGTGCTGTCATCGCCGCATTCGGCGCGATCGCCGAGGGCGACCTCGCGCGGCCGGTCGTCATGCCGAAAGGCAACGCTTGGCGGCCGCTCGGTGCCTCGATTGCTGATGTGACCGGTGCGCTGTCCGTTGCCCTCACTCGGATCGAGCTGGCGAAGAACGAACTGAACGTCGGCTGGCATGACGTCGACAACATGGCGTGGAAGTCGCTGGACACCACCGAGACAACGGCCGCACAGGCGACCTCAGCTGCGCGGGCCGCCGAGGGGATTTCGCAAAGCCTCCAACTAATTGCGGCAGCTACGGACGAGTTCGCCTCGACGATTCAAGAAGTTGCCCGGCACGCTTCCGAAGCGTCGTCCGTGGCATCCGCGGCGACCGACGAGGTCAATGCCGCAAACGCCACCGTCGCCGATCTCGCGGTTGCCTCGCATCACATCGAAGAAGTCCTGCGGTTCATCGGAAACATTGCGACGCAGACGCACTTGTTGTCTTTGAACGCGACAATCGAGGCGGCCCGGGCCGGCGAGGCTGGCCGTGGGTTCGCCGTTGTCGCGGGTGAGGTCAAGCAGCTTTCGCAGCAGACCGGTGCGGCGACTGCAAATGTCGGTGCATCGGTCAGTTCGATCCAAGAGGGCTCCGCACAAGCCGCGGCCGCCATGGTTCGGGTCACCGACACGATGGTCAGGGTCAACGACAACCAGCACGGAATCGCCTCTGCCGTTGATCAGCAGACCGCGACGACCGCAGAGATCGGCCGCAACACCTCCAGCGCAGCGATGGGGTCGGCCGAACTTGCGGAGAACGTTGCGGCTCTCGTCAGCAACATCCGGCTGACGGCGTACGCGGGCGCGCATGCGCGCAGCGTCGCAGCCGAACTCGCCCGGATCGAGGACTCGTTGACGCGGGTCTTGGCCCCGTACCGATTCACGCCGGTCGAACTCGATGTCGAGACAGAGGTCGACCTGCGTGGGGCTGGGGTGAAGACCGTCGGCAACACCACCACCGTGTATCACTATGTGTTTGGCGCTGGCCTAAATGAGATCGACTACTCAGCGGATTGGCGGCATTCAAAAGCCAACCTTGAGAGCAGCGGAAGTGACTCCTACTGCGGAATGGAGAACGGAGTCGCCGCCGTTCGGTTCGTTGGAACCCGTGCCCGCTACTACGGCTTCGCGGAAGCGAATCACGGCATGATCGCACTGTCGATTGACGACGGTCCTGAAACGATCGTCGACCAGTTCGGGACTTCCCGTGAGAACAGGATGTTCTGGCAGTCGCCGGTGCTCCCACGGGGCACTCACGTTCTGCGGGCACGAGCCACCGGTGACCAGAATCCGTCGTCCCGCTATATCTGGGTGACTCTCGAGCGCATCGAGATCGACGGATAGCTCAGCTGCCGAGGGATTTCGCCTACTGCGGGCGTGGGCCCAGCTGACGCAGCCGTTCCTGCACCGTGTGCTGAACCAGCACCGGAATGTATTGGGTGACGCGAGCTCCCTGGTACCGACTGGCCTCGCGAAATACCGCGTCGTGTACCGCGACCTGATCGACGCGGTCCGCGAACTTCCTGGTCAGCTGATCGGCTACCCGGTCGAGCTGCTGCTCGAGAACCTCACCACGTGGTTCGTGACTCGCTATCTGACTCACCGACATGCGACGCGCTCCTCTTGTTCGCCCGCTGGTCCGGCTCGCCTCGATCGTCGCCTGCCTTACCGGCTGTGGGGAGAGTCGCTGCTTGAAATTCACCTGAACTTCATCGGAGCGCCCGACTGATACTGATAAATCACGATTCTAATTCGCCACCGCAACCCCTCCCAGAACTTTGACCACACGAAGCGACACCAACGACGCCGCGACGGCGGCGCCCATAACGGGCCTCCCCAACGCGTAGCCTTGGCCCGAACCGACGAGAGATACGGAGGACGACGTGCTGCGCCGCCTGTTGCTGTCGGCTGCTGCCAGCCCGCGCGTCAAGCGAGGGGTCGAGGTTGTCCCGCTGACCAAGCACGTCGTCGACCGCTTCGTCGCGGGCGATGACGTGGGGGACGCGCTGGCCGCGAGCCGCAAGCTGGTCGCGGACGGGCTCCTCGCCAGCATCGATCGATTGGGTGAGGCGACAACCGACCCGACACAGGCCGAGGCGACGGCGTCCGCTTACGTCTGGTTGTTGAAAGAACTCGCCGACGCAGGGTTGGCCGACTTCTGTGAGGTCTCGTTGAAGCTGTCGTCGCTCGGTCAGGCCCTGGAAGCGGACGGCGAGCAGATCGCGTTGGAGAACGCGCGCACCGTGTGCGCCGCGGCCCACGCAGCGGGCACCACGGTGACGGTCGATATGGAAGATCACACCACCACCGACGCCACGCTGTCGGCCGTGCACGAACTGCGCAAAGACTTCCCGAGCGTCGCAGCGGTGCTCCAAGCGGCACTGCTCAGAACAGAGGCCGACTGTGCAGACTTTGCCGGTCAGGGCAGCCGAGTTCGGCTGTGCAAGGGCGCTTATAACGAGCCCGCTTCAGTCGCCCACAAAGACCGAAGTGCAGTCGACCTCTCGTACGTGCGGTGCCTGCGAATTCTCATGCGGGGCAAGGGTTATCCGATGATCGCGACTCATGACCCACGGCTAATCGCTGTCAGTGGCGTGATGGCCGTCCAGGCCGGGCGCTCGAAGGGCGAGTACGAGTATCAGATGTTGTTCGGTGTCAGACCCGATGAGCAGCGCCGGCTGGCTACCCGTGGTGAGAAGATTCGCGTGTACCTGCCGTACGGCACGCAGTCATATCCGTACCTGATGCGCCGGCTGGCCGAACGGCCCGCAAATCTCGCGTTCTTCCTTCGAGCTGTGACAAGCAAGGGATGAGTGAGCACATGATCGCGGTGATCGGCGCGGGCAAGATGGGCGAGGCGTTGGTCTCCGGTCTGATCAAGGCCGGCACGAGTCCCGACGACATCCTCATCACCGAACGCTACGAGGAGCGGGCGCACGAACTCTCGCAGCGCTATGGCGTGAAGTCGGTCAGCAACGCCGAGGCCGCCAATCAAGCCGAGACCATCGTGATCGCGGTCAAGCCCCAAGATATGGAAGCGCTGCTAGCCGAGCTCGCACCAGTCGTCACCGCCGACCGCATGATCGTGACGATCGCGGCTGGCATCACGACGGCGGCCATCGAACGTCGCCTCGCGGCCGGCGTCCCTGTCGTGCGGGTCATGCCGAACACTCCGGCCCTTGTGGGTGAGGCCATGAGTGCGGTGGCCCCTGGCGCACATGCGTCGGCCGAGCACCTCGACCGCGCCGAGGCGCTCTTTCGGCCAGTCGGCAGGGTCGTGCGACTTCCCGAGTCGCAGCTCGACGCTGTTACCGCGCTCTCAGGGAGCGGCCCGGCGTACGTCTTCTACCTGGTCGAGGCGATGACCGATGCGGGCATCCTGCTGGGGCTGCCGCGCGCCGTCGCGCACGAGTTGATTGTGCAGACCGTCTACGGAGCAGCAGTGATGCTGCGCGAAACCGGTGAGCACCCGGTGGCATTGCGCGAGGCCGTGACTTCACCGGCCGGCACCACCATCTCGGCTATCCGTGAACTTGAGAACCACGGCGTTCGCGCTGCGTTCCTGGCGGCTCTTGAAGCTGCCCGCGACAGGTCGCGTGAGCTCGCCGGCGAATAGTGCGTGCGCCGCTTACTACTGTTGATCTCATGCACCCGCTGACCGTCGTCTGGTCCGATGAACTCGCGGCGTACGACTTCGGCCCGGATCATCCGCTGGCCCCGGTGCGCGTGCTTCTCACCATCGAGCTGGCGCGCGAACTCGGGGTTCTCGATGCATCGAACGTCGCGATGGCGCTGCCGGACCTGTGCGACGACTCGCTGCTTGAACTCGTACACACCAAGGCATTTCTTGCTGCGGTCAAAGCTGAAGTCGGCAATGTGGCGTTCGGACTAGGTACACCAGATGTTCCGGTCTTCGACGGTATGCATGCCGCATCGGCCAGAGTTGTGGGTGCGACGCTGGCAGCTACTCGCGCCGTCTATGAAGGGCGTGCAATGCACGCAGTCAATGTCGCCGGTGGCCTGCATCATGCCATGCCTGCTGCTGCGTCTGGGTTTTGCGTGTACAACGATCCGGCAGTGGCCATCGCATGGCTGCTAGCCCAAGGTGTGCAACGCGTCGCGTACGTCGATATCGATGTCCATCACGGCGACGGTGTGCAAGCGGCTTTCTACGACGATCCGCGGGTGCTGACGATCTCGCTGCATCAAAGCGGGCGGACATTGTTTCCCGGTACCGGCTTTCCTGATGAGACCGGCGGCCCGCAGGCCCGCGGCTACGCGGTGAATGTGGCGTTGCCGCCGGGCACCGATGACGGCAGCTGGCTGCGTGCATTTCACGCCGTCGTCCCGCCCCTGTTGCGAAGCTTCCAACCCGAGATCCTCATCAGCCAGCACGGCTGCGATACCCACCGGATCGATCCGCTCGCGCAGCTGGCTCTGACGGTCGACGGTCAACGAGCTGCACACGTGGCGTTGCACGACCTTGCGCACGAGGTCGCCGGCGGTCGATGGGTGGCGGTCGGCGGCGGCGGTTATGCGTTGGCGCAGGTCGTTCCCCGTACTTGGACGCACCTGTTGGCGATAGCGGCGGGCGCGCCGATCGATCCGGCCACTGCGACGCCGGCGTTCTGGCGGGCCAACGCGCGCGCACTGACGGGCGGGCCTGCACCGGAATCAATGACAGATGGTGGGTCGGGCGACTTTCGAAGCTTCGACGAGGGCCACGATCCGGGCGATCCGATCGACCGCGCGATCATGGCGACCATGAATGCAACGTTTCCGGCGCATGGCCTTCTCGTCGGCGGTCTCGGGTGATCGCGTTGCCGACTCCGCCAACTCGCCCGGAGTTGATCGAGTACCTGTCCACGTCGCGGATCGCCGGCCCGGTGGCGACGCCGCGCGAAGCCAATCTGGCGAACTATCGGCTGATGGCGGCGCGCGATCCGGACTACCTGTTTGGGCTCGATCCGCGCGCGGCCTGGACGTTCGACGACGTTCTTGCCTTAATGGCGCAGCGGTGCGGAGTCTCACCGGATCCGCTCTACGACTCCGGCGCGGACACGATCGATGCGACGTTGACGGTCGAACGCCTTGAGGCGATGGCTCAGCACCTGCGCAAGGCGGCGGCGAGCAAGGCTCGCGTTCTGATGGCCTCCGGACATCCGACCGGCGTGCTCGTCGTCCATCTCGAGGTTGCTCGAGCGCTCACGACCGCTGGCTGCACGCTGCTGACGCCGCCCGCTGTGTGGGAGCACGTCGACTACGCGGGACGGATGCATGAGCGCCATGTGCGGGACGTGCTTGGGGTCAGCGTGGCCAGTCAGGGAGCCAACTTGCTGCATACGCACTCGCCAACTCCGATGGAGTTGATGCTGCGCGCGCTTACCGACGAAGGACAGGCCGCACCGGATCTCGTTATGGCCGATCACGGCTTTGCGGGTGCGGCCGGTCGGGCCGGTGTCACCTGCGTAGGTTTCGCTGATTCCAATGATCCGGCGCTATTCGTTGGCGAGGCTGAAGGTGACGTCGCGGTCTGCGTGCCGCTGGACGACAACGTCATGCCGGATCTGTACGCGCCGATGACCAGTTACTTGTTGGCCGCCGCGTTCGGGTGACCGCTCTGCTATCTCCATGCTGGCGAGGTCTTTGGCGACTAACTCTCGACCACAGGCTGAGGTTTGGGGTTTCCGTCACCGAGCGTTGCCGAATACGCCGCGAACGCTCCACGAGGCGGGCTGAGACTGGTCTAAAACCGCCTCGGGGGACCAGCCCTTCCCCACTGGCCCCAACATCGCTACCCTCGGTCACGCACGTGCGTGATCGTCTGCCGGTGGGGAAGCCGGCACCCGTCGCGTGCTGAGAGTTCGGTGCGTCATGGGTGCAGTTGAACGGCCGCGCGACAAGGCGTTGGCCGAAGTGCGGTTCCTCACGGTCGCGGAGGTCGCCGCGCTCATGCGCGTGTCGAAAATGACCGTGTATCGGCTGGTGCATTCGGGAGAGTTGCCCGCGGTTCGCGTGGGGCGCTCATTCCGGGTTCCGGAGCAGGCAGTCCACGATTACCTGCGCGACGCGTTCATCGAGGCTGGCTGACCGACCCCCAAGACGACGGCGCCCTCATGGGCACCGTCGTGTCTGGGTTCGCCGGGTTACGCTTCGAAGACGTAGGTAGTTAGTACGGGGCCGCCCGTAAGTCATGCAATCTGGGCACAGCCCTAAGGAAGTGGGTTCGGTCGTGGGTTCGGTCATCAAGAAGCGCCGCAAGCGAATGGCGAAGAAGAAGCACCGCAAGCTGCTGAAGCGCACGCGCGTTCAGCGACGCAACAAGAAGTAAGCGGTTAGTTCGACACCTGCGGTTAGTTCGGCAGCTGCGACAGGACCGTCGCGAAGTTCAGCATCCGACTGACCGGGTCGCCGGTCGACGCCGGACTCGCCGACGCCGCAAGCTGTGACCGAAGTGCAGCCGCAGACGGGACGGCGGTTGGTGCGGCAGCAGCCGTGACGGTTCTGGTCGCGGCAACGTTCTGAGTCACTGGCGTGACCTTGGGCGCCGCTTTGACCGCCGCAGGCTTCACAGTTGCTGGTTTGACGATCGCCGGCTTGGCGACGGTCTTGACCGGCGCCGGCGCCTTCGGGGCGACCGGCACCGTGGTCACTGTGACCGGGCGACGGAAGTCGACGACAACCCACAGCACCGGGCACCCGCAAGAGGGATAGATCGACGTGGCGGAGCCGACGCCCATCTGGGTGTAACGCGGGTCAAGGATGTTGGCCTTGTGCTCGGGGCTATGCATGAACGCGTTCTGCACGGTTGGGACGTCGCCGGCCATGCCGACGTTCTCGCCAAGCACGGTCCAGTTGGTGACCTGGGTACGGATCGCCGGGTTATGTGAGAGCACGCCGGCGGCGGCGAGCTTGTTCGCCCAGGCTTGGGCGACTGCGTCGAGCTGGGCGTTCTCGATCAGTGCAGGAAGGCCCGCGGAGATGCGGGCGGTGTTCGTCGCGGTTGCCAGATCGCCAGCAGGGCTGGCGAGCGCGGAACCGGCGAAGGCGGCTGAGCCGACGAGCGCTGTCACTGTCAGTGACAGGGCGGCGACCCATCTAGCCGTACGACGAACACGGAGAGTGGTCATGGCTTATAGGTCGGCGACCCCCGCAAAACGCTTGAACGGCAAAGGGGACAAACCGGACATGCCTCGGCAACATCACCCTGACGGCCTACTGACAGGGGCGGCTTAACCTGAAAGGCGTGACCAATATTGAATCTTTGAGCGCGCCGCCGCCCGATTCGAACGCTCGAGTCGTGCTCCTCAGTCGGCCTGGCTGCCATCTGTGCGACGCCGCCAGGGCCGTTGTGGAGAAGCTCACGGCCGAATTCGGCGAGCGCTACGTCGAGCGGGACATCACGGCAGATCCCGGCGACCTGAGCGCGTACGGCGATTCGATCCCGGTGGTCGAGGTCGATGGCGTCCAGGTCGACTTCTGGCGGATCTCCGAGGATCGGCTGCGGGCCGCCCTCAGACGCTAACTCCGGGCCGCTCCGCGGCGGTGATCGGCGCTTTTGTGCACCCGTTCACAAACACGTACCCTGGGCACCGAGCCGGAGAACTCCCGGCGAAGTCCCTGAGAAGCCGCAGCCAGCCTGTCTGGAAGTGCCGTGTCTGCCGATCGTGAACCTGCCCGTAGCGCGCCTGGAATGAGCGCCGCGCCGCAGGTTCGTGGCATCCCAGAAGCCTCCATCGCTCGGCTCCCCTTATATCTGCGGGCGCTGCAGTCCATGGCCGACCGTGGGGTGACGACCGTGTCCTCCCAGCAGCTTGCCGTGGCGTCGGGGGTGAACTCGGCCAAGCTTCGCAAGGACCTCTCGCACCTCGGTTCGTACGGCACCCGAGGGGTCGGCTACGAAGTGGCCTACCTCGTTTACCAGATCTCGCGTGAACTCGGGCTGACCCAGGACTGGGCCGTCGTGATTGTCGGGGTCGGCAACCTTGGTCGGGCTCTCGCAAACTACGGCGGCTTCGCGAGTCGCGGGTTTCGCGCCGCCTGCCTTGTCGACGCCGACTCGGCGCAGGTCGGGCAGCGCGTGGGCGGCTTGGTCGTCGATCACCTCGATGACCTCGAACGGCTGATCGCCGAGCACCGGATCGCGATCGGTGTCATCACCACACCGGCGAGCGCTGCCCAACGAGTGGCCGATCGCTTGGTAGCTGCCGGTGTCCGCAGCGTCCTGAACTTCGCGCCGACGGTCTTGACCGTTCCGCCCGATGTCGAACTGCGCAAGGTCGACCTCTCCACTGAACTGCAGATCCTCGCGTTCCACGAACAACGTCGCGTGACGTGCGCTGCTGATGCGGCGGTGTCGCTGTGAGCCTGCTCGTCGTCGGTCTTTCGCACCGCAGTGCGCCGTTGCCGTTGCTCGAACGCACCTCGCTGTCGGTCGATGCGGCCGGCAAGTTGCTCGACGACGTCGTGGCCGCGCCCGCCGTCGACGAGGCCATGCTGCTGTCGACCTGCAACAGGGTCGAGCTGTACGCGTCGGTGGAGAAGTTCCATGCGGGGGTTGCGGCGCTGTCGGAATTGCTGGCCCGTCACACCGGCGTCGGGTTCGACGAGTTGTCACCGCATGTCTACGTGCATTACGAGGACCGTGCGGCGCAGCACCTATTCGCGGTGACCTCCAGTCTTGATTCGATGCTGGTCGGCGAACACCAGATTCTGGGACAAGTAAGAGCGGCATTTCGCACTGCACGAGATCGCGGCGACGCGGGCAGTGCGTTGCACGACGTCATCGAGCGCGCATTGCATGCGGCGAAGCGTGTACATGCGGAGACCGGCATCGACGCAGTCGGCACCACCTTGGTCGAGGCAGGGCTTCGGTTGGGTGCACCGGGTGGCCTGAACGGGCAACACGCCGTTGTCGTTGGAGCCGGCTCGATGGCCTCCATCGCGGTGGCTGCACTACGCGCGGCTGGCGTAGGCGAGTTGGTCATTGCCAGTCGGACCATGCTGAGCGCGGAACTGCTGGCGACGCGATCGGGCGGCCGGGCAGCTGAAATGGCGGAGCTTGAGAACGAGATCGGCGGCGCCGACGTCGTCGTCACGTGCACGGGTTCCGACAGCCAGGTGCTGACGGCCGACGTGGTTGCGCGGGCGATGGCGGCGCGCGTCGACCGGCCGCTTTTCATCTTGGACGTCGCCGTTCCTCGCGATGTCGACCCACGCGTCGGCGAACTAGCTGGAGTTACCTTGTTCGACATCGACGCGCTGGCGCCGCTGGTCGACAATGTCGCGGCCGCCGACGATGTCCTCGAAGCGCGCCGCATCGTCGACATCGAGCTCGCTGCCTACGTGAGTGCGCGCCGCGCGTCTGGGGTCGCGCCGACGGTGGTTGCGCTGCGCGACAAGGGCGCCCAGATGGTTGCCGCCGAGCTGCACCGTCTCGAGCGCCGGCTGCCGAACCTCGACGAGGCCGCGCGCGTCGAGATCGCCACCACCATGCAGCGCGTCGTCGACAAGGTTCTGCACGCGCCGACCGTGCGCGTGCAGGAGCTCGCAGACACCGTCGGACCGACGTCGTATCCCGAGGCATTGCGCCGGCTATTCGACCTCGATCCGTCGGCGCCGGCAGCGTTGGTCGCCCCTGATCTGACCGACGACGAGACGCCGCCGGGTGAGCCGCTGTGAGCCCGATCTCAGCACCCGCCGCGAGGTCGACCTCCGTGCTTCGTCTCGGTACTCGGCGCAGCGCGCTTGCGATGACTCAGGCGACCCTCGTAGCGGACGCGCTACGAGCTGGCGGGTCGACCGTCGAACTCGTAGGTGTGACAACCGAAGGCGATCGCAGCACCGGTCCGCTCACCGAATCCGGCGGCACCGGCGTCTTCGTGACGCAACTGCGCGCCCGATTGCTCGACGGAGATGTCGACTTGGTCGTGCACTCACTCAAAGATCTGCCGACCCAGCCCGCGGTCGACTTAGCGGTCGCTGCCGTGCCGCCGCGAGCAGATGCACGCGACGCGCTGGTGGCTCGCGATGGCCTCACGCTGTCGACGTTGCCGCCAGGGTCCTCCGTTGGCACCGGCTCGCCCCGTCGCGCCGCTCAGCTGCTCGCCGTCCGAGCGGATCTCGACGTCCAGCCGTTGCGGGGCAACGTCGATACCCGGATCGGCCGGGTCGCTCGCGCCGGCGCGGACGGGCTCGATGCGATCGTGGTCGCGGCGGCGGGTCTGGCTCGGCTTGGTCGCCTCGACGAGGCCACGGAGTTGCTGGCCCCGGAGGTCATGCTTCCGGCGCCCGGTCAGGGTGCGCTTGCCATCGAATGCCGTGCGGCCGACGTCGAGCCCGGTGGGCGGCTCCACGACCTGCTCGGACCGCTCGATGATCCTTCGAGCCATGCCGCGGTTGTCGCCGAGCGCGCCCTGCTGGGCGCCCTCGAGGCGGGATGTACCGCCCCTGTCGGGGCATTTGCCGAGGTTGATGCGGCGCTCAATTTGCATATGGTCGCCGTGGTCGTCAGCGTGGACGGCGTCACTGCGATCCGGGGCTCTGCGCAGGGGGCGGCGACTGACGCGGAAGGGATTGGACGCCGATTAGCTGCCGATCTCCTTGCGCGCGGCGCCGGTGCACTGATGGGAACCAGCCGGTGATTCTGAAATATCCACTGCACCTGCAACATCCAGTGATTCTGAAATATCCACTGAGTAATGACAGAACAGGACGACGATGAGTCCAACGCCCAAGAACACGGGCACCGCGCTCCAAAAGTCGCGGGCTGCCGCGGCGTCGAGCCCCCTTGGCACGGTCGCCTTTGTCGGTGCCGGCCCGGGTGACCCCGGCCTGCTGACCTTGCGCGCCGTCGAGTTGCTCGCCCGCGCTGACGTCGTGATCGCCGACGAGCCGCTCTCTTCGGATCTGACCAAGCACTGTCGCGCCGACGTCACAATCATCGATCTGTCGGCCGGCGATCGTTCGCAGACGCTCGCAGACCGGACGAAGACGATCGTCGACGCGACCAAGGGTGGCAAGAGCGTCGTGCGGTTGCTCATGGGCGATCCGCTGTTCGATGGCGACGGCGCCGAAGAGGCCGCCGCATGTGCGAAAGCCAAGCTCGGCGTCGAAGTCGTTCCTGGCGTTCCCGTTGCGGCGGCGGTACCGACATACGCCGGCATCGCACTGGTCGACTCCAAGCACCGCGAGGTGCGTGTCATCGACGCACGCCCGTCGGCGTCCGGCCCTGATTGGACTGCCGCTGCTGTTGGTCACCCGACCCTCGTCGTATTGCGTGTTGAATCGCCTGCAGCTGTGGCCGATGCGCTGATCAAGGGCGGCCGCGCAGCGGACACCGCCGTCGCAGCAACCCGGGCCGGCACGACAACCGATCAGCACACCGTGGTTTCGACGTTAGGCGCGCTTGCCGCTGACGTGAAGGCCGCCGGACTCGCTGGTCCGGTTGTGCTGGTGATCGGCGACGTCGTCAAGAGTCGCGGTGCGCTGTCGTGGTTCGAGACGAAGGCGCTGTTCGGTTGGCGTGTCTTGGTACCGCGAACCAAGGAGCAGGCCGGCGAACTGTCCGACCGGTTGCGTGTCTACGGTGCGGTGCCCGCCGAAGTGCCGACGATCGCGGTCGAGCCACCACGCACTCCGCAGCAGATGGAACGTGCCGTCCGTGGTCTCGTGACTGGTCGCTACGAATGGATCGCTTTCACGTCGGTCAACGCCGTGCGTGCGGTGCGTGAGAAGTTCGAGGAGTACGGGCTCGACGCGCGCGCGTTCTCCGGCATCAAGGTGGCTGCGGTTGGTGAGCAGACAGCCGAGGCGCTTCAGGCATTCGGCGTGAAGCCCGACCTCGTACCGGTCGGCGAGCAGTCCGCGGCTGGTTTGCTCGAAGAGTTCCCGCCCTATGACGATGTGCTCGACCCGATCAACCGGGTGTTCCTTCCTCGTGCTGACATTGCAACAGAGACTCTCGTTGCCGGCCTGGTCGAACTGGGTTGGGAAGTCGACGACGTCACCGCCTACCGCACGGTGCGTGCAGCGCCGCCGCCCGCGGCTACTCGCGAGGCCATCAAGACCGGGGGATTCGACGCGGTCGTGTTCACGTCGTCATCAACCGTTCGCAACCTCGTCGGCATCGCGGGCAAGCCGCACGCGACGACGGTCATCGCCTGCATCGGACCGCAGACGGCCAAGACTGCGGAAGAGCACGGCTTGCGGGTCGACGTTCTTGCGGAGAATCCCTCGGTCGAGTGTCTTGCCGACGCGCTCGCTGCGTATGGGCTGGCGCAGCGGTTGGCTGCGGAAGCCAGTGGCGAGTGGACGGGCAAGCCGGGACGCCCGCGCGCCAGCTCGCGACGCAAGGCTCGCTAATTCCGATGCAGGAGGTCGCAGTGCCGGGTCTCGTGTCGAGGCCGCGCCGGTTGCGGCGCACGCCTGCGCTGCGCCGGCTCGTCGCGCAGACGCGGCTGTCGTCGTCCGACCTTGTGCTGCCCTTGTTCGTCAAGGAAGGAATTAGCGAACCTGCGCCGATCGCCTCGATGCCGGGCGTCGTCCAGCACACGCGTGATTCGTTGCGGAAGGCCGCTGCCGAAGCGGTCGCCGACGGTGTGGGCGGGCTGATCCTGTTCGGCATTCCGGCGCACAAAGACGCGCGCGGTTCGGGTGCCGATGATCCTTCGGGCGTCGTGCAGCTGGCGCTGCGCGACCTCGCGAGCGAGGTCGGCGACGCGACCGTGCTGATGGCCGATCTATGCCTCGACGAATACACCGACCACGGGCACTGCGGCATCATCGTCGAGTCAGCGACCGGGGAGTACACGGTCGACAACGATGCGACGCTCTTGCGCTACGCATCAATCGCGGCCGCACAGGCGAATGCGGGCGCACATGTTGTTGCACCCAGCGGCATGATGGACGGCCAAGTCGCTGCGATCAGGGCAGGCCTTGACGGTGCGGGCTTTTCCGAGGTCGCGATCCTTGCGTACGCCGCTAAATATGCATCGGCATTGTACGGACCATTTCGCGACGCGGCCGAGTGCGCTCCGCGCTTCGGAGATCGTCGTACCTACCAGCAAGATGTGGCGAACGGTGACGAGGCGTTGCGCGAGGTTGCGCTCGACATCGCCGAGGGTGCCGACATGGTGATGGTCAAGCCTGCGATGGCTTACCTCGATGTTGTCGCGCGGGTGCACGCGATGGTCGACGTACCAGTCGCGGCGTACCAAGTCAGCGGCGAGTACGCCATGGTCGAGGCCGCCGCTGCGAACGGTTGGCTCGACCGCGAGAGCGTGATCCTCGAGTCTTTGACGTCAATTCGTCGGGCCGGTGCCGACATTGTGTTGACTTACTGGGCCGCTGAAGTCGCCCGGTTGCTCCGCGACCCGAGATGACCGCTGCGGCGCCCCGTGCGGTTTTGCTCGATGCGGGCGGCGTGCTCCTGCTCCCGAATCCGTGGGTTGTGTCGGCCGTGCTACGCGCAGCCGGCGGCGCAATGGACCCGGAGGCCGTGCCCCGCGCGCACTACGCGGGAGTCGCTGCCATGGATGCGCGCAGGACGACCGACTGGAGCTACTACCACCGGGTCTTCGTGCGGTTCGCCGGTGTGCCGAGCAGTCGGATCGACGATGCGCTGGCTGGTTTGGCTGCGCTCTTTCAGTCGCCGGTTCCGACCACCTGGAATGTGGTTCCCGTGGGAGTCATTGAACACCTGCGCGATCTCGCAGCAACTGGCGTCGCCATCGCGGTCGTCTCGAACGCTGACGGGCTGGTCGAGGCGACGCTGCGGCGTTGCGAGATCCCGTTCGACGTCGTTATCGACTCGACGATCGTCGGTTACGCGAAGCCGCAACCGGAGATATTCGCTTTCGCGCTCGAGAAGCTCAACATCGCGGCAAGCGACGCGGTGCATGTCGGTGACATGGCGTCGGCGGACGTCGACGGTGCGCATGCTGCCGGCGTTCGCCCGCTGCACCTCGACCCGTTCGGTGATTGCCCGTACCCGGCCGATCACCACGAGCACGTGAGAACGCTCGGTGACGTTGTCGCGATCGCAGCAGGCTGATCTCCCGCCGTTACGTGAGTACGGCAACGGCGTCCGAGCCTTAGGTTCCCCCCCAGGCTCGAACGCCGTCGTTTGGATGCTTCAGCTGGTGGTCCGCCTTTATGGCTGGAGCGGCCCTGCGCTGAAGTTGCTGAACTTGACGGTGGTGGGTGCGTTGGTGGTGCTGCCGGATAGGTAGGTCGTCAGG
>DASYAG010000111.1:0-75203 GCA_036501485.1 Acidothermaceae bacterium | reverse complement strand
CGCATCTACTCGAGTTCGCGCAGACCTAGGACTGCCACCGCCGTCCACGCCGCAGGTCACCCTGAACGACTAGCCGGTGCCACTTAGACGGCGATACCGATGGCCACTTGCGGTAGTCCTGGCTTGGATCTTCTGGATCGGTCTCGTACTCGGGGGATTTGGTCTCGCCGTTCTTTTGGTCGGCGGCGTATCGGCGGTTCTTGGTTCGGCGCTCGCGCTCGTCGGCGGTGCAATGTTGGTTCTCGGCGCTGGAGCCGTGTGGGAGCGAATAAGCAGCCCCAGGCGGGGGTGGCGTGTCAACCACAAAGCTGACACTGTTCGGCTGTGGCGGCCTACGGGGCCTGAAGAATTGGCGCTGGTTGAGGCCTCGGGATGGCGTGAGTGGCCGCCCCGACTTCCCGATCAGCCGATCTTCTATCCGGTGCTCAGTCGCGAGTATGCGGCGACGATTGCACGGGACTGGAATGTGAAGCGCTCCGGCGTCGGCTACGTGACGACATTCGAGGTGAAGCAGAGCTTCCTCGATCGCTACGAGATTCAGCAGGTAGGTGGTCGTGAAATTCTCGAGTATTGGATTCCGGCCGAGGATCTAGCCGACTTGAACCAGAACATCGTCGGTTTGATCGAGGTCATCGCCGAGTACCGCGCGACTTAGCTCAGGCGCTCGAAAATCATCGCCATGCCTTGGCCGCCGCCGACGCACATTGTCTCGAGCCCGACCGCGACATCGTGGAACTTCAGCGAGTTCATCAGCGTGCCGGTGATGCGCGCGCCGGTCATACCGAACGGATGCCCGACGGCTATCGAGCCGCCATTGACGTTGAGCTTGTCGAGGTCGATACCGAGTTCTTGGTAACTGGGGATCACCTGGGCGGCGAACGCCTCGTTGATCTCGACCAGGTCGACGTTTTGGATGGTCATGTTGGCGCGCTTCAGGGCTTGCTTGCTCGCCTCGACCGGACCAAGGCCCATGATCTCCGGCGACAGCGCCGAGACTCCCGTGGAAACGATGCGCGCCAATGGCGTGATGCCAAGTTCGCGGGCCTTCACATCGGACATCACAATCACTGCGGCCGCGCCGTCATTCAAAGGACAGCAGTTACCGGCGGTCACCGTTCCGTCCGGGCGGAATACCGGTTCGAGTGTCGCTAACTTCTCGAGCGTCGTGCCGGCACGCGGGCCATCATCATGGTCGACGACAGTGCCGTCAGGGAGCGTGATCGGCGTAATCTCGCGCTGCCAAAAGCCTGCAGCCAAAGCCTTTTCCGCCATGTTCTGCGAGCGGCAGCCGAACTCGTCTTGCATCGCGCGCGAGATGCCCTTGAGTTGCGCGACGTTCTCGGCGGTCTGACCCATCGCGATGTAGATATCCGGTACGTGATACTCGGCGCGCGGATCCTGCCAGCTCGAAGCGCCGCCCTCGGCCCGCGAGGCTGTACGCGCGCCGGCACCTGCGAAGTAAGGGTTGCGGGTATCCGGGTGGTTGTCCGAACTGCCATGCACGAAGCGGCTCACGCATTCGACGCCGGCACTGATGAACACGTCGCCCTCGCCCGCTTTGATGGCGTGGAACGCCATGCGGGTTGTCTGTAGAGACGATGCGCAATAGCGCGTGATGGTCGTCGCCGGAAGCCGATCAAATCCAAGGCGGACGGCGACCACCCGCGCCATGTTGAAACCCTGCTCGCCGCCGGGCAAGCCGCAACCGAGCATGAAGTCGTCGATGTCGCCAGGGTTGAGTTGCGGCACCTTGTCGAGAGCGGCGCGAACGATGGTCGCCGTGAGCTCGTCGGGCCGCAATTGCGTCATCGAGCCCTTGTGGGCACGTCCGATCGGCGACCGTGCAGTCGCGACGATGACGGCCTCGGGCATCGGAGTCTCCGTGCTGTGGGGTGATGAGTTGCGGTCAAACCAGCGTAACTCGCTAGGCTCGAACCGTGGATGTTCAAGACAGCTTGCTCGATCTCATCGGCGACACCCCGCTAGTTCGGTTGTCACGGATTGCGGTTCCCGGTGGTGCCCAGTTGCTGGCGAAGCTCGAGCAGCTGAATCCGGGTGGCTCGGTCAAAGACCGCATTGCCGTGCGGATGGTCGAGACCGCCGAGGCAACGGGGGCGCTGAAGCCCGGCGGCACGATCGTCGAACCGACCTCTGGCAATACCGGTGTCGGCCTCGCCATCGTCGCGGCCCGCAAGGGTTACAAGTGCGTGTTCGTCATGCCAGACAAGATGAGTGCCGAGAAGATCAACGTTCTCAAGGGTTACGGCGCGCAGGTCGTGGTGTGCCCGACTGCGGTCGCTCCTGAGGATCCCGAGTCGTACTACTCCGTGTCAGACCGGTTGGTGCGTGAGATCGAGGGCGCCTGGAAGCCCGACCAGTACAGCAACCCCGACAACCCTCGGTCGCACTACGAGACCACCGGGCCAGAGCTTTGGCGTCAGACCGACGGGCAAATCACGTGCTTCGTCGCGGGGATTGGCACCGGCGGCACGATCAGTGGAACTGGCCGGTTCCTGAAAGAGGTATCTGGCGGCGCGGTTCGCATCGTCGGTGCCGACCCCGAGGGCTCGGTCTACTCCGGCGGCACCGGCCGGCCCTATCTCGTCGAGGGCGTCGGTGAGGACTTTTGGCCCACCACCTATGACCGCACGATCTGCGACGACATCATCGCCGTCTCCGACAAGGACTCGTTTGTGATGACACGGCGACTGGCGCGCGATGAGGGGATCCTCGTCGGCGGGTCGAGTGGCATGGCAGTCGTGGCGGCCGCGCAGGTCGCCGCGTCGCTTTCACCGGACGACGTGGTGGTGGTGTTGTTGCCCGACTCGGGGCGTGGCTACTTGTCGAAAATCTTCAACGACGAGTGGATGGCTGACTACGGATTCTTGGCTGGTTCGAGTTCGACAACCGTGGCCGATGTGCTGAAGCGCAAGGGAACTCGGCTGCCGGAGATGGTGCACCTGCATCCGACCGAGACCGTGCGCGAAGCGATCGACGTGTTGCGCGAATACGGCGTCTCGCAAGTGCCGGTCGTGCGGGCCGAACCACCCGTCATGTCGGCGGAGGTCATCGGATCGGTTGTCGAGCGCGACCTGCTCGATGCGTTGTTCTCGGGGCGCGCCGCGCTGTCGGACGCACTGGAGAAGCACATCTCCCCACCACTGCCGATGATCGGTGGCGGTGAACCAGTGTCGGCCGCAATGACTGCGCTTGAAACGGCGGACGCCGCGGTGGTGCTGATCGACGGAAAGCCGGCGGGCATCGTTACGAGGCAGGATCTGCTGGGGTTTCTCGCGCACTGATCGGCTTGCGAACCGCCCGCTAGTGCGGGCCGACCATGCTCTTGAGTAGTTCCAGAATTCGCTCGGGTGGCAGTGAATGTCCCTCGTTGTCGTTCACGACGACCACTGCGTCCGGCACGTTCTCAGCGAGCCACGCACCGTGCGCCGCAGGTACCAGTACGTCTTGCTTTCCGTAGTGGACTTCTGCGGGAACCGTGATCTCGGATATGTCGAAGCCCCATGGCTTGACGAACGCGAGGTCGTCGTCGACCCATCCCCACGGGCCGTTCACCACGCACTCAGGTATTGCCTCGCGCATGATCTGCATGATGAGCGGGTGTGCGAGCACCGCGCGGTCGGCCTCGGGCAGCTCCCAATCGGAGCCGAGCACGTTGGAAGCGTCGGCCTTGACGCGCGCCACCATCGCCTCGGCTTCCTTCGACAGCTCGCGATAGGCGATGTCTTCACCGGCGACTGCCCAGCCGAACTCCTTGATGTTTTCCGGATCCATTCCTGCGAACCAGTCGAAGTCGGCCGTGTCATACGGCATGACGCCGACGACGCATCGCACGAACGTGACGCGCTCGGGCAACCGCGCCGCCACGGCGAGGGCGTGGGGACCGCCGCCGGAGCCGCCGACGACCACGAAGTGGTCGATGCCTTCTGCGTCGGCAATCGCTTCTACGTCTGGCACGCAGTCGACCACCCGGCGTCCTGGATTGCGATCCGACCGGCCGTAGCCGGGACGGTCATAGGTGATGACGCGCGCGCAGATATTCGCCAGCGCCTCGTCGTCCGGATATCGATTGAGCCGACAGCCAGGAGTGCCGTGCAGGTTGAAGATCGGTGCGCCCGCCGGGTCGCCCCATTGCGAGTAGCAGAGCTCGCGGCCGTCCTTGGTGCGCAGGGTTGTCGTCGTCATTGCGTCTCGAGCACGAAGACGGGAATGACCCGCTCGGTCTTGCGCTGATACTCGGCGTACGGCGGGTAGGCGGCGACTGCCCACTCCCACCACTGTGCACGCTCGTCGCCCGCGACCTCGCGTGCGGTCATGTCTTGTTTTTGGGCACCGTCCTGGAGTTCGACGAGCGGATTCGCGCGGATGTTGTAGTACCACCGCGGGTGCTCGGGCGCGCCGCCGCGCGACGCCACGACCGCATACCTGCCGTCATGCTCGACGCGCATCACCGGGGTCTTGTGCAGCTTTCCGCTGACTGCCCCGCGATTCGTGACAATGACGATCGGCAGGCCGGTGTCGCGAAACGTGTTGCCCTTCGCGCCATCGGTGCTCTCGTACAGTTCGACCTGGTCGCGCACCCACTTCTCGGGGTTCGGCGTGTACTTACCTTCTAGTGGCATGTGTTCAGTCAACACTGCGGCTAGGAGCCGCGCTACCGCCGGGCCGCACAGCTGGCTCAGCTGGGATCGACGAGCCGCCGGTCGGCTTCCAGCGCCAGGCACAGGTTGGTGACGTCGAGCGGGTCGGCAAGTGAGCGACCGGTTCGTTCCTCCAGGCGCCGCAACCGCTGGCGCACGGTGTTCGGATGGCAGAACAACTGCTGCGCCGCCAGATCGGCCGACCCGTGGGAGTGCAACCAGGCCTCGAAGGTGTCGAGCAGGATCTGGCGGTCGTCGGCGCGCATGTTCGACAGCGCTCCGAGCACGGTGTCGGCAACGCGGCGCATGACGTCGGGTTCGGCGACAGCCGCGACCAGCAGCGGGTTGTCGTCGAATACGATGACACCTCCTGCCGCCGGTGCAGCCGTCATCGCGATGCGAGCAAACCGCAGCGCCTCGCCGGTCTGGTCGAGCTTCAGGTACGACGGACTGACCCCGAGGCGGGCGCCTGGGTAGAGGCGCAACACCGCGAGCAACGCCTGTTGCTTTGCGGGCGACGGGACGTGCACGATGCCGACCTGCGTATCCGGTCGCAGTTGCCACGCCGACAGGACGTCGCTGACTCGCAGCCGGCTTTCCACCGCGGGCATCGCGTGCCGGCCCAGATCGGCGACCTCGGCGATCACCACCACGAATGGCCCGCGCTGAGGGAGCTGCAACACGGTCGCGAGATCCCACAGCGTCTCCTGCGACAGCGCTTGCCCTTGCAGCAACGCGTCGACGATGGAGGCGCGCTCGGCCTCCTCCGTCAACAAGCGCGCGTTGGCCACTTCGCGATAGCCCGCGGCCATGGATTGGGTGAACGCATCTTGTACGAGCCAGATTCGGTCGGCGAGGGCGAGGACGTGTTTGCTCGCGACCGCATCGGCCGCGCAGGCCGCTGCAACCGTCGTCCAGATGAAATGCGACCCGACCCGGTAGGCGTCGATTAGTGACGTCAGCGGAACACGGGCGTCGGCCTGTTTGGCGCCGTTGATCCGGGCTGCCGCGCCGTCCATCGCATCGGGTAGATCGAGCTGGCTCAGGGCGGCCTCGAGCTGGCCCCTGCAGGTGATCTCGAGGTCGCCCGCAGCGACGCTCGGATCGTTGTAGTAGGCGACGTCCTTTCGGATCTGGGCGGCTAGCTCGCGGGCGAGGGAGTCGACGTCGGCGATCACGCGGGTGAGCACGTCGGTCACCGAGGCTGCGATAAGCGAGTCGCTGGTCACCAAGGAATCGTAAAGGCCAGCGGGGCATGCGTCATGTGTTGCGCCGAACATTGCGGGCGGCCAAATCGAGTGATGGTCGACATCGACCTGGGGCGACCTTCGCACGAGGCTCTTCGTTGGCGGACGCACGGTCCGCCGTCAGATCGCAGGAGGAGTCATGGCAAAGCTGTCCACTCAACTGTCTGAATTGTCTGACCGCGCAGCAAAAGTCGAGGATGTTGTGTCTGCCGCGCAGGTGCGCGACCGGCAGCGACTCGAGGCGCAGCAGGCGGCGTTGCGCGCGAGCATGGAGAAGAGCAAGTCCCGCGCGGCAGAGGCGCATGAGGCGTCGAAGAGCTGGTGGGAGGAATCGCGTGGTTCTGCTGACGACTGGTTCGCGGGCGTTCGCGCGAAGGCTGACCAGCGGCGAGCGGACCACGACCTGAAGAAGGCCGGTCACCGCGCCGACGAGGCCGAGTACGACGCGATCGATGCCATCGACTTTGCGATGTACGCGTTGGACGAAGCCGAGTACGCCATCATCGACGCGACCCTCGCGCGAGCCGACGCCGACGCACTCGGCGAATAGCCTCCGGTGGTCGACAACCCGGTGGTCGACACGCACTCCACCGAGGCGCGGCCCACCGAGTCGCAGACCGAACCGCAGCATCATCCGGCGGTGCGGGCCATCGCTGAACAGCGAGCAAACGACGTCCAACTTCGTATCGCTGACGGCATCACCCGCTTCGCCGGATCGATGTGGTTCGTCTATCTGCACGCGTTGGGCTTCACCGTGTGGATGCTGTTCGTCGAGAAGAGTCCGTGGCCGACGCTCACGCTGATCGTGTCGCTCGAAGCAATCTTTCTGTCGACCTTCGTGATGATCGGGCAGAACCGGCAAGCGCAGTTCCAGGAAGACAAGGCCGATCACGACTTCGCGTTCGCCCAACGGGACTTGAAGGAAAACACCGAACTCACCAAGCTGATCGTCGAAGCGCTGCAGGCACGGCAGCCAGCCTCTGGCCCACCGGGAACTCCGGCCGATTCGCCAACTACCGACTTAGGGAGCAACCAATGACCAGTCCCCGCATTGCGCTCAACTCGATCCGCGGCGACGCCGCCCGCTTGTGGTGGATGCCGCTCATCAGCGGCATCGCCTGGGTCATCGTCGCGATCGTTGTCTTGCGATTTGACTACACGAGTGTCGCCGCGATCAGCGTGCTGTTCGGCGTCATCGCCCTCGGTGCCGCCGGCACCGAAACCGTGATCGCCGGTGTGTCGACCGGTGGTTGGCGGTGGTTGCACATCCTGCTCGCCGTTGTGTTCGCCATCTCTGGCATTACCGCCTTTTTTCAGCCAGGCGGCACATTTGTTGCCCTCGCCGCGGTCGTCAGTTTCTACCTGATCTTTCGCGGTATCAGCGACATCGCGATCGGCTTCTCGCTGTCGGGCTCGGCGTCGGTGTCGTGGGTGTCTGTACTGACCGGATTTCTCGAACTACTGCTCGGTTTTTGGGCTGCCGGCTCGTGGGGCCTTAGCGCAACGCTGCTCGTGGCGTGGGTCGCGGCCGCCGCGCTACTTCACGGCATCGGCAACCTCTTCGCTGCTTTCCGGCTCCGCCAGCACGCTGGGGCCACGCTCTAGCTCGGTCCTTGGTGAGACTTGCCTTGGCGCACTCGACCGGGCTACGCCGCTTTGTTGGCTTGTCGCAGTGGCGCCAACGCCTCGCTCCAGGCAATGACCTGACTGAAGAGCGTGTCGAGGGCGCCGGCTTGATACGCAGCGGGTTTGAGGTCGGTGAAGTTTTCGAAGTCGGTGAAGATCGAGAGTGCGACGTTGGTGCGGACGTCGGCCATTTGGAGCTCGCCCGCCACGAGGCGGAGATGTTCCGCCGCTCTTGCACCGCCGACGACGCCGTACGAGACGACGCCCATCGCTTTGTTGTTCCACTCCGCGTACAGATAGTCGATCGCATTCTTCAACACGCCCGACGTCCCGTGGTTGTACTCGGGTGTGACGAACACGTATCCGTCGAATCTGCTAATCGTGGCGGACCAGTCCTGTGTGTGCGTTTTGGTACTGGCCCATGCTCGGCGGGAGTGGCTCGTCGAGGTGTGGCAGCGGGTAATCGGCGAGGTCCACGAGCTCGAAGTCGGCGTCGGTTCGCTGTTTGGCGTGCTCCATCACCCATTGGGCGACGGGTTCACCCCGTCGCCCTGGGCGAGTGCTTCCGAGAATGACGGCAATCCGAGTCACGGATGGACCTGTGAACCGGCGCCGAGGTCGAGGCGCATCGACTGCATGATCATGAACGTGGTGCTGTAGGTGAACTCTTCGACGTCTGCGGAGCCGAGAACGCCGGTGTACTTGGCAACGACCGGCTTGGTGGCGAGTTCGGTCACCTCACCGAGGTAGCCCTTCACTGCCGCCCACACGTTGGACCCGTAGTTCACCCAGTACGGGGTCGGGTCGACCTTGCTCAGGGCGTCCTTGGAGCTCTCGACGATGTCGGCGATGTACTGCTGGTGAAGTTCGACGTCGGCGCGGGTGCCAAGCCGGCCGAGGTGGCCCCCGACGTAGTGCTTCCACGGGTATGCCAGCGCTTGCCCCGGCGCGTCAATGTAGCCGGGCACGTCTTCGCTCAGGTTCAGGTTGAAGATCGGCACCCAGCCGGAGTTCACGATGTCGACGAGCATCATCGCGTCGTGGTCCGGGAAGTGCATGAAGATGTTGTCGGGCGAGTGGTTCGGACCCTGGAACGACAGCTCGACGCGCTCGCCGCCGACCTTCAGCGTGTAGTTCTCCTGGAACGTGACGTCGGGTGCGGGCCGCGTCGGGTCGTTGTCGCGTAGTAGCAGCCGACGAGTGTCTTCGTGACCGATCCGGACGACGTCGTCGCCGAGCAAGTTCGCCGCGCCAGCGTGATCCGCGTGGTGGTGTGAGTAGACCAGGTGCGTCACCTTGTTTGTGGTGCCCTCTGCGTGCGCCATCTCATCGATCGCGCGGCGCAGGTTGTGACCGATCGTCGGGGGAGCGTCGAACACGACGACGCCCTCTTCGGTCGCGAGGAATGCGGACTGGTAGGTGCCATCGGTCACCCAGAACAGGTTCCGTTCCACTCGCCCGACGTGATAGCCCTGCTCGTTCAATGCAGGACCAAGTGAGGACGGCGGGATGGGTACGTAGGCGGGCATCGAAGCGCCGTCAACAGTCATGGGACTCTCCTCAGAACCGGGCACGGCCCCTACTGACCGTGGCTGCGGTTTCGAAGTTATTACCTAGCTACTTGCTTTGGCAAGCAACTTGTGTCTACGGTTTCCATACGCCAGTCCGTCAGCTGCGGCGCCATGAACCCGCGCCGTGAACCGAGGAGACGCACGTGACGAGTGAGCCGATACGCGACCCTGTAAGCGATGCACTGCTGACCCCGCAGAACTCCGCACTAGTGGTGATCGACTATCAGCCCTCTCAAGTAGCGGCAGTCCATTCGACGGATCACGAACTGCTGCTGCGCAACATCGTGTCGGTGGCCCGACTTGCGAAGGCGTACGGCTTGCCAATCGTGCTGTCGACAGTGAACGTGGCTAACGGCCAGGGGCCAACGCTTCCTGAGTTGAAGACGGTGCTCGCGGACGACGTCGAGCTCGACCGCACGCAGATCAACGCGTGGGAAGACGTCGAGTTTCGCGCCGCGGTCGAGGCGACCGGCCGACGAAAGTTGATCATGACGGCGCTGTGGACCGAGGTCTGCTTGGCGTTTCCGAGTCTCGACGCTTTGCGAGCCGGGTACGAGGTGTTCCCCGTCATCGACGCGGTTGCCGGTACGTCTTTGGAGGCGCACCGCGCCGGGCTCGAGCGCATCGTGCAGGCGGGCGCGCAGCCGATCAGTTGGGTGTCGCTCGCGTGCGAACTTCAGCGCGACTGGGGCCGCACTTCTACCGTTGCTGAGGTCGTGGACATCGTGCTCACGTCACGGCTGCTGAAAGGCCTATAGGGGTTCGCGGCAGTCAGCGGGTGTCTTCGAGATGGACGGCGATCTGCATCAGCACCTGCGCGGCCGGACCAACGGTGTGCGGGTCGATGTCACCGAACAGGCGCTGGACGCTGGCGAGGTGAGTGGGCCACGCGGCCTTCAGCTTCGCGAGCCCGGCCGGGGTGAGTTTCGCAACGTTGCCTCGGCCGTCGTCGGCGCTCGTGCGCTTCGTCACGAGCCCTCGAGACTGGAGGTCGTCGACCAGGCGGGTCATGCGGCTTGCCGACAGCGCTGCGGCGTTCGCGAGGTCGGCCATGCGGAGCTGCCGGCTCGGGGCCTCGGACAAGCACATCAGGGTCGTGTACTCGTTCGCGGTGATGCCGACCGTCTTCACGAGGTCGCTGTCGAGGCGACGTGGCAGCGACAAGACGATGCGCATCAGCGCGCGCCAGAATTCCTCTTCTGTCTTAGTCAGCGGAACCACCTTGGCCACCTGACCAGGCTACTTGCTTGGGCAAGCATCGAGTGCGCCGCGGGTTGCGTGTCGTGACTGAACATTGGTGCCTGAACCTTTTTGCACTGCTTGACAAGGCTTTTAATCGTAGCATCTACTTGCTTGCGCAAGCAGATAATGGAAGGTTGTAATCATGGAAGCACGTATCGTTCTGGTGGTCGGTGCCGGTAGCGGGCTCGGTCAGGCGACCGCTTTTGAGCTGCATAAAGCGGGGTTCACCGTCGTCGCTGTCGACCGCACCGAGGCCGGGTTGAAGGAACTCCCCGACGGCATCCACCGCGAGGTCGCCGACGCGACCGACCCCACTGTCCCCGGCCCGCTCGTCGAGCGCGTTGTCGCTTCGATCGGCGCACCCGACGTCCTTGTTAATACGATCGGCGCCTACGAGATTGGTGACGCGCTCAGCGTCACGCCGCAGACGCTGCAGCGAATGATGGACGTGAATCTCGGTGCTGCGCTGTGGCTGACTCAGGCGGTTGCGCCGTACATGCGGTCGGCGGGCTCCGGTGTGATCGTTCACGTTGCCGCTCGACCCGGTGTCGAACCAACGGCCGGCGCTGCTGCCTACGGCGTGAGCAAGGCCGCCCTCGTGCACCTGGTACGGACGCTCGACGTCGAGCTTCGCCCGCACGGGATCCGGGTCAATGCCGTCGTTCCGCAACTGATCGCCACGGAAAAGAACCGGTCGTTCCTGCCGCCTGAAGTCATGGCTAGTGCGGTCGAACCGTCGGTGATCGCCGAGGTCATCGCGTTCCTCGTCAGCGACGCCGCTGCTTCCATTAGCGGGGCGCTGGTACCCACGTACGGTGGATAGCGTCTCTTGGTCTTTGATGGCTCGTTAGGTGGGACGGATGGAACTTGGAGGGACGTTCGCGCTCGGCCCGTGGCAGGTTCACCGGCTCGGCTACGGCGCGATGCAATTGGCCGGCGACAACGTATTCGGGCCGCCACGTGATCGCGACGAAGCGCTGCGGGTGCTGCGTGCGGCCGTCGACGGCGGGATCAACCACATCGACACTGCGCAGTACTACGGGCCGGGTGTCGTCAACGAGCTGATCCGGGAAGCGCTGTATCCGTATCCTCGCGACTTGGCGATCGTGAGCAAGGTGGCTGCTCTTCGCGGTGCGGACGCCGCCGTCTTGCCGTATGACGACCCGGATCAGCTTCGTGCAGGCATCGAGGACAACCTCGCGACCCTGGGTGTGGAGCGATTGGCGGCGGTGAACCTTCGTCTGCTCGATCCTTCGGCTCCGCCCGGCGCGCGCTTCGATTCTCAGCTCGAGGCACTCGTCGCCGCACGCGACGAAGGTCTGATCGATGGCATCGGCCTGAGCAACATCTCGCTCGAGCACTTGTTGCGGGCGGTTGAGCAGACGGACGTCGTGTGCGTGCAGAACCTCTTCAACCTGGCCGACCAACGTTCACACGATGTGCTTTCCGAGTGCACGTCGCGGGGGATCGCGTTCGTGCCCTTCTTCCCACTCGGTTGGCCGCGCGGCGAGCGGAACGGAATTCTTAGCAGTCGTGCCGTCGCGGAACTCGCTCGGCGGCTGGGAGCGACGCCGTCACAGCTGGCTCTGGCGTGGTTGTTGGACGTTGCGCCGAACATCTTGCTGATTCCGGGGACGCGGACCCGTGAACATCTCGCCGAGAACATCGGTGCGGCCGGTGTGCAGCTCGATGAGGCTGCGCGTGCCGAACTAGCGGAACGATTTCCTGCTGTTCGCGCTGGTTGAGTGCACTGTGCACTGTGCACTGGATGCGCGTGCCAGACATACGCGAGCACGCGCGCACACGCACGCACACACGCACGCGCGCGCGCAGACCTGTGACGTGCACCTGCGCGCGTGACGTACACCTGCGCGCGTGACGTGCGCCTGCGCGCGTGACGGGCGCATCTGGCCGCGCGCCCGCGCGTGACGTGCACCTGCGCGTGACGTGCACCTGCGCGCGTGACGTGCACCTACGTGCATGCCCGTGCCCGTGCCTGTGCCCGCGCGCGCGCGACGCGCGTGCGCCCGTGCGCGACGTGCACGGCCGTACCTGCGGGCCGCCCGCGTCGCGCGCGCCGATGCGTCTCGATCGCATACATGCGCCGGATCCTGCGCGCGATCGTGCATCTTCCCTTTCCCCACAGGCAGTTGCCGTTGCGCACAATTCCTCGTTGGCCTGCGTTTTATGTCAGCGCCGGTCGGTAGGTTCGCTGCATGAGTTCGTTACCAGCCGATCAGTTCCATCCCGCAGCAGAAGCTGTTGCGACGATGAACGCTGCCCTCGATGCGTTCGCGGAGGCGCGGTTGTGGTCAATGTCGATCCGTGAGCTGGGGGCATTGGTGATCGCCGTGGAGAAGGTCAAGAATCGAATCGCCTCGTTGCAAGTAGCTGTGATCGCGCAAGCGGAGAAGTCACTGGTTCGTACGCTCCTCGGAGCCAAGTCGACGCATGCGTGGTTGAAGGCCGCGGCGGACGTGCCGAGTTGGGACGGCCGAGCTCGTTTGCAGTTGGCCCACTCGCTGGAGTCTCGACCACTGACGGCAGCCGCGTTCGCTGCCGGCGAGATCACCATGGCCTCGGCCCAAGGGGTGTGCACCGCAATTGAGGCGCTGCCAGCGTCGGTACCGGCGGTCATGAGCGGTGAGGTCGAGGAGATGCTGGTGGACACCGCGCGTCAAGAAGGCCACCGCGCTGTGACTCGTCGGGCGATGGAGATCACGTACCGGTTCGCTCCCGAAGTCCTCCAAGAACAAGAGCGGGCCGCTCGCGAAGCCCGGTCCCTGACGTTGACCAGTCGCGCTGACGGCACCGTGTCGGTGCGCGGCCAGCTCGACAAAGAAGCCGGCGCGCTGGCGCAGGCGGTGCTCGGGCCGCTGGCCGCACCGGCCCCGGCCACCGACGGCATTCCCGACCCACGCGACATTGGTGCCCGCTATGCCGACGCGTTGGTTCAGCTCTGCCAGTCGGCTACCCCGGAACTGCCGCAGGTGCGCGGGGAACGACCCAACGTCACGGTCACCACCAGCTTGGAGAGTCTGCAAGCCAAGGCTGTGGGCTGCGCGCCGGCGACGCTCGATAGCGGCATCCCGCTCTCGATCGGGGCAACTCTTCGGCTGCTCTGCGATGCCAACGTGATTCCAGTCGTGCTGGGTAGCTACGGCGAACCAATCGACATCGGCCGGCTGACCCGCACTGTTTCCACCGGGATGCGCCGCGCCCTGGTGGCGCGCGACCAAGGATGCGCATTCCCCGGCTGCGACCGGCCGCCATCTTGGTGCGACGCCCATCACTGCAAACACTGGGCCGACGGCGGCGAAACCGCGCTCTGCAACCTCTGCCTGTTATGCAGCCATCACCATGACGTCGTGCACCATGAAGGCTGGGAAATCACGATGATCAACGCAATGCCTTGGTTCATCCCACCCCTATGGATCGACCCCGACCAGGTCCCACAACAACACAGCCGACATAGGGTCCGACAACTCGGTGCATGAGTGCTGTCCGGCGCGTCAAGCCCCGTCGCGGCGCGCTCGCCCTGAGATTGCAGGCCAACTTTGCGGGCGACCGTGTCACATTTCGGCGAGCGGCAGCCGGATGCGGAATCGTGAGCCGATGCCCAACTTCGTCTCGACGTCAGTCGTGCCGCCGTGAGCAGCGGTCAGCGCTGCGACGATCGAGAGTCCGAGGCCGCTGCCGCCGTTCGCTCGGGTGCGCGATTCTTCGACGCGGTAGAACCGTTCGAAGATGCGCTGCGCATCTTTGGGACTCAGTCCCGGTCCGGAGTCGGCGACTACGAGCACCGCGAACCGTTCGGCCTCGCTGTCGTCGATACTCAAGCCGATGGTGACCGCGGCAGACTCTGGCGTGTGCGTCAGGGCATTCGTAACCAGATTGCCGACCACTTGACGCAGTCGCGCGTCATCCCCGACGACGAGTACCGGTTCGTGCGTCGACAGTTGCAGTTGAACGTCGCGGCCCGGCGCCACCGCCTGTGCGTCATGCACGGCATCGGAGGCGATCGTTTCGAGGTCAACGAGTTCGCGCTCGAGCGGCCGCTGCTGGTCGAGGCGCGCCAGCAGCAGCAGGTCGTCGACGAGCAACCCCATGCGGGTCGACTCGCTCTCGATGCGCGTCATCACCCGGTCGACGTCCGATTCTTCGGGGACGGCGCCCATGCGGTACAGCTCCGCGAATCCGCGAATGGATGTCAGTGGTGTCCGCAGTTCGTGGCTGGCGTCGGTGATGAAGCGGCGCATGCGGGTTTCCGACGTCCGCGCTTCTTGTTCGGATGCCTCACGCGCACGAAACGCGGATTCGATTTGGCTAAGCATGCCGTTCAATGCGCCGGCGAGCCGGCCAACCTCGGTGCGTGGATCGGTCTGCGGCACTCGTTGTGTCAGGTCGCCAGCCGCGATCGCGGCAGCGGTGTGCTCGACGTCCACGAGTGGGCGAAGGCTGCGTCGCACGGCGATGTAGCTCAGGCCAGCAAGAACGATCAGAACCGCCGCGCCGATGATGACGTCAAACTCGATGAGTTGCTGAAGTGTGCTGTCGACGCTGTTCAGGGGGGTTGCAACGGCGACGCTGCCGTTCCCGCTGGACATTACGGAGACTACGACGCGCCACCGGCCGCTGCCGGATCGCGACGACACCGTGAAGGGCTTGCCGAGGTGCGCTTTCACTGCGGCGATATCAAGCGTCGGGACGGCTGGGCCGCAGTCGGTCTGGTCCAGCGGAATGCTGCTGTATCCGGTTGGGTTACCGGCGGTGTCGCTGGTCTGAACGTAGTAGGGGCTAGGCAGCCGGGGCCGCGTGTCAGTGGCCGACGCGGCCGTGTTCGTCGTGGCGCACGCCGCCGCCGATTCACCAGTCAGCGGGGCGCCGCCTGGCTCACCATTCGCGGCTGGAGCGGTGCCCCCAGGGACGGCAGGCCCTCGGCTTCCACCAAGTCGGCGCGGCACCTCGTTGGTCAGCGTCTGACTCGCACTGACGAGCTGGCTGTCGACGCGATTCATCAACGAGTTCCGGAGCAGGTCGGTAGCCGCGAATCCTGTTGAGATCAACGCACCCGTCACCAAGGCGCAGGTGAGCAGCACCAGCCTGACACGCAACGGGACGTGCCGTGAGCGCGTTGCGACAGCACGGACCCACTTCGGTACACGAGTCTTACGTGGACCAGCCAGCGTCTCGGCCGGGGATACGGAGTCGCTCACACCCGTCACACTGCCTCGTCGTTCACACTCGCGGCACCCGCGTCACACTTCATGTGCGGGGCACCCGCGTCACACTTCATGTGCGGGGCACGCGCAACGCGCTTCATGTGCGCGGCACGCGCAACCCGCTTCATGTGCGGGGCACCCGCAACCCGCTTCATGTGCGCGGCACGCGCAACGCGCTTCATGTGCGCGGCACGCGCAACGCGTAGCCCATTCCGCGCAACGTGTGCAGCAACCGTGGCTGCGTCGTGTCGATCTTGCGGCGCAGATGGGACACGTACGTCTCGACGATATTGGCATCGCCGCCGAAGTCATACGACCACACGTGCTCGAGGATCTGCGTCTTCGACAGAACTCGGCCCGGGTTGTGCAGGAAATAGCGCAGCAGCTTGAACTCGGTCGCGGACAACTCGATCGGCTGATCGGCCTTCAGGACCTCGTAGCTGTCCTCGTCGAGAGTGATGTCGCCAAGGCTGAGAATGGACGCGCCAGCATCGCCGTCCAGGCCCTTCGTCCGTCGCAGGATGCTACGAATGCGCGCGATCACCTCTTCGAGGCTGAACGGCTTCGTGACGTAGTCGTCGCCGCCGATCGTCAGCCCGGTGACCTTGTCCTCGTCGCTGTCGCGCGCGGTCAGGAACAGCACCGGCGTTCGGAGGCCGCCGGCGCGCAATCGCTTCGCGACGTCGAATCCGTCGATGCCCGGCATCATGACGTCGAGAACGATGAGGTCGGGCTTGAAGGCTTGGGTCATTTCGAGTGCCTCGTGCCCGGTCGACGCGCTCGCGACCTCGAAACCGCTGAAGCGCAGGGTCGCGGCGAGGAGCTCGAGGATATTCGGCTCGTCGTCAACGACGAGCAGCCGCGCAGGACCTGCAGCTCCCACAATCGTGGGGACGGCGGCCAAGCTCGGCATGTCGAGTCCAATCGGTCGGCGGTGCTTAAAGCGGCGGTGCTTAAAGCAGATCGGCGGCAAAATGGCGGTAGATGAGCATCGTTACGCTGAAGTCTGGGAGTTTCCTGAACGTCCGCCAAGTGCCCGCTGCGACTATATGGAATCGATGCTGCTGTGATGTCCGGTCAGGTTGGGGCCGTCGGCCCGGATTCCGGCGGGCCTCCGTCAGTCGCTTTGCGGCCGATGAGTCGCGACGACTTCCCCGCGCTCGCGACCTGGCTGCGCGCCCCGCACGTCGGGGCCTGGTTCCCATGGCTGCATGGCGATACCCCGGCGGGCGAGGCCGTTGAGGCCGAATACGGTCCGTGCATCGACGGCATTGACCCGACGGAACTCTTCGTGATCGAGACCGATGGCGAGCCGATCGGGTTCATCCAGCGGTATCGGATCAGCGACAACCCGTCGTGGTCTGCAGCGCTCTCGGTGATCGGCGATAACAGTTCGGCCGTTGGATTCGACTACGCGATCGGCGTGCTCGAGGCGACCGGACGCCGAGTGGGTAGCGAGGCGATCCGCCAACTACTCGTCGACACGTTCAGTCGCTATCCGGACGTCAACAGTGTCGTCGTGGCGATGCAACAAGCCAACCGCGCATCGTGGCGTGCGCTCGAGCGGGTCGGCTTCGAACGAAGATGGGCCGGGCTGCTGGAATCGCCGGATCCGAGCGACGCAGGTCCGTCGTACATCTACGTCGTTACCCGATAGATGCGACTAGCCGGATATGAGTGGCGAGTTTCCGGTCGGGTCGTCGCGAACGCCGGTCGCAGACGAGAGGACTGCTGCATTCGGAAACGAAATCGGCCCGTCCGCGGTCTGCATAGTGGTGAACATCAAGTTGATCGCGGTGATCCGGCCGTCGTACTGGCCGCCGAGCGCGCCGGCCCGCAGCGTGATGTAGTCGCCGACCTTGAACGGTCGCGAGATCAGCAACACGATGCCCGCGAACGCGTTTCCTAACGACTGCTGCGCCGCGAGTCCGAGCACAACGCTGACGATCGCGCCCGACAGCAAGACGCTCTCGATCTTGACAGCGAATAGTCCAAGCACCGTGACGAGAATCGCCAGGTAGCCGATGACCTGGATGCCGAGTCGGATCGCGGACGCCGCAGCCGGACTCCCGCGGTGCCGGGCCAGCCGCGCGAGTTCGTTCGCGACCAGTTGCACGGTGATGATGCCCGCGACAAGGCAAACGCCGATCGCCACCAGCGCAAAGATTCGGCGGGTGTCGTCTGCGACAGGTACGTGGTTGACCTCGTGCGTGGCCTTGACGCCGTTGTCGTACGCGCCAGCAATGGCAGCCGCGACGAACACGAGGGCCGAGACGATCGCACGCCGGAACTTGGGCCGGAAGATCAGCTCGCGGGCATCGGCGAGCGCAGCAGCCGCGGTGGGTCGTTCGCGCCAGGCCACTGCGTCCTCCTCAACCACTACGGAAACCTCAACGGACAGCTTTGCGCGCCAACTTAGTGGTTGCGAGATAGCCTCGGCTTCATGACAGACCACCACGCCGACGCGGAGAGCTTTGAGACCCGAGCCATTCACGCCGGCCAGCCCTCCGACCCACGGACCGGGGCCGTCGTCCCGCCTATCTTCCAGGTTTCGACCTTCCACCAAGACGCGGTGGGCAAGCCGCGCGACGGGTGGGAGTACAGCCGGTCGGGCAACCCGACGCGGTCGGCCCTAGAAACTTGCCTGGCGGACCTCGACGGCGGTGCCCGCGGGTTGGCGTTCTCGAGCGGATTGGCGGCCGAGGACTGCATCCTGCGGACGTTGTGCGCGCCGCATGACCATGTCGTCGTGCCGGGCGATGCGTATGGCGGCACGTTCCGGCTGGTCGACAAGGTATTCGGCAAGTGGGACGTCGTGCATACGTCGGTCGATCTGTCCGACCTCGACTGGCTCGTCGGCGCGATGACGCCAAAGACCAAGGTCGTGTGGTGCGAGACACCGAGCAACCCGTTGCTGGGCATTGCCGACATCGCGGCGGTCGCGGAGATCGCGCATGAGGGCGGCGCAATGCTCGTCGTCGACAACACCTTCGCATCGCCGTATCTGCAGCAACCGCTGGCTTTAGGCGCCGACATCGTCGTGTATTCCACGACGAAATACCTCGGGGGACACTCGGACGTCGTCGGCGGTGCGTTGGTCGCGGCCGACGCTGAGCTGGGTGAGCAACTCGCGTTCCACCAGAACGCCATTGGTTCTATCGCCGGTCCGTTCGACTCGTGGCTGGTGATGCGCGGCATCAAGACACTCGCCGTCCGCATGGATCGGCATTGCGAGAACGCGGCTCGCATCGCGGCATTCCTGCAGCACCACAAGGGAATCTCGCATGTGCTCTACCCAGGACTAGAAACGCACCCGGGTCACGAAATCGCCGCGAAGCAGATGCGGAATTTCGGTGGCATGGTGTCGTTTCGTATGGACGGCGGGGAGCAGGCGGCAGTTGACGTCTGCAACCGAGCGAGACTCTTCACGTTGGCGGAGTCACTTGGGGGCGTCGAGTCGCTGATCGAACATCCGGGTCGGATGACGCATGCCAGTGTCGTGGGCAGTCCCCTTGAGGTACCTGACGACCTCGTGAGGTTGTCGGTCGGCATTGAAAACATCGACGACCTGCTGGCCGATCTCGAGCAGGCCCTCGGCTAGCTTTCTCAGTGCGGCTGCGTGCTGAGAGCTGCGTTGAGGCTCGACTCCTTTTCGTCGAGCCGGCGTTGTGTGCGAACAGGACCCCAGAGGCTGAGCACGGTGACCGCTGCGAAGATAGGCACAAACCACCATGACCCACCGGTCACGCCCACGACGACGCCGAGAACAGTCATACAGCCGAAGACGATCGGCGCGAAGATTACGGCAAACTTAGCTTGTCGGCGTTTCCGTGCGATCAACCCTTGCAGCGCCACTCGATCGCTGAAATCGGTGGGCAGCTCCCCCTTCTTGCGAAGAGATTGTTCGAGGCGTGCCACGTCGGAGAGCGGCCGACCGCCCGCAGCGCCCATGTCACGGTGGCGGGTAACTCGCATGATGACTGTCATCGCGGCTGCGTAAATGACGCCTGACACGAGTGCTTCGACCGGCCTTCGGTTAATCAATTGGAAGGCGGCGTAAACCAGTGCACAGAACAAGAAGTAGGACCAAAGGGGCATTGTGCGTAGGCGTTGCTGAATACGCGAACGACGTGACTGCTCGGTACCCCCAGTGCTCGCGGTGTCCCCGGTGATAGCCACGACGCGGCACTACCCTCGACCAGGTGCCAGAAACTTATCGGCGCGTAGTCGCTTTTAAGCGACTGGCGCGCGTGAGCCGTTCCGCGCGAACGTGCGTGCGTTGCGAATCGCAGCAGCGCCGGGATCGTTGTTGAAGTACACGAAGACCTCATGGCGTTGCGGCCAGTTGTCGTCGATGCGCGTGCGCCACGTCCGCAAGGCGGTGTCGCCGTAGCTGGGCCACGGGTGCGCACGCCCCTCGTGCAACCGGACGTAGCCCCAGTCGGTGGTTCGCCACAACGGGGCAACCGGCCTGCCAAGCCGATCCGCCCAGGTCAGAGCGGCGCCGCGTTTCTCGAGCAACTGGCGCAGCTCGTCGGTCCACCAGCTTTCGTGGCGCGGCTCAACTGCGACGCGTACTGAACTCGGGAAGCGGGCCAGAGTCGCGTCGAGGCGGGCGAGATCGATGCGGAGGTTGGGCGGCAACTGCAGCAGAATTGGTCCGAGCCGGTCGCCTAGTCCCTCACAACTCTCGAGCAACCGCTGGACAGGCTCGGCAGGTTCGGTGAGCCGTTTGATGTGGGTAAGAAAGCGGCTTGCCTTCACGGCCATCGTGAATCCGTCGGGAAGTGCTGTCGCCCATTTCGTAAAGGTGTCGCGCGTAGGCAGGCGGTAGAACGCGTTGTCGCACTCGACCGTGTCGAACGACTTTGCGTACTCGCTCAGCCACGACGATTTTGGTGCGCCGCCATAGAACGCGTCGCGCCAATCGTCGTACTGCCAGCCGCACGTCCCGACGCGCGTCGGCATCGCAGGTGCCTCCCAGTCAGGTATCGCTAGACTCACGTCGGCGAAGGCATACCCAACCTGGGCCAGGAATCGCGCTGCTATGCCTTTTCGGCGGTGAGGTCGGCCTCGATCTCGCTTGTCGCCAGGCGGGCTGCCGACTCAGCTGCCGGATCGGCCGCAGCACGGATGTCTGGTGCCCGCGCGGCCAATGCGCCCGCGCCCGCCAGGATTCCTGCAGTCAGCCAGAACGCTGCGCCGTAAGACCAGGTGTCAGCCACCCAGCCTGCGACGATCGGGCCGCTCACCGAACCGCCGTCCCCTGCCATTTGAAATCCGGCAACGACGGTGCCGCCGCGCTTGCCCGCGACATCGCCGACAACGGCGGCCGGTGCGACGTCGAGCAGCCCCGAGCCGATGCCGAACACGACCATCGCGATGACGTAGCCGACGAGTTCTGGCGACAACGCAAGTAGCGCCATCGAGCTGCCCGAGAGCAGGCAGCCAGCCACCATGACAGGACGTCGGCCACGTCGGTCGACGAGACGGCCTGCGGGAATCAGGGTGGCCGCGTTGAAGAACGCGACGATTGTGAAGCCGATGCCGACCCACGCGGTGCCGCGATGGAGAGACTCGACGATGAACAGCGGGACGAGCGTGTTGCGCACTCCCATCGCGGCCCAGCTGTCGGCGAGGTTGGCTGCGAGGGCGGCACGATATGCGCGTTGTTTGAACGCGACAGCGAGGCTCGTGCGAGTGGGCTGATCGACGCCGGCCTGCCCGCTGTCCGCCTCGGTCTTTCGAGCAAGTGATGCACGTCGCAAGCCGACCATCGCGACGCTGCCCGCGACCACGAGCGTTCCGGCGTACACGAAGAACGGCGCGCGGATCGACCACGCGGCGAGCGGACCACCAATGGCCGGCCCTGAGATGCCGCCGAGCAGGAAGCCGCCCTGGAAGAGTCCGACCGAGCGGCCTCGTTGTGCAGGGGCGACGACGCGCAGGAGGAGTCCCATCGCGCTTACCGAGAACATCGCCGAGCCGATGCCGCCGGCGCCGCGCAACAGCAGGAGTTGCAGGTAACTGTGCGCGAACCCGGCCAGCGCGCTGCTGATGGCGACGATGCCGATGCCGCTCGCGAGCACGACGCGTTCACCGATCGCGTCGACCAAGCGGCCGACGCCGAGTGCGGAGGCGAGCCGCATGAACGCGAAGGCCGACAGCACGGCACCGACCTCGGCCTTGCCCACGCCGAAGTGGTGCGCGAACAGCGGAATGACCGGCGCGACGATGCCGAACCCGACCGCCACGCTGAATGCCACCGCGGCCAATACGGCGACCTCGTTCGGCAGGTCGCCGAACACTTTCACGCGCAGCCGGTGCATTGGCGTCACGCTACCCCGTCAAGCCCTACCCGTGACGCCCGCGCCGTGCCCGCAGGTAGTCGCTGACCACGTAGTCGCCAAGCTTGTCGTCGGACGGCGCGAAGACGCGTCCACCGTTGCGCTTGGCCAGCTTGTCGACGAAATCGACGAGGCCTTGGTCAGCCGCGAGCATGAAGACGTTCAGTGTCGCACCGCGGCGCGTCATTTTGTCGGCCTCGGCGAGAGTGACGGCAAGCGTCTCTGGGGACGGCGGCCAGTCGAACGCGTAGTCGCCGCTCGGGAGCAGGTGCGCGGTGGGTTCGCCATCAGTGACCACGAGCACGACCGGCTCGTGCTCCGGATGGCGGTCAAGGAATCGTCCGGCGATGAGCAACGCGTGCTGCAGGTTGGTGCCCTGCACCATCTCGGCGTCAAGACCTGCGAGCTCGGTGGGCTGTAAAACCCTTGCGTAGTTGGAAAATCCGATGACCTGTAAGGCGTCTTGTGGGAATCGGGTGCTGACCAACGAGTGCAATGCGAGCGCCGTCGACTTGGCGATTCCCCAGGTGCCGCGCAACGTCATCGACCACGACAGGTCGACGAGCAAGCAGACCGCGGCAGACGTGCGCCGTTCGGTCTCGACCACCTCGAAGTCGTCGACCTGCAATTTCACCGCGCGACCAGCTCCGCTCGGATCGACAGTCGCTGGACCGGACCGCAAGATCGCGTTCGACACCGTGCGCACGACGTCCAGCGGCTGCTCGTCGCCGAAGTGCCACGCCCGCGACGAGCCGGTCAACTCGCCGGCCGATCCGGCGTTGGGCACATCGTGATCGCCGCGGGTACTGCCCGATAGCGATGCGAAAACTCGTCGTAGTGCGGTGGCACCGAGTCGGCGGACCGCTTTCGCGGTGAGCTCCAGCCGCCCGCCGTCCCGCTTCAAATAGCCCTGCCGCTCGAGCTCCCGCTCGACCTCGCGCAACTGCCGCAGATCGTCGACGGCCTGCCGCCCGAGAGCGCGCCGGATCGCCTCTTCGTCAACGTCTTCGAGGCTGGCGCCTGGGTACTCCTGCCCCAGAGTCGACTCGAGCTCCTCGAGATCGGCCAACTCCTCGATGGCAGTTGTCGCATCCGACATGCCGAGCGGCTGCTCGCCCTTCATGCGAGTGCGTCCGGTCCAATCCAGATCGGGACGACGGGTGCGCAATGCATCGTTCAACCGTGACATCTCAGAGGCGAGGCCCATGTCTTCCATCGACTGCGCCATCAGCGCTGCAAGTTCGTCGCGCTGCTCGGGGGTCATCGACGCGAGCATGCGTTCCATCGCGGCCGCGCGGCGCGCGAGTGAGTCGACGAGTTCCTCGAGATTTGCTGGCTGGTCAGGGAAAAACTGGCCGTGCTTCTCCATGAACTGATCGAAATCCTCTTGCGTGTGCTCGCCGCGCGCATCGGCCGCGAGCATCTCGTTGAGGTCGGCCATCATGTCTTTGACGGCCTGCATGGCAGCCGCTGATTCAGGTGACCCGGACTGCATCGACTGCATCGCTTGCTTCATGCCGCGGAACTGTGTGTCGAGCACTTCCTGGCGAAGCAGGTCCTTCAGTTCTTCATACGTCGCGCGCGCTTCGTCGGATCGCCACTCGTATTCAGAGAGCGCTCGAATGGCCCGCGCGGGGTCTGACGGCAACGTGTCGAGCTCGGTTTCACGCAGCCGCGCGTCGTCCGACGGATCGGGAAAAAGCGCTGCCCGTTCCTGCCCGACCGCCTTGTCGAGCAATGCACGCGCTTGCTCGAGAGTGCCGTCGAGGCGACCCTTGTTTCGCATCGCACGGCGCTGCTCACGCACCCGCCGCAGCATGTCCTCGAGACCGCGAAGTCCCGGCGCACCCTGGCGCAGCAGATCGCGCAACGCATCAGACGTGCTGGCGCCGTCGAGCACGGCGTCGCCGAGCTCGTCGAGTGCCTGGGCGATGTCGTACGGGGGGGCGAGCGGGTCAGGACCTTCGTGGAACGGCCCGTACCGAAATGCCGGCGAGCTCAACGGGGACCCATCGAGCTCATCCGCCGTACACCGTGCGGCCGGGAACCTCGTCCTTGCTCAGCCGTCGGGTCAAGTACAGGCCCTCGAGTGCGAACTCGATCGCGGCTGCAGCGCGGCCGGGGTTCTCCCCGCCGTCATCGCCGAGCCGCTCGAGCACCTTCGCAAGACCCGACACTTGGCCGACCCGCTTGAGCAGATCCGAGGCCGACACGAGCTCGCCGGTCTCGACCGTTGCACCTTCGTCGAAGCGCGCAAGAAGTCCGCTGAGGTCAGCGTTTCCGAGCCGAGCCCGAAACGTCTCGGCCACCGCGCGCCGCAACAGGTGGACGAGAACGTCGCGTTCGCGACCTTCCTCGCTGACCTCGACCTCGACCTTGCCCTGAAGCGAATCGACGATGCCGGGCAGGTCGCAGACTCGCGCCACGGCGTCCGCCTCGCCTGTCAAAGCAGCCCGTCGAAGTGCCGACGCAGCAACGGTTTCTGCGCCAGCAACGGCGAATCGTGCGGACACGCCGGAGCGCTGGTCGACCGCGGTCGACTCACGCACCAAGCGAGTGAAACGGGCAACGACTTCGAGCAAGTAACCGGGCACCTCGGCAGACAGGTCGGCCTCTTGCGAGATGAGGTCGACCTCGTCGGTGAGGCGCAACGGGTAGTGCGTGCGTACCTCGGCGCCGAACCGGTCTTTCAGCGGCGTGATGATGCGGCCTCGGTTGGTGTAGTCCTCGGGGTTCGCACTCGCGATGAGCAGGACGTCGAGGGGCAGCCGCAGTGCATATCCACGGATCTGCACATCGCGCTCTTCAAGCACGTTGAGCAGCGACACCTGGATGCGCTCGGCGAGGTCGGGCAGCTCGTTGACTGAAAAGATGCCGCGGTTGAAGCGCGGCACGAGCCCGTTGTGCACCGTCTCGGGGTCGCCGAGGGTGCGGCCCTCAGCGACCTTGATCGGGTCGACGTCGCCGATGAGGTCGCCGACGCTGGTGTCCGGAGTCGCGAGCTTCTCGCCGTACCGCTGGTCGCGGTTCAACCAGTCGACCGGCAGGTCATCGCCGAGCTCATCCGCGAGGCGGCGGCAGCGCGTGCACACCGGCGCGTATGGGTGGTCGTTGATCTCGCAGCCGTCGACGACCGGCGTCCACTCGTCGAGCAGGCCGCTAATGGTCCGGATCAACCGCGTCTTGCCTTGGCCGCGCTCGCCGAGCAGCACGAAATCATGGCCGGCGAGCAGCGCCCGCTCGACGTGCGGCAGCACGGTCTCGTCGAATCCGACGATGCCGGGAAACCGCGGCTCGCCCGACTTCAGGCGAGCGAGCAGGTTGTTCCGGATCTCGATCTTGACGGGTTTCTGTACATGGCCCGAGGCACGAAGCGCGCCGAGCGTAGTGATCAAAGGCTGGGGGGTCTGTGGAGTCTGGGGCACGCATTCGACCCTACGTCGCCTTAGTGTCCGATGCGTTGCGAGGTCCAGCGCCTACGGGCCAGCGCCGCGGGCCGGCGGTTACTGTGCGGCGCCGCGTGACTGCGGACCGAGCGTCACCCGGATGCGCGACGCAACGGCCTGACAGACGTGTCCCGAACCGGGACGATAGGCAGCGGAGGTTCGGGCCTCTACGAGAAGAACGGGACACAGTGGCGCGTTTTGGGGACGGTCTGGCGGTCGACGCTGATCTTGTGCGCGCCGCGGAGACTGCTGCGATCGCTGCGCGAGGTCCGCTGGGCGGCCTGAGCCCCGACCTGGCCTGCGTGTTTGTCTCCGGATCCGAGCCCGACCAGATCGGCGAGGCCCTTCAGCGGGCGGCCAGCGTCCTGCGCGCGCGGACCGTGATCGGCTGCAGCGCGTCCGGCGTCATCGGCGCCGCTCAGGGGGTCGAAGCGACCAGCGCGGTCAGCGTGTGGGCGGCGGTGCTCCCCGGCGTCCGGGTGAGGGCTTTTCATCTTGAAGTGATCCGCACCGAGGGCGGCATGGCGATCCTTGGCCTCCCTGAGAGCGAGGACGCCGACGAGGTCGCTGTCGTCGTCGCTGACCCCTACAGCTTTCCGGCCGACGGTTTCGTCGAGCAAGCGAACAACGCTCTCGCGCTGCCACTGGTCGGCGGATTGGCGACCGGCACCAAAGGCCCCGGCTCGACCCGCCTGCTGATCGACGGTCGAGTCGTCGACCGCGGTGCAGTCGGTGTGGTGCTCGGCGGTCCGGTCGGGGCGCAGGCGATGGTCAGCCAGGGCTGTCGGCCGGTGGGTCCGGCGATGACCGTGACCGCGGCGGAGGGCAACCTGCTGTTCGAGCTCGCGGGTATCCCGGCGATCCAAAAACTCGAGCAGGTGATCGGTTCTCTGTCGTCGATCGACCAGGCGCTCGCCAGCGGCGGCCTGCAGATCGGCATCGCGATGGACGAGTACGTCGAGGAGCACGAGCGCGGCGACTTCCTGGTCCGCGGCATCCTCGGCATCGACAAGGCGCGCGGCGCGATCGCGATCGGCGACATCGTGCCGGTCGGCCGCACTGTGCGCTTCCAGGTCCGTGACGCTGCTTCGGCGGACGACGATTTGCGGGCGATGTTGATGCAGCTGAAGCACGAGTTCAGCAACGTCGAGGGCGCGCTGCTGTTCTCCTGCAACGGCCGCGGCTCGAATCTGTTCACGTCAGCTGACCACGACGTTCTCGCGCTTCGGCAAGGTCTCGCGACTTCAGGTATCGCCGGATTCTTCGCGTCCGGTGAGATCGGACCGGTCGGCAACCGCAACCACCTGCACGGGTTTTCCGCGTCGGTTCTCGTGTTCGGCCAGCCGAGACCCGCCGGCCACATCGACCACGACAACGCCGTGCCACGATAGGTCGATGGCGACCGCCCCAGACCCAGGCGATGTAATAGGTCCGATCGACGCGCTGAAGCAGATCGCGTTCCTGCTCGAGCGCGCGCGTGAACCGACCTATCGCGTCAAGGCGTTTCGTACCGCCGCCGCCGTCCTCGAAGCGTTGCCTGAAGGCGAGCTGGAACAACGCGCGAGGCAAGGCACGCTGACGCAGCTTGCAGGTGTCGGAGCCGTGACTGCGACCGTTGCCCGCGAAGCGCTTGCAGGCATCGTGCCGGAGTACCTCGCCAAGCTGCTACCCGCGGGCGACGAGCCGCTCGTCGAAGGCGGCGAGACGTTGCGCGCGGCACTGAAAGGCGACCTGCACACGCACTCTGACTGGAGTGACGGCGGCAGTCCGATCGAGGAAATGGCTTTAGCAGCAAGGGATTTGGCGAGCGGCCCGCACAGCTACGTCGCGCTGACCGACCACTCGCCGCGGCTTACGGTGGCCAACGGGCTCACGGTCGAGCGACTGCTCGACCAGCTACGCATCGTTGCCGAACTGAACGAGAAGCTTGCGCCCTTTCGGATCCTGACCGGCATCGAGTGCGACATCCTCGACGACGGAACGCTTGATCAGGATCCCGAGTTGCTCGACCAACTCGACATCGTGGTCGCGAGCGTGCACTCGAAACTGAAAATGGACCGCATTTCGATGACGCGACGGATGGTCGCCGCCGTCCGCAATCCGCTTGTCGATGTGCTCGGGCATGCGACGGGTCGGTTGCTCATAGGGCGCGACGGCGGGAAGTCGCGGCCCGAGTCACAGTTCGACGCCGAACGAGTATTCACGGCCTGCAAAGAACACGATGTGGCGGTCGAGATCAATAGCCGACCGGAACGACTCGATCCGCCCCGACGGTTGTTGACGCTCGCGGTTGAGATCGGTTGCCGCTTCTCCATCGACACCGACGCGCACGCGCCCGGGCAACTCGACTGGCAGATCTACGGTTGCGCGCGGGCCGAAGAATGCGGCGTCGAGGCGGCGACGGTGGTCAATACGATGGACGCCGACGAGTTGCTCTCTTGGGCGGGCAGCCGCAGCTGACGGGCACCCCTTGATAGGCAGTCGTTGACAGGCACTCGCACGGTCTCCACGCAAGCTGCGCGCGGCGGTGTCCATCCCATCGAATGGGCGTGCGAGGCTGCGGCAACCGCGTTGTTGCTGATCGGCGGACTGTCTGCGGTGTGCTTCGACTTCGGTCCGAACTCTCCGTTGCGCCATCTCGGCACCTCCCCGCGACTGTTGATCACCGGGCTCCTGTTCGCTGGCACCGGCAGCCTGCTCGCCATCAGTCCGCTAGGCCGCCGCAGCGGAGCACATCTGAACCCGGTCGTGACACTCGCCTTCTGGACGCAGGGAAAGGTGCATCCGCACGACGTTGTCGGCTACATCGTGAGTCAACTGGTCGGCGCGATTGCCGGCACTGCGGTGGTGGCATTGCTGTGGGGATCGCAGGGCACCGCCGTTCACCTTGGCGCAACGGCGCCAGGTCGAGGGCTCAATGGCATCGAGGCCGCCGGGGTCGAAGCGGCGATGACGGGCGTGCTCATCCTGGTGATCCTGCTGATGACCAGCGGCTCGCATGCGCGGTGGACGCCGCTTGTCTTGTGGCCGCTCATTGCTGCGCTGGTGTGGCAAGGCGCACCGTTCACCGGAACCAGCCTCAATCCGGCGCGCAGTTTCGGGCCTGCGCTGCTCGTGCCGCGACTGCAGCCGTACTGGATCTACGTGGTCGGTCCGATCGCGGGCGGGGCCCTTGCCGTAGCAGCCTTCGGCTTATGGCCAAAGCGTCGGGTGCTGACAGCGAAGCTGTTCCATGACCCGGCTTATCCGACGACCTTCGCGAGTTCTCTGCCGGTGGCGAAGTCGCCGAAGAACTAGTGCCGGTCGCTCGCGCTACTCGTCTTTGATCCAGTGCCTGCGCCGGAACATCCGCCCGAGGCGATCTGTCAGGTCTGGCCCGACGTCCTGCAGTGAGTTGACGTGAAAGACGGGGCTGCCTTCGGGCTCGGGCAACTGCGCTGCGTCGGAAACGGTCAGGCTCGTATTTACCCGCGACGTCGTCATCGTCGTGATGCTGTCGCGGTCGATGAAGCGAATGCCGCGTGGCACCGCGACCACGATGCCGTCGAACAGATCAAGATCTGGCACCTGTAACACGTGCTCGACCGTGCCGATCGCCGTGCCGTCGACGGTGTACACCTCGATGCCAGGCTGCAGCGCCATGTAAGAGATCGGGTCTTCGTCAGTCACGCTCTGTCTCCTGTTTCCGCAGCGTCAGAGAAACGGTTAGTCGCCGGCGATCTCGGCGTGAAATGCAACAAGTTCTTCGGCAACACGTTCCGGCCGTTCTTCAGGAAGCAGGTGTCCTGCGCCGGCCACCGGCACCCACGCGGCGGTAGGAATTTCGCCCGCCACCCGGCGTCCGTAGGTGATGTTGTGCACTCGATCGTCGGCGCCCCACATGATGAGCGTCGGTGGTGGCGACGCACGGACGACGTGCCACGCAGCTTCGATCGCGACCGGGTCAACCGCGGTCGCGAAATGCACGAGTCCGCGAGCGGCACCCGGCTTGCGCAACTCCTCGACGTAACGGTCGAGCGGTCGCACGCCCGCCGCATCGCTGCCACTGCCGACCAACGTCGCGAGTACTCGTTCGGCAAGCCACGGGACGACGGGGAGTGCGCGTCCGCAAATAGCGCGCACGCCCGGAATCAGCATCGGCAATGCACCAGCGACTGGCCATGCGTCGCCGTGAAGTGGCGAGTCGAGCAACGCAAGGCCGGCGACCCGGCTCGCGTCGAGTGCAGCAAGGTGGACGGCGACAGCGCCGCCGAGTCCGTGGCCGGCGACGATGACCCTGTCGACGTCGTGCGCGTCGAGCATGCCGAGTAGCAGCCGGGCCTGCGTCGCGAGGTCGATGCGCGCGCCGGTCCGCTCTGACTCGCCAAGTTGTACGAGGTCAGGTGCCAGCACGAAGAGGTCGTCGTCGGTGCCGGCACACATCTCGGGCCCGACCTGGCGCCACAGTTGCGACGACGTCGGGAAGCCATGCAGCAGCAGGACCGCCGGTGAGTTGTCGAGGCCGTCGCCTGGTCCGCCGTAGGTCGTGACCCGGATCCGGATGCCTTCGACGACGTGGTCAGCCGTGCCCGGGGCGAGTTGGGTGCGCATTCGTTCATCCTGCACCGGATAGGCGTACCGAAACCGACTCGGGTGGGCGAATCTTTATTGGCGCCGACGGTGCGAGACTTCGGGCATGGCCTCCGCCGTCCCGCGTGACCCGCAAGAGTGGCTGGCCGACGCGCGCGCGGCTGCGGTTCTCCTCGCGGGAGTCGCGCGTCGCACGCCGATCGAATCCTCGCGGGCGCTTGCCGAGTTGGTCGGCGGCGACGTTCGGTTGAAATGCGAAAACTTGCAACGCGCCGGATCGTTCAAGATTCGCGGCGCCTACGTTCGTATTGCACGATTGAGCGACGACGAGAGGGCGCGCGGCGTCGTCGCGGCGAGTGCCGGCAATCATGCGCAGGGGGTTGCGCTCGCCTCCTCACTCCTTGGCGCCAAGTCGACGGTGTTCATGCCCGAAGGGGCTCCGCTGCCGAAGGTCGAGGCAACTCGCAAGTACGGCGCCGATGTGCGGTTCTTCGGCCACACCCTTGATGAGGCGTTGGCGGAGGCCATCTCCTTTGCGGCCACCACGGGCGCGGTGTTGATTCACCCGTTCGATAACCCCGACATCGTGGCGGGCCAGGCAACTGTCGGGCTTGAGATCCTCGAGCAATGCCCCGATGCGCGGACCATCGTCGTCAGCACCGGGGGAGGCGGGTTGACAGCAGGTCTCGCAGTGGTCGTCAAAGCGCTGCGGCCCGACATCAAAGTGGTCGCCGTGCAAGCCCAAGGTGCGGCCGCGTTCCCCGGTTCACTTGAAGCCGGGACGCCGACCAGGCTCGCCAGCATGTCGACGATCGCTGACGGCATCGCCGTCGGATGTCCCGGTGAGTTGACGTTCGAACTGGTCCGTGACTACGTCGATCGAGTGGTGACGGTGTCGGAGGATTCACTGTCGAGGGCGCTGCTGTTCTGTCTCGAGCGCGCCAAGCTGGTCGTCGAACCGGCTGGAGTCGCAGCCGTTGCCGCGATCATCGACGCTCCTGAGACGTTCGAACCGCCGGTTGTTGCCGTCTTGTCGGGCGGCAACGTCGACCCGGTGTTGCTGATGGGCGTGCTGCGTCACGGACTCGCGGCCGCGGGGCGCTACTTGTCGTTCCAGGTCACGATCAGCGATCGACCGGGCGCGCTCGCGGCCTTGCTACAGACGCTCGCAGTCGCGGGTGGCAACGTGCTTGATGTGGTGCACCAGCGCACTGCGCCGACGCTGCGCCTCGATGAGGTCGCGGTTGCGCTACAGGTCGAGACTCGAGGCCCGACGCACTCGGATGAGGTCGTGGAGATGCTCCGCTCGCGTGGCTACCGCCTCGAATTCACCTAGCAGGAGCAACGGGGAAGGCTCAGGTCGCTCACTGTCAGGGTCGAAAAGACTACTTGAGAACTCGATTCTGAGTTCTCAGTCAGCCTTCCCTGCCTGAAAGTCGGATGTCGTGCACCTTGCTCTTTCGCACGTGACCCTCTCGAACGTGACCGTTTCCCACGTGCCGCTGTTGCCCGCCTTGTTGGGGGCGTTGCTGATCTTGGCGATCGCCGCGTTGATGCAGCGCCGCCGCAGGGACAGTGGTGGCCGCGGCTCGAGCGCACCTCGCATGAATAGTCGGCTCGGCGTGGCGCCGAATCCGCGCGTTGCGGCGAAGCGGCGCCTTGCAGCCGTCCCGAGTGGTCCCTTCGCGGCTGCTCAGTCCATAACCGCCGCGCAACCCTTTGTAGCGGCCCAGCCATTTGAGGCCGCCCCGCGGCTTGTTGTCACACAGACAGTTGTGACACAGACAGTTGCGGCCCCGCAGCCCTTTGCTGTCGCCCCGCAGTTTGCGCCCGCTCCAACCGACCTCTTTGTGGCTCAGCCCGACCCACGTCTCGAAGCCCCGTTCGAATCGCCGCCTGAGGCCCCGCCAGCTCCGCACGTCGAGGTGCCCGAGGCGGTGTGGTCGGTTGGCCCGGTCGCGTCGGTCTCGGTGCTTGCGGCGTTGACCGAGGGGGACAAAGCACGTCCGAGTTTCGCGCCGTCAAACTCCGGCGACGCGTTTCCGACAAGGGCTCGTGCGCTATCGCTTATAGGCGGCCAACTGCTGGCGGCCCTGGGCATTGCGGCTATCCCGCTGGCATCGACGCCGATCGGCCACCACGCGTCGCACCTGGCCCACATTTCCGTCGTACCCGTGGCGCTCTTGTGCGTGTTGCTGGGCTTCGTCCTGGTCGTGGTGCCGACCGCGCGCATTCAGCACGACATCATGGGAGGCGGCTGGTACCCCGGCTTCCCGATTCGCTACATCAGCCCGGAAACTGCGCGCTACGTGATCAGTCCCTCGGGGATCTCGGCTGCGGCCCTTCGAGTGAACGTTCCGGCTTGGCGCGTGATTCTTGTCGAGTACGGACTTGTGGCGGCATCCGTCCTTGTCGTGCTCGACCGCTACGTCGCCCGCTGACCTCCGCAGGCAAAGTCGTTAGCGACCCCATGATTTAAGTAACTTGACGCTCCCGTGACGCCGGTCGATAGCCTGCTGTGTTGGGTGGATCGCGGGCGCTGTTTGTTCCGGAACGGTAGCTCCTGCTGCTGGTTCCGAACGAGCCGATGATTTCGACGACTCGAGGGAGTCTCTCTTCACATGGTCGATGTCCAAGCATCTGTGCGCGCACCGCGGTCTACCGGCGGCGCGATCGTGGCCGAGGGTCTGGTCAAGCACTATGGCGCGGTCCGCGCGCTCGACGGCATTGATTTGAACGTCGAAGAGGGCACCGTGCTCGGCCTGCTCGGGCCTAACGGCGCCGGCAAGACGACCGCGGTGCGGGTGTTCACAACTCTTCTCAAGCCGGACGCCGGTACTGCCACCGTCGCGGGTCTCGACGTCGTCCGCGACGCGGATGCGGTACGCCGCACCATCGGCGTCTCAGGCCAATACGCGGCGGTCGACGAGAACCTGACGGGCCGCGAGAACCTCGACATGGTCGGTCGCCTGTATCACCTCGGCAAGGGTCCCTCTCTCAAACGAGCAGACGAACTCCTCGAGCGCTTCGACTTGGTCGACGCCGCGAATCGCGTCGTGAAGACGTACTCCGGCGGCATGCGTCGCCGCCTCGACCTCGCTGGCAGCCTCGTCGCCAAGCCTCGGGTGCTGTTCCTCGACGAGCCGACTACGGGTCTCGATCCGCGCGGTCGCCTCGGCATGTGGGACGTCATCGAGGAGCTTGTCGACGGCGGCACCACGCTGCTGCTGACCACGCAGTATCTCGAGGAAGCAGATCGACTTGCGCAGTCCATCGTCGTGATCGACCACGGCAAGGTGATCGCTCGCGGCACTGCCGATGAATTGAAGTCGCAGATCGGTGGCGAGCGCCTCGAGTTGACCGTGTCGAACGCGTCGGAGTTGCCAGCCACCGAACAGGTGTTGCGCAGGGTCGGGTTCGGCGAGCCGACGATCGACCAGACGGGCAAGGCGGCATCCATCGCCGTACAGGGTGGGTCCGCTGTTCTGATCGATGCGCTACGCCAGCTTGATAGCGCCGGAGTGGTCGTGAAAGACGTCGCCATTCGACGTCCAACCCTTGACGATGTGTTCTTGTCGTTGACCGGCCACGCGGCCGAGGACGCAGCCGATCCGTCGGTAGCCGGCATGCAAAAAGGCCGTAAGGGCCGCAAGGAGAAGCAGTCATGAGCGTCTTGACGCAGGCGACCGCCGACGGCTTCGTGATGGCGAAGCGCAACCTCATCAAGGTCAAGCGCATCCCTGACCTACTGATCTTCACGACAGTGCAGCCGATCATGTTCGTGCTGCTCTTCGCGTACGTCTTCGGTGGCGCGATTCCGGTGCCAGGCGTGAGCTATCGCTCCTACTTGATGGCCGGCATCTTCACTCAGACCGTGACTTTCGGTGCGGGCATCACGGCAATCGGATTGGCCGATGACCTTCAGAAGGGAATCATCGACCGGTTCAGATCACTGCCCATGGCGCGATCGGCGGTGCTGTTCGGCCGGACACTTTCCGACTTGGTCAACAACTGCATCGTGATGGTGGTGATGTCGGCATGCGGTCTGCTCGTCGGCTGGCGCATCGAGCGTGGGGCAAGCCGAGCGATCGCGGCCTACCTGATCATCTTTCTCTTTGCGTACTCGATGTCGTGGGTGTCGGCGACGATCGGGTTGTCCGTAAGGAGCGTCGAGGTCGCACAGAGCGCCGGCTTCATCTGGATGTTTCCGCTGACGTTCCTCTCGAACGCGTTTGTCACTTCGCAGTCGCTACCGGGCTGGCTTCAGCCAGTAGCAAACTGGAATCCGGTGAGTTCTGTTGTCGCGTCCGCCCGCGAACTATTCGGCAACAACGGCACGCTGCCGCGCCCAAATGCGTGGCCGATGCAGCATCCGCAGGTCACCGCGATCGGGTGGAGCGTGCTGCTATTGGTGATCTTCGTTCCGCTGTCGGTGCGCAAGTACCGCGCGGCAGCCGCCCGCTAGCCGGTGTAGGGCTAGCCGGTGTAGGGCTTGGCTTCGATGATCTCGACGGACAGCTTGGTGCCGTTAGGCAGCGAGTAGGACGCCGTGTCGCCCGCGGTCTTGCCGAGCAGCGCGGCTCCGAGCGGCGAACTCGGGGAGTAAACGTCAACGGCGCCACCGGCGTCTTCACGCGAGCCCAACAAGAAGGTCAACGTGTCGTCGTCGCCCTCATAACGAACGGTCACGACCATGCCCGGGCCGACCTTGCCGTCGTCCGCTGGTCCGGCTCCGACCTTGGCGTTATCGAGGAGCTGCCGTAGCTGCCGGATACGGGCTTCCATCTTGCCTTGCTCTTCTTTCGCGGCGTGGTAGCCGCCGTTCTCCTTGAGGTCGCCCTCTTCGCGCGCCGCCTGGATCTTGCGCGCGATTTCGACCCTGGCTGGGCCGGTGAGCTCGTCGTACTCCGCAGTGAGCCTGTCGTAGGCGTCGCGAGTCAGCCAGGTGATCGGGGTGGTCTGGGCCACGGAGCTCCTCTGCACTTCGCCGATCTGGGCTGGATGACAAACGACTCTTCGCGAGTTGCTAGTCGGCGTGTGTATGCAAGGTTACAACCGCCAGCCGCCCCGATGGTCGGCAAGTCCCCGCAAGCCAGGAGAATGAGAGTTCATGAGTACGAACGGGACTGGACCCAGACGTGACATCGCACCTCAAATGACACAGCCACTGCGGCTGATGGCCGTCCACGCCCATCCGGATGATGAGTCCAGCAAGGGCGCCGCGACGATGGCCCGCTATGTGGCCGAGGGCGTCGACGTCCTCGTGGTGACATTGACGGGCGGCGAGCGCGGCTCGATCTTGAACCCCGCGATGGACCGCCCAGAGGTCGTTGACGACCTGGCGAACGTGCGCCGGGCCGAGATGGCGGAGGCGGTGCGCATCCTCGGCGTCCGCCATGTCTGGCTCGGCTTCGTCGACTCAGGGCTGCCCGAGGGTGATCCGCTGCCGCCGCTGCCCGAAGGCTGCTTCGCGCTGCAGCCGCTCGAAGTCGCGTCAGCTCCGCTGGTCGAGTTGATCAGGCGCGAGCGGCCGCACGTCGTGATCACCTACGACGAGCGGGGCGGCTACCCGCATCCCGACCACGTGATGTGCCACAACGTCACGGTCGAGGCGTTCGATGCGGCCGGCGATCCTGATCGTTATCCCGGCACGGGTGAGCCGTGGCAGCCGTTGAAGCTCTACTACCACTGGACTTTCCACCTCGAGCGATTCCAGGCCATGCACGATGCGATGGTCGCTCGCGGGCTTGAATCGCCTTACGCCGAGCGGCTCGCCGAGTGGGTCGTCAAAGAGGAAGACCAGAACCGGATCACGACTCGGGTGCCGACCGCGCCGTGGTACGAGACCCGCACGAATGCGCTGCTCGCGCACGCGACCCAGGTCGATCCGAACGGACCTTGGTTCGACGTCCCTCTCGACATCCAGCAAGAAGCGTGGCCCACTGAGGACTACGAGTTGGCGCGGTCCCTGGTCAACTCGACGATCCCTGAAGACGACCTGTTCGCGGGTCTGCGTGAGGATGCTCGAACATGACAGGGTTTGCGTTGCACTCATTAGCAGTGCTCCACGCGGTGACGGCCGCGGCCGCCGACACCACCGCGAAGAACGCCAACGGCGCAGAGGGCTTGCTGGTCTTTCTGGTGCTCGCGGTTGCCGTGGTCTTCTTGCTGCGGTCGATGACCAAGCGCCTGAAGAAGGTCGACAAGATCAACTTCGACGACCAGCCAGCCGACGCCAACAAGACCTCCAAGCCGCGAACTCCCCGCCCCTAGCTGCTCACCAGTCGGGCGGGGTACGGCGATCGGCCTTGCGTTTGGCGTTCGCCTTCTTGTCGGTGAGCCGGCGCTCGATCGCGCCTCGCGACGGCATGGTCGGACGACGGGTACGCGGGGGAGGTGCCAATGCGCCGCGCAGTAGCGACACAAGGCGAGCCGCTGCAGCCTCGCGATTTCGGAGTTGCGAGCGATGCTCTGACGCCGCGACCACGAGGACGCCGTCAGTGAGTCGCTCGCCAAGTCGCGAGATTGCGCGCTCGCGCAGAAAGGGCGGGATCGAGGGACTCGTCGCGACGTCGAACGAGAGCTCGACGCGGCTGTCGGTGGTGTTGACTCCCTGACCGCCTGGTCCGCTCGACCTGGAGAATCGCCAGCGCAGTTCGCCGGCGGCGATGGTCACCCGCGGCGAGACGACGAGATCGGACACGACATCGGGCACGGCTTGATTATCCGTCGCCCGGTTTAGCAATCGCGGTGCGACGCCGATGTCATCTCACGACGAGACGGGGTGACATCGAGTGCGTCCAGGCAATGACGCGTGGTCTGAGTCGGCGATCGACCGCCATTCGGGCGGCTCGGTGCGCTGGCGGCGCCCTGCCGCTCGGATCCTCGACATGACGATCCTTGTCGCCCCTGTCGTGTGGGTCTTCTGGAGGCTGGCGGGGCCACCATCGAGTGGGCCAGACGACTACCGATTGATGTTTCAGATCCTTGCCGGGATCGCGTCGTTCCTTTGGCTTGTTGTCGGGTGGCCCTTGTACGAGGTGCTGGGCCTCGCGATATATGGCCGCACGCTCGGTAAATGGGTCACCGGGGTGTGCGTTGTGAGCACGGACGTCGACCGACTCCCTACTGGGCGGCTGATCGGTCGCACGCTGCTCGTGGTGGGGTCGTTCGTGGTGACGTTCCTCGTTGCGTTGCGTCTTTGGTTTATGTCTCCACCCGTTGCGATATGTGCAGCTGCCGCGCTGGGTCTCTCGCAGGCGATTCCGGCCGTGCTCGGTCAACGCACTTGGCTCGACCTTGCCACTGGCTCCGATGTTGTCCGCTGGGGACGGTTCACCGGCCGGCCGCAGCGCAGCATTCGGGCCTTCCAGCGCACCCACTAGCCCGGCTCGTCAAAGTTCTGACGACAGCTGCCAGGAGGCGCGCCCTGCGCCGGCCGGCCCGCTAGCGGGAATCGGACGTTGTCGGCAGCGTCCGAAATCCGCCAGCGGATTGTCGTACCGAGGGTGCATGCTCGTAAGCATGATGACTGAGGACGCCTGCTACTTGGCGCTATCGAGCCGTGATCCGCGGTTCGACGGATGGTTCTTCGCCGCCGTGTTGACCACCGGTATCTACTGCCGCCCGAGCTGCCCGGCGATGACGCCGAAGCGAACCAACGTGCGTTTCCTGCCGACGGCGGCTGCCGCCCAAGAGGCGGGGTTCCGCGCCTGCAAGAGGTGTAGGCCCGACGCCGTCCCGGGATCGCCTGAATGGAATGTGCGGGCAGACCTCGTCGGGCGAGCAATGCGGCACATCGCCGATGGTGTGGTTGATCGCGAAGGTGTCGCCGGTCTCGCGCGCCGGCTCGGTTACAGCGAGCGCCACGTGAACCGGCAACTGGTCGCCGAGGTGGGTGCCGGCCCGATCGCCTTGGCGCGCGCGCAACGATCGCAAACTGCACGGCTACTGCTCGAAACGACTGAGGTGCCTATCGCGAATGTGGCGTTCGCGGCCGGCTTTGCCAGCGTCCGTCAATTCAACGACACCGTGCGCGAAGTCTTCGCACTCACGCCAACGCAACTACGAGCAAGCAGAAAACCAGCAGACCGGACGCCGACACCTGGCGCCCTGCACTTGCGACTGCCGTTCCGGCGGCCATTCGCACCGACGCCGATCTTTGAGTTCCTCACCACTCGAGCTGTTCCGGGCGTCGAGCAGGGCAGTGACTCGTGGTACCGGCGCACCCTCGCTCTCACGCACGGCAGTGCGATCATCGAACTCGGCGATCGGGCCGGCTCCGCTGGCGCGTGGGTCAAGCAGGGTTGGATTCCCTGCAAGCTCGAGCTCTCAGATCTGCGCGACCTCGCATCCGCGGTCGCGCGCTGCCGGCGACTCTTCGACCTCGACGCTGACGCGCAGGCGGTAGCGGAGGCGTTGGGCGGCGACCCAATAATCGGACCGGCGATGTGTGCCGAGCCAGGGCGACGCAGCCCGGGTCACGTCGACGGGTTCGAGCTCGCGGTGCGGGCCGTTCTCGGCCAGCAGGTCAGTGTCGCGGGAGCGCGCACGCTCGCAGCTCGGCTTGTCGCCGCGCACGGGGAGCCACTAACAACGGCGAGCGGTGAACTCACGCACCTGTTCCCAACGGCCGAGCAAGTTGCAGCCGCGGACCCGATGACGCTGTCACTCACGCAGGCGCGGGCCTCGTCGCTGATCGGTCTCGCACGTGCCGTCGCCGACGGCGACATCGACCTCGAACCAGGCGCCGATCGCGACCGAACTGCTGCGCAGTTGCTTGCGCTACCCGGCATCGGACCGTGGACCGTCAGTTACATCCGGATGCGCGCACTCGCCGACCCCGATGTGTTTATGGCCAGTGATCTCGGCGTGCGGCGTGGCCTGCAGCAGCTCGGATTTACCGGCGGGCTCAGCGATATCGAGAAACTTGCGCATGGCTGGCGGCCATGGAGGTCGTACGCGCTCGCACACATCTGGGCTGCGGCTAGCGCACCCACAGCTACCACCCGCCGTCCGGCCATTGCACCTGCTCGCCGTCCGGCGCAACAACTACGCGAGGAGAAGAGCGCATGAGCGTCCAGACCTATTTCACTGTGCTGCCGAGCCCGGTCGGTGAGCTGCTCGTCGTCGGCGCAGAAGATGCATCGGCGCAGTTCGCGATCTTCGGGCTGTACATGACGGGGCAGAAGTACGAGCCGATGCTGCGGCCCGAATGGGTTCGCGACGCCAACCGTTTTGCAGACGCCGAGAAGCAACTCGACGCGTACTTCGGTGGTGATCTGAAGGACTTCGATCTGCCGTTGGCGGCACGAGGTAGTGACTTCCAACGTTCGGTCTGGACGGCGCTGTGCGACATTCCGTTGGGCGCGACCCGGGCCTATGGGCACATCGCGCAGCAGGTCGCCGACAAGACAAGGACCCGAGCGGTGGCCGCCGCGATCGGTCGCAATCCGATCGGCATTGTGGTGCCGTGCCATCGCGTCATCGGCGCTGACGGCTCGCTCACTGGCTACGCAGGCGGACTCGACCGCAAGCGCTGGCTACTCGACCACGAAGCAAGGGTGTCCGGCGCTTCTTTGCTCTGAGACCGGCAGGGGAACACAGACTGCGCACTTGCTGTCCCCAGAGGGCAGTAAGTGCGCAGGATCTGTGCTGCGATTGAATGGCACGGTGACGAACCGGTTGGCGGGCGAGACCAGTCCGTACCTGTTGCAGCACAAAGACAATCCGGTCGACTGGTGGCCATGGTCGCCGGCTGCTTTCGACGAGGCGCGCAGCCGCGGCGTCCCGGTGCTGCTCTCTGTGGGCTACGCGGCCTGTCACTGGTGTCACGTGATGGCGCACGAGTCGTTCGAAGACAAGGCCACGGCCGCGGAAATGAACGAGCACTTCGTCTGCATCAAGGTCGATCGCGAAGAACGTCCCGACGTCGATGCGATCTACATGGATGCGACGCAAGCGTTGACGGGTCACGGCGGCTGGCCGATGACGTGCTTCCTCACACCCGAAGGCCAGCCGTTCTACTGCGGCACGTACTACCCGAATCGTCCGCTGCAAGGGATGCCGTCGTTTGGCCAGGTGCTCGAGGCCGTTTCGCAGGCGTGGGTCGATCGTCGCGACGAGCTGACCAATGCGGGTGCCGACGTCGTGCGGCTGCTCGGTGAACGCGCTGCTGTGCCGACTGAGCAGACCCCTCCTGATGCCGACACTCTCGACGCGGCCGTTGCGTCTCTGCGTTCTGACTTCGACCCGGCACATGGCGGATTTGGCGATGCGCCGAAGTTCCCGCCGTCCGCCGTGCTCGAGTTCTTGCTTCGGCACGGATCGCTCGGTGCTCTGGAGATGGTCTCTGAAACCTGCACGGCGATGGCGCGTGGCGGTATGTACGACCAACTCGCGGGCGGGTTTGCGCGCTACAGCGTCGACAACGCGTGGCTGGTGCCGCACTTCGAGAAGATGCTTTACGACAACGCGCAGTTGGTACGGATCTATGCGCATTGGTGGCGCGCAACGGGTTCGCCGTTGGCTCGACGCATTGCGATCGAGACTGCGCAGTTCATGATTGACGAGCTGCGCACCCCCGAGGGCGGTTTCGCTTCCGCGTTGGACGCTGATACCAACGGCGTCGAAGGCTTGACGTACGTATGGACGCGCGGCCAGTTGCTCGACGTGCTCGGCATCGACGACGCGCCGTGGGCAGCGGACCTGCTGGTTGTCACGGTGAACGGCACTTTCGAGCATGGCTCGTCGGTGTTGCAGCTTCCCGTCGACGCAGCTGAGTTGGACGACGAGGGGCGGTGGTCGCGGATTCGTGCGACCTTGCTCGATGCGCGCCGCGAGCGTCCACAACCGGGTCGTGATGACAAGGTCGTCGCTGCGTGGAACGGCCTTGCGATTGCCGCACTTGCCGAAGCCGGCGTGCTGTTTGATCGCACTGACTTCATCGACGCGGCCGTAGCTGCGGCCCGGCTGCTGATCGACGTCCATCTTGTTGACGGCCGATTGCGTAGGGTGTCGCGCGATGGAGTGGTCGGGCAGCCGGCTGGTGTTCTCGAGGACTACGCGGATGTCGCGGAAGGGTTGCTTGCGCTCGCGCAAGTGACCGGCTCGCGTGGATATCTCGACTACGCCGGCGCGCAACTCGATGTATGTCTTTCGCATTTTGCCGACGGGTCGGGTGGATTCTTCGATACAGCGGACGACGCTGAAGCTTTGGTGCGGCGACCACAAAATGTGACGGACGACGCGACGCCGGCTGGGCAGTCTGCGCTTGCGCAAGCGTTGCTCACTTACGCCGCGTTGACGGGGTCGACCACGCATCGTGCTGCGGCGGAGGCCGCGCTTGGCGCGACGCGAGTGCTCGGCGCGCGATATCCGCGGGCCGCTGGTTGGGGGCTCGCGGCGGCGGCTGCACTGCTTGCCGGCCCAGCAGAGATCGCGATCGTTGGCGCTGACACCGGCGGTGGCGCTGTGACCGGTGCGGCGGCGCGGACGCTCGGCGTGATGACCGATCTCGAACGCGCTGCCTGGATGTCGACGTCGCCGGGCGCGGTGATCGCGGTCGCGCGCGACGGCGGCGAGCCCCCGTGGGCGCCGCTGCTGGAGGATCGCGGTGCCCTCGACGGCCTGCCCACGGCGTACGTCTGCCGGCAGTTCGTCTGCTTACGCCCGGTCAACACCGTAGGTGAGCTCGCCGCCGCTTTGAATGCCTGAGCTTGCGACGGCTCGGCCGGCATCGAGATCGACGCGCGGAAGGATCCGTTCGAGCCACGCCGGGAGTGCCCAATTTGCGGGCCCGGCGAGGTGCATGAGTGCCGGCACCACCATGCTGCGAATGATCAACGCATCGATGGGCACCGAAAACCCGAGCCCAAAGCCGAACTCCTGTAACAGGCGATGATCGCTCAGCAGGAACGACGCGAAGACGAGCACCATGATGCCGGCCGCTGCAGTGATGATCCGGCCGCTGTTCGCCTGACCTGCAGTCACGGCGTCGTGGTTTCGGACCGTCGCGCGATTCCCGAGCGTTGACAGCCCACCATCCTCGGATTGCAATCGGCCGTGCCACTCCTCCTGGATCCGGCTCACGAGGTACACCTGGTAATCCATCGACAGACCGAAGAGCACCGCGAACATCACGACGGGAAAGAACGCCTCGACCGGTCCTTTCCCCGACACTCCGAGAACAGACGCTCCCCAGCCCCAGTTGAACACCGCGTTCACGGCTCCGAGTCCGGCCCCGATCGACAGCAAGTTCATGACAGAAGCGATCGCGGGAATCAGCAGACTTCGAAACACCGCGACGAGAAGCAAGAACGCCAGCAGTACGACGACAGCGATGAACAGTGGAAGCTTCTCTGCGAGCACATGCGCGAAGTCGATGTTGGTCGGAGTCGGGCCGCCCACGTGCACGGCGAGGTTGGTCCCCTGCTCGGCATCGGGAATGAGCTTGTCTCGCAGCGTCGATACCAAATCGTTCGTCTGCTGGGCCTGCGGTGCGGTGGTTGGGTACAGCGTCGCGAGTGCGACCTGCCCGTTGGGTGACGTGACCGCGGGAGTTACTGACGCGACGCCTGGCGTCTTGGCTGCGGCGGCGAGCAGGCGGCTGAACGCCGCCGCATCGGCAGGCCCGCTTACCCGACCGGCTATCTCGAATGGAGCATTGAAGCCGGGGCCGAACCCTTGCGCCAGTGCGACGTACGCCTGGTGCGTCGTCCAGGTCGGCGGGTCCGTGTTGGCCCCCGATGTGCCAAGACGTAGCCCACCTATGGGCAACGCGAGGCCCACGATTGCGAGCAGACCGGCGGTCGCCATCGCACCCTTGTGCGCCTCGACTAGACGTGCCCATCGTGCGGAGAACCGGATCGCTTCCGTCCTGGGTTCACCTGACGTCAGGGCTTTCCGCTCTCGCCGGGACAGAACTCTCGGACCAAGGAACCCGAGCATGGCAGGCAAGAAGGTGAGAGATGTCGCCATAGTCAGGGCGACTGCCAGCGCCGAGGAAATGGCGAGTCCGTCAAGGAATCCAACGCCGAGCGTGAGCTGGCCGAGTAGCGCGATGCAGACGGTAAGCCCCGCGAACAGCACCGTTCGGCCCGATGTCCTGAGGGCTTGCACGGCGGCAGCTTCGTAGCTGAGTCCGGCCTTCACTCCGGCGCGGTGTCGGCTGATGATGAACAACCCATAGTCGACGCCGACGCCGAGTCCGATCAGGATCGCGAGTTGGATCGACGCGCTGGCAATGTCGAACGCGTGGCTGAGCAAGCCGATTGATGATGCGCCGATCGCGAGCGCGAGGATGGCCGTTGCCAGTGGCATGAGCGAGGCCAAAATGGCGCCACCGAAGACGAGCAGTAGAACCACGAGGGCGGCCAGCACGCCGACGACCACGGACTTTCCGAGGCCGGTCCGTTCTGAGTTCGTGATCGATTGGCCGCTCAGTGAGACGGCGACGTTCGGGCCGTCGGCAGACTGCGCGGCCGCGATCAGGTTCTGCGCGTCGGCTTTGCTCAGTTTCGCAGGGAGCTTGTTCCAGGTGACGCGCGCGAATGCCACGGTACCGCCGCGGCTGATCTGCGATGAACCTGTAGCGGCATACGGGCTGGCAACAGAGGCGACGCCGGGCACATTCTCGACCTTGGTGAGTGCGGCGCTCACCGCTGTTCGAACCCCGGGCGAGGTGACCGTCGTGCCGTGAGTTGTCTGGATGACGACCTGGTCGCCCTCGCCGGAGGCCGCTGCAAAGTTCGTGGCCAAGAGGTTGACGGCAGCTTGTGAATCCGTGTTCGGCAGGCTGAGGTCGGTATTGAATGAGCTACCGGCGCCGGCACTGACCGCGACGAATGCGGCGAGGACGAGCAGCCATCCGCCGACAACAATTCTGCGGTGCTGAAAACACCAACGAGCGATGCGTGTCACGGGACCTCCAGCAGGTGCGCGAGCGTTTCTCGCCGTCCACTAAAGATTTCGGGAGCGCCCGCAGTTGTCGTCGGCCTGCAGGCTCGTCGGGGTGTGAGCGCGCCGAGGTACGTGAGGGCGCCGTACACCTCTGGGCCGACCTGCTGGTCATCCTGTAGGCGTATGCAGGCTCGCTCTGGCATCGCTAACGTCGTAGGTATGCGTCCCGCAGAGTCAGCCGACGGCTCCGACCTGCCGTTGGTCCATCGCCTCACAGCGCATCGCTACACGAAAACCCAGCTCACGGTCATCGACGTGATCGCGGTCGCGCTGATCGCAGCCCTATCGAAGTCGTATATGCCGCATCAGGTGCCCAAGGCGTCGGGGCACGCCTGGGACTTCGTTAATTGGGCCAGTTACGGTGTGGCACCCGCGATCACGCTGGCTCGGCGTCGGATCCCTCGCACCACCTTGCTACTCGTCGTCGGCATCGCCGTGGTAGCGATGGGAGCGCGAGCAGCGGGACCATCGGTCTTCTTCGTGCTCATGACCCTCTACTCGGTAGTCGCGGTTTCCCCACGTAGGCGCGCGTTCTACGTCGTGTGTGCTGTCGTCGTGGCCATGGTGATCGCGACGGTTGCAGGAGGCGGGAACCAGGTTGTCGAGTCGTGCATCGGTGTGGTCGCTTCGATGTTGCTCGCCTGGGTCGCCGGCGAGAACACTCGGGCTAGCCGGCGCTACGCCCTTCACCAAGCGGAGCGCGTTGCCGAGCGTGAGGCGGCCGCAGCGATAGAGCAAGCAGATCAAGTCAGCCGAGCGCTCGCCGACGAACGCACGAAGATTGCTCGCGAACTGCACGACATCGTGGCGCATGCGATGAGCGTGATTGCGGTGCGCTCCGGGGTGGCACGCATGGTCATCGACACCGATCCCGCGGAAGCGCGAGAGGCCCTGTCAATTATCGAGAACACCACTCGCCGATCGCTTCAAGAGATGAGGCTCCTGGTTGGCGTCCTACGAAACTCAGATGATCGCGTCTCCGAACTCGGGCCGGCGCCGGGGTTGTGCGATCTCGACCAGCTTGTCGCCGACATGGCGGCCGCCGGCGTGCTGGTTGACGTCGACATCGTTGGCACCCCACGTGCGTTAACACCCGTAACCGATCTATCGGCGTACCGAATCGTCCAAGAGGCGTTGACGAACGTCGTCCGCCATGCGGGGCCAACGGTCGCCCGCGTTCAGATCTCCTACAGCGCCGACGAAGTGACCATCGAGGTCGTTGATAGAGGGCGGCTCGGGCCGCAACCTGACGTGCAACCGTCGGCGTCCGCCGTGCTGCGTAGCGGAAACCCTAGCGGCCACGGTTTGATCGGGATGCGGGAGCGAGCGGCGCTCTTTGGTGGTGAAGTGGACGCCGGTTGCTGGGCGCAGGGATTTCGGGTCAAAGCAAATCTGCGCACCGGTGACGGAGATCGAAATCTTGCTCGCAGCTCCGCCGGCCGGTGACGATCAGCGTCGTCATCGCCGACGATCAGGCGCTCGTCAGAGGCGGCTTTGTCGTCATGGTGAAGGCTGCCCCTGACATGGAAGTGCTCGGCGAAGCTGCGAACGGTTCTGAGGCCATTGCGCTCATCCGCCAGCACCATCCTGACGTCGTCATGATGGATGTCCGGATGCCGGTGATGGACGGAATCGAAGCGACGCGAGCCGTGACTACCGACCCGGAAACATCCGGCACCCGGGTGCTCATCCTGACGACCTTCGACCTCGACGACTATGTGTACGGCGCGTTGCGGGCGGGCGCGAGCGGCTTCTTGTTGAAAGACACGGCGCCCGAGGAACTGCTTGAAGCGATTCGCGTTCTGGCCACCGGTGAGGCGCTGTTGGCGCCGAGTATCACCCGGCGTTTGATCCGTGAGTTCGCATCGCGACCAGCTCCTGGTGCGCGGTCCTCGCCCGCGCTACTCGATGTGTTGTCCGCACGCGAGCGTGAGGTGCTTGTCGAGGTGGCGGGTGGTTGGTCGAACGCTGAGATTGGCGAGCGGCTGCATATCTCGGCTGCGACGGCCAAGACGCACGTCAGCCGGCTGTTGATGAAGCTCAATGCCCATGATCGAGCGCAGCTGGTGATGATCGCGTACGAGACCGGCCTCGTGACGCCGGGTTCGTGAGGCGCCTCACGCCGAGAGCGAACAGGCGCCGATCCGCCTTGAGCTTGCACTGTAAGCATGTAATCATCCGAGCATGACAACTCAGAATACTGACGAGGTCGCCCGCGGCTGGTTCGCGGGACGGCTGCCGTCCGATTGGTTCGTTGGCGCGCCCGAAGTCACGGTCGACCGCGAAGAGATCATCGTTATCGGCGAGCTTGCCCAGCCAGATCTGGCGGCAGACGCGAGTGACCAGGAGCGTGCCGCCGCGTGGGCCGGCCGCATCAAGGCGTTTCGCGAGCAGACCCGCGGCCAGCGCATCGAGATCGCATCCGAAGCCGAGCATCGGCTCGACCGCCGTATTGCCTGGGGCGCGAAGTGCGGTGACCGTCGCGAGATCTTTACCAGCCTCTCGGTACCGGTGATGACCCGCCTGCGCCAGCGCGACCGGCTCGTCCTCGACACCCTGGTTGACGCGGGGGTGGCCCGCAGCCGCAGCGATGCACTCGCCTGGTGCGTGCGCCTGGTCGGCAAGAACACCGACGAATGGCTCGGCCAACTGCGCGACGCGCTTCGCACGGTGGAGCAAGTGCGGGACGCCGGCCCCTCGCCGTCCTAGTAGGCGCCTTAACGCAGCGCGCCCACCTTCGCGAGAACCCTTCCCACAGCGGGTAAGGTTCGGCCAAGAAGTAGTGGGCGCGCTTGCGATTTGCGTCGCGCCCGGGCCCGGAGCAGTCAAACGCGGCACCCTGGTTGGCTAGGGCGCGGTTGACGCGGGCATGCGCGATGGGAGGTGCCGTCCACTTATGGATGTGCGCGGCTTCCTGTACGGGGCTTACGAGCGCCGGATCGCCGCTGAGTTGACGCCCGACCGGGTGCCGCGCCACGTGGGGGTCATCCTCGATGGCAACCGCCGCTGGGCCAAGGCGCTGGGCGTTGGAGTCGCGTCAGGCCATCGCAAGGGCGCCGCCAAGATCGACGAGTTCCTCGGCTGGTGCTCTGAACTGCACATCGAGGTCGTCACACTGTGGCTGCTGTCCACCGACAACCTGAACAGGCCTGAGGACGAACTCGCACCCCTCTTCCAGATCATCGAGGACGCCGTAAGCGAGCTGGCGGTCGGCCGCCGGTGGCTGATCAACCCGGTCGGAGCGCTTGACCTCCTCCCCGACGCCACCGCGCGGTCGCTCAAAGAGGCCCAGGACGCGACCGCCGACCTGACCGGCCTAATCGTGAACGTGGCTGTGGGGTACGGCGGACGCCGGGAAATCGCCGACGCGGTCCGAGCACTCCTACACGAGCACGCGGGCCGGGGCACCAGCATCGAAGATCTGGCCAATTTGCTCGATATTGACCACATTGCCGAGCACCTCTACACCAAGGGCCAGCCCGACCCCGACCTGGTGATCAGGACGTCGGGGGAGCAGCGGTTGTCAGGGTTCCTGCTATGGCAGTCCGCCCACTCCGAGCTGTTCTTCTGTGAGGCCTATTGGCCGGACTTCCGGCGGGTCGACTTCTTGCGCGCAGTTCGCGCGTACGCGGAACGCGAGCGTCGCTTCGGCTCGTAGCCGGCCAGGGTTCCTTGCACAGCAGCTGCAGTGCGACGTACGTGTCGAATTCCTGATGCATCGCGCAGAAGCTGCGCGACGAGATGCACGACCGAGATGGACGACGGTCGGTGCCCGCTTCGTGAATTCCGTACGTCGATACGCGTGACGAATTCGCGTGCTCGATTTGCGATCACTTGCATGACAAGACGCGACATCGGCAACACGTATCCAAGTGACGAACACCGACGGCACATCAACCTGAAATGTCTCTCGACAGCGAGACATGTGTCTCGACGTCAAGATAGTGAGTCGACTTTGCGTAGCGCCTGCAACTCTGGGGTATGGCTGTGCACAACGCGAGACGGATCGACGCGATGTGTTGTAGCGTGCACAACGTAAGCAGGTGTTAACGGCTCGTCGATGGTGCGCGAAGCGTTGCAGCTACAGACCGTGGAACCGTGTCGGTCTGCAACAGCGAGCTGAATGCCGAGAACACCTTTGTTTGAAGCAATATCTCCATCTGTCGACAAAGTGTCAGTTGCTCTTCCTCACGAAGAGTCACCAAACGAACGCTCTCCGTTCGGCGGTAAAACACTCGTGTACGTAGAGTTTTTGCAATGTCAGTGATAAATCTTCGGCTCAGTAGTCACAACAATCACTCGCACAGCCTGTTGTGACATGCCTCACCGCTCTGGGCTTTGCGTCCGCGCATTCATTCATGCATGCTGGCAATACACCCCGTGCATTTCGGCCGGTTCTTGCGGTCCGTTGTACGACGTATCGCTCTCAGACGCGCATTAGCGCTGCGGTACATGGTTGACCGTCTTCTTTGGTTTGACCTGGGTTGTTCAGAAGCATTGCTCTTCAGCAGCACTGCATCTTTCACAGGCACTGCGCGCATTGCTCGCATGCTTGCTCCCGAAAGGAACTCATTCCAATGAGCCGGATCCCGGCCCCCGGTGCGATCGTCGGTACGACGACGGTCTCCGCCGTTCTTGCGTTGTGTTTGCTTGGTGGTGTCGGTGCAACAGCACCTGCAGCTGCCGACGAAGCAACGACTGCTCCAGGCACTATCAGTACGAGTGTCATCGCTTCCGAGAACACTGCAAACGAAGTTGGTCTCGCAACAACGAACACCACAACCGAAGGTCTCACAACAACTGCATCGGTTCTCTCCGGTGTGATGACAAACGCAGTCATGTCCGCGAACGATGCGGAGAGTGCAACTGCTGCAGGCGCTGCAACGAACGAGAGTGCAGGTACTGCAGCATCGATCGAAACCATGCAGACACTTGGTCTTGCGGGTGGCGTCGCATCAGAACAAATTCCAGCCGAAGCGATGCTTACGCGCAATGCAGCGGCAGCTTCTGCAACCACCCTCGCGATACCCGCAACGCTTGCGAAGAAGGTTGCCGCACCGAAGCCCGTCGCGGCCGCAATCACTGGCACGCCCCTCCAGATCGCGCACACGATCGCGACGCAGGCAGGGTTGAACCAGCAGCAGTGGGTCTGTCTCGACTCGCTCTGGTACCAGGAGAGCAAGTTCCAGACCAGTGCGCATAACCGCCGGTCCGGTGCGTTCGGGATCCCCCAGGCGCTGCCGGCCTCGCGGATGGCCAGCGCGGGTGCCGACTGGCGGACTAACCCGGCAACCCAGGTCAAATGGGGCCTGAGCTACATCAAGGTCCGGTACGGGACGGCTTGCAACGCGTGGGCACATTGGAAGCGCGCCCGCTGGTACTGAGCTGGGACCGGGCCGCTGGTTCTGAGTGGCCGGTACTGAGCCGATTCGATGAAGTTTGGTTCCGGTACGAAGACCTGGTTTGGTGCCCGGCGGCCGTTGGTAGGGCTTGTTAGGCACAGCTGGCCAGTCGTGAGGCACCGCCTCGCGCGGCGCACAGGCCGCAGTTGTGGAGCTCGTCGCAGCTGCAACGTGTCGGCGCACGTTGCAGCCTGCGACGCCACACGATCGAACCATCAGTCGATGGAACCTATGGCGTGCGCTAGCGCATCCTAGGGCTATGAAGCAGCGGCGCAGCACCCCGATGCTCGTGATGTGGGCCGTGTCCGCGGGTGCTGTCTTCCTCGTCAGCGGATGTGCGAACCCTCGCGGCACGGCGAGCGCGCTCTCCCCAGTACAGCCTGTGAGCAGTGCTCCGGCGTCAAGCCCCACATTGTCCAGCCCCACATTGTCCAGCCCCATGGTGTCGAGTCCGGTTATGTCGAGCCCGGCTGCGGCAAGCAACGCGACGGCCGCAACCTACGTTGAGGGCTCAACACAGATCGACGGCGTGTACACCGCGGACAACGAGCGGCAGCTCGTCATCAGTTACGTCGCTGGTGACTGCACCGTCTCGGCGCGGGGCGTGGCGAGAGAGGCCGCAAGGTCGATAACCATCCACGTCGAGGTGACCACGCGCAACGCGATCTGCGAAGCGATCGGATACGTCCGCACGGCTGTGGCGCCGCTGTCTGCGCCATGGGGCAATCGTGTCGTCCTGGACCAGTCAGGTGCGGTCGTGCCGGTCGTCGATGGTGCGCTTCTCCTGAGCCCGTCGTGGCTGCCTGATGGTTACCAGGGAGGCGAGATCAGTGCCTTCGCCTCCGACGGTGGCACGGCCACAGCGGACCAGGAATGGGGTCCGCCGTCCGTTACGGCAACGACCGGGGCCGGCAACGTGAGCTGCCCACCGACTCCGGGCGTGAGTCTCTTTCAGGGTTACGGGATCGCTGCTGGCGATTCGGTACTTCCGGGTCGGTACTCGCTCGCGGACGGAACGGCGCTGACAGTCACTCGCGACCAGCTGAACGGCTTAGATCTGTACTGGACCCCGCCCAGTCATCCGAATGGCTGGACGGTCGCCCTCCAGTCGACGCCGGAATGCGGTAACCCGCTCATCCCGCTCGACACATTGCTGAAGATTGCGAACTCACTGCATTAGATGCCGGGTTCGAACCTCACGGGCACAGTCGTTGGGCGTCGGGTCATTGCGAGCACGTCGAGCGCTTCATCGAGTTGGGCCGCGGTCAGCTTGCCGTCCTCGATGTAACCGCCTTCGATCACCACCTGGCGGATCGTCTTGTTCTCTGCGAGCGATTGCTTCGCCACCTTTGCGGCGGCTTCGTAGCCGATGTACTTGTTCAGTGGCGTCACGATCGACGGCGATGATTCGGCGAAGATGCGGCACCGCTCGACGTCCGCCTCTATGCCGTCGATGCAGCGATCGGCGAGCAGCCGGCTGATGTTCGCCAGCAAGCGAATCGACTCGAGCAAGTTGCGCGCCATGATAGGCAGCATCACGTTGAGTTCGAGGTTGCCGGCCGCGCCGCCGAACGCAATCGCCGCGTCGTTGCCGATGACCTGCGCGACGACCTGGCAGACCGCTTCGGGGAGTACCGGATTCACCTTGCCGGGCATGATCGATGATCCCGGCTGCAGGTCGGGCAGGTGGATTTCGGCGAGGCCGGTGCGCGGGCCCGACGACATCCAGCGCAGGTCGTTCGCCATCTTGTAAAGGCTGACCGCTACGACGCGCAGTGCGCCACTCGCCTCGACCAACGCGTCGCGCGAACCCTGCGCTTCGAAGTGGTCGCGCGCCTCCGACAGCGGCAGCTGCAGCGACGCGGCGAGCCGCGCGATCACCCGTTCGGCAAAGCCGGGCGGCGTGTTGATGCCGGTACCCACCGCCGTCCCGCCTAATGGCAGTTCGCCCACGCGCGGCAATGCGCTCAGCAGTCGTTCAACGCCGAGATGAACGGACGCGGCGTAGCCACCGAACTCCTGGCCCAGCGTCACCGGGGTGGCGTCCATAAGGTGCGTGCGACCGCTCTTGACGACGGTCTCGAACTCCACCGCCTTGCGCGAGAGCGAAGCCGCGAGGTGGTTCAGCGCGGGGACGAGGTCGAGCAGAATTCCGCGGGTCGCAGCGATGTGAATGGCCGAGGGGAACGTGTCGTTCGACGACTGCGACGCGTTCACGTGGTCGTTGGGATGCACGGGCGCGCCGAGCTTTTCGGACGCGAGGGTGGCGATCACCTCGTTGGCATTCATGTTGCTCGATGTTCCGGAGCCAGTCTGGAAAACGTCGATGGGAAACTGCGAATCCCACTGGCCCCTGGAGACCTCGGTCGCCGCGTCGTGGATGGCCTGCGCGGTCGCCGGGTCGATCACGCCGAGCTCGGCGTTGACCGTCGCGGCCTCGCCCTTGATGGAGGCGAGCGCGGAGATGAGGTCGCGGTCGATCACCAGCCCAGAGACCGGAAAGTTCTCGACTGCGCGCTGCGTTTGCGCGCGCCACTTGGCGTCGAGCGGGACGCGAACGTCGCCCATGCTGTCGTGCTCGAGGCGGTAACGGGGTTCTGAGGTCATGTCTTACTCCAGGCGAGTGCGGTCTGGGGATGCGAGCGGGTGGTCGGCGTGCCGGTGGTCGTAGTCGACGATTGCGTAGCCGCGCAGCTTCGACAGCTGGTGCTCGCTTTCGATCGTGCGGATGGTGCCGCTCTTCGATCGCATGACGAGCGAGCTGGTGACCGCACCGCCACCGCGGTATCTGACGCCACGCACGAGTTCGCCGTCGGTGATGCCGGTCGCGACGAAGAACACGTTGTCGGAGCGCACGAGTTCGTCTGTGGTGAGCACCGCGTTCAGGTCGTGCCCCGCGTCAAGAGCCTTGATTCGCTCGGCCTCGTCGCGCGGCCAGAGCTTGCCCTGAATGACGCCGCCGAGACACTTCACGGCGCAGGCCGCGATGATGCCTTCGGGGGTGCCGCCGATGCCGAGCAGCAGGTCGATGCCCGTACCTTCGCGAGCGGCCATGATCGCGCCCGCCACATCGCCGTCCAAGATGAACTTGATGCGTGCACCCGCTTCACGGATCTCGTTCACCAAGCCCTGGTGCCGCGGTCGATCGAGGACGACGACGGTGACGTCTTCGTTCGCGGAACCGTTCGCTTTCGCGATCGCGCGGATGTTCGCGGCGACCGGCGCGTTGATGTCGACGAACGGCGCGGCGGCCGGACCGGTCACCAGCTTCTCCATGTAGAACACCGCGGATGGGTCGTACATCGAGCCGCGCTCGGCGACGGCCATCACCGAGATCGCGTTGTTCATGCCCATCGCGGTCAGTCGGGTGCCGTCGATCGGGTCGACGGCAACGTCGGCTTCGGCGCCGGTGCCGTCGCCTACTCGCTCGCCGTTGAACAGCATGGGGGCGTCGTCCTTCTCGCCCTCACCGATCACGACGACGCCGCGCATCGCGACGGTCCCGATGAGTCGCCGCATGGCGTCGACCGCTGCTTTGTCGGCGTCGTTCTTCTCCCCGAGTCCGACCCATCGGCCGGCCGCCATCGCCGCCGCTTCGGTGACCCGGACGAGCTCAAGCGCGAGGTTGCGATCGGGGGTTTCGGTGGCGGCCATCACTCCACCTCATCCTCTGCGTCGTCTTCTCTGGTGGCATCCGCTGTGACGTCCGGACGCTTGGCCGCCAACCGCTGCTTCGCGCCGTCCAGCCAAGACTGGCACTGCGCCGCGAGCTGCTCGCCGCGCTCCCACAGCGTGAGTGACGTCTCAAGCGGGAGCCCACCAGCCTCGAGTTGCCGCACGACGTCAAGTAGTTCATCGCGGGCCGCCTCGTAGGAGATGGCTTCGCCGGCCGCGGTCATCGGCGTGCGGTGGTCGTCGAGGAGGCCTTCATGGGGTCAGCGTAGGCCCGACTGCGCGTCGGCCGGAGAGTCGACCAGTGTGACCTTCGCAGCAATACGACCAACAGCGAGGCGGACGCCGATCGCATCGCCCGGTGCGACCTGCACGGCCGATCGCAACACCTGTCCATCGGCGTCCTGCACGATCGCGTAGCCACGATCGAGCGTCGCCGCCGGCGACAGGGTGCGGACCCGCGCCAGCAAGTGCGTGACGTCGTCGCTGGCCCGATCGAGGGTGGCGGTCAAGCTGCGGCGGGCACGTGCGAGGGCGTCGGCGAGCTCGAGGCCCCGGCGGTCGATGTCGCGCTCCGGCGTTGCGAGAACGGGCCGCATCCGTAGCGCGCGCAGCTCGTCTTGCGCGCGGTCGATGCGAATGGTGATGGTGCGCAGTGCACGGTCGCGCAGCAATGAGATTCGCCGCTGCTCCTCGGCGACGTCGGGCACGATCATCTTGCCCGCGTCGGTTGGCGTCGATGCTCGCGCGTCGGCGACGAGATCGAGCAGTGGCGAGTCAGGCTCGTGGCCGATCGCGCTGACGACGGGGGTGCGGCAGTCCGACACCGCGCGCAGCAAGGTTTCGTCGGAGAACGGCAGCAGGTCCTCGACGCTGCCGCCGCCTCGTGCGATGACGATGACGTCGATCAACTTGTCGGCGTCGAGCGTCTGGACGGCGGCGACTATTTCCGCGACCGCGTAGGGCCCTTGAACGGCGACGGCCTCGACTCGGAACTGCACGGCCGGCCAGCGCCGCTTCGCGTTCTCGAGCACGTCGCGTTCGGCGGCGGATCCGCGGCCACACACGAGCCCGATCGTGCCGGGCAAGAACGGAAGCGGGCGCTTGCGGTTAGCCGCGAAGAGCCCTTCTGCTGCGAGCAGTCGCTTGAGCCTTTCGATGCGCGCGAGCAGTTCACCGACGCCGACTGGGCGGATCTCGAGCGCGTGCAGCTGCAGCGTGCCGCGTTGGAGGTAGAACTCGGGCTTGGCCCAGACGACGACGCGGGTGCCCTCGGTGAGCTGATCGGCCATGGCATCGACGAGTTGCTTCGCGGCCGTGACCCGCAGGGAGATGTCGGTCGCCGGGTCGCGCAGGACGAAAAAGACGGTGTTCGTGCCGGGACGTCGGGTGATTTCGGTCAGCTGACCGTCGACCCATATGCGACCGAGCCGCCCAATCCACTGCGAGATCGCGTTGGCGACCGTCCGCACCGGGAGCGGCGATTCCGCCGAGGACTCAAGAGCCACACGATTGAGCGTAGGGGCAGTTACCCCGGCCGACCGCGCGCGATCCAGTGGGCACTTACGATGGAGCTATGACCCAGCCTGTGGCGCCCGAACTGTCCGCGGAGCGGGCGCAGCCTGCAGGGCCCGGCAAGCGGGTGCTGCTCGCCCAGCCGCGCGGGTACTGCGCCGGCGTCGAGCGAGCGATCGACAGCGTCGAGAAGGCGCTCGCGGTGCACGGCGCACCGGTCTACGTGCGCAAGCAGATCGTGCACAACAAGCACGTGGTGGCCGATCTGGAAGCGAAGGGCGCGATCTTCGTCGAAGAGACGGCTGAGGTTCCCGAGGGTTCGATCGTGGTGCTGTCGGCACACGGCGTCGCACCGTCGGTCTACGCCGAGGCGACGCAGCGCAAGTTGCGGACGATCGACGCGACCTGCCCCCTGGTCACCAAGGTGCATCACGAGGCTCGCCGGTTCTCCGACGAAGGCCTCGAGATCCTGCTGATCGGTCATGCCGGTCACGAAGAGGTCGTCGGCACCGCTGGGCAGGCACCCGATCGCGTCAAGCTGGTCGATGGCCCAGTCGACGCCGCGCACGTTGAGGTTCGCGATCCGTCGCGGGTCGCGTGGTTGTCACAGACCACTTTGTCGGTCGACGAGACCCTTGAGACGGTGCACGCACTTCGGGCGCGATTCCCGCAGTTGATGGACCCACCGAGCGACGACATTTGCTACGCGACGCAGAACCGCCAGGCCGCGGTGAAGCAGATCGCCCCGGCGTCCGATCTGGTCATTGTCGTTGGCTCACGCAACTCGTCGAACTCGGTGCGACTGGTCGAAGTGGCGCTCGAAAGTGGCGCGCGGGCGTCGTATCTGGTCGACGACGCGGGCGAGATCGACGAGAGCTGGCTCGAGGGCGTGACGACAGTCGGGCTCACCAGCGGTGCGTCGGTGCCCGACTCGCTCGTGCTCGGCGTGCTGGATTGGTTATCCGATCGCGGATTCAACGCCGTCGAGGAGATCGAGGCGGTGCGCGAAACATTGACGTTCGCGCTACCCCCGGAACTGCGGCGCGACATCAAGGCGCACGCAGAACGCTAAGGCGTTTGCGGCTTAGCTGCGCGGCTTGCGACCAGCGCGGTGGCGGTACCAGACGATGGCTGCGGCGATGACCGTGCCGGTCCACAACGTTGGCGCTCCGGTCACGAACGCGTTGCCGATGTAGACCGCCTTGCGGGTAATGAATCCACCGCTCTGGTCGTGGGTGTCGACAACACTGAGCGCCGTGATCAGGACGCAGTAGAGCAACGGCGGGGCGAAGATGGACGTCGGCAAGTCGCGACGGCGGACGACGAGCGCTCCGACGCCGCTGGTGAAGATGAAGACAAATGCGAAAGCGGCGCCGCGGTGGCCGGCGAACGCAACCTCGAGTAGTCCGACGAGCCCGGTCAGGACGAGGATCAAGACGACGACGCCGCGGCCGGTGACACCTCTGCCAGATACCGCGCGACCAGCCTGCGGACGGGCCTGCGTCGAAGCACTCGCGGGTGTAGCTGGAGTAGCGGCCTCGGGTTCAGCGGCGGCCGGCTCTGGAACCGCGGGTTGCGGCTTGGCAGGCTGCCAAGCCGCCGAAGGCGACCCGATGAGCTCCACGAGGGCCAAGTCGGGCGCCATTGGCTCCGGTACGTGCCGAATCGGGACGGCGGCTAGGTCGGCCTGCGGAGGCGACAGCGGCTCGAGCACCGGCTCGCCAAAGAGCGGCTCGGCGAACAGGTGCTCCGCAGGTTCGGACATAGCGGGTTCGGACACGGACCCACGCTAGGCGCGAAGCGCCCGTTGTGCTGCGCGACTCGCTCAGATTGTGCTGCGCGACTCGCTCAGCCGGCCGCGTGTTCGCCCGGTTCGAACAGGGGATCGGGCATCGGCGGCCGCAGCGAAACGAGAGTCTCGTTGGCCGAGGCGACCAGCTCTGACTTCTGCACCTTGCGGGCAACCAGCTCGATCGGCTTGGGCGCCTCGAGCTCGTCGGTAGTCACCTTCAGGTCGACGAGCCGCCGAGCTGTGGTGAACACGCGGGACTCAAGTGAGGCGACGGTGTCGTTGTAGCTCTGGACCGCGGAGTTCAGACGGGTGCCGAGCGTTCCGACGTGCCGGCCCATGGTTGACAGACGGGCGTAGAGCTCGCGACCCAGGGTGAGGACGTCGTGCGCGTTCGCGGCGAGTGCCTCCTGGCGCCAGGAGTAGCCGACCGTGCGCAAGAGCCCGATGAGGGTCGCCGGTGTTGCCATGATCACGTTCTTCTCGAACCCGTACTGCCAAAGCGCCGGATCCTGCTCGAGGGCCGCGCTGAGGAATGTCTCGGCCGGGATGAACATCACCACGAACTCAGGCGTGTTCGGTAGTAGGTCCCAGTACGCCTTCGCGCCGAGCTGATCGATGTGGTCGCGCAAGTGACGAGCGTGACGCTTCAAGTGATGCGCGCGCGTTGCTGCCGTCGTTGCAGCGTCTGCTGCCGTGTCGTCGACGGCCATCGCATCGAGGAAGCCGACGAGTGACACCTTGGCATCGACGACGACGTGCTTGCCGCCGGCCAGGTTGACGATGAGGTCGGGACGGAACATGCCGTCAGCGGTGCTCACGGACTGCTGCTCACCGAAGTCGCAGTGCTCGATCATGCCGGCGAAGTCGACGACCTGGCGAAGCTGGTGCTCACCCCACGCGCCACGCGTCTGAGGCGCGCGCAGGGCTGCGACAAGTTGCGACGTCTCCTGCTGCAACTTCTCCGACGACTTGCCCATCTGTGCGACCTGAGTGCGGAGCGCGGCGTAAGCGTCAGTGCGCTCCTTCTCGACGTCCTTCATCTGCTTTTCGACGTTTGTGAGGGTCTCTTTCAGCGGGCTGACCAGTAGTTCGATCGCCTGCTGCCGCTTCTCAAGATCGCCGGTCGACTCGGCCGTCACCCGCTTGATCAGCTCGTCCGCACGCTCGATAAACGCCGTGCTGTTTTTATGCAGCGCGTCGGAAGACAACGCAGCGAAGGTCTCGCGCATCTTCTCTTGTGTGAGATTCGCTAACTGGAGCTGCTCGGCCGCGTACGCGCGCAGCGCCCCGAGCTGCTGCGTGGCGCTGGACCTCGTCTCGTCGAGAGTGGCGGACAGGGAAGCGATGGTCGCGCTCGACCGTGACTTGGCCTGCAGGAAGCCGATGGCGGCGCCCAAAGCGAGGCCGACGACGAGCAAAATGAGCGAAGTTGCGTTCATGTCTCGATCGTGGCAGGGGCGTCCGACAAAACTTCGTTTTGCCACGCCGGACGCCGCTATGGTCGGGCCATATGCCGATTGAGATGGTCCGCGGTCCCGTACTGATCCGCTCGTGGCGTCAGTCGGACGTCGCCGGGCTGGCGCGAGTGATCTTCGACAATCTTGATCACCTACGGCCCTGGATGCCCTGGGCAATCGAGCTTCCAGACAACCGGACGAAGGTTCGGGGGGCGATGGGCGCCTTCCTCGTCGAAGCGCTGGCTAGGCCCAACGAGTTGGTGGGTCTCTTCTGGGATGGTCAGGTTGCGGGCGGATCGGGGCTGCACCCGCGGATCGGGCCCGGCGGCTACGAGATCGGGTATTGGGTGCGCAAGGACCTCACCCGTCGCGGAATCGCGACAGCGGCCACGAGTGCTCTCACCGAACACGCGTTCAGCAGGCCCGGCATCGACCGCATCGAAATCCGCCATGACCGGGCCAACGTGGCGAGCGAGGGCGTGCCGCGCAGGCTCGGCTACACCCTCGTCGGTGAAGAGCCCAGCGCCATCGCCACACCCGAGCAAAGCGGCGTCCATCTCATTTGGCGCATTACCCGCGACGAGTGGACGGCGCGGCCAGGACCGTAGACTCGCCGGTTGTGGCACTTTCCATCGGCATCGTCGGGCTGCCCAACGTTGGCAAGTCGACGCTGTTCAATGCGCTGACGAAAAACGACATACTCGCGGCGAACTATCCGTTCGCGACAATCGAGCCGAACGTCGGCGTGGTCGGCGTCCCCGATTCTCGGCTGAACGCGTTGGCGGCCCTCTACAACTCGGTGAAGATCGTGCCGGCGACGGTGAGTTTCGTCGACATCGCGGGTCTGGTGAAGGGCGCGTCCGAGGGTCAGGGACTCGGCAACAAGTTCCTCGCGAACATTCGTGAGTCCGACGCGATCTGCCAGGTAACGCGGGTCTTCACGGACCCCGACGTCGCGCACGTCGATGGCCGCGTGAGCCCGAAGGACGACATCGAGACCATCAACACCGAGCTGATCCTGGCCGACCTTCAGACGATCGAACGGGTACTCCCGCGTCTTGAGAAAGAGACGCGACTCGGTGGCCCAGCGGCGAAGGCGCGCGCCGAGACACTCGCCGCTGTGCAGCACGCGGGGCAGGTGCTGGACTCAGGGACGACCGTGTTCGCCGCCGGTCTTGATCCCGAGCCACTGCGCGAACTCCAACTGCTCACGTCGAAGCCGTTTCTCTATGTCTTCAACATGGACGACGAGGAGCTGGGCAACGAGCCGCTGAAGGCTGAGCTGCGTTCACTTGTCGCACCTGCGGAGGCCATCTTCGTCGACGCGAAAATCGAGTCAGAGCTCATTGAATTGCCGGACGACGAGGCGCTCGAGTTGTTGCAATCGATCGGCCAGACCGAGTCGGGGCTCGCGACGCTGGCGCGCGTTGGGTTCTCGACGCTGGGCTTGCAGACGTACTTGACGGCTGGGCCCAAAGAGTCGCGTGCGTGGACGATTCGTAAGGGTGCGACTGCACCTGAAGCAGCGGGCGTCATCCACACCGATTTCCAGCGCGGCTTTATCAAAGCCGAGGTTGTCGCGTTCGACGACCTGATGGCCGCGGGTTCGATGCTAGAGGCGAAAGCGCGAGGCAAGGTGCGCATCGAAGGCAAGGACTACGTAATGACAGACGGCGACGTAGTCGAGTTCCGCTTCAACGTGTGACGGCTGTCTTGCGAGTGAGAGGATCGGGTTATGGACGCTGACTGGCCAGGACAACCGCCGGACTACTCGACCCCGCCGCGGGGCGAACTCACGGTCGCGCAAGTGGCCGCGATGATCGATCACTCGTTGCTGCGGCCGGAGCTAACGCTTGACGATGTGACCGTCGGCTGCGAGATCGCGGCCACGCACGAGGTCAAGAGCGTGTGCTGCAAGCCCGCCGATGTCATCCACGCTGGTCGCGTATTGGCTGGCACCCAAGTATTGGTCGGCACCGTCGTTGGGTTCCCGCACGGCAGCAGCACCATCGAGACGAAGGCCTTCGAAGCGCGCAATGCGCTAGACAACGGCGCCCGCGAACTCGACATGGTCATCAACATTGGCCGATTGCGCGGCGGTGATCATGCCTACGTTGCCAACGACATCCGTGCGATCGTCGAGGTCGCTGCCACTGGAGGTGCGCTGGTCAAGGTGATCTTCGAGAACGCCTACCTAACAGACGACGAGAAAGTAGCCGCGTGCCATCTCACCGAAGAGGCGGGTGCTGACTTCGTGAAGACGAGCACCGGATTCGCGGCCACTGGCGCGACGATGGAAGACCTCATTCTCATGCGCAACTCGGTCGGACCTGCGATGCAGGTCAAGGCCGCCGGCGGCGTTCGAACGCTCGACACGATGCTCGCCATGGTGGCGATCGGAGTAAGCCGGTTCGGGGCAACCGCAACAGTCGTCATGCTCGCTGACGCCGAAGAACGGGCCGCAATAGGAGACCTGCGGGTGCCCTCGGCGCAAGCAGCAGTTGCGGAAGCAGTCAGCGCCGACTCTCACCAGTACTGACGCTCACCAGTACTGACGCTCACCAGCACTGAAGCGTCACGCGCGTGACAGCGAGCCAAACTCCGCGACGATATTTCGCAGCGTGGCCGCCATCGTGGCCAGCTCCGAGGCCGCCGCGAGCGTGTCGTTGGCGCCGCCCGCGGTGCCGCGTGCGGTCTCGGCCGCGACGGAGATGTGACGGCTGATCTGGTCGGCGCCGTCGGAGACTTCATTCACCGTTTGCGTGACCTGGATGGTCGTCGCGCTCTGCTCCTCGACGGCCGACGCGATGGAGTTCTGGATCTCGTTGATGCGCGCGATCGTCTGACTGATTCTGCCGATGGCCTCGACGGAGTGGGCGGTCTCGCCCTGGATTCCGCGGATCATCGAACTGATCGACTCGGTGGCTTTGGCGGTCTCAGCTGCCAACTCCTTTACCTCGCCAGCCACGACGGCGAAACCGCGGCCTGCTTCACCGGCTCGTGCAGCTTCGATCGTGGCGTTCAGCGCCAGCAGGTTGGTCTGCTGGGCGATCGTGGTGATGACGTTGACCACGTTCCCAATCGCTACCGATGACGCGGCCAACTTGCTGATCGTCGTGTTCGTCTGCTCGGTCTCGCGCATCGCTTCTTCGCCGGCCATCGCGGCGTCTGCTGCGTTGCGGGCGATCTCCGCGATCGATGCAGTCATCTGCTCGGCGCCGGACGCGACTGACTGCGTGCTCGCTCCGATGAGCCGGCTTGCGTTGGCGACGACGTCTGCCTGTGAAGACGCCTGGTCAGCGCCGGTGCTCAGCCTGGTGGCGGTCGTCGTGAGCCGTTCCGACGCTGCGGTGAGCATTTCCGCATTGCGGGCAACCTCGTTGAGCACGGTCAGCAGCACCGCCTGGCGGTCGGTCATCGCTTGCTGCCGCTCGTCGTTGACGGCCTGTGCCTTTCGCACGGTGAGAGTCAGCCGAGTGCCGGCCACCACGAGGGTCGCTGTCGCGAGCCCGACGGCGCCTTTGCCGACAGTGCCGAAACTGGCGCAAGCCAAGATGACGAGGCTCGCAACTGCGCCGAGGCCAGGCAACACGAAGCCGCCAGCCCGAACCTTGCTCGTGCTCCGCGCGTTGGCCGGCTGCATCCAGGCTGCCGCCGAGAACATCAAGATGGAGATGGGCCACGCGAGCGAGTTCGCCAAGTTGCCGATCGTGCTGTCGGGCTGCACGAGCGCATACATGTCGCCGGCGAAGTTGACGACCTGCGCGAGGCCAAGGACCAAAAGGACGCTCTTTTGCGCGCGGGAGGCTGTGGTGAAGCCGCCCGCGACGACGCCGAGAAGCAGCAGGTCACCTACCGGATACGCGATGCCTGTCGCTGTCGCCAACGACCAGCCGCCGACTGCGTGGAGCACTGGCTGCAGAGCGAACGCAGCCGCAACAGAAGCGAACCCGAGTGCCGCGATGGCCCGGTCGAGCCAAGGAGTGATCTCGGCGCGTTTGGATTCGCCGCGCAGCAACAGCACGAAGGCCACGTAACACAACGGGAAGAACATCAGGCCGAAGCCGTCCGCGGCTGACGGTGTTGGGGGTGTCCGTCCACCGAGCGACTCGATTGTGAGCGCGGTGTCGCCGAAGCCCCAACTGATGCACGCTGCACCCAAAACCAGCGGGAAGTACGCAACCACCGACCGCATCCGCCGCCACGACCCGTGCCAGTAGCGGAGCATGCACAGGATGCCGACCGCGACCTCGAAGAGGTCAACTCCCCAGCCATCGATCGGGGCGACGTACGAGCCGGCGTGCCGGAGTGCGACCGAAACGAAGTACGCGGATACCAGCAAGGCGGCGGCGTAGTGAGCCCACCGCACGCCGTCAGTGACGGGGGTGTCCTCGAGCTGGCCTTGTTCTTGCTCCATCGCTGCACGTGGCCAATCTGGGCACGGATCGACAGGCACGCGATCCGAATCGACGATTCGTCACGTTCGTATCGGACGTCGGGGGGCCGCCTTTAGTTGGCCGAGCACCTCAGCCGGTGCGAAACCCGCCGAGGAAGCGGCGGAACACGCCGCCTTCGGGTTCGAGCGCGGGCGCGACGGGGGCGGGTTTCGCCGCACGGTGGGCGATCGGCTGGTCGTAGTCGGTGTTAGCGATGGCGTCGATGATCTGGGCCTCGTCGAAGTCGGCCGACCCCTCGATCACCGGGACGAACCCGACGAGCATGCCGTCACGCATGACCTGGGCCTCGAGCTCAGCGGTGTCGTCGGAATCCCAGACTGCCTCGCGGGCATCTGAGAGCGCGACCCGCACGCCGAACTGGTAAACGCCCTCTTTCGAGGTGCGTGCGTCGATGCCTCGTGCCCGCAGGGCGTCGACGACTCGATGTGCCCGGTTCTCGTCCATGCGTTAAAACTACCGAACGCGGGCCGCTGACGTCGGGAGCCTCTCCCAGCCGGAACTACGCGTCGATCTCGACGCACTCCAAGGTCACCCAGATGTAGCGCGAGAGCGGGTTCTGGTCACCGGTTACTCGCACCACCAGAGTGTGCTCTCCCCTTGGCAGCGTTGGGGACTCCCAGAAGAGCTTTCGCTCGCGGGTCGTGCCGTACTGGTCGACCACGGATTCTGGTCCACCGTCGACGGACACCGCGATCATCCCGCGGTTGGATTCCGGGCCGCCGAAGTACCGAATCTTCGTGCCGACGAATCGTACGGTCGCTGTGTCGCCAGGCATGCCGCAATAAGCATCGCTTCGGGCGCTCTCGAGGTTCGCCGACGAATGCCGCCAGTTCTGGGTGTATTCGATCTGCCCGAGCCCAGAGCCGACGACATCGTGGTGGATGGTTGTCACGCTCCCCACGGTGATGGCGGTTCGAGCCGCAGTGGGCGCAGCCGCTTCAACCGCGACTCGGTTGAATTGGTAGCCGGAAACGACGGAGCCGAGCTCCGATTCCAGTTCCGCAAGCTCGGCCGCGACGCTGCGGGCGTGCGCTCCGGTGTAGGCGGTGAGTCGAATGTTGGCGACTAGGGCGGCGACGTCACCCGCAAGGTCGGTGGCTCCGATTGCTGCATCGCTGGCGTTGCGCCCGATGTCTCGCGTGGTGGCCGTCTGTTGCTCTACGGCCGATGCGATCCCCTGCTGGTTGTCGTTCACCCGCGAGATCGTTGCGGTCACGCGATCCATCGCTTCCGCTGCCTGTACGGCGCCGCTCTGGACGGCGACCACTGAGGCGCTGACGTTGTCGGTTGCGGCGCCGGTCTGCTGGGAGAGCGCCTTCACCTCGTCGGCAACGACGGCGAACCCGGCGCCGGCTGAGCCAGCTCGCGCAGCCTCGATCGTCGCATTCAGCGAGAGCATGTGCGTCTGAGTTGCGATCATGCCGATGAAGTGAAGGACCTCTTCGATGTGGCGCGACGCGGTTGCAAGTTCTGAGACTGTGCTGTTCGCAGCGCCCACCTCTGCGGTTGCGGCTGACGCGACGTTCGACGCCTCCGTGGCGTGCTGCGCAACGGCCTGAATGGTCTCGGCGAGCTCCTCCGTCGCTGCGGCGATTAGGTGCAGGTTCGCAGAAATGCCATCGGCCGATCGCGCAGCCGATGATGCACGTGCTGCGGTCGTTTCCGTCCCGTCGAGGCTCTGCCAGGCCATCTCGTCGATGTCGCGCCAGCCGGCTTCCAGACGGGCCTTGGCAACCTCGACTTGTGTCAACGTCACCGACAGCCGACCGGCGAGAGCCTGGAGCAGCGTGGCGAGTTCACGAGGCGCGCCATTGCGAGGCACGGCAATTGTGGCAAGCAGATCGCCCTCGGCCAGCCGGCGCACGCTCTTGAGGAGTGCCGCGTCTGAGCGGGATCGTGTTCGAACGACAGCGATCGCCCAGAACACGACAACCAGCACAGCACCGGAGACGGCTGCGACAGACCAGCTCACGTGATGCCCTCCGGTTGGATGACCGCTGTCAAAGGGTGAACGGGCGTGGTGGAACTCATTAGGGCGAACCGCGCCCGGCTAAGCATCGACGGCGATGTACAAAGGTTGAGGCGCGGCCGCCGCCCGGCGGTCGGCGAAGTCGCGACCTACGATCGCCAGGTTTCTGCGCCCACAGCGTCGGAGTTGAGCGTGGCCGCCAGGCCGCTGACGACTCCGGGATCGGTCGTCTCGATCCCGAGTTCGCGGTTCGAGTTCAGCGAGGCGTTGGAGAAGTTCTCGGATCCGACGAACGCCCGCTGATGAGGGGTTCCGGCGTCCGCTATGACGACTTTCGCGTGGATGTAGAGCGATGCGTTAGAGGCATAGACGCGGACGACGGCGTGTGCGGCTACCAGCGTGGCGAACGCAGAGTGCCAATCGGTCTGGTCGGTCATGACGACCACAACGTGGACGCCGCGGCGAGCCGCACTGACCAGCGCGGCGGTCACCGGCTTGTCGGCCATCTCCTCGTTCTCGATCAGGAGGCTTGACGTCGCCGAGTTGATGAGCGCAAGTAGTGCGGGCTGTGATTGATTCGGGCTCCACACCAGGTCGGCCGCGGGCGACGCGGTGATACGCGTGTGTGCGTAGTCGGCGTTGAACGCCTGCTCGATGGCGGCGACATCGGTTCGGTTCCGGTCGACGACGGCGAAGTCGCGGGTCGACGAGTAGTAGCGGCTCGTCATGTTCAGCGTCATCACGGCTGCCACGGAGCCGTCTATGACGAGCGTCTTCTGGTGTGTCGCGGCGTAGCGTGTGTCGGCCCATGCGACGTGCACGCGCATATCCGTGAGCTCAGTGAACGCCGCTTGGTTGGCGGCCTTCTCCCGGTTGACGTCAAGCAACACCCTCACGTTGACGCCGCGACCAGCTGCCAACTCGAGTGCGAGATCGGCGTCGGTGTCGACGAGTTCGTACATCGTGAGGTCGATCGACTTGCGGGCAGACGCGATCAGCGCGTAGATCGGTGCCATGCCTTGATCGGGCTCGACAAGCAGGCTCAGTTGGCCGGCAGTCGTGCTGACGGCAGCGATGGAGCCGGACGTCGAGGGGCTGGCGTTGGTACCGGAAGGCGCCGTTGGGCCGGCGGTCCGACAACCCACCAACAAGGCGGCAAGCAGCGTCGCTAACAGCGCCCCCCGTCGCCCACGCAATGCCATTGACCCAACGTAGGCGACCGCACCGACGTTGAACGGATCTATCGCCGGTGGTGTGAATGCAGGCGGCGAACTGTGCAGTCCGTCGCAATCTGGCGGGGTTACCGGACGACGACGCCGCGCATGATGATGCGCGTTGGGCGATCGAGCACATCGAGGTTGTTGCGAGGATCCTCCTCGTACACAGCGATGTCCGCGGGCGCGCCTTCGCAAAGGCTGCCGATACCGAGGAAGTCGCGTGCGGTCCATGACCCGGCCCCGATGGCGGCCTCCACTGGGAGCCCGGACGCAGCGAGCAGCCGGATCTCTCCAGGGATCTGATAGTCGGGGCCAGTGTCGGTGCCGGCGAGCACGACCACGCCAGCATCGTGGGCGTCGCGAATCATGGCCCGCGCGTCTTCGTAGCCGCCGACGAACCAGTCCCGACGGGGGCCGGCCGGGCGTGCGCGGACGAACTCGACGTTCGATGCGAACGGCGTGAGCGTTGGTACCCATGCAATGCCGCGCGCCGCCATTGTGTCGAGCAGCGCGGGGTCGAGGTGCATACCGTGCTCAAGGCTGTCGACACCCGCCTCGACGGCTGCGTAGCAACCATCTGCGTTCTGACAATGCACCGCAACTCGCGCGCCCACGCCATGAACTGCCCGCACAATCTCCCGCATGATCTCAAGTGGAACGGCCTTATCGGTGCGGTCCCAATCCCCGATGATCTTGCACCAGCCATCATTGGCACGGGCTTCCTCAACGGCGGCGTCCGCGAGTTCGACTTCCTTGACTTTCCGGCCGGCGTGGTCGAAGAAGCGCTTTCCGCTGGCCAGCCACGCGCCGGCGGAGATGATGCGCGGCATCAGCGGGTCGTCGCGAAACCACTGCGGCACTGGACCGGCCAATCCAGGGCTGCGCAGCAACGTGATGCCTGCATCGACGTCGGCCGCTGCGTCAGCCCGCAGCGTGTCGTCGTCCAGTGGTCCAGCGGGGTGCCTTGAGCCGGGATGGGAATGGACGTCGACGAGGCCGGGCAGAAGCCAACCGCCGTCCGCCACCGTCTCGGCGTCCGGCAACCGCTCGAGAGTGATCGCGTCGCCGTCCATGTAAAGGTTGACGAGTTCATCGCCGGGAAGCGCAACGCCACGCACGTGCAAGGCGCTCACGGGTGCTCCTAGGGTCAACTGCCGGAACTCTGATAATGCCGCACCTGGAAGCGCCAGACCTGGTAGCCCGCGATGAACCAGAGCAGGCCGATCACGGGGGCGCCGTAGGCAACGAAGGTAGCGATGTGCAAGCCGTTGGTGCGGTTCAGCAAGACGGACGCCGGGATGTACGCGACGAACGCGACCGGAATGATCCAGGTCATGATCCACGCGGTCGTCGCACCGAACACCCTCATGGGGTACGAGCCGAACATCAGGTAGATGTTGTCGATGAGAAACGCCGCGGCCCACGTCTCGAGAAAGCGAAAGGCGAGTGACGACACCGCGAGAACGAAACCTGACTCGGCAAGCGCGCCACCGATCACGGCAAGCACGAGATACACGATGTGCAACGGTGAGAAGTCGACGTGCGCAATGCTCGCGGCGTAGACGAATAGGGCAGACGCCGTGAGGACGTCACCGACCGCATTGATCTGGAACTTGTTGGTCATCAGCTGCAGCAGCGGGTTCATCGGCCGTACGAGGTACCGGTCGAACTTCCCCTCGCGGATGGTGACGTCGAGAAAGTCGATCTGGTTGAAGGGCAAGTAGCAGCACGCGTGCGCGAGGAGGCGCAACGAGTAAAGGAACGCGAGATCGTTGAAGTCCCAGCCGCCGATGGTGTGGAAGCTGTGCAGCACTACGTAGATGAAGGCGAAACCGCTGCCCTGATATGCGACGCCCATGAAGGTGCTGACGATGAAGTTGAGCCGGTATTCGAGCTGGCCGCGCAGGGCCGCCCGCTCTAGTGTCCACGCAACTCGAAGTGTGCTCATCGGTGACTCATCCGCCCTGCACGACGACGCGGTGCAATGCGCGCCGCCACATTGCCCATGACGCGAGAATCAGCAGCACGACCCAAACGGCCTGAACACCGAGAGCTCCGAGTGCATCGGCACCACGCACGCGCCCCACGTAAATAGCCACGGGTGTGTAGGTCGTCGCCTGGAATGGCAGCACGTCGGCGATGATGCGAATCGCACCCGGAAACAGCGATATCGGAACCAGGGCGCCCGCGAAGAACTGATTGATCAGCCGGTACAGCATCGTGAGGCCGGAGATCTCGGTGGTCCAGAAGGCGAACATTCCGAGCATGAGTGTGAGCAGCGTCGTGATGACGTAGCCGAGCACGAAGCTGGCGAGATAAAGCAACAAGGCAGTCGGCGAGGCGGGGGCGCCAAGGGTGCCGGCAAAGAAGATGAACGGCAACGCGACGAGGCCGAAGATCACGGTGGCGAAGCTCGAGCCGACGAGGTGCGCGAACATCTGCGGCACGAACCCGACCGGCCGCACGAGGTCGAAGGCCACCTGGCCTTCGCGCACCCGGTTGTACATGTAGAAGCTGATGGTCGGGTCTTGCAGCACCCAGTTCTGCAAGTTCGCCAGGGTGATGTAGACAAGCAACGCGTGCAGCGTGAGGCCATCGACGGTGGTGTGACCCTGGTAAAGAGCAGTCCAGACCTTGCGCAGAATGAAGATTTGCAGCACCAGGATCGCCAGCAGGAAGAACACGTTCTGGCGATACGCGAGCGTGGTTCGCAAGCGGCTGTTGATGATTTGCCGGTACGCCGGGAGGTCACGCCACGGCGACCGGCTCACTGGCTCGCGGCCGGCCGGCGCGATCGTGGTCGTCATGCGACGGGCACGCGTTCGTCGTAGATCTGCCGGACCACACCCTCAAGGTCGGGCTCCACGATCGACAGGTCGGCGATCGGGTATCGCGCGTTGAGCGCCGCGATCAGGTCTTGCACTGGCGTTCGGGCCGACTCGAATTGAATGCGTGCGACCCCGTCGGCCTGCTCGACGATCTCGGCACCGGGCACGTCGGCGGCGTCGATGCGACGGCCGCTACTCACGGCGTCGGGTTCAAGTTCGACAACCAGGATGCGGTGCGGCGCGTACTTGGTCTTCAGCTGTTCAACGGCGCCGTCGTAGAGCACGTGGCCATGGTCGATCAGGATCAGCCGTCGGCAGAGTCGCTCGACGTCGGCGAGGTCGTGCGTGGTGAGCACGATCGTCGTCCCGGAATCGCGGTTCATCTGTTCGATGAAGATGCGCATGTTCTCCTTGGCGACGACGTCGAGTCCGATCGTCGGTTCGTCCAAGTAGAGGATCTGCGGTTCATAGAGCATCGACGCCGCGAGGTCGCCGCGCATTCGCTGGCCGAGGCTCAGTTGTCGCACTGGTCGCTCGAGAAACTCCTCCATGTCGAGCAGTGCGATGAACCGATCGAGGTTGCGCTTGTATTTCGCGTCCGGCACCCGATACAGCTTCGCAATGAGGTTGAACGACTCGATCAGTGGGAGATCCCACCACAACTGGCTGCGCTGGCCGAATACGACGCCGATCTGCATCGCGTTGCGTTCGCGTTCGCGCCATGGCACGAGGCCGCCGACCTCGACGGTGCCGCTGGTCGGCACCAAGATGCCGGTCATCATCTTGATCGTGGTGCTCTTGCCTGCGCCGTTCGGCCCGATGTAGCCAACCAGTTCGCCGGGCTCGATCGCGAAGCTCACTTGGTCGACGGCACGGACCGAATCGAACTGCCGGGTGAACAGCGTACGTATAGCGCCGAAGCGGCCCTCCTGCTTGCGCGGGCGCCGGAACTCCTTCACGAGATTCTCGACGCGGATCACCGGCGGCACGACGTCTCCTGGTGTGTTCCGGACATGGAAAAAGGACTAGACCTTCGCTAGTCACATACTGGTTTACCGCACTCAAGGCGCCGAAGGCGACCCAGTTACCGCCGGCTAGCTGCCGGCCAGATCGTCGATCCGGCGCGCCAGTTCGACGTCCAACTCGGTCACCCCACCCGCGGAGTGGGTCGAGCAGACGAACGTGATCGTCGTCCACCTGATGTCGATGTCGGGGTGATGGTCCATGGCGTCGGCGATCTCCGCGACCGCATCGACGAGCTGGATGCCGGCGGCGAAGCTCGATGCTTTGATGCTGCGACGCAGGCTCGTGGTGTCGCCCGTCCAGTCCTTGAGTTCGGCAAGCGCCCGGGCCACATCAATCGCACTCAGTTGTTCCATGAATCCACCGTCGCCCGCCGATGGGCGTGGAGTCAAGGCGAGATCGTGACAGACTGCGCGGCTGTGGAGACGCGCGTGCAGGTGGTTGTCGGTGCCGCCATCGTGGACGGCGAGCGGGTGCTCGCCGCGCAGCGCTCCGAGCCGCCGTCGCTCGCCGGATTCTGGGAGTTTCCTGGGGGAAAAGTTGACCCCGGGGAGACCGACGAGGCCGCGCTGATTCGCGAGTGCCGCGAGGAACTCGCGATCGACGTCATGCTCGGCGCGCGGGTCGGTCGTGATTGGCCGATTGGCGAACACGGCATCCTGCGTGTCTGGCTGGCAGCCGTTGTTGCGGGCGAGCCGACGTTGATCGAGCATTGCGCGTTTCGGTGGCTGACCGTTGATGAGTTGCACGATGTCGAGTGGGTGCCGGCGGATCTGCCGATCGTCGATCGGCTCGCTGCGATGATGCTCAATCGCTAGGACCTGTACTCACCGATGAGCTCGTCGAAGCGCTGGCTCCAGTTGGTGATCTCGGAGCCGGACAACTGGTCAGCCAATCGGTCGAGGTAGGCGTGCCAGCCCGCTGCGTAACCGACGCCGGTCGAGCTTGGCAGGTTGTCGTGCTGCAGGACCACGTTCGTTCCACCGTCGAGCAGGGTCGGTGGCTCGCACTCACGAATCACCAACGGCGTGTGGTCGCCGTTGACGAGATCCCGGCGGCGTACAAGGCGATCGACCAAGTGATGGCACATGCCGCGGACCTTGTCGAGATCCGGCACACCCTGCACCAGATCGTCAACGTCAAGGGCGATTGAGCGGAAGCGTTGCAGTCCAGCCCGCGCAAGAGCGAGCGCTGGGCTGCAACGCTCTCCCGGTGCAGGACGGGTAGTCCGGCGACCGCCTTCAAGGTTGTTTGGACCGCCGCGATTTGGCTAGGTTCGGCGAATGACCGTGATCGACTGGCTGCTCGATTCTGACCCCGCCATCCGGTGGCAGGCACTGCGTGATCTCACCGATGCTCCGGCCGCTGTCGTAGCGGCGGAGCGAGCGCGCATTCCCACCCACGGCTGGGGCGCTCGGCTGTTCGCGTTGGAGGACGAGGACGGCCAGTGGGACGGCGGCGCACTGTTTCCCGCACGGCGCGATCCATCGCCAGGCCCTAGCCAATTCGGCGAGGGCCAGCCGTGGAGCGCCACTGCGTACAGCTTGATGTTGCTGCGCGACTTTGGGATCGACCCACGCTCTGATCACGTTCGCAAGTCCGTCGCACTGATCAAAGCGAACTGCCGTTGGGAGTACGCCGGCGAGCCTTTCTTCGAGGGCGAGGTCGAGCCGTGCATCAACGGCATGGTGCTCGTGCTCGGCGCGTACTTCGGCGAGGACGTCGATGGTGTGGCGGCCCGGTTGCTAGGCGAGCAACTAGCGGACGGCGGGTGGAACTGCGAGGTGGAGAACGGCTCCGTTCGTTCTTCGTTCCATACGACGATCCGCGTCCTCGAAGGGTTGTTGGCGCACGAGCGGGCAACCGGCGGCGCGCCCGGATCTGCCGACGCGAGACGGCGAGGCGAGGAATACCTGCTGGAGCGCAAGCTGTTCCGTCGGCTCAGCACCGGCGAGGTCATCGACCCGGACTGGTTGGACTTCTCGTTCCCGACCCGCTGGCACTACGACGTGTTGCGCGGCTTGGAGTACTTCTGGGACGTCGGAGGCGTCCCCGACCCGCGGCTTGACGAAGCGATGGACTTGCTTCGATCCAAGCAGCAACCCGACGGCGCGTGGTTTCTCGAGAACACGCATCCCGGCAAGGTGTGGTTCGCCCTCGAGGACGTCGATGGTCGTCCAAGTCGGTGGAACACGCTACGGGCCCTCCGTGTCCTGCGCTGGTACGACCAGAAGGAAGGCTGAGCGTGCCTACTCCTGCGGACGCCGATGTGGTCCGTCGCCTGTACCAAGCCATCGCGGATCGCGATTTCGTCGCGGCCGAAAGCTGCTTTGCAGACGACGTTGTTTGGCATCTGCCGGGAGATAGCCCCATCGCCGGCGACCATCACGGATGGTCGCAAATCCGTGACGACTTCATGGCCAAGCTGGGGCCGCTGTCCGGCAACACGTTTCGCGCAGAGCTGGTTGATGTCGCGATAGGAGAGCACTTCGTCGTTGCAGTGCAACATGCCACGGCGTCCTACGCCGGCAAGGAACTCGACATCACTGCGTGCCAGCTCATGACGGTTCGCGACGGCCTGATCCACGAGGTTCGCGGGCACTACTCAGATCAGGAAGCGCTCGACGCCTTCTGGCGGTAACGCGTCACTAGCTGGATTTGAGGCTATTCGTGATCGCGGTGGCGACCTGGATTGTCCAGCCTTCGATCATCGCGATCTGCTGAGCGGTCGGCGTGCCGGTGGGCTTGAGGTTAAGCACCTGCACCAGCAGAACCCGCGTCGGCAACTCGGCGTAGAAGCCCGCCCCGGGAAAGAAGAAGCCTGACAGCCAGGGCCCCGGAGTCGTCGGCAGCCCGGGGTTTTGTATCTTCCAGAACGCCGCGGTGTCGGCTGCGTTGGTGCCGACATAGATCGTGTACTGGATGACGTAATCGTGCGCTGTCGAATACACCTGCCCGTCACTGGTCGCGATGCCGTTGCCATAAAGAAGGTTGCCGCCATTCGCTATGGGCTCGTCAAAGGGCTTGCCGAAGATCGTGGTGAGCGACTTTGCATCGAGTAGGCCTGCTGCGTAACTGCCGCTGGCAATGTCAGCGCTCGTGGGCGCGCCCTCGCTGCCGAGTGCGGCAGGCGTCGCACGCTCGCCCGTCGTCGTCCAGGCTGCTGTGCCTTTGACGCCGTGGCCGTCGATGTAAAACACGGTGTAGCTGACATCGACGCGCTTGCCAGCCTTGCTGCCGTTGACGTCGATGTGATCGACCGCCGGCTGGCCAGGGACGGAGTGCCCGCTGCCCGAAGCATTCGTGGCGCCGCCGGGAGTGATCGTGATCTCGCCGAACTGCGGGCTCGAGACGTTGTAACTGTCGGCCGTCATCATGAACGACAGCAGGTCGATGTCATAGGTGGTGGTCGGCACCGCTGCGCCCAGCACTTTGCCGTCGAACGACACGGTCGCCTTTGCGGTACGGCTCGCAGCGTCGATCGCGATCACGATGTCACTGTCGCCGCTCGCGCCCGTCGCGTCGTGCCACCCGCCTTGCCAATGCCCGTTCGCGACCTGAGCCTCGCGCTGCGCGTCCGCGACCGACATGGCGTCGCTGCCCGTCGCGTGCTGTCCGCCAATTTTCACCACACTGCCGGACGTCGTGTTGCCACCGCCGTTCGCCGCCTGCGGCGCCGAAGTGACGCCCGTCCCGGAACCCCCGGATGCGCTGCCGGCGGCTGTACCGGAACTGACCGGTGTACCGGAACTCACGGTGATCGGCGATGTCGAGTGCGACTTGCCGCCGCACGCGACGAGCACCGCCGCCGACCCAAGTAGGGTGAACAAGTCGCGGCGGGTGAGTACCAGGCCGCCTGTTTCAGCGGCGGGTGACTGTGCCCGGTGCATGTCGTCGGACTCCCGAAACAGGGGGTCGGCGGCGTCCAGGACCGACCCGGATTGTCAGAGCGTACTCAGGCAGGGAGAGGTGTCATGGCGGGGCCAGCGGTCGAGGTCGTTGATCTTGTGAAGCGCTATCCCAAGCGCGACACGAACGCCGTCGACGGCATTTCGTTCCAGGTCGCACGGGGCGAGTGTTTTGGTCTCCTCGGTCCGAATGGGGCGGGGAAGACGACGACCATCGGTGTGCTGACGACGAGGGTGAAACCGACCGGCGGATCCGCGTTCGTCGCGGGCGTCGACGTCGTGGCTCTCCCGGTACGAGCCCGCACCCAGCTTGGTGTCGTGCCCCAACGTCCGAACCTCGACCGCTCACTCGACGTCCGACAGAACTTGCTCTTTCATGCGGCTTACCACGGCGTGCCGGTGAAGGTCCGCGAGGAGCGGGCCGTCGAGTTGCTTGATCAGTTCGGGCTTGCCGACCGGGCGAAGGACAAGGTCGACCGGCTGTCTGGCGGGCAGCTGCAACGGGTGATGATCGCGCGTGCACTGATGCACTCGCCGCCGGTGCTGTTCCTCGACGAGCCGGCGACCGGCCTCGACCCGGCCGCCCGGATTTACGTGTGGGAAAGGATTCGCGACTTGAAGGCGTCCGGCGTCACGATCCTTTTGACCACGCACGACATGGACGAGGCGGCCGAGCTCGCGGATCGCGTCGGGATCGTCGATCACGGCAAGCTGCTCGCGCTCGACACTCCGCTTGCGTTGACCAAGACATTGATCGGTAGTGGCACGCTCGAGATCGTCGTCGAGCCCATCGCTGATCCGGCTGCGCTGGCTGTGGCGCTTGAAGCACTGGCTGCTGTCGAGAAGGTTGAACGGGTCGACGCGGGTTCTGCCGCGTTGCGTGCCCGGCTTTACGTGACCGGCGAGCCGGCTCGGTTGGTGGGACCGGTGTCGGATGTCGTTACCCAGCACCAGGGCCGCCTGACTGAAGTGCGCCTCGGTGAGCCCAGCCTTGAGGACGTGTTCATTCACCTGACGGGACGTGCGTTGCGATGACCACAGCTGCTGTCGCTCTTCCGCGGATCGAGATCAGCGATCCGAGTCCCTGGCGTTCGTTCTTCAGCGTGTTGCGACGCGACGTCACAGTGACCGGTCGCGAGCTGCCGATCTTTCTTGCTCAGGTGATTTTGCAGCCGCTCGGATTGCTGTTCATCTTCGGCAAGGTGTTGGGTTCGATCGGTTTGACGACTCCCGGGTACGCGCACCTTTTGTTCCCCGGCATCGTCGCGTTGACGGTCACCTTGACGGGTATTCAGAGCACCGCGTTGCCACTCGTCCTCGAGTTCTCGTTCAGCCGCGAGATCGAAGACCGGTTGCTTGCGCCGTTGCCGACGTGGGCGGTCGCGCTGGAGAAGATGCTGTTCGCGTCGATGCGAGCGCTGCTCGCGGCGTTGGTGATGTTCCCGGTCGGCATCTGGGTGCTCGGCTCAATTCCGTGGCACGCGAGCGCCATCTGGCTTGTTGCTGTCGTGATGATTCTCGGTGCGCTTGCGGGCTCGGCGATCGGACTCACGCTCGGCACGTTGGTACCGCCGAACCGGATCCAGATCATGTTCGCGCTGATCCTGACGCCGATGCTGTTCACCGGCTGCAGTCAGTATCCGTGGCCGTCGCTCTCACACCTTCGGTGGTTTCAGGTCGTCACCGCATTCAATCCGATGACGTATGCGAGCGAGGGGATGCGGGCTGCGCTGACGCCGTCGGTGCATCACATGTATCCGTGGGTGTGTGTGCTCGGCCTTGCCGTGTCGGTCGCGGTGTTCAGCACGATCGGCATCCGCGGGTTCTTGCATCGCGCCATCGACTGATCGCGGGCCGGCGTAGCCCGAGTTAGATCGTCCCTGGCGCGTCGCGCGAGCCGCGCAAGAAAACTTTATTTGTTTTCCACATCGATGTGTTCGTGGCTGAAAGTGTCGGTGGGCGTAGATAGTTTCGGGTTATGGACGAGCTGCTGGACATCGCGAAGATTGCACCGGGCCCTGAGCTCGCGGCGCGTCTCGCGGCGATCGCACCGGCGGATCTTGATGATGACTATGA
>DASYAG010000110.1:0-13001 GCA_036501485.1 Acidothermaceae bacterium | reverse complement strand
CGACCCAGGCACCGCGCTCAGGCGGAAGATCTCATACGACGCCGCCCCGACCTGCAGGGTGCCACGACTACCGAAGCTATCCACCGCTTGCCTCCGCTCTCGCCCTGCTCTCCCACGTTGTCCAAACAGTACGAGCGTACTGCTTGGGCTCCCTCGCCGTCACGTACCAAATTCATGTCACCCGGACGTGGAAACTCACGAACCAGTCCTCGTCGCTGGCGCCGTCGATCTCCAGGCGCCAGCTGTAGCGACCTTCGGTCAGTGGCATCCCCGGACCGACCGAAACAACGACCGGCACGTCGAAAGTGATGCCCTCCGGTGCACCGGGCGGGCGGCCCACTTCGATCTGCTGCTCATGGATCAGCGGGGCCAGCTGGTCGGGCGCCGGCCCAATCATGACCGGCCTGCCGTCCTCGTCCTCAAGCCGCAGGCGCAGCCGATGCGGTTCGTGAGTTTCGTGCCACGGCACGTGGACGATGGCGACCACCGCGTGTGCCAGAACGGGAGCACCGCGGGCAACCGAAACCACGGTCCACCCGGCGCCCAGGATGTGGACCTTGCCGGCGGGGTCGACCTGCGCGGCATCGCAGAGCAGCAGGGTGGCTCTCATCCGGTGACATCCCAATCGGTCGCGGCAGTAAGGATCGCGACACACTCCACGTGGTGCGTCTGGGGGAACATGTCGAACGCGCGCAGCTCGTCGAGTACATACCCAGCCTGGGAGAAACTGGCGAGGTCCCGCGCCAGTGCCGCGGGGTCACATGCAACGTACGCGATCGTTCGTGGGCGCAACCCGGCGATGCCTTTGACAACGGCCGCCCCGGCTCCTGACCGCGGCGGATCGAGCACGACGATGTCGACCGCACCGAACTGCTCGGGACTTCCCAACGCTGTCGCGACCTCGGCGCGCACCAGGTGCGCCTGCGGCAAATCGGCCAAGTTCTGCGCCGCGTCCCTCGTTGCAACGGTCGACGACTCGACCGCGGTCACGTAGCCGCTGGAGCCGACGGCGACCGCTAATGACCCAGCAAACAAGCCGACACCTGCGTAAAGATCGAGCGCACGGTCGCCAACGCGAGGCCGCAATCCCGCCATCACGGCGTCGGTGAGCACGTCGGCAGCGGCCGGATGTACCTGCCAGAACCCACCAGGGCTGACCCGCCAGCTACGGCCCGCCGCAACTTCGGACAGCGCCCCGCCCTCACGCAGCCGCATCGTCGCGCCCCGGCCGACGGCCGTGCGCACGAGCCGCTCGCCGGATCCCACCGATGCCGCGACTTCGACCTCGCTCACGGCGTCCCATCGTGCGCTCTCGACGCCGGCTGCTTCGACGAGCGGATGCGCAATCGGGCAGCGCTCGATCACCTCGACTTGATGCGAGCGGTGCCGCCGAAAGCCCGCGCGACCCGATCCGTCGACGGAGAAACGCACGCGGGTGCGCCAGCCGAATCCGTCACCGGGCAGCGCTTCGACGATGACACTGCGGGTGATGCCGGCCAGTCGCTGCAGCTGCTCCATGACGATCGCGGCCTTGATATCGCGTTGATACCCGGCATCGGCGTGCTGCCAGTCGCACCCGCCGCACCCGCCGGGCTTCGCTGCCGGACACGGCGGGACGACGCGGTGGACCGACGCCGCGAGTACATCGACCGCGTCGGCGCGGGCGAAATGCTTCGACTGCTCGGTGACGCGCGCCCGAACCCGCTCGCCAGGCAGGGCATGCCGCACGAACACGACTTGCCCGATGTGTCGAGCGACGCACGAACCGCCGTGCGCGGGTAGGCCGACCTCGAGTTCGATCAGCGCACCGACAGCCAACGGCGTCACGCGCCGGTCGGTCCGTCCGGTGTCAATGCCTCGTCAAGCTCGGCGGCCGCGTGGGCAGACGACTTCAGTTGCCAGGGCACGCTCACGACCATCACGCCGGGCGAGAAGAGCAGTCGACCCTTCAGTCGTAGCGCGCTCTGGTTGTGCAAGAGGTGTTCCCACCAGCGGCCGACGACGTATTCGGGGATGAAGACGGTGATGACATCGCGTGGGCTGTTGCGACGGATCGAGCGAACGTAGTCGACGATCGTGCGAGTCACTTCGCGATATGGCGAGTCGAGTACCTTCAGTGGCACCGGCAAACCGCGACGTTCCCATTCGGCTTCAAGTGCAGCGGTTTCTTCGCTGTCGACATTGACGGTTACCGCTTCAAGTACCGATGGCCGAGTTGCACGTGCGTAGGCCAGCGCGCGCATCGTGGGCTTGTGCAGCTTCGACAACAGCACGATTGCGTGTACCCGCGACGGCAGCGTGCGCTCTTCGTCGACGTCGGCGTAGAGCTCGGCCTTCACCATGTCGTAGTGCTTCCTGATACCGCGCATCATCACGTAGAGCACGATCATCGCGACGATCGCGATCCACGCACCCTCTTCGAACTTCGAAATTAGGATGATGACAAGAACGAGGGATGTTACGACCGCGCCGACCGAGTTGATCACTCGAGATCGATACATCTGCCGCCGCCGGGCCGGATCCGTTGTCAGCGGCAGGTTGCGATTCCAATGTCGGATCATGCCGAACTGACTGTTCACGAACGACACGAACACACCGACGATGTACAGCTGGATCAATCGCGTCGGCGATGCCGAGAATGCGAAGATCAGCAGGATCGCAAATCCGGCCAACAACAGGATCCCGTTACTGAACGCGAGCCGGTCACCACGGGTGTGCAGCTGGCGGGGTAGGTAGCCGTCGCGAGCCAGAATCGACGCCAGCACAGGGAATCCGTTGAATGCCGTGTTGGCAGCAAGCACAAGGATCAGTGCCGTGACGGCCTGCAGATAGTAGAAGCCGAGCGTCCGGTCGCCGCCGAACACCGTGGCGCCGATCTGCGCGATGACAGTCTTCTGGTGTGACCCGGGGGGCAGCCCGAGATCCGCGGCCGTCGCCGCGACGTGCACGTGGCTGTGAATCGCCAGCGCCGTAATGGCGAGGAACATCGTGACGGCGAGAGCGCCCAGCATCGCGAGGGTGGCGGCGGCGTTGTCGCTCTTCGGTGGCCTAAACGACGGCACGCCGTTACTGATCGCCTCGACTCCCGTTAGCGCCGTACACCCCGAGGCAAACGAACGCAGCAGCAAGAACACGAGAACGAAGCCGCTGTAGTGAGTCGGGTGAACCACGTGCAGCCCCGCACTCTCGGAAACCAGCTTGTGGCCGGTGAAGAGCTTGGTGAATCCCACCGCGATCAGCACCGCGATACCGGCGATGAAGGCGTACGTCGGGATCGCGAACGCGGTGCCCGACTCGCGAATACCTCGAAGGTTCAACACCATGATGACAAGCACGATGGCGACGGAGATCGAAACCTCGTGTCCTTGAAGTGACTGCACCGCCGACGTGATGTTCGCGACACCCGAACTCACCGACACGGCGACAGTCAGTACGTAGTCGACCATCAGCGCACTCGCGACAGTTACCCCGGCGCGACGTCCGAGGTTGACGGTTGCGACCTCGTAGTCGCCGCCACCGCTCGGATACGCGTGCACGTTCTGCCGGTACGACGCGACGACCACCAGCATGAGGAAGGCGACCCCGGCCGCCGCGTACCAGGTGTAGTGCAGCAGCGCCAAGCCGCCGGCCGACAACACGAGGAGGATCTGCTCGGTGGCGTAGGCGACGGACGACAGGGCGTCGCTCGCAAACACCGGAAGCGCCAGCCGCTTGGGGAGTAGCGACTCCCCCAGCCGGTCGCTGCGTTGTGGCCGACCGACCAGCACTCGTTTGAACACACCGCTGGCGATGGACACGTCAAGATGCTAGGCGATAGCCGTCCCAGGCTCCGGCGGCCGCACCGTGTAGCGTTCCCCAGGCACACTGAAGGAGACAAGCCAACCGTGCATGTCGTGATCATGGGATGCGGCCGGGTCGGGTCGACCTTGGCGGACAGCCTCGAGGAACTCGGGCACTCCGTCGCCATCATCGACATCGACGCACACGCGTTTCGCCGGTTGCCTCCCCATTTTCGGGGCCGCAAGATTCACGGCGTGGGCTTGCACCGCACGGTGCTCGAGGAGTCCGGCATCCGCCAGGCAGGGGCTTTTGCCGCCGTCAGCAGCGGCGACAACTCCAACATCATTGCGGCGCGGGTGGCCCGCGAAACCTTCGGCGTCGAGAATGTGGTGGCCCGGATCTACGACATCCGCCGGGCAGAAATCTACGAGCGCCTCGGGATCCCCACCGTCGCGACCGTGAAATGGACCGCCGACCAGATGCTTCGCCGGGTGCTCCAGGAGGGCGCCCAGGCGTTGTGGCGCGATCCGACGGGCACGGTGCAACTGGCAGAGGTACATGTCGCGACGGGCTGGATTGGGCGGCGGCTTTCGGAGCTCGAGACTGCTGCTGGCATTCGGGTGGCGTTCGTGACCCGCTTCGGCGAGGGCGTCCTGCCCACTCCCGACACCGTGTTCCAAGAGGGCGATTTGCTCAACATCATCGTGCTCGACAAAAACACCGACAAGGCGATCGCCGTGCTTGCCGCACCTCCCGAGGAGAACGGCTGATGCGGGTCGCCATTGCGGGAGCCGGCGCGGTCGGCCGATCCATCGCCGCGGAGCTTGTCGAGAACGGTCACGAGGTCCTCGTTATCGACAAGGACAGCCGCGCGATCGACGTTGACGCGATTCCAGGCGCCGAGTGGGTGCTCGCTGACGCCTGCGAGATCGCCAATCTCGACGAACTCGGGCTCGACCGCTGCCAAGTTGCAGTCGCCGCGACGGGCGACGACAAGGTGAACCTCGTGGTGTCGCTGCTCGCAAAGACCGAGTACGGGGTGCCCAGGGTGGTCGCCCGGGTCAACGACCCGGTGAACGAGTGGCTATTCGACGAGTCCTGGGGCGTCGATGTCGCAGTGTCGACGCCGCGCCTGCTTTCCGCACTCGTCGAAGAGGCGGTCAGCGTCGGCGACCTCGTACGGCTCATGACGTTTCGGCAGGGCCAGGCGAACCTCGTCGAGTTCACCCTGCCGCCGACTGGTCGCTACGTCGGGCAACGCGTGGGCTCGGTGCCGTGGCCCGCTGACAGCGCGCTGGTCGTCATCTTGCGTGACGGCCGCGTCATCGTGCCGAGCGCCGACGATCCGCTCGAGGGTGGCGACGAACTGTTGTTCGTGGCTTCGCCGGACGTTGAAGACGAGCTGCGCGCACTACTGCTGCACGGCGAGTAACGCTGCTAGCAAACGCTTACGAGCCCGACGGACGCAGTTCGTAGCGAGGGTTGAACATCACCCGGCGGCCGTCGCGTTGTGTCATTCGGCCCTGAGCCTTCAGCACCCGACCAGGTTCGATACCGGCGATGCGACGCCGACCGATCCACACGACGTCGACCGAGCCGGACCCGTCCCACAATTCGGCTTGCAAGGACGGCGAGCCGCCGCGCGGTTGAATCGTGACCGTCCGCAGCATGCCGACGACACAGACCTGCGCACGGTCACGGCAACTATGGACCGGCACGCCGCCGCTCTCGAGCGACTGCTCCTGCCGGTTTTCGGCGTCGAGGATGTGGTCGGGCGTCGTCAGCCGGTGCAAGGCCCTGCGAAGCACACCTGGCGACTCGGCCGACTCATCGACCGCCGTCACTGCAGCGGGGGCGCTCACTGAGTCAGGTGCCACGACCGCCTCGGACTCCTTCATGAAAAAAGGGTACCGCTCAGCGGGTCTCAGTGATCTCCCGGCCACGCGGTGGCAACTCGAGAACTGGCTTGTCGCCGGCCTCGTCGCCCTCAGCTGTCTCACGTACTGCCGTAGCCTCGCGCGGCAGTCGCAACTGCAGCGGGTCGCGCGGCGCCATCGGATCGGTACCACGCACCACCACGACGCTGGTCAGAACCGTTTCGAGAACCTCTGCCTGCGCCGGACGTGTCACCGAAGGACCGCTGAACACGCCCCGCAAGAACCATCGCGGGCCGTCGAAGCCGACGAATCTCAACTGCTGCTCGGTGACCTGGCCCGGAGTGACCTCGGCGCGCACCTTCGTGTGCAGCTCGGTCCCGAACTCGGTTTCGGTCTCGTCGGCCTGGCCGCCATCTGCGCGCACCGATTCGGCGATCTCGGTACGCACTTCGTCCCAGATGCCGCCATTGCGAGGCGCGGCAAAAGCCAGCAACTGCAGCGAATTCTCGCCGTGCACGATGGTCGCGGCGATCGGCTGCTGAGCCTCGTTCATCTCTACCCGAACCTCTGTTCCGGGTAGCACCGGCACCCGCAAACAGCCGAGGTCGAGTCGTGGCATCGACCCGTCGCCCCCGGCCTCCTCGTCGTCGAGCGGTCGCCGATCGCGAACCGGTGTTGGCTCGACGGGGGAGCTATCAACCGCATCGTCAGCACTCGGCGTCCAGTCGGCTTCGACGGCGTCGTCGACGTCCGCTGGGCCGTTCTTGTCCTTCTTGCCCCGCCCGAATGCCATCACGAACCTCCGCTTGTCGGGTCGAGCGCCGCACCAGCCACGGCGTGACTGAAGCCGCCACTTGAGCCATGTCCTGCGGCGCCGCGGTCGGAACCGGGCAACTCGCTGACTTCGTGGAACGTCGCGTGTTCGACCCGTTGGATCACGAGTTGGGCGATCCGATCTCCCGCGGCGAGCCGGACTGGCTCTCGTGGGTCGAGGTTCACGACGATCACCTTGATCTCGCCACGGTATCCGGCGTCGATCGTGCCAGGGGCGTTGACGAGGGCGACGCCGCAGCGCGCGGCGAGGCCGGACCGTGGATGTATGAACGCGGCGTAGCCGTCCGGTAGGGCGATCGCAATGCCTGTCGGCAACACGATGCGCTCACCTGGGGCGAGTTCGGCGGCCTCCGTGGTGATCAAGTCGGCGCCGGCGTCGCCTGGATACGCATACGCCGGAAGCGGGACGTCGGGGTGCAACCGCATCACGAGTACTGGCAGGTCGCTCACGGGTTCACTCCAACGCCTGACGTGTCGCTGCCTCGGTTCAGCGACGCTTCGACCAAATCGGCTCGGCCGTATGCGGTGAAATGTTCGACCGGCACCGTGACGAATAGCGCCGATGAACGGATCGCGATAACGCCGTCGGTGTCGCCATTTTGGGCGACCAAGCGACCCTCGGCACTGGTGTAGATCTTCCGGCCGGCCAACCCGAGGCAGCGCGCCTCGATCCGCACGATGGATCCCACTGGCACTGGCGCAAGGAAGTCGGTTTCGAGTCGTGCGGTGACAGCCGGCATCCTCAGCACCCACAGCAACGTGCCCTGAGTTTCGTCGAGGGCAGCCGTGAGCAAGCCGCCGTGAGCCAGACCCGCGGCCCCCTCATGGTCCTCTGTGACGACAAACTCCGAAATCACCTGCACGTCGTCGCCGACGGTAAACGTCATGTGCAAGCCGGCTGGCTGCGCGACGCCGCAGCCATAGCAGCGCGCGTAGTGCTGCCCAAGCGTCGTGCCAGGTGGTGGCGCGTCCGGAGCCGGAGTGGCTGGCCGCAAGTCTTCGGGCAATACCAACGGAGGCAGCAGACCCGAAGCTGGCCGCTGTGCACCGGCGTTCGTGTTCACGAAGGGCGACACTACCGGCCGACGACGGACCGGCGGCTGGGCAGGCTTATCCCCGGTGCACCCTGCTGCGTAGCCTTGCGTCTGTGCCGAACCCGCCGAGACTGCAGTTCCACGAGCGACGAACGGTGCCGTGGTGGTGGTCGGTCGTCGGCGCGGTGATCGCCGTACCGACGACTGAGGCGGTCGTAGTCATGGGTCCGGAGATGTCGAACCAACACCCGACGTGGGCGTTGGCCATTGGCTGCCTGGTCGTGACGCTCGCCCTCGAAGCAGCGTTCCTGGTGCTACTCGGACGCTCGACGGTCGATGTCGACGAATCAGGCCTGCGTGCGGGCAAGGTCGAATTGCCAGCCGGCCACATCGGTCGTGCCCGCCCGCTCGATGCGGCCGCGGCTCATCGCCTGCTTGGGCCTGGTCTGCGGGCCGACGCGGAGTTGTCGCTGCGGCCGTGGATCAAAACGGCCGTGCAGATCGAAGTCGAAGACATGAACGACACAACCCCGTACTGGGTAGTAGCGACCCGACGGCCTTCAGAGTTGGTCGCGGCACTTGAGTTTGTTCGGTATGCAAAGGCGGAGCTATGAGCAAGACCAAAGAATTGCGAACGGCGGACGACCTGGGGGTTGGCGGCGACGTCGCACCCGCCGGTGGCCGGCCGGAAACGATCGCTCGCAAGCTCTATTCGGCCGTCGCGGCGACCATCGCCGCCCGGATCGCCGGCGTTGTGGTCAACCGAATCTGGGTGAAGGCCACCGGCAAGAAGCCACCGACGGATACGAAGTCTCCCGACGTGAAGTGGACAGAGGCGGTCGCCTGGACGGCACTATCAGCCACGTCAGTGACGATCGCCCGGCTCCTCGCGAGCCGGCGCGCGCAGGGAACGTGGGAGAAGGTCAGCGGGGAACCTCCCAAGTAAGACAATAGGGCGACCGGATGCTCACGCATCTAGTCGCCCTGCTTGTCGTCGCGCTGTTTACGCGGCGCACTCTCTACCTCCGGAGTGCTTGCTACGCGGCGCACTCTCCACCTCGGGAGTGCTTGCTACGCGGCGCACTCTCTGCACACCATCTGGGCGCCCGCGCTAGTCGCGAGCTGGCTGCGGTGATGTACCAGGAAGCATCGTGAACAGGTGAACTCGTCTGCTTGCCTTGGGAGCACCCGCAGTGAGAGTTCCTCGTTCGAAAGGTCCGCGCCAGGCAGTTCAAAGGACTCGGCGAGATCCGCCTCGTCGCCCTCAAAGACGCCACCTTGCCTGTCGGCTCGGCGTGCCTTCAACTCTTCGAGACTGTCTTCACCAAGGTCCTCGTCAACCTTGCGCGGGGTGTCGTAATCGGTCGCCATGGGAACCTCCGGTGCCTCGTCATCCTCGGTCGTGCTTGTGCCGTTCCGGTCGCGCTATCCGCGGGGTCGCCTGGCGTCCGTCTCTCGACGGTCAACGATCCGCGGGCTGCGGCGCGGAGTGTAACGCTCAACTCCCCCAACTTGTGCCCGCTGGCGGGCAGATTGTGCCGCATCTTCGCTGCTTCGGGCTCGCGACCCGCCGCATCGACCCCTCGACTTCCCCAACACTCGCGCACTGTCGTGTGCGTTCGTCCGGTATGCCCAGTTCTCCGCGCTCCAACCATGCGTACCCGACGGTGCGGAACCGACCCCGATTCTGCGCCGTCGGCGTGCACATCGGCTCGCCACTTGCCCAACCTGAGGGGTTCTGCGCAGTACACGCCAGACTCTTAGGAAAGGTTCGACAAACCTTCACCGCCCGTTCGAACTCCTCCCATTGCGGCCGTCCTCGCCGACGCCGTGTCAGTCGTGATCCGCGCCGAGCTCAGCCACCAAGTCATGCAACGCACCAAACACGCCAGGAGTTGCCGCAACCAGCAAATCGCCGTCCGCCGGTCGACCGTGCAGACCTTCGACTCGAGCTCCAGCCTCAGCCGCTACTAACCCGGCGGCCGCGTGGTCCCACAAGTTCAGCCCTCGCTCGAAGTAGCCGTCGAGTCGTCCACAGGCCACCGCGCACAGATCGAGCGACGCCGCACCGAGTCGGCGGATGTCCCTCACTCGTGGCAAGACACCGGTCAGAACCTGAGCCTGGCGGGCCCGCCGCGAGGCGTCGTAGCCGAACCCGGTGCCGACGAGTGCCTGCGACAGTTCGGAGCAGTTCGACACCGATATCTCGACGCCGTTGAGCCTGGCACCTTTGCCGCGCTCAGCCGTGAACATCTCGTCCTTGCTGGGGTCAAGCACCGCCCCCGCCACGACGACGCCGCCAACCTCGGCCGCAATGGAGACCGCCCATTGCGGCAGGCCGTACAGGTAGTTCACCGTTCCGTCGATCGGGTCGACGATCCAGCGCACCTGGCTGCCACCAGTTGCCCCGCCGCCCTGCCCTTCCTCGCCGAGGATCGCGTCATCGGGTCTGCTCGCTTTGATGGTGCTCGCGATCAACCGCTCAGCGGCGGTGTCCATCTGCGTCACGACATCGGTTGGGGTCGACTTGGTTGCGACCACCAGGTCAGCCGGCCGCGCCTCGATCAGGAACTCACCAGCGACCCGAGCGACCCTGATGGCGAGCTCGAGCAGTTGGGTTGCTGACTCATCGACCATGGGGCGCCCCAGGGCTTGTCGCTGCGTTGTCGACTCGAGGGCGGCAGCAGTCCGTTGGGCACCGGTCATGCGCTGGCCCGAGGCTTCCCAAGGCGCGCGCCGGAACCTCGCCCATACGCTCGAGCACCAACTCCCGAACCATCGAAACAAAAGCTTGCGCCGTTCCGACTGTCGCCGACCTTACAAACGCGAGCCCGAGGTCGGCAGCCGTTTCGGCAGCCTCGGTATCAAGGTCGTAGGCCACCTCCATGTGGTCAGAAACGAAGCCGATCGGGACGACGACCACCGCACGCGCGCCGTTCTTGGCGAGCTCCGTCAGGCGATCGCCGATATCCGGCTCCAGCCAGGGCACCGACGGTGAGCCGCTACGACTACAAAACGACAGCGTGGCGGGGTGATTGCCTCCGATGCCTGCGGACACAAGACGAATCGCTTCGCCGAGCTGAGTCGTGTAGGCGCCGCCAGCCGGCCCGCTCGTGGCCTCCATCGCCGATGGAATGGAGTGCGCGACAAACGCCAGGGGTGCGTCGTCGCGGTACTCAGCCGGTAGCTGCTGCAATGCGGCTTCGACGCCTTGGATCATCGGCTCGATGAAGCCTGGGTGGTTGAAGTACTGCCGTAACCGATCGACAGCTGGGGCACCCTCGCCCACTTCGGCACGCGCCAGTTCGATGGCGTCGAGGTACTGACGGCAACTTGAATAGCTCGCGTAGGCCGAGGTCAAGAACGCAATCGCATTGGTGATGCCGTCGTCACGCATCTGCGCGAGCACGTCGGGCAGCCTCGGCGTCCAGTGCCGATTTCCCCAATAAACAGGCAACGCGATCCCGTGCTCGTCGAACTCATCGCGTAGCGCAGCGAGCAGTGCACGGTTCTGGCCGTTGATCGGGCTGACTCCACCGACGTGGTAGTAGTGCTGCGCGACGTCAACCAAACGCTCCCGGGGCACCCCCCGACCAGCAGTCACATTCTCCAGAAAAGGCATCACGTCGTCGGGCCCTTCAGGACCACCGAACGAGACGAGGAGCACGGCGTCATAGGGTCGCATCTTTCGATCTTCCCAGTTGCCGACGGCTGACCGACGAAAGGCTCCAGTGTGCACGTCCTGCTGATCGGCCCGCCGGCTTCGGGCAAGGGCACTCAGGGCCGCCGCATCGCTGAGCGGTACGGAGTCACCTACCTGTCCTCCGGAGAGATCTTGCGCAAGGAGGTTGCGGCTGGCACCGAACTTGGACGCCGGGTTGCCGACGACCTGGCAGCCGGCGATCTAGTACCCGACGAGTTGATGCTCGAGGTCCTGCGAGCGCCCCTTCAGGCGGCACTGACCAGTGGCGGCTATGTGCTTGACGGATTCCCCCGCAACGTTGCACAAGCGCGCGAACTCTCGGCGTATGCAGCGGAGTTGGGTGGCGCTCCTGACGCGGCCGTATGGTTCGACGTCGAGGACGCCGAGTTGTTGCGACGCACCCGCAGCCGTGCGGTGGCAGAAGGACGCGTCGACGATGTCGATGCGGTTGCCCGGCACCGCATCGATGTCTACGCCGCAGCGACAGCACCCCTCATCGATCATTACCGCGGACAAAAACTACTCATCCGCGTCGATGCGGCGAAGCCGGTCGACGATGTCACCGACGTCGTCCTGGCCGCACTCGAACCCTTACAAACAAAGGAAAGTTAGAGCGCTTTCGATCAGCCGTGCGTCAACCGCATCCACATCGAGCGATGCATCTCGGCGTCTGGTGCAGCACCAGGTCGGCTGTCTGCCCGCCCCGTACACAAAGCACTCAGCCAACTCGCGACGGCGACGGGGTGCTCTTCGAGATCGCGCAACGGAATCGCCGCGAGGCTGACTGACAACTGCGCAAACTCCGGCGCATCGATATCAGCTGCGAGGTCGCCTTCGTCGACGATTTCAAGCGCGAGGTGCGCGAGCGGGCAGTAGAAGAACAGCAGCCGATCATGCAGCGGTACGAATCGATGCCAGGTGAACGGGCTCGTTTGCAACAGTGCCCACAAGGCGTCGGCCGCGGCGACGTGCCGCGATGACAGGACGCCGAGTGGCTGGTCGCCGAGCAGATAGGGCGCCACCGCTGCGGCGACGGCGAGGCTGTCCTGCGGATCGACCACGAACAGCTGAGCCGTTATCGGGTCAAAGTGCCCGAGCGCCCCGCCAGTCGCGTGCCTTACTTCAAGCACGTCCCTCCCGGAGCGCGGCTGCACGGTGACGATCAGACTGCTCACTCTCGATCTTTCGACCGTTCGAGGCCGCGCCCACTCGCCCGTTTGGGCTGCGGCCGATGCCACGAACGTCGGCAATGGCTACCCGATTGGCCCAAGGACCGGTCGGCGCGGCAGACTGCCTTCGGGCGCGAATGACCACGTGAGGGACGCATCGCCTAGTCGGTGAGGAGGTCTGATGGCGCAGCTGCGGTTGCTAGGCGTGAGCGAGGACGGCGAGCGCCTTGTTCTGACCGACGACGACGGCGTCCAGCACACGATCGTCATCGACGAACGACTTCGGGCTGGAGTCAACGGCCACCTCTCGCGGTTGGGCCAGCTCACGATGGCGCTCGAGAGCCGCATCTCCCCGCGCGAAATCCAGAACAGGGTGCGCAGCGGCGAGTCGGCCGAGCACGTCGCAGACAGCGCCGGCGTCCCGCTCGAACGCGTGTTGAGGTTCGTCGGGCCCGTGCTTCGCGAACGCGAGCACATCGCCGATCAGGCACGTCGCGCGCGATTGGCCGGCACCACCGGGCCCGCCTCACTACTTGGCGACCTGGTAACCAGGGCCGCTACCAGGCGAGGCGTCGACCCGGATGACGTCGACTGGGATTCTGCC
>DASYAG010000109.1:0-6831 GCA_036501485.1 Acidothermaceae bacterium | reverse complement strand
GTCGAGCTCCGCGTCAGCCAACAGGCGCTTGAGCCGGCTGTTCTCGACCTCGAGTTCCTTCAACCGCTTCGCGTCGTTGGCCTTCATACCGCCGTACTGCGCCAGCCAGCGATGCCACGTCGACTCCGCGACCTCGAGATGGCGACACACCGTCTCGAGGTCTTGGCCCGCGGCGAGGAGCTTGTTGCCCTCCGCGAGCTTGCGGATGATCTGCTCCGGCGTGTGCCGGCGACGTTTCCTTGAATTCATGATGCTGCGCATCCTCCTGCCCTCACGGGCATCAGAGTCGCACAACACCTGGACCATCACGAGGGTCTCAGCTCACTTCGCGCGCTCGCGCTCGTCGAGTTCGCGCGTGCCGTTGTCGACACGGATGTAGAAGGCGGCCTTCTTCTCGTACGTGCCGTTCTTGTCGATCGTGACCGTGGCGTCGACGGGAAATCCGCTGGGTCGGACTTGTATACGACAGAGGTCGTTGTCATCGACCGTGTGGATCTGGGTCGCGATGTTCGCACCTGCGGCGGCACCCATGCTCGCGACGACGATGTTCGCAAGGTGTTGCTGGAACACGTCTCGGTCGTCACGACCGTCCTTGTGGAGCGAGGCGTAGTCAGACCCGAGCCCTGTGACGGTGCCGTCGTCGGCGGCACCAATGAGGAGGGTGCCGCCCTCGCGCGAGTTCATGAACGCCGCGATCGTCTTCAGGCTTGACGTTTCGAGCGTCTTGTAAACCTCGCCGCCCGCGGCGTGGGTACGAAGCGTGGCCTTGTATTCCAGGATCGCCGACTCGCGTCCTGGGCCGAGCAGGTCACCGATCGGGCAGTGTTCCTGCCAGGCGACCTTTGCGCGGCCCTGGATAAGGGGAAGGTAGGCGGCGAGTACGAGCTGTTGGATGTCGCTGCTGTCGATGTACTTGACGGCAAGGTCTTCGGATGTGGCGAGCTGGTCGATCACGCCACCGAGGAACTCTTTCTCCAGCACGAGCTTGAAGTTGTCTGCCGTGTTCGCGGCAGCGGCTTGTTGCACGTCGGTGCGCCAGGCGAGCTTCTCGGCGATGGCGTCGTAGAACAGCCGGTCTTCGGGAGCGAAGTTCGTACCGAACCGTTCGTTGATCTCGGCGATGATCTGCGAGAGCGGCTCCTCGTCGGGATCGAACATGCGACCGGTGCCAGAGAAGATCGTGACAACCTCACCGTCACCGCCCTCGATGGCGATCGCTCCCTGCGATTGCTGTTCGAGGCGGAGGTGCCTCAGCTCGACCTCGGCACCGAGATCGAACCCGGCGGCGGTCTCGGGGCGTATGTAGGCTGCGAGCGCCTTGCAGAACAGGTAGTCGCGTTCGAGCTTGGCGTCGGTGAAGGTCACGATCTGCGACAGGAAGCTGTAGATACGACACAACCGATTCAGGGCGTCGCGGAACCGAGACCGCTCGTCCTCGTCGAGTGCCTTGACGCGGTCGACGACTGGAGCGAGCGCTGCGTAGATACGACCAGAGTCGCCGGTCGTGCCGGGGCCGACGAGCAACTCGGCGACCTGTTCGATCTCGCCGGGCCGCAGCACACCGAACTCGTCGAGTTCATGGCGCGTGTCGTATAGAAGGTTGGGGTCCGATGGCGGTGCGACCGTTGTGCCGTACCACGGCTCGAACGCCTTGCGGATGTCGTCGGCATCGTTGCGGAAGTCGAGGACAAACACGTCGCCTTGGCGCTTCGCGGGATGGATACGGTTCAAGCGTGACAGGGTCTGCACGGCGTTCAAGCCGGACAGGACCTTGTCGACGTACATGGCGCACAGCAACGGCTGATCGAAGCCGGTCTGGTACTTCTCGGCAACAACGAGCACGTGGTACTCGTCGCCGTCGAGCGCCTGTGTGGTCTGGCTTTCGGGGAGGCCGTTCATGTTCGCTTCGGTGAAGTCACCCGCACCGTCGGCCACAGTGCCCGAGAACGCCACGAGCACGCCAAGGTCATAGCCCTGCTGCTTCACGTACGACCGCAACGCCTGCGTGTACCGCACCGCATGCAGCCGGGAAGCCGTCACGACCATCGCCTTCGCCCGGCCACCGACACGGTTGCGTACGTGCTGTTGGAAGTGCTCGATGATCACCTCGGCCTTCTGGGCCAGGTTGTGCTCGTGCAGCATCACGAACCGGGCGATCGCCGCCTTGGCCTTGTTCGTCTCGTACGCCGGGTCGTCGAGGATGGACTTCTGCAGGTTGAAGAACAGCTGGTAGGTCATGTAGTTCGCCAGCGTGTCGAGGATGAACCCCTCAGCGATCGCCTGGCGCATCGAGTACACGTGGAACGGCACATGCCGCTTCGTCTCGTTGTCGTAGCGCCCGAACAGCTCCAACGTGCGGCCCTTCGGCGTGGCCGTGAAGGCGAAGAACGACAAGTTCGACTGATGGCCGCGCGCGCCCGCCGCCGCAGCGAGCGCATCGCCGACCGGGTCCGACGCCTCCACCGCGAACCCGGCATCTTCAGCCTCGGCTGCCGACAGCTGATCCTCCGAGGAGCCCGATGTCAGTACAAGCTTCAGGTCGCGCGCCGCGTCGCCAGTCTGCGACGAGTGCGCTTCATCGACGACCACCGCATATCGACGGCCCGGCAAAGCGACACCCTGCTGCAGCACGACGGGGAACTTCTGCAGCGTCGTGATGATGATCCGAGCCTGCTGACCCGCCAACGCGTCAGCCAACTGCGCCGAGTTCACATCGATCTTCTCGACCACACCGTGGGCGTGCTCGAATTGGTAGATCGTGTCCTGCAGCTGACGGTCCAGCACCTTGCGGTCAGTGATCACCACCACCTTGTCGAACACGGACGCATCATCAGCGTCGTGCAATGTCGACAGGCGGTGCGCCAACCAGGCGATCGTGTTGCTCTTCCCCGACCCTGCAGAGTGCTGCACCAGGTAGTCGTGGCCAGCACCCTCGCTTCGCGCTGCGGCCTCTATACGACGCACAGCGTCCCACTGGTGGAAGCGCGGGAAGATCGTCGCCGGTGTCGCCTTTGAGCCCCTCGATGCTTTCTCGACGTGCACGAACCGCGCCAGCAGGTCGAGCCAGGCATGGCGCTCCCACTGAATCGCCCTGGGATTCTTGCTGGCTTCAGACCTTGGAAACGAGGATGGAGTCATGGCAGTGGACAAGACGCCTGGGAAGCCGACGACGCGTCGGTACTCGGAGCATGAGAAGGAGCAGGCGGTGCGGCTGGTGCGGCAGCTCCGCAAGGAGCTCGGCACCGATCACGGCACGGTGTATCGGGTCGCGCGTCAGCTCGGTTACGGCGTGGAGTCGGTGCGGGCGTGGGTGCGTCAGGCCGACATCGATGACGGGCTGACGGCCGGGACTACGACCGCTGAGGCGGAGCGGATCAAGGCGTTGGAGCAGGAGAACCGGGAGTTGCGGCGCGCGAACGCGATCTTGAAGTCGGCGTCGGCTTTCTTCGCGGCGGAGCTCGACCGCCCACAGAGGTGATCGTGTCGTATATCGACGCGCATCGCGACGAGCACGGGGTCGAGCCGATCTGCACGGTGTTGCAGGTCGCCCCGAGCACCTACTACGCAGCGAAGAAGCGGCAGCCGTCGGCACGGTCGCGGCGCGACGCCATGTTGATCCCGATCCTGGTGGCGTTATGGGCGGCGAACTACCGCGTCTACGGCGCGCAGAAGCTCTGGAAGGCAGCCAAGCGCGCCGGCCATGCGGTCGGCCGCGATCAGGTCGGACGCTTGATGCGCGCCGCGGGGATCGAGGGCGTGAATCGTCGTCGACGCAAACTGCGCACCACCCAACCGGACAAGGCTGCAGCTCGCCATCCGGATCTCGTCAAGCGGGACTTCAGCGCCACACGGCCGAACCAGTTGTGGGTCACCGATCTTACGTACGTGCCGACGTGGGCCGGCGTCGCGTACGTGTGCTTCATCGTCGACGCGTTCTCGAGGATGATCGTCGGCTGGCGCGTCGCCGGGCACATGCGCACCGACATGGTCCTCGACGCGCTCGAGATGGCGCGCTGGTCGCGCGGCACCCGGCTCGAAGGACTGCGATGTCATTCCGATGCCGGCAGCCAGTTCACGAGTATCCGTTACGGCGAGCGACTCGCCGAGATCGGCGCGGTGCCGTCGATCGGCACGGTCGGTGGCAGCTACGACAACGCGCTCGCCGAGGCGGTCAACAATCTCTACAAGACCGAACTGATCTACGGGCCACAACAGGCTGGGCCGTGGAAGACGATCATCGATGTCGAACTCGCGACACTCGCCTGGGTGCACTGGCACAACACCCAACGGCTCCACGGCTACCTCGGCGACGTGCCACCCGTCGAGTTCGAACAAGCATGGCGTGGGCGCGTCGCAGAGCCCGTCGTGCAGACCGACACCACGACCGCGTCGACCGGATCGCTCACAACCGATCTGAGCGACACCACCGAACTCGACAACACACCACCAACCGGGCAAACCTCTACACGAACGAGCGCGAACGCACGCTAGAAAACCAAACCGGAGAGCCTCCACCGAACCCAGGGCGATTCACACTCGCCAGGACCAAGTTCGCGCGACGACGTATGTGTCGTACCGCGACAACCTGCGCCTTCACGTCATCCCGCCGCTCGGCCGTGAGGCTTTGCAGGCACTCTCAGGGGCACAGCTCGACGACTTGTACAGCTCGCTCCGCAAGGCGAAGGCTTCAGGTGGGAGTGGCCTGTCATCGAAAACCGTCAGGAACATCCATACGATCATTCATGCCAGTCTTCGCGATGCGCAGCGTTGGGGATTGGTCGTGAGGAACGTCGCCGAGTTGGCGAATCCTCCACGCTTGAAGCACAAGCATGAACACGTAACTTGGTCGGCTTCAGAATGTCGAGCGTTCCTCGACTCGGTGCGCGCCGAGCCGGACTTCGTGTTCTGGCATCTTGCGATTCACACAGGCATGCGGCGCGGCGAGCTACTCGGCCTGAAGTGGGCGGATGTTGACCTCGCGCATGGTCAGGTATCCGTGCGTCGGGGCGTTGTAGCGGTGGGGTACCAGGTGCAGATCAGCGAACCGAAGACTGCACGGAGCCGACGCCTCGTAGCGCTAGACGATGCGACAGTTCGCCTGCTAGAGGAACACCGCTCTGTTCGGAACGCGGCCGGAGGGTCGGTCGCGGGGAGTGCGTTCCTGTTCGCGGGAGCCGATGGTCACCCGTTCCACCCAGACCACGTCTACGGGCGATTCGTGCGGCTTCGGTCGCTCGCGGGGCTACCAGCAATTCGCTTCCACGACCTCAGGCATACGCACGCGACGCTGGCGCTCGCGTCGGGTGTCAATCCCAAGATCATTTCGGAACGGCTCGGACACGCATCCGTGGCGTTCACCATGGACGTGTACAGCCACGCGATTCCGTCGCTGCAGGCTGACGCCGCGAGAGCGCTCGCCGATCTCATTGGGCCGCCTGCGAGCCGGTGACTACGCGGGCAACGGTGCGGCTCGTCGGCCGGGAGCGGCTCCAAACCCGCGAGCGCCAGGCCCTCGCCGCATTCGCGTACTACCAGCGCCCGCTGCCATTCCGAAGAAGCCATGTTTGCAGAATGTTTGCACGGCAGTCTCCGCACACTGTTCGGAGTGCGCGCTTGACCTACGTGAACTCGGCTCGTGGTCCGCACGGTCGTCGGGTCAGCGAACAGGCTGACCTGCGGAGATACGAAATCGAGGGCCTCTGGTGAGAGGCCCTCGATGACGATGTTGCGTTGGTGGCGGGGGTGGGATTTGAACCCACGACCTCCGGGTTATGAGTGCTTCGCGCGTCGTGCTGTCGCGTGTGGTCGAGAGCGCATTAGACCCGTTCAGTGCGTGGTTTCGAACGGCGTTCAGACGGTCCCGTGTGGTCCCGTGGGAAGCCGTTTGTGCGAGTTGTGATGACAAATCTGATGACACGCCGCCGGCCCCTCCGCGGGTAATCGCGGATCGGCGAGGGACGATCAGCCGCGCGGGGTCGAAGGGACATTCCGGACACCCCTTGAAACGCGTGTAGCTACGCTTCGGGCCCTCGAACGTCAAAGAGCCGGTCGGCTTCCTAATCACATAGACCTCATTAGCAACAATGAAAACACCAGTAGCAGGGAACGGTCAGCTGTTGTAATTACGCTGTTGTCATCCCGGTTGAAGTTCCGTACTGTTCGAAGGAACGAAATTTGGCCGGGAGTGCCGAGGCCCAGGGTTGCTCAGATACAGAGCGACCCCCGGGGCGGGAACCCCGGGGGCCAATCGGGCCCTTCCGACCTTCTTCCGTGAGCTTGAGCACTCATGACAGAGGAAGGACCCGACGAATGGACACGGCAGAGATCAGGCCGGACGAATGCGCGGGCAGATTAGAGGCCGGCGACCACACCCTGCTGTGGGTCGTGGCGCTCGTTGGCATCTGTCACCTGATCTGGCTGGTGGTTACCTGCCGCCGAGATCACTCTCCAGCAGCCGGACGCGCCGCCCGACGTATCACCACTGAGCTACGCCACCCGACGCTCAGTGTGCCAACCCGCAACACGTCCGCCGTACGTCCAGCCGTCGAGCTATCCATGCCGCAGTTGCGACTGGAGCAGTTCGAGGCGGGTGGGCCTGGATCCGACTTCGAAGCGAAGCAGTACCTCCTAGGCGTTCTCGACGAAGCGATCGCGCTCGAGGATCAAAAGGAACGCTTACTCACCCTGGACGACCCCTACGCAGCCGCAATGATCTACAGCATCGACCGTCGACACACCGAGCTCAACCTCCTGCTGTGGGGATCGCAGACGGCGTGAGCCGCCTCACAGCAGCCGCCTGAGCTCATCGCGGCTGAGATCAGCCTCTTTGAG
>DASYAG010000108.1:0-3330 GCA_036501485.1 Acidothermaceae bacterium | reverse complement strand
ACGCGGAGCTGCTGGCCGGTGATGTAGCGGGCGGCGTCGGACGCCAAGAACAGCACGGCCTCGCTGATGTCCTCGGGTTCGACGTAGGGAATGGGCATGGCCTGCACCAGCGGGAAAACCGGTTCGGCGTCCTCGCGGGTCGGGTTCTTCAGGTCGGGCCGGAAGGCTCGGTACATCGGTGCGCTGTGCAACATGTCGGTGTTGACGTTGGTCGGGTGCACGGCGTTCATCCGGATGGAAAAGGGAGCCAGTGCGCGAGCGAAGTCGTTGACATAGTGCGCGGCAGCGATTTTCGCGAAGGCGTACCCCGCTCCTCCTGGACCGCCGTCGATCCCGGAGGTGTTCATCGACGACATGAAGGCCGCGTTGGACCCGATCACAATGATCGACGCGCCGGCGTCCAGATGCTTGAGGCTGGCGTGCACCAGGTTGAGCACGCCGCCCAGATCCACGTCGACGGCATCGGCGAAGGCCTGCGCCGGCAGGCCCGCCGTCAACGGACAGATGCCGGCGTTGGCGACCACGATGTCGAGGTGACCAAGCTCTGCGACGCCGCGGTCGATCGCCGCCGACAGCGCCGCGCGGTCGCGAACATCGGCGATCTCGGTGACAACGCGCTGGCCCTCCTTCTCGACCAGACGAGCGGTTTCGTCGAGGTCTTCCGGCCGGGCCAGCGGGTACTCGTTGGTTTCGATGTCTTCGCACAAGTCGATCGCGACGATGTCGGCGCCCTCGGCGGCGAGCATCCGCGCGTGCGAGCGCCCCTGTCCGCGCGCGGCTCCACTGATTACCGCGACCTTGCCTGTCACCCTGCCCATAGCCGATCCCTTCTCATGCGCTCAACAATGCGACCTACATTGGGGCTCAAGCCATTCGATATGGGGACCGTCATCTGTAGTCATCGCTGTGTGCTCGGCATGGGCGCTGACCCGGCCGTCGATTAGGACCGGACGAGCGTTCGACTCCATTGCTTCTCTTCCACGCGCTGCGTCATTGCAGGACAGGCTGACGAATATCTATAGTATCTATACTACCTAAAATAGAAAAGACACCGAAAAGGGCGAACAGATGACAGGCGTGCTCACTGGCGCGTCCGGGTCGTCGAGCTAGCTTCGTAGACATACGTTCCGGCTGCCGTTGTCGCGTTGGCGGACTGGGGCGCCGACGTCATCAAGGTGGAAAGCGTCGTGGGCGGTGACCCTGGCCGCAGGCTGGTGGTCGGAGCCTGTAGCCTGCCCTCGAATACCGTCTGGTGGAGGGACATGTCATGACTTCGGGCGTCGAACAGCTGGAGTTTCAGGCCGAGGCGCGGCAACTGCTGGACCTGATGGTCCACTCGGTCTACTCCGACAAGGATTCGTTTCTGCGCGAGTTGATCTCGAACGCCTCCGATGCGCTCGACAAGCTGCGCATCGAAGCATTCCGCAACAAAGACCTGGACGTCGACACGTCCGATCTGCATATCGAGATCGACGTCGACAAGGACTCTCGCGCCCTGACCATCCGCGACAACGGCATCGGCATGACCCGCGCCGAGGTGGTCGATCTGATCGGCACGCTGGCCAAATCCGGTACCGCCGAGCTGCGTCAGCAATTAAGGGACGCGCAGAACGCTAAAAACACAGCCGTCTCCGAGGAGCTGATCGGTCAGTTCGGCATCGGCTTCTACTCCACCTTCATGGTGGCCGACAAGGTCGAGCTGCTCACGCACAAGGCGGGCGACAGCGAGGCCACCAAGTGGGAGTCGAGCGGCGATGGCACTTACACCATCGCCACCGTCGAGGGCGCACCGCAAGGGACCGCGGTCACCCTGCATCTGAAGCCGGTGGACGCCGAGGACGCGATCCACGACTACACCTCGGAGTGGAAGATCAGGACGCTGGTCAAGAAGTACTCCGACTTCATCGCCTGGCCGATCCGGATGCAGGTCGAGCAACGCACTCCTGCTTCCGAGGACGGCGGCGAAGACACGGTCACCATCGAGATCCAGACCCTGAATTCGGGCAAGGCGCTGTGGGCGCGGCCCAAAGACGAGGTGTCGGACGAGGAGTACAAGGAGTTCTACAAGCACATCGCGCACGCCTGGGACGAGCCGCTCGAAGTCATCTCGATGAAGGCCGAGGGCACTTTCGAGTACCAAGCCCTGCTCTTCATCCCGTCGCGCGCCCCGCTCGACTTGTACGAACCGGACGCCGCGATCGGCGTGCAGCTGTACGTCAAACGCGTCTTCATCATGGGCGACTGCGACCAGCTGATGCCCCGGTACCTGCGGTTCGTCAAGGGTGTCGTGGACGCACAAGACCTGTCGCTGAACGTTTCCCGCGAGATGCTGCAGCAGGACCGGCAGATCAATGCGATCCGGCGGCGGTTGACCAAGAAGGTCCTGTCAACCATCAAGGATCTGCAGTCTGAGCGGCCGGACGATTACCGCACATTCTGGGGTGAGTTCGGCAAAGTCCTCAAAGAAGGACTGATGCGCGACTTCGACAACCAGGAGACGCTGCTGGAGGTCTCGTCGTTCGCCTCGACAGACAGCGGGGAGCAACTGACCACGCTGGCCGAGTATGTCGGGCGGATGAAAGAAGGCCAGCGGCAGATCTTTTACGCCACCGGTGAATCGCCGCAGCAGATCCTGAACACGCCGCACCTCGAAGCGTTCAAAGCGAAAGGTTATGAGGTGCTCCTGCTCTCCGACACTGTCGACGAGATCTGGTTGGGATCGGTGACCGAGTTCGATGGCAAACCCCTGCAGTCGGTGGCCATGGGCGACGTGGACCTCGACTCCGAGGAAGAGAAGGCGGCGCACGAGGCCGAGCGTAAAGAACAGGAAGAGGATTTCGCTGATTTGCTGACCTGGCTGACCGAGACACTGAGCGAGCACGTCAAGGAAGTGCGGCTATCCACCCGCCTGACCGACTCGCCGGCCTGCCTGATCACTGACGCCTTCGGCGTGACTCCGTCACTGGCCCGCATCTACCGGGCGACCGGGCAGGATGTCCCGGTCGGCAAGCGGACGTTGGAACTCAACCCCAACCACCCGCTCATCACCGGCCTGCAGCAGGCGCACAAAGACCGCGGCGACGATCCGGCGAATGGCGAAACTGCCGAATTGCTCTATGGTGCAGCACTTCTCGCCGAAGGTAACGCGCCCGAAGATCCGGCCCGATTCGCCGAATTGCTGACGCACCGGCTGGCGCGGACGGTTTAGCGGCCGGCTTTCCCGTGCTTGACCTGATTGAACGGCACGCCGCGGTCGGCGGCGTATTCGCGAGGGAAATTCAACACCCGCTCGCCGATGACGTTGCGGGCCAACTCGCTGGTGCCGCCACC
>DASYAG010000107.1:0-45959 GCA_036501485.1 Acidothermaceae bacterium | reverse complement strand
ATTTCGCCGCGCACTAGCGGCCAGCACAGCTAGCTCGTCGCCAAGGCACCTGAGCCACACAGCCAGCAGTCATACCGACGAAGCCGTCGATCCGAGCAAGCTCGATGAGCCTGCGCCGTCGGTCGGCCGCTCCGAATAGTTTCCTGGCCTGCTCCCAAATAATTCGCCCGTTTGCCGACGCAGTTGGGGGCTCGTCGGCTCAAGGTTGCCTGCTGCAGATGCCGATCTATGGATCGTCAGCGTCCAATAGCTAGAGCCCTTCGCGCATCGTCGGGCCCAGCCGTCTGAGTGAGGCATAGTGGAACACGTCGTATTTTTCCCAGCGCCGGACGGCACCCCAGCCTTCCGCCGTCTTGCCACCGTCGATGACGCAGCTCGATTCGTCGAGCACCTGCGCAACGTCGAGAACGTCAGCGAGGCGTCCGTTCACACGCTGACCGAGGTTCCACTGTCGTTCAAGACGTGGTACCGAGTCGAGATCCCGAACTCCGAGGAAGGCGCAGACACCGCGCAGCTTGGTCGTAGCGACCAGGCCGAAGCTGAGGTCGCCGCACCGACGACGATCGCCGAAATGATCGAGAGTTACGCCAGCGATGACGACAGCGTGAACCTCGACAACCTGCAGCCGTCTGGGGCCGATGGTTCCTCGACCGGAATCCTCGTCCCAGAGCGCGAGTTCCTGCCGCCTGTGCAGATCGCATTCGCGTCGTCGCAAGCCGAAGAGCCGGTTTTCTTTGGCCAGCCTGTTGCCGAGCCCGACCGCCCTGCGGCCCAGGTTCTGGAGCCGGCGTTCGGTAGCCGCCGCGAGCGCGGCACCGGGTACTTCGTGCGGTAGCCCACCCCAGCCTCGCAGCGCCGCCGGCGCTGTGAACCGCGAGCTCATCGAGCCCCCCAAGCTCCGAGAGCAGGCAGCTTCCCCCAGAGCTGCGACGCAGAAATACCAGAGCCGTGACCTCCCCCCAAGGTCACGGCTCTGGCGTTTTCAGGCGCAACTAGGCTGGACGCATGCGACGCCAGGGAACGACTCTGCTTGTGTCGGCCGTGCTGGCCGTGATTCTGGCGTTCGTCGGCATGCACCTGCCGGCGCCGTATGTGGAGGACGCCCCGGGCCCGGTCTCTGACACGCTCGGCACGGCGCAGGGCAAGCCGCTGATCACGATCGCGCACCCGACTGCGACGCCCAAGGGCCGGATCTATCTCGTGACAGTGAGCGAGTCTGGTGGACCTCACCAGAATATTTCCGCGTTTCAGGTGCTGCTGGGCTGGTGGCGGAGCAGCGATGCCGTGATTCCCCGGCGCTTGCTGTACCCCGACGTGCACACGACGTCGCAGCAGGTCGCGACGCAAGACAACAACGACATGCTCGAGTCGCAGGAAGAAGCCAAGGTCGCCGCGCTGCGTTACTTGAAGTACCCGCTCACCCCGGGCGTCGACATCGCCAGCGTTGTTTTGCCCGCACTAAAAGGAAAGTTGATGAACGACGACATCATCATCGGTGTCGATAACACCACAGTGACGAATGGCGCCGACTTACTGAAGCTCGACGCCACGCACGAGGCTGGCGACCAGATCGTCTTGCATGTGGTGCGCGGGACGACACAGCTCGACGTCCCAGTGACGTTGCAACCGCCGGCAAAAGGCTCCACGACACCGACAATCGGGATCAGCGTGGTCGACAGCTTCACCAAGCCGTTCGCGATCGACATCAACCTGGCCGACGTGGGCGGGCCAAGTGCCGGAACGGCGTTTGCCCTCGGCATCATCGACAAGCTGACCGACGGAAACCTGACTGGCGGCCGCACCATCGCCGTAACGGGGACGATTGACGCCGATGGAAACGTCGGCGCGATCGGCGGGGTGATCCAGAAGATGGCGGGCGCCCGCAGTGCTGGAGCCACGGTTTTCCTGGTGCCCCAATCTAATTGCGCGGAGGCGCTGACCGCCGTCCCGCATGGCCTTCGCCTTGTCCCGATCACGACGTTGACTTCGGCCGTCGATGTGCTCAAGCAAATCAATGCAGGCAGCACCGACGTGCCGACCTGTCCGAAGAAGTAGTGGCTCAGTCGACCAACGTTGCTGCGAGCGCGTCAGCCAAGAGCGGCACCAGGTCTGCACCGCTCACTACGTCGTCAGGCTGATCCGCGACGCCGCGAACTCGCAGGGTCGCCGTGCGTGAACCATCGCGCAGCACACCGACCACCATCCGGACCTCACGACGCAACGGGTGAGTGACCGCCCAAGCCACGGCGTCGGCGTCCGCAGGGAGGTCTGCCTCCACCGATGGCGGCAGCGTCAGTACCTCCTGCGACAGCGCGCAGCCTGCAACCTCGGTGGGCCAGCCGATCTCGGCGAGCCACTCGTCGAGCGGTGTACCGGTCGGCAAGGAATCCTGTTCAACGGGCGTCAGCGCGTCGGCATCGGGCGTCTGCGACAGGCCGAGAGTCTGCGCGAGGGCCGGTTCAGAGGCGAGCAAGTCCGCAGTGCGGACGAGTGCGTAGAGGCGGGTCGGCTGATCCCAACCTCCCTGCGCGAGGTGCCGATCGACTTCGGCCATCGCTTCGAGCAGCGCCTCGCTACGGCGAGGCTCATGACGCTGCGCGTCCCGTGGCTCGAGCAGGGGCTCGTTCATGGAGACATCTTGCCGGACGGCGATGCGCTCTCCGCCGGGCCACTTTAGGTAGGTTGATCGCACGGCGGCGTTGCCGCCCGGCGCGGCCCGATCAGGTCACCTCGCCGCTGGCGCCGATCCCGGTCATTTCCCGGGCAGGACATCGAGGTCTGCGTGACGTTTCCCCGCCCCGAGCGGCGACCGTACGGCGCCGGCAACGGTGGCCCGCGCCAGCCTCTCCCGCGGCCGCAGTTCCCGAGTTGGGGAAAGCCGTTTCTGATCACCCTCGGGATCGTCGTCGTCCTCATCGTGGCGATCGCGCTGTTCGTCGCGATCGATACCGAGCACCTGTGGTACGACTCCGTCGGATTTGGCGGGGTATTCACCACCAAGCTGGTCACCCGCTTGTCGCTCTTCGGTGGGTTCGGTCTTTTCATGGCGGCGATGACGTTCGGCAACGTCTACCTCGCGTACCGGCTGCGCCCGGCCTTCCGGGCCTCATCGGTCGAGCAGGTCGTTCTTGACCGGTACCGCACGGTTGTCGAGCCACGTCGCTGGTGGATCTTCGGCGTCGTCGCAGCATTCTTCGGGCTGATCTTCGGAACGGCAGCGTCCGGCCGCTGGCAGACCTGGCTGTTGTGGAGTAACGCGACGTCGTTCGGTCACAAGGACCCGCAATTCCATCGCGACGTCTCGTATTTCGCGTTTATTCTGCCGTTCCAGCGATTCATTCTCGGCTACATCATGGCTCTCGTCGTGGTGTGCACGTTGCTCACGCTTGGGGCGCATTACTTGTTCGGCGGCGTCGCGTTCCGTACCCCCGGCGAGCGGGTGACCAGGGCGGCTCGCACCCATCTCGCGCTGTTGCTATTCGTGTTCGTCGTGTGCAAGGCGATTGCCTACTACCTCGACAGGTTCGGTCTGGCGTTCTCGAGTCGCGGCGCCGTGCAAGGGCCGTCGTACACGGACGTGCACGCTGTGCTGCCGGCCAAGGAGATCCTGCTCATCATCTCTTTGCTGTGTGCCGCGCTGTTCATCGCGACGATCTTCCGCACCGGCTGGTTGCTTCCCGCCGTTTCCTTCGGGCTACTCGTTTTCTCGGCCGTCATCATCGGTGGCATCTACCCGCTGATCGTGCAGAACTTCCAGGTGAAGCCGAGCGAGGCCGACAAGGAAGCTCCCTACATTCAGCGCAACATCAACGAGACGCGATACGCCTACGGTCTTGACAAAGTGAAGGTCACGCCATACGCAGCGACCACAACTGTGAGTGCGAGTGCGCTGACAAATAGCACGGCTGTCGGTGCAGGTGTTCGTTTGCTCGACAACGCGGTGCTGCCCCCGACCTACAACCAGCTTCAGCAATTCCGGAACTTCTACAACATCGACAAGCTGGACGTCGACCGGTACATCATCAACGGCCAGGAGCAGGACGCCGTTGTCGCTACCCGCGAGCTCAACCTCGCCGGAGTTCCCGCGAGTCAGAAGTCGTGGATCAACGAGCATCTCGTCTACACCCACGGCTACGGCTTCGTGGCCGCTCCTGGTGACGGTGTCGACAACGACGGCCGGCCATCGTTCATCGAAGACAACATCCCGGTTACAGGGAGCCTCGGGTCGTTTCAGCCGCGGGTGTACTTCGGCGAGGGTGAAACCTCGTTCTCTGTTGTCGGCCAGCCTGCTGGTGCGTCGCCGCGCGAGTACGACTTCCCGACCAACGGCGCCAACGGCGCGCAGTACAACACGTACACGGGTGGCGGCGGGGTGGCGATCGGTTCGACGTTCCGGCAGCTCGAGTACGCGCTGCGCTTTGGCGACAAGAACCTGATCCTGTCTGACGGCATCAACTCAGACTCGCGAATTCTGTATGACCGTGATCCTCGGCAACGAGTAGCGAAGGTCGCGCCGTACCTCACGCTCGACGGCGACCCGTACTCCGCCGTCGTCGACGGCAAGCTGGTCTGGATCGTCGACGGCTATACGACGAGTGACGGGTTCCCTTACTCGCAAAGGGAAAACCTGAACGCGATTACCCAGGACACGAACACCGAAACTGCGACGACGAAAGAGCAGGCCAGCGAAAAGATCAACTACATGCGCAACTCGGTCAAGGCGACCGTCGACGCCTACACCGGTGCGGTAACTCTCTACGCGTGGGACGCGACAGATCCGGTTCTCAAGACGTGGATGAAGGTCTTCCCAGGCACCGTAAAGCCCGAGTCTGCGATGAGTCCGCAGTTGCTCGCACATGTGCGTTACCCCGAAGACATCTTCAAGGTGCAGCGCAATCTGCTTGCGAAGTACCACGTCACCGACCCGCACGCGTTCTACGGCCAGCAGGACTTCTGGCAGGTTCCGGCAGATCCGACGCAAGTCACGCCGCAGCCCGCGCAGCCGCCGTACTACCTCACGCTGAAGATGCCCGACCAACCGAAGCCGACGTTCTCCCTGACGACGACGTTCGTCCCTCAAGGAAGAACCAACCTGTCGGCGTTCATGGCCGTCGACAGTGATCCAGGCCCCGACTACGGGACGATCCGGGTACTTCAGTTACCCCGAAGTCTCTTGATCAGCGGGCCGGGCCAGGTGCAAAACCAGTTCGAGTCTGATCCGAATGTGCAGACGACCCTGAACATCCTGCGTGTGCAGGGAGGTGCGGCCGGCGTCACGTATGGAAACCTGCTCTCGCTGCCGGTCGCAGGTGGCCTGCTGTACGTCGAGCCTGTGTATGTGAAGGCAGCGGGCGGCTCTGGGAGCTACCCGTTGCTGCAAAAGGTGTTGGTCTCCTTCGGCAACAACATTGGCTTCCAGAGCACGTACTCGGCAGCGATCGCGAGTCTGGTCGGCGCGCCGCCCGGCTCGGCGAGCTCGGGATCGACGGGCACTACCGGTCCGACGAGTAGTGCGCCACCGGGCTCGACCGGCCCATCGCCGTCCGGGCCCGCGAGTCCGTCGTCGTCACCGTCGGTGCTGGTGCCGTCGGATCTGGCGCAAGACATCGCGGCGGCACAACAGGCCTACGCCGATGGTCAGGCTGCGCTTAAGGCCGGCGATTTTGCGGCCTACGGATTGGCTCAGCAACGCCTCGCTGCTGACCTCGCGAAGGCGGCTGGGGTGCTGTCGCCAACCCTGTCGCCGAGCCCTTCAACACTGCCATCGCCAACGAGCGGGGCGTCCTCACCGAGCGCGTCGCCATAGGAGGGGCGGTGCTTGCGATTTGTGGGCGTCCCATCCTTGACGTAAAGTGAAAGAGCCGACGCGGGGTGGAGCAGCTCGGTAGCTCGCTGGGCTCATAACCCAGAGGTCACAGGTTCAAATCCTGTCCCCGCTACCAAAGAACCGCAGGTCGAAGGCCTGATCACCGAAATGGTGGTCAGGCCTTCGGCTTGTGCGGGATGCGATTGGCGGCTTCGCAGGCGGCTGGTCACTAGGCGAACGGCTCTTGTTGACCTCGTCAGCCGTTCGTCAGGTAGTGCGAGTGATGATGTGTTGTGCGTGTTTTAATTGCAGAGGACGACGAGGCGCTGCGCAGCGTGCTCACCCGCGGGCTCGCTGAGCACGGCTACGTCGTCGATGCAGTTGGTGACGGTGAAGCCGCGCTCAGCTATTTGGCGAGTTACGAATACGAGATTGTCATCCTCGACTGGCGGATGCCGAAAATGAACGGCTTCGACGCACTCAAGGCGATGCGAGCCCGGCGTTTCTCGGTGCCCGTGCTCATGCTGACGGCGATGGACCGGTCCGCGGATCGAATCGCCGGCCTCGACGGCGGCGCCGATGACTATCTCGTCAAGCCGTTCGACTTCGGCGAGCTGTTAGCTCGGCTGCGTGCGTTGCAGCGTCGCCCGTCGGCGGTGACCGGAGTCGTGTTGCGCTGTGGCGACCTCAGTCTTGACCCGGCGGCCCGCGATGCGCGCGTCGACAATAAGCCGCTGGCCGTTACGGCGACCGAGCTTGCGATTCTCGAACTGCTCTTGCGCCGCACTCCCGCCATCGTCACGCGCCAGTCGATTGCAGTGAATGTGTGGCCCGTCGAAGCCGACGGCATCGGGTCGAACACCATCGACGTCCATCTCGCTCGGCTGCGCGCCAAGCTCGTTGGGTCACACACACGTGTCGAGACTGTGCGTGGCGTCGGCTACCGGCTCTTGCCCTCGTGAGCAGACTATGAAGATGGCGGTTCCGCTACGACCAGCGTTGCGGGTAGCGACCGCCGCGACTGCTGTTGTCGGCTTGTTCTACGCGCTGATCGTGGTCGGCATCTTGACCTTGGTGTCGACCAGACTCCTGCACGAGACAGACGGCCGGATACGAGAAGAACTCGCCAACGCTGCGCAACTGTCGCCTGCACAGCTCTCGTCGCGAGCGGAGATCAGACGCGACTCCGACGATCCACCGGTGTACTTCTGGCAAGTCACCACGACTGGGCTCGTGATGGCGACCAGCCCCGACGCGTTCGCATTTCCTGGCGAACTGCTGCACGGTTCGTCGGCCGGACCTCGCACCGCATTTGTCGACGCCAGGGACTTTCGTTTCGAGTACGTGGTGCGCCCTGACGGTTCGCGCATCTACGCGGCCGAGAGCCTCGCGCAACAGCACCACGTGCGTAGCCTGCTGCTTCGATCCGCTCTTGTGGTGTCGCCGGCGTTGCTCGCAGCAATCTTCCTCAGTGCGTTCGTCATCGGACGGTCGGCATCCAAGCCTGTGGAGCGCGCGCGGCTGCGACAACTGGAGTTCACCGCAGACGCATCGCATGAACTTCGAACTCCGCTCACCGTGATCGAAGCCGAGGTCGGGCTAGCACTCACGACCGACCGCAGCGCAAGTGGCTACCGCGACGCACTCGAGCGGGTCGCCGGCGAGACGCATCGGCTCCGCAAGATTGTCGAAGACATGTTGTGGCTGGCTCGATTCGATTCCGAACCGCCGACGCCCCAGACTGAGATCGTCGACTTGACCACTGTCGCGCAGCAATGCGCTGACAGGTTCGGGCCAGTGGTGACGTCGAGAAATATCCAGCTCACCTTCGAAGTGAACGGCGACGAGCTCGCACATGTCGCCGCCGCACCGGAATGGCTGGACCGACTGATCGGTGTCTTGCTCGACAACGCTACCCGCTACGCGAAGTCGCCGGGCGCAGTCGCGATCAGCGTCGACAGCAGCAGTGGCAACGTTGCCTTGACCGTGGCCGACGACGGGCCGGGTATTCCATTGGCCGAGCGGCCGCGACTGTTTGATCGGTTCCACCGCGTCGAAGACAACGGCGGTCAGGGCGCGGGGCTCGGCCTCGCGATTGCCGATGCGGTTGTGCGGACGACGCATGGGCGTTGGTCGGTGGGTGAGTCGGCGCTGGGTGGCGCCCGGATGACCGTGACCTGGCCGCGGGTAGGAACGCAGTCGGTGCCCAAACTCCCCTCGCTGCAGACCTGATTAGAGTCTCTGTATGAGTGCTGGCCGCCCGGACGGCACCCCGTCGGCGAAGTCGAATACGCCCACGGCACGTTGGCAGTGGTTGATGCCAGCGGGTTCGGTGCCCACTTTGGCCGACTGGGCACTGCTGCCCCTGCGTGCATTTCTCGGTGTCACTTTCTGTTTTGCCGGGCTACAGAAGTTGGCGAACCCGGCATTCTTCGACGCCACGAATCCCGCGTCGATCCAGGCGCAGATGGCCGGCGCAGTACGACGTAGCCCGATCCATGACCTCATCTCACCGCTCGCGCACCACGCTGCACTCATCGGTGCAGTGATTGCGTTGGGAGAGGTCGCGGTAGGGGTGGGAGCCTTGCTCGGCTTGCTGACCCGAATCGCTGCCATCGGTGGGTTGTTGCTGTCGCTCAATCTGTTTCTCGCGGTCAGTTTTCATACCAGCCCGTACTACACGGGCAGCGACATCGTGTTCGTGTTCGCGTGGATGCCGTTCATCATCGCCGGCAGTGGCTTGCTGTCGCTCGACGCTCTCATCGCGAACGTCGTTGCGGCTCGACAGTCATGGTCCGGTGCACCCATCGACGTTGACCGGCGTCGAGTGCTTGGCGCGGTTGCGTTTGCCGCAGCCGCAGTTGCGGCTCTTGGTACGGGCGCGGTGGCTGGGCTGGGTCGGCTTTTCAACACCGCGTCGCCGACAGCGTCGTCGGACGAGCTGTCGAACGGATTGGATTCCCCCGCGGTCAGCAGCCCCGCCGCATCATCGGCGCCGCCGGCCACCTCGAGCAGTCCTGGGCCTGACGGTGGATCGCCCGCAGTGTCTGCGAGTTCGACGCCGAGCGGTTCATCTTCGAGCACAGGTGAGCCTACATCGACCCCGTCCGCGACCCTGAGTCCGACGCCGACGCGAGCGACGCGAACGCCAGCCACCGCCGACCCGAAGCCGAAGCCGCCAGGGAGCAAGATTGGTCCGGCAACCGGCGTCCCGGTTGCTGGTTCTGCGGCATTTCAGGATCCGGCCACCGGTGACCCGGCGATCGTCGTCCAACCCAAGGCCGGCAGCTTCGTCGGTTTCGACGCCGTCTGCCCGCATGCCGGCTGCACCGTCGGCTACGACCAGGGGCGCGTTCGGTTCGTCTGTCCTTGCCACGGTTCGGAGTTCAACGCGAGTACCGGCGCGGTCGAAGTCGGCCCGGCGACTCGTGGGCTGCGTCGGATTGCCGTCGCGGAGGGGTCAGACGGGCAGCTATATGCACGGTAGACGCCGGTATGCCCAGGGGGATATCGGCACAATCAGGTGGTTTCGGGTGCGCGCGATACTCGCGTTCGGTTCGTGGCTGGTGCATGCTGGAGGCCAACCGGGCGCCTTGTCCGGCGCAGGGGGACAGATGACCTGGATGGGTGGTCGCGCCAGTTGGCTGACTCGGGCGCGGAACACGATTCCGTCCCACGCCGGATCTGCCTACTGTGTGTGCGAATGCTCAGCATCACCGGCGCGGGTATATCCATGGTCACCAAAACCGGGAACCGTGGCGTCGTATGTGCCACCGATGACGTCTCGGCGCGCATTGAGGACCTTCAGTTCACTCTTGGTGAAGGGCCCTGCGTTGATGCGGCGCAGTTCGGCGCGCCCGTCATGATCCCTGATCTGCGTACGCCGGATGACGTCGTGGTGGATCGCTGGCCCGCGTTCATACAAGGGGCGGACGCTGCTGGTGCTCGGGCTGTTTTTGCATTTCCCTTGCGAATCGGGGCAATAAACGTAGGTGTGCTTGATGCCTACCGAAGCGTTCCTGGGCCACTTGGTGATGGCCAGTTGCGCGCAGCGCTCCTCGCCGCCGACGCGGCCGCGTTGGCGCTGCTGCATATCGACACCGCCAGCGACGACTTGTTCTCTGACGACGTCGACGCACGCTCGACCTACCAGCTCCAAGTGCATCAGGCCACTGGCATCGTGCAGGTTCAGCTTGGGGTGCCAACGGAGGAAGCGTTTCTAATGCTTCGCGCCCGTGCATTCGCCCTCGGTCGACCGCTGGTTGACGTAGCGACAGATGTCGTCGCGCGTCGTCTTCGTTTTTCGTTGGAGGATCAATGAGCAGTGCTGACGTGTTCGGCCGATCGGACCGAGATCGTGAGCAGTTGCTCGCGGAAACGTTTGTGGTGCTTGCGGACACTCTTGTCGATGACTATGACGTCGTCGATCTACTGCATCAGCTGGTTGACGCTTGCGTGAACCTGCTCGGCGTAACTGCTGCTGGCCTGCTGCTCGACGATCAGCGAGGTAACCTCGCAGTCGTTGCGTCCTCCAACGAGGAGACCCGCCTGCTGGAGATACTCCAGCTGCAAAGCGACGCAGGACCGTGCCTGGATTGCGTGCGTTCGGGCGCGCCGGTCAGTGTCGATGATCTCGAGATCGACCAGGCCCGCTGGCCGGTATTCGCCGAGGCGGCAATGTCGGCCGGGTTCCGATCCGTGGCGGCCGTTCCGCTGCGCCTTCGCACCGAGACTATTGGCGCACTGAATATGTTTCACGGCGCGCCGCATCCGGTAGCTGTCAACGAACGCCGGCTCGCGCAGGCGCTCGCCGACGTGGCAACCATCGGCATCTTGCAGCGGCGCTCGAGCCACCGCAGCGCGATGATGGCCGAGCAGCTCCAGCACGCCCTGAACAGCCGGGTCGTCATCGAACAGGCGAAAGGCGTACTCGCCGAACGAAACGGCGTCAACATGGATGCCGCCTTCACCGCGCTCCGCCGCTACGCACGCAACCACAATCGGAAACTCAGTGAGCTCGCGATGGATGTCGTTCGGGGCGAGATCGATCCGAGCACTGTGCAGACCGGACGCCGGGCCACCTAGACGCTCCCGTCTGCGATCCGCCAACTGTCGGCTGAGAGCTGCGGTCGTTTCGTCACACACTGCGGCTTTTTTGTGCCATCATGGGCTAGTTCCACGTGCTTAGGTTCGTCTGGACCTTGCCCCTCGGCGCGTCAGCGGCTGACCGAAGGCGGCGAGCGGCGTGACTGAACGGTTGATCGACGAACCCGCTGGTTTTCTCTCCTCCCAACCAATTGCTTTCCCAGGGCCTTCGGCGTCGGCATGCGACTGCGGGCACGAGGCGATTCGCCACGACACGACCGCATTGCGCTATTGCCGCGCAACTGCTTCCAACGATCTGCGGCGCGATTGCATCTGCGACGTCGCCGACAAGCAACCGATGAGTCGACGATGAGGGCCTGACCGTGAGGGGGGTTATCGAAGACGTTCTTGTTGCGGGTGAGCGTGGTGCACCTGCAGCGGATCGACTGTGTGTAGCGTGCGTGCCCTTGCTTGGAGTCGGTGCAGCGGCAATCTCGCTCATCGACGAAGGAGAGAGCCGCGGCACATTCGGCGCAAGTGACGCGGCCGCCAGACTGCTCGATTCGTTGCAATTCACCGCTGGGGAGGGCCCGTGCCTCGAGGCCGCGGACACGAGGGTGCCGGTGCTGGTGCCCGACCTTCATGCCCAGGATGAACCACGCTGGCCCGCATTCAAAGACGCGGCCCAGCGGGCCGGAGTGAGAGCTGTGTTCGCCCTTCCGATTCGGGTGGGCATGATCGGGCTCGGGGCGCTGGACCTATTCCGGTCCGTCGCCGGCCCGCTATCGGCCGCGCAGTTAAGCGACGCGCTGGTGGTCGCCGATGGGGCCGCACAGATCCTGCTCGATCTTGTTGATGAGTCGAGCACGACTAGCGACCGTGACGATCCGCTTGCGCAATGGGCGCAAATGGCATCGCTGTCGCGAATCGAGGTCTACCAAGCGACTGGGATGATCATGGCCCAGCTCGAACTCTCGCCTGCTGCCGCGCTCGTGCGACTGCGCGCGTACGCGTTCGCAAACGAACTTACGGCGTCTGAGGTCGCTCAGCTCGTCACGTCCCGGAACTTGCGCATGGAGGCTTGAACCCAAAGATCACGCACGACTCGGCGCCAACCGGCGACGACGGTGTTGCTCCAGAAACCTGGCAACGCATCCCGCACAGCATTTCTGCGGAGGTGTGCTGCAGTGGCTGGCGCAGAACAGAGCGCAGCGGACGCGAATCTTGGCGCGCTTCGAGACGTGTCGGCGAGTTCGATCGACTTCGAGCCGACGCTGGGAATCCCTTGGCAGAGCGGACTTGATCCGCTCACCGGGCTGGCAGATCGCCGTTGGTTCCTGCGGGCGGTCGCAGTATCGGATGGCTCGGACAGTCGCGATGATTCACAGGCGGACGACGTCGGCATCATCGCCGTTCGCATCAACGGGTTGCGGAGCCTTCGGACGAGTCATGGTCAGGTCGCCGCCGACGGCCTCTTGTTGCTGGTGGCGGAGGTGTTGCACGGTTGGAGCCGCGGCGACGACTTAGCCGCCCGACTGGGAGTCGACAGTTTCGGGGTTCTCGCGCACACCGATGCGTTGGGCCTGGCTGCAACTGCAGCGCGGCTGCGCACAAAGCTCGCTGATGCCGGCGTGTCGGCGACGATCGGGTCAGCTATGCGTGCCGCGCAGGGCGGCGCGTCGGAGGCATTGCGGACCGCGAACCGTGACGTCGGCAAGAGCAATGGAACCCGACGTGCCGATGAGGCGGCGGCGTCGCGAGCGATCCGCGGTGCAAGCGCTGGAACCGCAGCACAAGTGATTCAGGCGCAGGCGACGGGCATCTTGATGCAATGGCATCGCTGCGGGGCCGATCGCGCGCGCCTGGAGCTCGCTTACCAAGCACACGAGATGGGCCTGCCGGTCACGTCGATGGCTCGGTTGCTCATCGCGGTCGCTTCGGGTGCGCCTCTCAGCGACCACGATGCTGCCTACGGCATAGATCTTGAGCGCTCGACGCGATTGGCGGCGAACATCAGGGCAGGGGTCGCTCCCCAAAGGTCCACGAGCCGAAGCGGTCAGACCGAGGTGGTCGGGGACGACGGTGCATATACACCGAGCCGTCAGATGCAGCCGATCTGGAGCGTTCGACCTCCGAACTCGGCGATTGGGCTTCTGTCGTTGGCCGGTCCTGACACATCGATCAGATCGGAGGATTTGCTGCTCGCCGGCCGTTACCGGGGTGCCGCGAACCCCAGCAGCTCTGGTGGCGATTGGTTCGATGCGTTCATCTTGCCTGATGGCACCGCGGCACTGGTTCTCGGTGATGTCGCCGGGCACGATGCGCTTGCGGCCACGACGATGATGCAACTCAGGACCCTCTTGCGCGGTTTCGCTGTGACCCACGAGATGGCACCGAGCGAAGTGTTGCGGCGCCTTGACGTGTTCTTCGCACACCTTGATCTCGACCTGCTCGCGACTGCGTTCTTCGGGTGGGTGTACCCCGATCCGGCTGGCGGGCTTGTTCTTCGTTGGTGCAATGCGGGACATCTGCCGCCCGTCGTCGTCGCCGCGGATGGCGAGACCGTCATCCTCGAGACCCGCAACGACTTGCTTCTCGGCCTTGGCCTGGAGACCAGTCGTGCTGACCTGTCGTTACGGCTAGAGGCGGGGAGCACTCTGCTGTTGTACAGCGATGGGCTGATTGAGACCCGCAACGCAGATCTCGATCACGGCGTGGAGCGCTTGCGGGCAGCTGCTCGCTCGGTCGCCATGTTGGATGTCGCAGAGCTCTGCGATCAGTTGGTGTCGGCGATGGTCGGCGTGAGTCCACACGACGACGTGACCGTGTTGGCGGTTCGGATTCCGAACTAGCTAACGAAAGTCCGGTCTCAGGCCGTCATTGTTTGCAGCTGCGCACTGATGGCCGCGGCACTAGTCGGCCTCGCGAAAAAGTAACCCTGCGCATACTCACAGCCAATCGTGGTCACCTCGTTGCGCTGCGCGTGCGTCTCGACGCCTTCTGCGGTAACGGCGAGCCCGAGTACATGTGCGAGGTTCGTGACTGCCGCGACGACGGCGCTGCCCGTTGAGAGTTCGCCGATGTCGGCTATGAAACTCTGATCGATCTTGATGATGTCGATGGGCAGTCGTCGCAGATAGCTCAACGACGAGAAACCTGTTCCGAAGTCGTCGAGCGCGAGCCGAACACCAAGAGCTCGAAGGTTGGCCAACAAGTCGATCGCGTAGTCGAAATCCTCGATGAAGAGACTCTCGGTGACCTCAAGGATTAATGAACTCGGATCCATGTCAGTTCGGTCGAGAACGCTTGCGACGATCGACCTAAAGTCAGGGCTCATCAACTGCCGGGCCGACACGTTGACGGCCAGATCCAGTGTCATGCCGGGCTTGGTCCGCAGCCACTCGCGACGAGCGAGACAGCTGCGCTCGAGCACCCACGCGCCGAGTTGGCTGATGAGGCCGCTCTGCTCGGCGACCGTCACCATCGTCATCGCCGGTACGCTGCCGCGGACCGGGTCGTTCCAGCGCAACAGCGCTTCGACGCCTGTGATCGATCCATCGCGACTGCGCACGATCGGCTGGTACGCAAGGTCGAGCTTTCCGTCGGCGAACGCCGCACGTAGGTCGACCTCGAGGCTGTCGCGGTCGGCGGACATCAACGCCTCGCGTAGATCGATGATCTGGTGACCGCCGCCGCCCCTGCGCTTGGCCTGGTACATCGCGATATCCGCTTGCACAACGAGCTTGTCGGAGATGTCCGCCCCTGGTCCGGCGAACGCCATCCCGACGCTCGCTGTGACCGCAAGCTGCACGCCGCCAACGGAGAACGGCTCGATAAACGCTCCATCGACGCGCGTCGCAAGCGCCTCGACGTCCGCCGCGCTGTGTAAGTCCTCGCACAGGAAGACGAACTCGTCGCCGGAAAATCGGGCGAGAGTATCACCGGGGCGGACGACGGCGGCGAGCCGTTGCGCGATCGCTCGCAGGAGGTCGTCGCCGACGTGGTGGCCGTGCGTGTCGTTGACGCGCTTGAACCGGTCGAGGTCAACGAAAAGTACAGCGGCATTCGTGTGGGAACGCTGTGCTCTTTGTGCGGCGTGCTCCAACCGTTGCTGTAGCAACAGCCGGTTCGGCAGACCGGTCAATGGATCGTGGAGCGCGCCGTGTCGAAACTGTTCCGACGTCGTCCGGCTGTCCTCGCGGGCCTGCGCGTTCAGCAAGTAAGCCGCCGCGACATCGGCCAATGTTTGCGCGGCCGCCATATCGTGCGGAGCGAGCTCACCTGGCGCGTCGCGATAGAGGTCAAGTGCACCGAGCCGTCCGCTACCGTCGCGAAGGGGAAACGTGAAGACAGCGCCCAGACCACTTGCGACCGCCGGCGGCCCGAACTGCGGAAAGCGTCTGTCCACGGCGAGGTCTGGTACCGAGATCGCCTCGCCACGTTGATAGGCCCACATGCAAGGTCCGTCGCCGAGTTCGGTCTGCAACCGTTCGAAAAGCATGGCGGATTCGTCAGACGCAGCGATGTATTGCGGCGCGTTGCCAGCCGAGATCAAGGTGACGCCGGCTGCCGTTATCGGCAGGATCTCGACGATGCGGCCGACCAGGTGGTCGAGGATTCGCTGGATCGGAAAGTCTGTGGCCAGCGTGCGCGCGAAGTCACTGAGAACTGCGGAGAGCTTTCCCTCGTCGACCACGAACACTCCCTGGGCGCGCTCATGACGCATGGCCCGCGAGACTGTCTGGACGGGAAGATCCCGAACTCAAACGATACCAGCATGTAACACACCATCGTGTGTTAACTGTCCGATTCGACGCGAGCGGTTGGGCCGCGAGGAAGGCCTGCCTGGGGATCGTTCCCACGTGGTTGGAGCCTTTGGTCTTGACAGTTAGGCCCGGCGATTCGACACTGGGGCAAGCTGGTGTGGGAACGTGTCCACGCGCGGCCTGGCGTCGCAGCTGTGTTCGGTGGTGTCAGTGCAGTCCGGCGACATCGACGGTCCCCCCTTTCCGTCGGTGCCGCCGGCTGCATTTATGAGGCGATCACGCTTGGCGACCAGGTGGGCTAGCTCGACTCCCGAACGATCAGCTCGGTCGGCACGATGAGGGACGCCGAGCGATGACCGGGATTGCGCACTTCGTTCAGTAGCAGCCGCGCAAGAGATCGGCCGATCTCTTCCATGGGTTGCCGCACGCTGGTCAATTGCGGGTTGGCGAGCCGAGCCGCGTGCGAGTCGTCGAATCCGACGACAGCAACGTCGTCGGGAACGTCGCGGCCCGCCGCGCGCAGCGCCCGCATCGCCCCGATGGCCATCAGGTCGCTCGCAGCGAAGACCGCGTCGAGGTCAGGGACCCTGTCGAGCAACGCGCGCATGGCGCTCTCGCCGCTGTCTTCGGAGAAGTCACCGTATTCGACCAACCGACGCCAAGACTTACGGCTGGACGGCGGCAACGCATCGCGGAAGCCGTCGAGGCGGTCGATTCCGACGGGCATGTCGACAGGCCCGGCGATCGTGGTGATTCGGGTGCGACCGCGTGACACCAAGTGATGCACGGCGGCTGTTGCGCCGGCCCTGTTGTCGGCGTCGACGTACGGAACGTTTTCCCCTGGAAAGGGCCGACCGGTCAGCACGACCGGCGTGCGGCTCTTCGCAAGTAGTTGGACGAGCGCGTCGCGTCGATGCAGTGACATCAAGATCACGCCGTCCGCGTGGCCGTTCATGATGTACCGCTCGATGCGCGAGCTGTCACCTTCGGCGCTGAGCAGGACAAACGCGTAGTCGGTGTCGGCCAACTCCTGGTTGATGCCGCGCACGGTGCCGGCGAAGAACGGTTCGGAGAACAGCCGCGTCTCCGGTTCGGAGACGATCAACGCCAGCGTGTCGGCGCGGCGCGTCACGAGCGCTCGGGCCGCCCGGTTCGGCACGTAGTTCAGCTTCTCGATCGCCTTTTCGACCGCGATGCGAGCTTGCGGCGAAACACGAGGCGAGCCGGTCAGCACTCGCGAGACGGTGGTCTTGGAAACTCCGGCCAGTGCCGCGACACCCCACACGGTCGGGCGGTGCTCAACACCCTTGAGTGGCTGCCCGGCGGGGCGCTCGGCGACCATACGGCGATGATTCCACAGGAGGCAGCCCCGCTGTCGGCCGGAACTCGACCGGTGTGGCGAACGTTCCCACTTATCGTTGACCGCCCGCCGTCCAGCCAAATATGTTGAGCTTGCAAATATGTTTCGCTGGCCAACAAAATCGATCTCGCCGAGGAGACTTCCGTGCCGTCGCAGCTGCGTCCGACGCCCCAAGACCGCTTCACCTTCGGGCTCTGGACTGTGGGCTGGCCGGCGCGCGACCCCTTCGGAGACCCGACCCGGCCCGCACTCGACCCGGTCGAGACCGTGCACCGGCTGGCCGAGCTCGGCGCGTACGGGGTGACCTTCCATGACGATGACCTGATTCCGTTCGGCAGCAGCGAGGCCGAGCGCGAGAAGCACATCGCGCGCTTCAAGGCGGCGCTCGACGAAACTGGCCTCGTCGTACCGATGGCGACCACCAATCTCTTCACCCACCCGGTGTTCAAGGACGGCGGCTTCACGAGCAACGACCGTGGAGTTCGTCGCTACGCCTTGCGCAAGGTGATGCGCAACCTCGACTTGGCCGTCGAGCTTGGCGCGAAGACCTACGTGTTCTGGGGTGGTCGTGAAGGCTCCGAGACCGACTCTGCGAAGGACGTCAGGTCGGCCCTTGCACGCTATGCCGAGGGCATCGACATGCTGGCGCAGTACGCGATCGACAACGGCTACGACATTCGGTTCGCTCTCGAGCCCAAGCCCAACGAGCCTCGCGGCGACATCCTGCTACCGACCGTCGGTTCGGCGTTGGCGTTCATCTCGACGCTCGAGCACCACGAGATGGTGGGTGTTAACCCCGAAGTCGGCCACGAGCAGATGGCTGGCCTCAACTTCGTGCACAGCATTGCGCAGGCGCTGTGGCAGGGAAAGCTCTTCCACATCGACCTGAACGGGCAGCGCGGGATCAAGTACGACCAAGACCTGATGTTCGGTCATGGCGACTTGCTCAACGCGTTCTTCCTCGTCGACCTGCTCGAGAACGGTGGCATCGTCGGCGCCCGTGCATACGACGGTCCGCGCCACTTCGACTACAAGCCGCTGCGCACTGAAGACATCGACGGTGTGTGGGCATCGGCGGCAGCGAACATGCAGACCTACTTGTTGTTGAAGCAGCGGGCAACTGCGTTCCGGGCCGACCCCGAGGTGCAGGCCGCGCTGGCCAACGCACGGGTCGCCGAGTTGGCGATCCCGACGCTAGGCGAGGGTGAGTCGTACACCAACCTGCTCGAAGACCGCTCCGCGTTCGAGGACTTCGACATCGACGCCGCTGGCAAGCGGGGGTACCACTTCACCCAACTCGACCAGCTCGCGGTCGAGCACGTGCTCGGCGCGCGCTGATCTGACGCGATCGCTATGACGCTTGTCGCCGGCGTCGATTCCTCGACGCAGTCCTGCAAGGTCGTCATTCGCGACGCCGACACCGGTGTGTTGGTGCGCGAGGGTCGGGCCGCGCATCCCGACGGGACCGAGGTCGACCCGCAAGCATGGTGGACGGCGCTTGGTTCCGCCTTGCACGAAGCAGGCGGTCTCGACGACGTCGCGGGATTGTCGGTTGCTGCGCAGCAACACGGCATGGTCTGTCTCGACAACCGCGGTGACGTCGTGCGGCCCGCCTTGTTGTGGAACGACACGAGGTCGGCGCCCGACGCTACGGCGCTGATCTCGGAGTTGGGGGCAGGTAACGCGCAGGTCGGTGCGCAAGCCTGGGCGGATGCTGTCGGCTCGGTCCCGGTGGCGTCGTTCACCGTGACAAAGCTGCGTTGGCTAGCAAGGGTTGAACCGCAAAATGCTGCGCGCACCGCCGCGGTCTGCCTGCCGCACGACTGGTTGACCTGGCGCCTCGCTGCAAACGGCGCTCCCGATCTGGCGACGCTCGCCACCGACCGCAGCGATGCGAGTGGCACCGGCTACTGGTCGGCGTCGGCTGGTGAGTACCGCACCGACCTGTTGCACGGGGCATTGGGTTTCGTGCCCGAACTGCCGCGCGTTCTTGGGCCTGCTGAGTCGGCGGGCGTCACGTCGGCGGGAGTTCGGCTCGGGGCCGGTGCGGGTGACAACGCGGGAGCCGCGTTCGGGCTGGGCGCGCGCCGCGGCGACCTGATCGTTTCGATCGGCACGTCAGGCACGGTGTTCGGTGTCAGCCCGACACCAACTGCTGACGCCTCAGGCGATGTCGCCGGATTCGCCGATGCGAGCGGACACTTCCTGCCCTTGGTGTGCACGCTGAACGCGGCACGTGTTCTGGACGCCACGGCGGCGATGCTGGGCGTCGATGCGAAAACGTTCGCCGAACTCGCTCTCTCGGCACCGGCGGGAGCAGGTGGTCTCGTCGTCGTGCCTTACCTCGAAGGCGAGCGGACGCCGAACAGGCCGAACGCGAGCGGCGCTATTCACGGCTGGCGACTCGGCAACTCCACGGCGGCGCATCTCGCGAGAGCCAGTGTCGAGGGCGTGTTGTGCGGACTCGCCGACGGTCTCGACGCGCTTCTTGCCCACGGATTCGAGGTCGAACGCATTCTGCTCATCGGTGGTGGGGCGCGATCTGCTGCGATCCGTGGCATTGCGCCGGCGGTGTTCGGTCGGCCTGTCGTCGTCCCGCCGGCTGGTGAGTACGTCGCTGACGGCGCCGCGCGACAGGCCGCGTGGATGGTGAGCGGCGCAACCGAGCCGCCGGGGTGGGAGTCGGCCGACACTCAGACTTTCGAGGCGCCGCCAGCGCCGTGGGTGCGCGCCCGCTACGCCGAGGTGCGCGACCTTATGCCGAGTTAGCGCGGGCAAGCAGGGCTTGCCTCAGCTGCGCCCACTCGTTGGCGGCGGCGACAGGAGCACTTGCCACGCAAGAGCAGCCGAACTCGGTGCACGTGATCACCATGTGATGGGCCTCGCGCGGAACAACGCAGACCGGATTCATGCACTGCCTTTCGCCGCTGGTGTGCCGCACCAACGAGTCATGGCAGTGCTCGAGATCGTCATTGCACCACTTGCAGCGGGTGCTGTTCAGCTCAGCCGAGATGACCGAGACGTTGCCCACGGGCGCCGTTTGTCGACTCGCGACCGCAAGCCTGCCCCGGCGTGGCCGTGCATGCCGGCCTTTCGGGTCACTCATGGGTACGACGGTAGGCGCGCGACGCGTCAATTGCGCTGCGACGCGCCCGCGGTAACGTGGCCCACCAACCGAAGGGCACTTAACTGAAAGGACGCTGCCATGACGCTGTTGGACAAAGCGAAGGTGGCCGCAGAGAAGGCGGCTGCTGCCGGTAAGCAAGGTATGCAGCAGGGCCAAGCCAAGATTGACGCGATTCAGACCAAGCGGAAGGCGGAGGCGCTCCTGCGCGAGCTCGGCGCCGCCTACTACGCCGAACTGCGGCACGGTGGCAGCCACGACAGCGTCGAGTCTGTTGTCCAGGCGCTGGACAACCATGAGAAGGAGCACGGGACGGTCGACGCCGGGCCCAACGGATCTGAGCCCGAGGAGGGTTAGAACCCGGCACGAGTGGGGCACATCAGTGTTTCCGAGACATCACTGCTGACCTGCAGGAGGACGCTGATGGAGCAGTCGCATCACGACGTTGGCGCGATGATTCAAATCTCCGCCGACCAATGCAGGCGGGCGGCGCTCGCTGTATGCGGCGCCGCCACCGACGTAGCTGACGCCGAGCTGCTGCTCGAGGCACTCGGCCTACGGCAAATCCTCACCAATCTGGCGATACCCGCCTAGCTGTCGTCGTCCGACCTGGTCGGGCGGGTGCTGCGCGGCCGGGTGGGTGGGGGTCGTTCAGACCGCTGCGGCGCAGGTTGCACTCGCACATTCGACTGCACGATCGGCTTGCTGGCGGGATTGGCTGTCACGGGCGGGGCCGGCGACGGCGCGACTCGTGGCGCTCGCTCGGCCGCCTTGGTCGGGGTGACGTCAGTAGCGGCTCGCCGCGTGACGTTGGTCGGATGGGTGCGCCCCGTGTTGGCTGTAGCGGCCGCTCTGACGTTGCTTATTGCAGCGACATTGGGTATCTCGTCGACGTTGCTTACGGAGGCGTCGCTCACTTCGGCGGGCTTGGGTCGAGCAGCCGACTTCCTTCGTGGCGCTGCGGGCCGGCTCGGTGGTGCAGGAACCGGAGTCGTCGCGATCGCTGGCTGAGCGGACGGCATCGGGGAGAGGACCGCCGCTACTGGGCGCGCGCCGTCGTCGTCCGGCCTCATGCCTGCAGTTGTCGGCGCTGCAATGCCCGCCGAACGTTTTGCATAAGCGCCAGCGACCGCAGCGACGGCGAGGGTCAACACTGCGGCGCCCAAAATGGCGCCGCCTTCGCCAGATTGCAACAGGCCGTTCTGCGCGCCGAGGGCTGCTGCTGCGACCGGGACGCCGAGTTGTGCGGTAGCCAAGACGGCAAGCGGTAGCGGCTGGCCGATGAGCCGCGCCAGCGCGTGAATGGCTGTGGTCGCAACAGCAAGGCCCAGCGCGAGAACGATCAATCGCGGGTGGTGGACCAAGGCTCGAAGGTCGATCGACGCGCCAAGCCAGATGAAGAAGACCGGGCCGAGGAAGCCCTCGGTGACAGCGAACAGTTGCCCGGCGAGCCGCCGCGGAGTTCCGACGGCAGACAGCGCCAAACCGAATGCGAAGCCAGCGAGCATCACTGACACGTGCACGTTGACGGCTAGCCCGGCGAGAGCAAACAGCGCCGCGAGGCTGACCCGCATCTCGAGGCCGAAGCTGTGCGCGACGCTGACCTTCTGCAGCTTGGTGATCAGGTTGCGATCGGCGAGCTCGCGCAAGATCAGATAGAGCAGACCCGCGACGGCGAGCACGATCACCGCACCGACGGCGGCGCGGCCTGCTTTTGACGGGTCGGCGGCCAGTGGCAGCGCGATGATGCATGCGGTGTCGGCGATCGCCACTTGTGCTGTGAGGGTGAGGACCCGATCTCCGGTCAGCCCCTCGCCGTCCACGATCGGCATGATCACTGCCGCCGAACTCGACGACAGCAACACGGCGTACAGCGCGGTGTGATGCGTGTGCGCCATTGACGAGAGTGCGGCGGCGACGGGGACCGCGATGATGCCGGTTCCGATGACGAGCAGCAAGCCGCGACCGGCGGCCTTGTGCAGGGCTTGATTGGCGATCGGCACGTGCGAGCCGGCGACGAGCATCACCAAGCCGAAACCGGCCTGCGCGAGGAAGGTGAGGATTGGGTCGTTCGAATGGATCACGCGGAGTCCGGTCGTGCCAAGGACAACCCCGACCGCGAGTTCGCCGACGACGATCGGCGCGCCGTAGCGCCGCGGCACCGCCAATAGCGGACCGACGAGACTGACGGCGATGATGCCGGCGAGGCCGAGCAGGGTCACGGCAGACAACATAGTGGCCGGGAACATGTGCGCTCGGAACCGAAGCGATGACGCCCGCGAGACCCGCCTTGCCCAGAACGCAGCGGCCCAGAACGCAGCGATGGCCGGCCCTTGCGGGCCGGCCATCAGGTTGAGTTGCGGGTGTTACGGCTGGAGCACAGCCTCGATCTCGAGGTGAATCGCGATCTTGTCGGCAACAACGGCGCCACCGGTCTCGAGCGCAGCGCTGAAGTTGACACCGAAGTCGCGGCGGTTGATCTCCGCGGTCGCGGTGAAGCCGGCGCGCGTGCCGCCGTAAGCGTCGGGGCCGAAGCCGTTCAACTCAAGGCGCAGCGGTACGTCCTTCGTGACGCCCTTGAGCGTCAGCTGACCATCGAGGACCAGGTCGTCACCGTCTTGGCGGACGCCGGTCGAGCGGTAGGTCATGGTCGGGTAGGTCTCGACCTCGAAGAAGTCGGCGCTGCGGATGTGGTCGTCGCGCTGCGTGTTGCCGGTGTCGATCGAGTTGAGCTCGATCGTCGCGTTCACCGAGGAGTCGGCAGCGTTCTCGCCGGTCACGATTTGGCCGTCGAACTTCGTGAAACGGCCCCGGACCTTCGCCACGACCATGTGCCGGACAACGAAGCCGACATCAGAGTGGACGGGGTCGATAGCCCAAGTGCCAGCCAGGTAGCCAGGAACAGTTTCGATCGTGGTGTTTGTCGTCATCGTCGTTGACCTTTCGATTATTGAGCTCTCAACCTCTGGGAGCGAACATAGCACTAAACGATTGAGGGCTCAACTATCTTCCCGATTTTTGGGTACCATGCCTTCATGCCTGCCAAGTCCAAGCCGTCGACGCACGTCCTGCCGTCGCAGCGGGCAGCCGTGAAGGAGCCGCGCTGGCTCAGCGACGAAGAGCAAGCCATGTGGCGCGCCTACATCGAGTCGACCCACATGTTGATGGACCGACTCGACCAGGAGCTCCAGCGAGACAGCGGCATCCCGCACACCTACTACGAGGTGCTGGTGCGACTGTCCGAGGTGCCCGACCGCCGACTGCGGATGAGTGCGCTGGCCGACCGCTCGATGTCTTCGCGCAGCCGGCTATCGCATGCTGTTGCGCGGCTTGAGGAGAACGGCTGGGTGCGCCGCGAGATCTGCCCGACCGATCGCCGCGGGCAGGTCGCCGTGCTCACCGATGCCGGATTCGCCGCGCTCGCCGCTGCGGCTCCCGGCCACGTCGAAGGGGTACGCACCCACCTGCTCGACCCGTTGACCCCGGAGCAGGTGCAGCAGCTCGCCGAGATCAGCACGATCATCGCCGAGCGGCTACGCGAGACCGGGTCTAGCTGCTTTGGCGATGACGAAGCCTCCGAGGGTTGACATGCACCCGGACGCGCCCCTGCTGCGTCCTTGAACGCATGACTACTTCATGGACGACGCGGGCGAGCGGCATCATGCTCGTTGCGCTTTTCGCAGCTGCTGGTTGTTCCAGCAAGACGCATACAGCTTCGCCCGGCAGCAGCGCGCCGGTTAGTACTCCTAGCGCCTCCAGCACGCCGGCCGTTTCGTCGCCGGCTGCACCGGCGACGTCGGCGGCCACTTCGTCTGCACCAGCGGTCTCGTCGCCAGCCGCGCCGACAAGTGCTCCGGCGGTTTCGTCCTCGGTAGCAGCTACGACGGCTCCCGCGGTCTCGCTTGCCGGCTTCAGGCCGGCGTCGGTCACCTTCGTCTCGGCGACGCAGGGCTTCGTTCTTGGGTCGCAGACCTGCGCGACCGGCACCTGCGCGACGCTCGCATCAACGGTCAACGGCGGCTCGACCTGGACCTACGCCGCCGCCGTGCCCGCCGCGATCACGGGCTCGAACCCGGCCGTGTCGAAGGTGCGCTTCGCCACCTCGCATGACGGTTGGGCGTTCGGGCCGCAACTGTGGTCAACGCACGATGGTGGCCGGACATGGGTTCAGCAGACGACCCCTGGGCCGGTCTATGACGTCGAGGCGTCAGGCGGAACCGCCTATCTGCTTGAAGCGAGTTGCGGCACCGCACCGTGTGTTCAGGGCGACCGCCTGTTGAAGACGCCGGTTTCGAGCGACACATGGACGTCGATTTCCGGCCCGAAACTGGCTGACGGTGCCGGCTCGTTGGCCCCGCACGGCACCACCGTATGGGTCGTGGTGAACGGCGGCAGCGCGGGCACGTTCGACATGGTCGTCGGTGGTACCAGTTGGCACCGGCTCGCTAACCCTTGTGCGGCAGCGGGTGCTGACCTCGCGCTTGCGGGTGTCGCACCGGTGTCGAGTACCCAACTCTTCGAGTTGTGTGCAGGGGATCCCGGCGCTGGTAGCGAGACCAAGGTCGTGTTGTTCTCCTCCGACGGCGGCGCGCACGCGACGGCGACCAGCGCCGCACCGGCGCGCGGTGGGATCGCGAGCGGGATCGCGGCAGCTAATGCCGCGGTCGTCGCGGTGCCGGCTGCGTCCGGTGCGAGCTACGTGTATCGCTCGGCAGACGGCGGCCACACCTGGGGCACCCCGCTCCGTCAAGGTGACGGTGGAGTCGGGTACTTCGACGTTGGATTCACCACCGCGACACAAGGTGTCGCCGTGTACGGGAACCCGGCTCAGGGCAACTCGTCGCTACTGATGACCCACGACGCCGGCGCCACCTGGAAGCCAGTCACGTTCTAACGCCGATGCCTGCGGGTGGCGCGGCATACTCGGCCCGTGGCACACGTGCGCACCCTCGACATCGGGCCCGAACGGCTCGAGCGATGGGTGACTGGATTCGGTGAACGGCACGGTGGCGCGCAGTGGTCGGTTGTCGACGATGGCATGCAATTCACGGCAGCGGACGGCGCGACTGCGGCACTTGCCGCGCCTTTCCCACCGTTGCCGGCGGGGTGGGCGACGGAGCGGCCGGTCGCTGCAATTGTCGAGCATGCGCAAGCGCCTCGCGTAATCGCGATCCTGCTGGTGCGGCTCGGTGGCTACGCCGCTGGGGTGTTCGACCGTGACGAACTGATCGCGTCGAAAGTGGGATCGCGGCAGGTTCACGGTCGGTCGGCAGCCGGCGGGTGGTCTCAGCACCGCTTCGCCCGTCGGCGCGAGGGTCAGGTAAAGGTGGCGTTGGACAAAGCCGCGGACACCGCGGCTGAGGTGATAATGCCGCTGCTGTCGCGGCTGAACGCAGTCGTCACCGGCGGCGATCGGACGGCGTTGCACACCGTTCTCGCGGATCCGCGGCTAGCGCGGTTGCGGCCTTTGGTGACCGCGCGCATCCTCGATGTGCCCGACCCGCGGGCACGGGTGCTGCGCAACAGCCTGCACGCCAGTCGCGCGATCCGAGTGACGCTCTCCGAGCCTGACTAGCAACATCCCTTAGTGCGTTACCGGTACAGCAGGGCCAGTGCGGCGTCGTGCAGCTGCCCGTTGCTGCACAGGATGCTCGGTGCCGACGGGCTCGACGCCCCATCCGTTCCGGTAACGCGGCCGCCCGCTTCTTCGACGATCACGACGAGCGCGGCGACGTCCCAGATCGACACGTCGGGCTCAGTCGAGACGTCGACGGCACCCTCGGCGACCAGCAGGTGCGACCAGAAATCGCCGTAGGCACGAGTCCGCCAAACAGAGGCGGCGAGCTGTTGGAACCCGCTTTCTTTCGAACCCCAGTCCGAGAGGTCGGAGTAGGACAGTGACGCATCCGCAAGAGACCGAACCGCAGACACCTGATTGCGTACCGGGTCTGACCCTGCTCGCGACGTCCAACTCCCAAGGCCACGCCCGGCCCACCACCGATGACCGAGTGCCGGCGCGCTTGCGACTCCGACAACGACGTCAGGCCCGTCCATCAACGCGATCAGGGTGGCCCACACCGGTACACCCCTGACGAAGTTCTTTGTCGCGTCGATGGGATCGATTACCCACCGTCGTCCCGTCGTTGATGCGTCGGCGCCGAACTCCTCGCCAACAATCGCGTCACCGGGTCGAAGCTCAGCGAGTTTCGTGCGAATGGCTGTCTCAACGGCGCGGTCGGCATCGCTGACAGGGGTGAGATCCGGTTTCGTCTCGACGCGCAGGTCAGTGGCCCGAAACCGGGCGGTGCTGATCTCGTCGGCGATATCCGCGAGGTGCAGGGCCAGAGAGAGGTCTTCGGCGGGCGTGGCCGTGAGGGCGTCGGGTGGCGTCGATGTAGGCGCGTCGGGCATGGTCGGCACGCTATACGGTCGGTGCATGCGCTGGACGGTCCACGGTGAGCGGACGGTGTACGACAGCGACTGGGTCCGGTTGGCACTGGTCGATGTCGAGATCCCGGGGGAAGGCGGCCGGCGATTCGAGCATCACGTGCTCCGGATGCCGCAGCCGGCCAGCGGTGTCGTCGTCCACGATGTTGATCGTGGGGTCCTGCTGTTATGGCGTCACCGCTTCGTCACAGACACCTGGGGCTGGGAGATTCCGGCAGGTCGCGCTGAAGCCGGGGAGACTCCAGAGGTTGCGGCTGCCCGGGAGGTCTTGGAGGAAACCGGTTGGCGGCCCGGGCCGCTGCGGGAGTTCGCCAACTACCACCCGAACAACGGCATGAGCGACCTGACGTTTCACCTCTTCATGGCCGACGGTGCGAGCCTCGTCGGAGCGCCGACAGATCCCAGTGAGTCAGAACGCATCGAGTGGGTAGAGCTGGCTACGGTGCGCGACCTCGTTCGTTGCGGCGAGATGCGCGACGGACTCAGTCTGACTGCTCTATCGATGGCGTTGCTCTTCGAATTGCCTGAGAAGTAAGAGAATTCTGTGGTGACAGCGGACGATTCGACACCCGACGCGGCCAGCGTCTTGGCGCTGCTTGTCGCTGGCGATCGGCTTCCGGTAGTGGCCGCTCTCGTCCTCGGCGCGCAAACGATCGGCGACATTTCCGGTCGCACGGAATTATCTGCTCGCGACGTCCTGCGGGTGCTGACGCGGCTGGAGTCGGCCTGTCTTGCATCAGCCGACGGTCCGAACTGGAGGTTGCACGTCGACGCGCTTCGCGAAGTGGTGACCGGGCACCGTTGGCCGCCCGTGCAGCACACGGCGTCCGGAGATATCGAGGGCGAATCACCGACGCATGCCGCCGTGCTTCGCGCGTTTTTCCGTGACGGCCGTCTCGTCCGAGTCCCCGCACAACGTACGAAGCGACTCGTGGTCTTCGACCTACTCGCGCGTGAGTTCGAACCGGGTGTTCGCTATCCCGAAGTCGAGGTCAACGAGAAGTTGCTCGCCTATCACCCCGACTACGCAGCATTGCGCCGCTACATGGTCGAGGAAGACTTCCTGGCGCGCGAGAACGGGGTTTACTGGCGGGCCGGCGGCACCTTCGAGGTTCAGGCTTAGCGTTGGGCCTTCAGTCGAGGTCAGGCTTGTCGCGGGCCGCGAGCAACCGGCGCAACGAGTCGAGGCGGGCCGGCTCCGCGTGGCCGGCCGCGACCCAGTCATCTAGCGCACACCTGGCGACCTCGTCGCCGTCCTGGTCGACGAGGGCGGTGTTTTCGTCAGGAGCCACGTGCTGACAACCGCGGGGGCACTCGGCAATTCCTGGCGCAAGATCGGGGAACGCGGCCACCACCCGATCGACGTCGACGTGTGCGAGACCGAACGAGCGGATGCCGGGGGTGTCGATAACCCGGCCGCCGCCAGGTAAGTCGAGGACGACGGCCGATGTTGAGACGTGACGACCGCGCCCCGTCACAGCGTTGACGTCACCGGTCGCGCGATCGGCACCGGGCACCAGCGCGTTGATCAGCGTCGACTTGCCCACCCCGGAACTGCCGGCAAGCACGGTGACGCGATCGCGCAGTACCTCTCGCAGTTCGTCGCTCGGTTGACCACTTCGGGTGACAACGATGCGTAGTTCGAGTAACGCGTAGGCCTCGATCAGCGGTGCAGGATCGGCGAGGTCGGCCTTCGTGAGTACGAGCAGCGGCTCGAGGCCGCCGTCGAAGGCCGCGACCAGATAGCGGTCGATAAGTCGTGGTTGCGGGTCTGGGTTCGCGACCGCCGACACGATCGCCAGCTGTTCGGCGTTCGCGACGATGATGCGTTCCATCGGGTCGCCGTCGTCGGCACTGCGGCGCAGTACCGACCTGCGCGGCTCGATGCGGATCAGCCGGGCCAGTGTGTCGGTGGCGCCCGACACGTCGCCGACCAATCCGACGTGGTCGCCGACGACGACCGACTTGCGGCCGAGTTCACGAGCGCGCACCGCGGTGACTTCGTGGTCGTCGACTTCGCAGGTGAACCGACCTCGATCGACAGCAAGTACGTAGGCAGGCGTGGCCTCGTCGTGGGCCGGACGTAATCGGCTGCGCGGGCGCGAGCTACGGCCGGGCCGGACGCGGACGTCGTCCTCGTCGAGATCGCTGGTCCGCCTGCTCATACGAGTATTGACTCCCACAGGTCAACGAACGTCGGCATAGTCTTCGCCGTCGTAGCGATGTTCTCGACCAGAACGCCGGGCACGACCAGGCCGAGAACCGCCGCAGTGGTCGCCAGGCGGTGGTCGTCGTAGGTGCCGAAAAGCCCGCCACGTAAGGGTTTCGGCTTGATGATCAGCCCGTCGTCAGTCTCGGTCACATCGCCGCCAAGGCCGTTGATCTCATTCGCCAGGGCCGCCAGTCGATCTGTCTCGTGCCCGCGGATGTGGCCGATGCCCCGCAACGTCGACGGGCCGTCGGCGAGGCAGGCGAGCGCCGCGATCGTCGGTGAGAGCTCTGAGACTTCGCGCAGGTCGACGTCGACTCCGTGGATCGTCGCAGCGCCTTGCAGGGTCAGCCCAGTTTCGTCGCTCGTCACGGTCGCGCCCATGTCGGTGAGCAGGCCACGAAGTGCATCGCCTGGCTGGGTGGTGCGCTGCGGCCAGCCGGCGATATGAATCGAGCCGCCGGTCACCATCGCCGCGGCGAGAAACGGCCCGGCGTTCGACAGGTCGGGTTCGATGTCGATGCTGCCGCCGGCGATCGTCCCCGGTGTAACGCGCCAGGTGCCGTAGTCCGTCGTGTCGATCGCAATGCCGCGATCTCGCAACATCGAGACCGTCATCGCGATGTGTGGCTCCGACGGCAGTGCAGCTCCGCGATGACGCAGCACGGTCTCGTCGTGGGCATTCGGCGCGATCAGCAGCAGCGCGGAAATGAACTGGCTCGATTCCGACGAGTCGATCACGACGTCGCCACCACGCACCGAGCCGGTGCCCGTGATGGTTAGCGGGAGCGTGCCTCGACCGTCGTCGTCGACGGTGACGCCGAGTTGCCGCAGGCCGTCAACCAATGGCCGCAGCGGCCGTTGCCGTGCACGCGGATCGCCGTCGAATCGAACGGTCCCGGTCGCGAGCGACGCGAGTGCCACGGCGAAACGGGCCACCGTTCCGGCGAGCCCACAATCGATGTCGGCCTGACCCCGAAGTAGGCCCGGCGTGACTGTCCAGTCGGCGCCTGAATCGTCGACGGCCACACCCAGGGCGCGTAGCGCGCTCGCCATCAGATCGGTGTCACGCGACCGCAAGGCGCGACGAATGACCGACGGCGAGTCTGCCAGTGCGGCAAGGGGCAGCGCGCGATTCGTCTGCGATTTCGACCCTGGCAGCGCCACCGTGGCATCGACCGGTCGAGCGGCCGTTGGCGCAGGCCACCAGGCGTTCGCGATCGATTCGGCTCCGTTGCTCACACCGGGTTGGCTCACACACAGAAGGTACCGGGGTGGCATCCTGGCGGGATGTGCGGACGCTACGCCACAGCCCGGGATCCGGCTGACCTGATCGAGGAGTTCGGCGTCGATCGGGCCGTTCTCGAGGAGCGATTCGCGGACGACGGCAGCCCAGGACTCGGGTTGCCGCCGAACTACAACGTCGCACCGACCGATGAGGTCTATGCGGTTGTCGAGCGTCTCGACAAGCAACAGCCGACGGCTCCGCCCCAACGCCAGCTACGCGTCGTCCGCTGGGGTTTGGTGCCCTCGTGGGCGAAGGACCGCAAGATCGCGAGCAAGCTCATCAACGCCAGAGTCGAAACGCTGACCGAGAAGCCCGCCTTCCGGAAGGCCTTCGCGGTGCGTCGTTGCCTGCTGCCCGCCGACGGTTATTACGAGTGGTACAGCAACGACGCGACGCAGAGCGCGGCTGACAAGCCGGGCGGCAAGGTGCCCAAGCAGCCGTACTTCATTAGGGGTCGGGGCGGGGGAGTGCTGCCAATGGCGGGTCTGTACGAGTTCTGGAAGGACGCCAGTGCCGAGCCGGACACCGATCCATGGCTGTGGTCGGCGACGGTGATCACCACCGAGGCAACCGATGATGTCGGCCGTATTCACGACCGGATGCCGATGTTGATCGAGCCGCAGAACTGGGCCCGCTGGCTTGATCCTCGCGAAGATGACACCGCAGCGATCGCCAACTTGCTGATTCCGGCCGCGGCCGGGCGCCTCGAGGCTTATCCGGTCTCAACAGAGGTGAATGACGTACGAAACGACGGTCCACAGCTGATCGAGCCCATATCGGTCGGTCCGGACGCGGTGAAGGCACGTTCGGATGGGTAGAGGGAGCAGATCGGGTCCACCCGATCACCGGGCAGTTGCATGCTCGGACGACGACGCAGCACGCTTCAGATCATTTAGGGGACGTCGATGGCGACCACAGTGCCTTCGCAGGCGCAGACTCGATCACGGCTCGAGGAAATGGTGGCCGAGCTCGACCGGTCAGTTGCCACGCTGCGCGTCGAGCCACCCGACCCCGACGACGGCGGCACGCCGGGCGATGCTGACGCCGGTGGCGACCTCGCAGACAATGCGCGTTCGGCCGCCGTCGTTGAGGCAGCCGAGGAACAGCGCGCCCATGTGCAAGAGGCCCTCCGGCGGCTCGACGCCGGGGAGTACGGGCGTTGCACTGACTGCGGCACCGAGCTCTCGGCGGCCCGCCTCGAAGCGAAGCCTGAAGCTGCGCGGTGCGTGACGTGCCAGGGAAAGGCCGAGACCGCGCGCTGATCGTCATCCCGACCGACGTCGGCCAGGCGGAGGCCGAACTGGCGCTCCCGGTCGGCGCCGCAACGGGGCTGCTGATACTCGGCCACGGCGCGGGCGGCAGCATCGAGTCGCCTGACCTGCGCGCGGTGACCGTCGCCGGACTCGATGCGGGGATCGCGGTAGCCCTGGTGCGGCAGCCGTATCTGGTGGCCGGCAGGCGGGCGCCGGCGCCTGCGGCGCAGCTCGACGTCGCGTGGACGGCAGTGACCGAGCATCTGAGCGAGCTGCTCCGTGCGCAGTGGCCGGGGCTGTGCGTGGCGGTCGGCGGGCGCAGCAGCGGTGCCCGCGTGGCCTGCCGGACGGCGGGTGCGACGGGCGCCGTCGGGATCCTCGCGCTCGCTTTCCCCTTGCATCCGCCGGGACATCCGGAAAAGACGCGAGCCCCCGAACTGGAGGTCGCCGTGCCGCTGCTGGTTCTCCAGGGCGGGCGAGACCCGTTTGGCGGGCCGGATCAGTTCCCAGCAGGGGTCGTGGTGCATGAGGTGGCTGGCGCTGATCACCGGCTGGCGGGGCCGGCGCTGGCCCCAGCAGTGAGCGTTGCCCTCGATTGGCTGTCGGCCACCCTCGCGTCCTCGGGAAAAGGCAGGCAGAGCCGCCGGAAGTAGCAGGCGGGAATCGAGCCGCGGCGGGCCACGTTGTGTTCTGTCGACGTCGATTGATCCCGATACGAGAGCTGAAGGGTGGCGCCCACCGTGCATACGGCGCACGAACCCACGACTCGCGACAACTCTCCGTTGCGTTGGCCGGCTTGGCCAGTAACGCAGGAGACGCCGACCGACAGATCGGGCGGCACGAGTCGACCGGTAGTGTCGATGAGCGACCCCACAGGGTCGGCACGCGAGCGGGTGATCGGTTCAGCACAGGGAGCGCGGTCTTTGGCCACCGTCGAGGAATCGACCGACGAGCGCAGCGCGCGCTTCGAGCAAAGCGCCATGCCCTTCATCGACCAGCTCTATTCGGCCGCGTTGCGCATGACGCGCAACCCCTCCGATGCAGAGGACCTGGTCCAGGAAACCTTCGCCAAGGCGTTCGCCGCTTTCCACCAGTTCGAAGAGGGCACCAACCTCAAGGCGTGGCTGTACCGAATCCTGACGAACACCTTCATCAACAGCTACCGCAAGAAGCAGCGCGAGCCCAAGCAGACCGGCGGCGACGAGCTTGAGGACTGGCAGCTAGCCCGGTCGGCCGAGCACACGTCGTCCGGATTGAGGTCGGCTGAGACCGAGGCTCTCGATCACCTTCCCGACTCCGACGTGAAAGAGGCCCTGCAAGCTCTTCCCGAAGAGTTCCGGGTCGCGGTGTACTTGGCGGACGTCGAGGGCTTCGCCTACAAGGAGATCGCCGACATCATGGGCACACCCATTGGCACGGTGATGTCGCGATTGCACCGCGGCCGGCGGGCCTTGCGTGCATCCTTGGAGGACTACGCCCGCGAGCGTGGCGTCGTGCGCGGCCCAATCGCGGACGTCGGTATCACGGCAGTCGGCGCCGTTGGCGCGGCCAGCGCAAGCAGTGCTGTCGAGGGCGGCGAGGAACGATGAGTTGCGGCAAGCACCACGAGACCCCGTGCACCGAGGTCCTCGATCAGGTCTACATCTACCTCGACGGTGAGGCTGACGAGGCAGAGTGCGCGAAGATCCGCATCCACCTCGAGGAGTGCGGGCCGTGCCTGCGCCAGTACGACCTCGACCAGGTTGTCAAAGCCCTAGTCGCCCGTACCTGCGGTTGCGACCTCGCCTCCGATGAGTTGCGCGGCAAAGTTCTGGCGCGTATCCGGCAGGTGCAGATCGAGATCTCGCAGGGCGGCGTCGAAGCCGTTGAGGTTACGCAGACCCTCTACCGCGACTGACCTGTACCGCGACTGACCTCAGCCTGCCAACCTGCGGTACTGCTCAGCCTGCCAACCTGCGGTTGAGTGCATCCAGCACGGCGCGCGCAACGGCGTCCGCTTCATCGCTTCGCACCAGCGCCGAGCCGGTCAACACGAGTTCGCCGATGCCTGGGACCGCGACCTGAACAACGCACGCTGCCATCCGCCGGTTGCCCATGGTCGAGACCGTCACGAATTCGACCTCTGCCGGCAATCCGAGCAACTCACTGACCGCGTCGAGTGTTGCTCGCGCGATCAACGTGTGCCGATGGCTCATCGTGGACGGTCCGATCGAACGGCCGTCATACGTCGCATCGCCGGTGCGGACGACGACAGACGCGTCGGCTTCGGAGCCCGCAGTACGGATCGTGATCGCTGCGATGACCGGCCGCGGCAATGTGTCGATTGCCGGTGTGGTGTCGGGCATCCGAATGATCGTGCGCAAGTCGTCGTCGGCCCGCACGCCGTCGATGTCGTCATCGAACTGCACGACGCTGACGATGCGGTGGTCGATGTCGATGTCGTAACCCGCCATTGCGAGCGACTGCACGTCGCGCACAACTTGCTTCGCACCCTTGCTGCGACTGGCCACGATGTGAATCTCTGTCGGCACGGCATCGGGCCCGGTGACAACACTCGCGGCCCGGATGCCGGGTACTTGGCGGAGGGCTTCTTCGAGCTCAGGCAATAGGCGCAGAGTGGGCATGGTCACCGCGATCCCTTCCGTGTGAAGACGCGTTCTGGGAGGAGGGGACGTCGAACGGCAGGCCTGGATCCTGTTGTCCTGGGTTCATCTGCTGTCCTGGATTTAGCGGGAGTGCGGTCGCGCGCAACGCCTCGCGGACAGCCTGCTGGATCTCTTTCGCTGAGCGCCGTCGCGTGGCTGGGTCAGGAATCGTGATGATCCGCGACGGTCGCGGGGGTTCTGCCGACGCTGGCGGGACGGCGGCGGCTTCGGTTGGGACGGCAGCTTCTGCTACGACGCCAGCTTCGGGGACGGCGGCAGCTTCGGGGACGGCGCCAGCTTCTGGTACGACGGCCGGCGCGGGCACGGCAACCGCTTCCGGTAGCACGATCTGCGCCTGCTGCCACGAAGCCGCGGACTCGTCGCCTTCGATCGCAGCAGCCGCGTCGGCGTCGGAGCGAGTCGCGAGCACCACAGGCAAGACGCGATTTGCGTAGCCCTCGACCTCACGCACTGACTCGCGTTGCCACCACCGCAACGTGCGCGCGGTTGCGACGTCCAACCGGTTGGCCGCCAGTGCCGCCGTTACCTCGGCATCGAAGCGGCTGCTTGCATAATCAGTGCGGACGCCGAGCAGTGCCGCAACGAGCGCGGCGTAGCGCTCAAGCGACGCACCACCCGTCGGCTCACTCATGGCAACTAGCCCCAATCGTCACATCCGTCACACACCGGACCCGAGTGTAGGGCGCGACGACGGCTTCGCGGGAGTCCTGCAGTACCCCAAGTCTCCAGCGCCGCCGCTCCAGCGGCTAGATGAACATTTGATGACAGATCGCAAGAGTGCTGCCCCCGGTCATGCACCGATGGACCCCGAATGGCCGAATCAGGGGGGCACTAAACGGATGAATAGGGTGATCGTTGATATTTCACCGTCATCCGTCTCGTAGCGCGCCGTCATCCTTGTCGAGCGAGGCCTAGTCCTTTGTGACTGGCCAGCAAGGAGTGCACCGAAACCCGTGTGGCTGCAGTGTCTGCCGGGTCTTGACTTGCCCTGATCTTCACCGATTCACTCCTTATGCGGACGCTCTTTTCACCGCTCGAATTCCGGCGAGTTCCGGTGTCGAGTTAGGCGTAAAGATCGCCGTTTGTGCCCCGGGGAGACCCCCAATTTCCCGGGTCACAAACAACTGCAGAGCGAACGGGACTTGGGCGTATTTCACCAGTTTCTACTCCTTTAGCGGAGCGTATCTCGCGTAGGCCTTAGCGGCGCCTATGACGTGATTCGTAGGAGCTGAGATCCATGCAAAAGATCACTGCCGTCGTCGAAAAATTCTTCCTCGGCGCAAGCACCAAGTGGAGTTAATGCGAGTGCACGAAAAGCACCGTTGACCCGAGTCCCGTTTGGCTCTTCTTATCTCTTGCACTTCCCCCGTTCCGCGTTCCCCCGGTACTGGCAGGAGACCTGATGCGAGACATGCCGCGCAGTGCGCAGGCATACGTCTTGGCGGTCGCCTGCGCGGGGCTCGCGGTAGTCGTCGCGGCCAGCGTTTCGGGCTCAGTGAACTGGGCTTCGGTCGCTGTCCTGGGCGCCCTGTACTGGTTCGCGGATTCACGGGAGATCATCACCAGAACAGGCGTGCTCGGTGTGTCTGCGAGTTCTCCGGTGGCGCTCGCCTCTTTGTTGCTGCTCGGCGCGTGGGGCGGCGCCCTCGTCTGCGCGGTGAGCGCACTCGCCTACGCCCGCCACGCGGCCTGGTTCAAGCATGTTTTCAACGGCGCGCAAGCCGCCCTCAGTGCCGCGGTCGCCGGCGGCATCTACCACCTCGTACCTGGCGCAGCCCAAGACGGATTTGCCCATGCCAGCTTCCCGGCCGTGCTGCCCGCGGTCGCGGTTGCCGGACTCTCGTACTTCGTCCTGAACAACTTGTTCGTGGCGGTGGTTGTTCGCCTGACAACAGACACGTCGATGCGTGCGGTCTGGTGGAACGGCGTCGCCGAGATGGCGATCCCGAGCCTTGGGTACGGCTCGATCGGGCTCATCGTCGCCGTGCTCTGGGTCGGCGGCGTCGGGCCGGTCGCCGCGTTGCTCGTGCTGGCGCCACTGGTTATCGCGCGTTGGGCGTTCGAGCAATACAGCCAGCAGCACGCGGCCTATGACGCGACCGTCAGGTCGCTCATTCAGGCAGTGGAGACGAAGGACTACTACACCCGCGGTCACAGCGAGCGGGTTGCGTCGGCGTCCGTCCTGATCGCTCAACAACTCGGCATGCGCGAGGACCGCCTCGAGATGTTGCGCTATGCGGGCATGCTGCACGACGTCGGAAAGCTCGGCGTCCCGACGAAGCTCTTGCAAAAGACCGGCCCGCTCGACGACGACGAGTTCGCCTCGATCAAGCTGCACCCGACCCGCGGCTTCGAGATGGTGAACGGGATCTCGTTCCTTGAAGAAGCAACGCTGGGCATTCGGCACCACCACGAGCGGGTCGACGGGCGGGGTTATCCCGACGGACTTGCGGGCGACGAGATCCCCGAGTTCGCGCGCTTGATCGCGGTCGCCGACGCGTTCGACTCGATGACGTCAACCCGTTCGTATCGCGGTGCCCGGTCGGTCGACGCGGCGATCCGCGAGCTACGCCGTTGGGCCGGCACCCAGTTTGACGCCGGAATGGTCGAGGCACTGGTTGTCGCGGTGGGCATCAGCGGTTGGCAAGCAAGCGTCGACGCGACCGACGACGTCGTCGACCCCGCGTTGCTTGTGTTCCGTGACCACGACGATCCGTCGAGCGACATCGCTGCCGGATTTGCCTTCGAGACCTTCGGCGTCCACGACGAGCAACAGGTCTCATGAGGTGAAGGCACCACCCGAGGTGCGCACCGATAGCGAAGGCAGCGGCTCAGAACTCGCCGGCCGAATTTTCGTCGCGCTCGTGTGCGTCGGCGCCACTGCGGCGGCAGTAGCAACAGGAATCCATGGCGTCGTTCGACCAAACATCGCCATCGCGTTCGTTGTCCTGATCGCCATCGGTGAACTGCTGAATGTTCGACTGCCTGGCGACCGACCGGCGGCACCGATTGCGTCGGCGGGTGCACTCGGTTACGCGATGTTGTTCGACGTCGGCGGTCGCCCCGTCGCTCAGTCAACCGCGCAAGTAATTGCCGTGACAGCTGCCGGTTGCCTCGTCGGGACTTTGGGTCGAGTCGTCGCTGGTCGCCGTCCGCGCTTGACCGCTGTTGCCCGCCGAGTTGTCGTGGCCGCCATTACCGCGGCCGCGTTCCGACTCGCTGCACCGCACCGACTGACGATGGTGCAGTTCGCAGACTTCAAGTCGCAGCTGCGATGGGTTGCGTTTTTGATGGTGGCCATCGTCGCGCTGGCAACGGTTCTCGACTTCGTAATTGCCGCGTTCGTGCGATCACAGGACCGGGCCGCAGCCTTCGGTTGGACGTTGCGCGACGAGATCAGCGCAACAGCAGCCCTCGCCGTCGCCGTCGGCGCGACCGGTGTACTGACCGCGTTGGCCACGCCGTCCATGCAGCTTTATGCCTTGCCAGTCTTCTGCATCCCACTCTTGCTGACGCAGTTCGCCTTCCGTCGGTACGCAGCGATCCGAACGACCTACCGCCAGACCATCCGCTCGCTGTCGCGGGTCACCGAAGTCGGCGGCTACGTCGAGGAAGGTCACTCTCGTCGGGTCAGTCAGCTGTCGATCGCCATCGGCCGCGAACTCGGCCTCACCGAAAATGACCTGCTCGAGCTCGAGTACGCGGCACTCCTGCACGACATCGGTCAGCTCTCCTTGATCGATCCGATCCCTGGTGGGTCGACGCTGGTCGTTGCACCGGTCGAACGGCGCCGGGTCGCAGAGCTTGGTGCCGATGTCATCAAGACGACCGGCGTGCTTGACCGGGTGGCGGACATCGTCGCCCGGCAAGCCGACCCGTATCGGCGTCATCGCGAGGCGCCCGACCACACGCTGCCGATCGAAAGCCGCATCATCAAGGCGGCCAGCGCGTATGACGACCTCGTGGGCGCCAACGCCACCGTCGATGCGAACGCCGACGCGTTGGAGCGGTTGCGACTCGGCATGGCTTACGAGTACGACCCGCAGGTTGTCGAGACGCTCACCAAGGTGGTCGCCCGCCGCATCGAGCACGCCGCAGCTCACCCGACCGAGCGATCACGCCAAATCCTGGCCTGAAACTTCGTGCGAGTTCCCCTGTCCGGGTCAGGGACGTAGACCGGTAGGTTCTGGAGGCGATCAGCCGACACCGTCGCTCATGTCTCCAGACTGAAAGGGACCGCACGTGACCGCTTCTGCGTCCGCCTACGGGTCGTCCAACAGCTTCGCCCTTCGCCGCCCAGTGCTCGCGGACCGGTTGCCGAGGAGCATGGTGCGCGATGTCGCGCTGGTTGTCGGCGTCGCGGCGTTCATGTCATTGGTGGCCCAGGTTTCGTTCAAGCTGCCTAACAATCCGGTGCCCGTTACTGGCCAGACGTTCGGGGTGTTGTTGTCGGCGGCGGCTGTCGGTCCGCTTCGCGGACTGGCCGGGCAATTGCTGTACATCGCGATCGGGTGGGCCGGCCTGCCGGTCTTCGCCAGCGGTACGCACGGCTGGTCGGTGCTGAGCGGCGGGTCTGGTGGCTATTTCGTCGGGTTCCTGCTCGCAACGTTGCTGGTCGGCTGGCAGGCGCGGCACGGCCTCGATCGTCGGGTTGACACCCTCGCGGGCTCATTCCTGCTCGCGACTGCGCTCATCTACATCCCGGGCGTGTGGTGGCTCGCGCACTTCTACCACTGGTCGTACACCAAGGCGATCTCGACAGGTGTCGCGCCATTCATCCTCGGCGACCTGCTGAAGGCGCTGGCCGCGGGAGCGTTGCTGCCGGCCGCGTGGAAGCTGGTCGGCGACCGAACCCGTCGATGACCTCTCCGTGGAGCTTCGACTCGGTACTGGTCGCGAATCGTGCCGAGATCGCCCGGCGGGTGATTCGCACCGTCCAGCGGCTAGGCCTGAAAGCTGTCGCGGTCTATTCGGAGGCCGATGCCAACCTGCCGTTCGTCAAAGAGGCGGACGATGCGGTGCTGCTTGGCGCGGCCGCACCAGCGCAGAGCTATCTCGACGTCACCAAGGTGCTCGAGGCCGCGGAGCAGTCCGGCGCCCAGGCGATCCACCCGGGCTACGGGTTCTTGTCCGAGAACGCTGAGTTCGCCCGGGCGGTGAGCGACGCCGATCTGGTGTGGATCGGCCCGTCGCCTGAGGCGATCGTCGCCATGGGCGACAAGGTCGCCGCCCGCAACCTGGTCGGCGACGCGGGCGTGCCGGTTGCGCCCGGCACCCGCGAGCCCGTTGCCGATGTCGAAGCGGCACTCGTCGCTGCTCGGGTCGTTGGCTACCCGCTGATGGTCAAAGCGGCAGGCGGCGGTGGCGGCATCGGCATGAGCGTTGCTCATGACGAAGAGGAGCTGGTGACCGCTTTCGCGACCGCGCAGTCTCGGGCGGAGCGATTCTTCGGCAATCCCTCGATCCTGCTCGAGCGCTACGTCACGAGCGCCCGTCATGTCGAGGTGCAGATCCTCGGCCTGTCGGACGGCCGGGTCGTGGCGCTGGGCGAACGCGACTGCTCGGTGCAGCGCCGCCATCAGAAGGTTGCCGAGGAGACACCCTGCCCGGTGCTGACGCCACCGCTGCGCGCGCGCATGATCGAGGCCGCCGTCCGAGCCGGCGAGGCCGTTGGCTACCGCGGCGCTGGCACGGTGGAGTTCTTGCTCGATCCCGCGAGCCTCGCGTCTGGCGGGGAGTTCTACTTCCTCGAGATGAACGCGCGGTTGCAGGTGGAGCACCCGATTACCGAGCTGGTCACCGGTGTCGACCTCGTCGAGCAGCAACTCCTGGCGGCCTCGGACTTGCCGGCCACGTTCAACCCCGACGCCGTCGATCCCAGTGGGCACGCCATCGAGCTGCGGATCTACGCCGAAGACCCGAAGCGATTCCTGCCGAGTCCTGGCACGATCACCCGCTGGGTCGAGCCAACCGGACCCGGCGTTCGCGTCGATGCCGGCTACGCCGAGGGCGACACCGTGACCCCGTTTTACGACCCCTTGTTGGCCAAGCTCTGCGTACACGGGCCCGACCGGCCGACCGCCCTCGACCTGGCCAGGGCGGCGGTAGCGTCCTTCCAGATCGAGGGACTCAAGACCAACTTGCCGTTCTTCACCGAGTTGCTGGCCAATGAGGAGTTCATCGCCGGGGTCTACGACACCGGCTTGATCGACCGGATGCGGGCGCCCAAGCCCGCAGCGTCCGCCCCGCCCGCGTAAGGCCAGCTAGCATCCGAGCACGCTTGAGGAGAGGAGCCACCCGGTGGCTGAGGAAGTCCGCGCCGAGATGGTCGCGAACGTCTGGAAGATCGTGGTGGCCGAAGGCGACCATGTCGACGACGGCGACACCATCGCGATCCTCGAGTCGATGAAGATGGAAATTCCGGTCATCGCCGAGGCCGCAGGCACCGTAAGCCTCAAGGTGGCCGAGGGCGACGTCGTCCAGGAAGGCGACTTGATCGCGGTTATCGGGTGATCTTTCGCGATTAACGCATCGTCACGGTCAAGGGAGCTTCCTGAACGGTCGAAGCATTCACCGTGACCGGTAACGTGACGATCGAGCCGTTCCTGCGGGCGCTCGTCGAATCTGGTGGGTCCGACCTTCATTGCAAGGTCGGTTCTCCGCCGCGTGTGCGCATAAACGGCTCGCTTCGCAAGCTCCAGACGCGGGATCTGACCGCGTCGGACACCGAAGGCATGGTCGCCGAGGTCATGCGCAAGGACCTGGTCGACGCCTTCGCTCGCACGAACGAGGCCGACTTCGCGTTCTCGCTTTCCGGCGTCGGTCGCTTCCGAGTCAACGCATTCCGGTCGAGAGGCTCAGCTGGCCTGGTCTTCAGGCGGGTCAGCGTCGGCGCAATCCCGCTCGAAGAGCTCGGACTCCCGTCCATCCTGGGATCGCTGGCCCTTGAACCCCGCGGACTCGTGCTGGTGACCGGTCCGACCGGCGTCGGCAAGTCGACCACGCTCGCCGGCATGATCGACCACATCAACAACAACCGTGAAGTGCACATCGTCACGGTCGAGGACCCGATCGAGGTCCTGCACTTCGACAAGCTCGGCATGATCAACCAGCGCGAGGTTCGCGTTGACACCGAAGACTTCTCCACCGCGCTGCGGGCCGCCATGCGACAAGACCCCGACGTGATCCTGGTCGGTGAGATGCGTGACCAGGAGACGGTCAAGGCGGCGCTCGCGGCGTCGGAGACCGGGCACTTCGTCATGTCGACCCTGCACACGACCGACGCCCAAGAGACCGTGAACCGCATCATCGACTTCTTCCCGCCGCACGAGCAAAAGCAGGTCAGGCTCTCCCTCGCGAGTGCATTGCGTGGCATCGTTTGCCAGCGTCTCGTGCCCAGGGCGGACGGCGAGGGGCGCTGCGTGACGATGGAGATCTGCATCAACACCGGCCGCATCGCCGAAGCGATTGCCGACCCCGACAAGACCTCGTTGATGAACGACCTCATCGCCGAAGGCGCGTACTACGGCATGCAGACCTTCGACCAGCACCTCGTCGCGTTGATCCGTGACGGTGCGGTCACCCTCGAAGCCGCGATGAGCGCATCGACAAACCCGCACGACCTCACCGTCGAGCTCCGCCGGTTGGGTCTCGTCGCCTAGTTCAGCTCATTGGTCGCTGCAGGTGGGCGACGAACTTGTAGCGGTCTCCGCGGTAAAGCGACCGCACGTATTCGATCGGTTGGCCGGCTGCGTCGAGACTGTGGCGGCTCAGTAATAGCAGCGGCAACCCGACGTCCGTGCCAAGAAGGTGAGCCTCGCGTGGCGGTGCCGGCACTGTCTCGATGGTTTCTTCGGCCTCGAGTAACTGGATTCCGTACTCCGCCGCCAGCACGGCGTACAGCGACGTGGATTTGGCGAGTAGCCGGCGAAGGCCTGGAAACCGCTGGCCGGCGAGGTGGGTAGTCTCAATCGCCATGGGCTCGCCGTTCGCGAGTCGCAACCGCTCGATGCGAAGGACGCGAGCGCTTCGCTTGATCGCGAGTCGCTCGGCGAGAATCTCGTCGGCGAGCACGTAGCCGATCTCCAGGAGCGTCGACGTCGGTTCGAGGCCCTGAGCCCGCATGTCCTCGGTGTAGCTCGTCAGCCGAAGTGCTTGGGCAACCTTCGGCTTGGCTACGAAGGTGCCCTTGCCCTGGATCCGCTCCAATCGCCCCTCGACGACAAGCTCCTGCAGCGCCTGCCGAACGGTCGTGCGCGACGTGCCAAAGTCGACGCTGAGCGTCCGCTCAGGCGGGACAGGGCTGCCCGGAGGCAGCGTCCGGGTCATGTCGAGCAGGTGCTGTTTGAGCAGGTAGTACTTCGGCACCCGCGGCTCGCCGTTCGGTGGTTCGTCGAGGGTTTGCGGTCTCGCCGGCACGTTCGCCTCAACCTCGCAGTGGTAGATCGTTCCCGGGTTGCTCATGATAGTGACGTGTCGATAAAGGTCTAGACCATAGGGCCCGTACGTTTCTTCGATGTTTCTTTCATCACGGTTGCGAAACGACCGGCCCTGCCGCGGTGCGAACCCCTTGACAGTGCAAGTGGTCTATGCCAACTTACGGAATGGTCTACACCAATCGGCTGACGCGTGAGCGATGGCCAACCGTGATTTCGAGGAGGATGCACGTGAAGGCTCGCTATCTGACCGCGGCAACACTTGCCGCGGTGATCGCTGTTGCCGGGTGCAGCAGCTCGAAGTCCACAGGGAGCAGCACCACCCCCACTGCTTCCGCTCCGGCTGCAGGGGCGTCCACCCCTGCGGCGGCGGCCTCCACGCCAGCTGCGGCCTCCACGCCAGTTGCGGCCGGCGGAAGCGGGACACTCACTGTCTGGTTGCAGACCGATGCGCAGACAGGTTGGCCGAAGGAAGTCGCGGCCGCTCAGACCGCCTTCAACGCCAAGTACCCGAACGTCAAAGTCGACGTCCAGTACCAGACCTGGGCCGACCACCTGACGAAGCTTGACGCTGCGCTGGCGGCTTCCCCGCCCGACGTCGTTGAGCTCGGGAACACCGAGACGACCAAGTACATGGCCGACGGTGCGCTGGCTGACATCAGCGCCGACAAGTCCAAGTTCGACAACTCCGGCACCTGGCTCAAGGGCCTTGCCGATTCCGTGACCTACAACGGCAAGACCTTCGGTGTGCCGTACTACGCAGGTGCACGGGGCGTCATCTACAGCACCGCCGCGTTCACGCAGGCCGGCATCACCGCCCCGCCGACCACGCTCGCCGAGTTGCAGGCCGACGGTGACAAGTTGAAGGCCGTCATCCCGTCGACGCAGTCGGCTTTGTACTGGCCCGGCAAGGAGTGGTACGGCGCCATGTCGTTCGTCTACGGCTACGGCGGCGACATCGCCTCTAATGCCAGCGGAAAGTGGGTTGCCGACCTGGAGCAGCCGAACGCGGTCGCTGGCCTTACCGAACTGAAGACCCTGTACTCCGATCTGAGCAAGGCACCGGCTGACATCGACGAGTCGAAGCAAGACTCTGCGATGGCACAGGGCCAGGCCGCAATGATCTACGGCAACGGGTGGGAAGAAGGCTCGGTCAACGACCCGAAGACCGGTAACCCAGCGCTGAAGATCGACGCCTTCCCGATGCCGGGCAAGGACGCCGGCTCACCGCTGCCGACCTTCCTCGGTGGTTCCGACCTGGTGATTCCCGCTGCCAGTTCGCACGTGGCGTGGGCCGAAGAATGGATCAACGACTTCACCGGCACCACGGGCATGACCGCACTGGTCAACGACGCCAAGGTGATCCCGAACACGACTTCGCTGATCAGCTTGCTCGGCAACAGCCCGTTCGCAGCAGCCGCCGCTCAGAGCTGGTTCGTCCCGACGGCCCCGAACTGGGCCGACGTCGAGAGCCAGAACGTGCTGCAGAACATGCTGTCGAGCATCTTGTCGGGCAAGCAGTCGATCCCCGACGCGACGAAGGCCGCTGACTCTCAGATCAACACGATCCTGAACGGCAGCTAACTGCTAGTCGCATACATTCGCGCGGGAGACTGGCTCCCAGGCGAACCCGCTAGAACAAGCACGCTGTTAGAGGAAGTGGGAGCACGCGTATGGCTGCCGTCGGGACAGAGCTACAACCGTCCCGACGGCAGCTAACGCCGAGGCGGCGGTTGCCGCTGCGCCAGCGGGCGGCCAAAGTTGGCGGACCTTACCTGTTGATCCTGCCGTCGGTCGTGATCATCCTCGCGGTGCTTGCGTACCCCATCTACAAGCTTTTCGAGCTGTCGTTCCAGACCTATCAGCTGCCGCAGCTGATTCACGAGTCGCACCACAAACTTGGCAAGGCACCCGTCTGGGTCGGCTTCGCAAACTTCACCAAGGTCTTCGAGGACAGCCAGTTCTGGACCGTGCTTTGGCGCACCATCATGTTCACGGCCGTGAACGTCGGCGCCACCATGGTTCTCGGTACCGCGATCGGTGTCTTGCTCACAAAGATGAGCAAGCCGCTGCGGGTGGTGCTGTCGGTCGTCTTGATTCTCGTATGGGCAACGCCGCAGGTCGTCGGTATCACCATCTGGAACTGGTTGTTCGACCAGCAGTTCGGCGTCATCAACTACACGCTGACCAAGTTGCACCTCGGCCACTTCGTCGGTCACGACTGGTACACGTCGTCGTGGCAGGGCTTTCTGGTCGTGACCTGTGTCGTCGTGTGGGGTGCGATTCCCTTTGTCGCGATCACCATGCAAGCCGCACTCACGCAAGTACCCGACGAGATACTCGAAGCGGCGGCGGTCGACGGCGCCTCGGGCCTGCAGGCGTTTCGTCGCATCACCTACCCGATGCTTCGGCCGATCCTGGTCATCTTGACCAGCCTGTCGGTGATCTGGGACTTCCAGGTCTTCACGCAGATCTACATCTTGCGCGACAACAGGCCGGAACCCTGGTACTACCTGATGTCGATCTTCTCGTTCATCGAGTCGTTCAAGGTGCACAACTTCGGCCTCGGCGCTGCACTGTCATTGATCACCATGCTGATCATGGTCAGCGTGTCGGTGTTTTACATCCGACAGATCCTGCGAATCGGAGACGCCAAGTGACGACGTCATCAGTACGCGCAACGCAGCCCTTGCGGCGGGCGCCGCGAAAGTCTGGCGCAGTGGCCGGCCGCCACACCAAGAGCACGGCCAACGCCATTGGTGTCGTCCTGCTCATCGTGATGGCTTTCCCGATCTACTGGGCAGTCGCGACCTCGTTCAAGCGCGGCGTCGACATGACCAAGGTGACTCCCAAGTGGTTTCCATTTCCGGGCACGCTGCTGCACTACCGCGACGCATGGCACAAGGCCTTCTTTCTTTCTAGCGTGCGCAACAGCGCGATCATCGTCGGACTCACGGTCGTCATTGCGATCGCAGCGGCGTTCCTTGCAGCAGTCGCGGTCGCACGCACGAACTTCCGCGGTCGCAAGGCGTACATCGTCCTGATCATCGTGATCCAGATGATTCCGCAGACTGCGCTGATCGTTCCGCTCTTCGTCGTCCTCAGCCGCTATCACGAGCAGAACCAACTCGTTGGTGTGACCTTCACCTACCTCGCGTTCATCCTGCCGTTCGCGGTCTGGACGCTTCGCGGCTTCGTGGCCAACATCCCGAAGGATCTCGAGGACGCAGCGATGATCGACGGGTGTTCGCGGTTCAGTGCCTTCATGCGGGTGACGTTCCCGCTGATCGCTCCCGGGCTGGTAGCCACCGCCATCTTTGCGTTCATCCAGGCCTGGAACGAGTTCACGTTCGCCTACGTGATCATCCAGGACAACAGCAAGGAGACAGCCACGGTCTGGTTGGCTTCGTTCATCACCCAGGAGCAGGTCGACTGGGGTGGACTGATGGCCGGCGCGACTATGTTGTCGATCCCGATCGTCATTCTGTTCCTTTTGGTCCAGCGACATTTCGCGACCGGG
>DASYAG010000106.1:0-3608 GCA_036501485.1 Acidothermaceae bacterium | reverse complement strand
CGCTCCGCGGCGATGCCGTCGAAGTCCTCGGGAATGTTGATCGCGGTGATCCCCAACTCGGCGGCCTTCTTGACCAGGTCCGGGGGATAGGTGGTCGCCGCGTCGGCGTCGTGCGCTGCCGGACGCAGGACCTCTGCGGCGAACTCCTCAACCGTCTCGACGATGAGTTTCTGGTCGTCGTCGGGCGTCAGGTCGTAGTAGTCCTTGCCACTGGTCTTCAGCCGGGTGGGTCCGCCGCGCAGGTTCTGGACGCGCCTGAACTGGCGGCCGGCCGCACCGGCGGTGGAGAAGATCGTCTTGGTGCCGTAACGCAGCGTCCGGTTCAGCGGATCGCGCAGGCCGTACTTGTCCAGGAATTCCTGGCCGACGAGGGGCGTGAGCAGGCCCAACGCTACGTCGATGCCAGTGCGCTTGTGTTTGTGCTCGCCGATGGCGGACTTTTTGCCGCTGCGCTTGGGACGCGGCTTCGAGCCGTTATGGGAGCCATTTGCGGAGGTGACAGTGTTTGTCATTGACAGCAGCCTCGTTCGTTGGGGCAGTGCGATGAACTGTATCTTACTCCGGAGTAAGATACAGGCAATTGTTAACTAGTTCACAGGTTGGGTTATTTAGCGGCCAGTCGGGCCAACACCTGGTCGTGCAACAGGGCGTTGGTCGCCACCGCGCTGCCGCCGTGCGGGCCGGGGCTGCCATCGAGGCTGGTGAACGTGCCGCCCGCCTCGCGCACCAGGATGTCCAGCGGCGACAGGTCCCACACCGAGACCTCCGGCTCGGCGGCGATGTCGACCGCACCCTCGGCCACAAAGCAATAGGACAGGAAGTCGCCGAAGGCGCGGACCCGCCATACCTCATCGGTCAGGTCCAGGAAGCGGTCCCGCAGACCGAGCTGGTTCCATCCGGACAGGCTGGAGAACGACAAACTGGCGGAGTTCAGTTGCGACACTGAGGAGACCGAGAGTCGGCGGGCCGCGGTGTCGCCGACTGTCACGAACGCGCCGGCGCCGGCGGAGGCCCACCAACGCCGATGCAGCGCAGGCGCGCTGACAACCCCGACCTGCGGCACACCGTCGTCGAGCAGTGCGATCAGGCTGGCCCACACCGGCACGCCGCGCACGAAGTTCTTGGTGCCGTCGATCGGATCGATGATCCACTGCCGCCCGATCAAAGTGGTTGTGCCGCCGAACTCTTCACCGAGGATGGCATCGTCGGGTCGAGCGCGGGCAAGGGTGGCTCGCAAGCCCGTCTCGACCGCGTGATCGGCGTCGCTGACCGGCGTCAGGTCCGGTTTGGTGTCGACCCGCAGATCGACCGCTCCAAAGCGGTCCAGCGTGACCGCGTCCGCCTGGTCGGCAAGCGCCAACGCCTCCGCGAGATCGTCGTGACTCATCTGACCTCCTTGGGCGGGAACCGGCACGCAGCGGTGGCTAGTCTGCGCAGGCTTACGCGGTCGAGGCAACCCCGGGCAACGCGTCGAACGCTTTCAAAGCTCGTTGACCTCCGCTGCGTGCGCTGGCGGGATTGGCTCCAGTGATGAGTCGACCGCCGGAAATGGAGTAGTCGGCGAAGGGCTGCATGGGGGAGCTGTAATCCGCCGCCGCTTTGGTGACGGCGTCGCCGACGAGCGCCACGCCGTCACCGGTCAGCTTGTCGAGGACTTTCAATACCACCTCGCCCTCGACCGTGAACCCGGTCACGGTCTTCCCGTGGATGATCGACTTACCGGTCTTCGAGTCGATCACTCCGGGCAGAAGTACCGGGCCATGGCAGACAGCCGCGACGATTCCTCCTCGCTGCCAGATGTTTTCGGCGGCCACCTGAAGCCCTCGGGCGGTCGGGTAGTCATAAAGAGCGGCGTGACCGGCGGAGCCGAAAAACAGCCCGTACTCTTCGCTGTCGAGATCCGCTGCTTTCTTCAATTGGGTGGTCAGCTTCACGTTGAACGGGTGGTCCGGGTTGTCGAAGACCGCCTTGTCATCGCCCGCCAGAAATCTGTCGGTCAGCGAGAGATCATCAAGGCCGTAGGTGCCTGTTTCGCTGGCCAGGTCCACGTCGAACCCGGCTTGGGTCAGCACCTCATACGGATGCAGAGCCTCGGTATAGAAAAGTCCGGTTTTCGTGCCGTCGGGATAGATCACGCCGTGGTAGCTGCTGATGGAAATCAACGCCTCGCGGGGAAGGGTCGCCGACATGATGTGCTCCTTGATTTGCGTGCTCACTGCGTCGTTACTACTTGGTCTCTACGGCAAGCTAACCCCTTCGACGCTTATATCGAATACCATATTTTTCCTCGGCTTGCGGCGATCGCGCGTCTGTTCAGACTTGGATACAAGATTTCAATCGTCCTTTGCCACGGAATAACTCAGCACTATTCCCAGGCAGTGTCGGCGGTCATATCATCCACCCATGGCTATCGCGACGGTCAGTCCTGTCACCGGTGAGACGCTCAAGAGCTTCGACGAACTCACGCCCGAAGAACTCGAAGACAAGCGCGCTCGCGCAGGACGCGAACTGTCGGACTTGGGCATGCGCGAGTTCATGAACGCGAAGACCGTGTGGATCGGCGAAGACGCCGATGGCTGACGAAAAGCGAGGGCAGGCGGTCCTTTTCGACGCGTTGACGACCAAGGGCACGGCCTTCTCGGAGGCCGAGCGCCGCAAGCGCGGCCTGCTGGGCCTGCTGCCGACGGCGGTGAAGACGCAGGACGAGCAAGCGGCGCATTGCTGGCACGAGTTCTCCACGCGTCGCGACGATCTCGACAAACATATTTATCTGCGCGCGTTGCAAGACCGCAACGAGACGCTCTTTTACCGGGTGCTGCAGGACCATATTCCCGAATCCCTGCCGATCGTGTACACCCCTACCGTCGGCGAGGCCTGTCAGCGTTTCAGCGAGATCTACCGGCGTCCAAGGGGATTGTTCGTTTCTTACCCCGAACGCGACCATCTGGACGAGGTGCTGAAAAACCGGCCCCAGCATGACGTCGACGTGATTGTGGTGACCGACGGGCAGCGGATCCTCGGCCTGGGCGACCAAGGCATCGGCGGCATGGGCATTCCGATCGGCAAGTTGTCGCTGTACACGCTGATCGGGGGTATCGACCCAGCTCGAACGTTGCCGATCGTCCTCGACGTGGGCACCGATAACGTCGAGCTCCTCCAAGACCCCGGGTACCTTGGCTGGCGCCACCGCCGCATCGACGACGACGAGTACTACACATTCATCGACCGCTTCGTCACCGCAGTGCAGACGCAACTCCCCGACGTGCTGCTGCAGTGGGAAGACTTGGCCACCGCGCACGCGCTGCCGATCCTCGGCCGTTACCGCAACAAGTTGCTCACCTTCAACGACGACATCCAGGGCACGGCGGCCGTCGCCGTCGGTGCCCTACATGGCGCGGCGAAAGTTGCTGGCCGGCCACTGTCGCAGCAGAACGTCGTCATGTTGGGGGCCGGTTCGGCCGGTATCGGGGTCCTGGACATGATCCGTCGCCAGATGGTGACCGAGGGACTGTCCGAACAGGCTGCCACAGAACGGATCTGGGTTGTCGACGTGGTGGGCCTGCTCACCGACGACCGCAACGACCTGTCGGACGCCCAGCGTGACTTCG
>DASYAG010000105.1:0-10924 GCA_036501485.1 Acidothermaceae bacterium | reverse complement strand
TGGGCGTTGCTCTGCCTGCCGTTTGCCGTATTAGAAGGTCTCGCGTTCGCAGCGTGCGGCATGGCGTGCACGACGTTCATGCGTAGCTGGCAAGACTTCGAGTGGGTCACCCTCGCCCTGCTGCCGATGTTCTTGTTCTCGGCGACCTTCTATCCGCTGAGCACCTATCCGCACGTGATCGGCGACATCGTTCGCTGGACGCCGCTCTACCAAGCCGTCGACGTCCAGCGATCGCTGGCGCTCGGTCATGTTGGACCAGGCCTGCTAGCGAATCTCGCCTATCTGCTTGTTATGGGGCTAGTCGGGACCGCGGTCGCGACCCGCCGTCTCGGCGTCTTGCTGCTTCGGTAGGCTCACGCGCCGTGACAGTCACACTCGAGCGCACGCTCGTCCTCGTAAAGCCCGACGCTGTCCGGCGCGGGCTGGTCGGTGAGGTTCTCGACCGCCTCGAACGCAAGGGCCTGCGGCTGGTCGCCCTCGAACTTCGCACCCTTGACCGCGAGACTGCGGAGGAGCACTACGCCGAGCACGTCGGCAAGCCGTTCTTCGAGTCGCTGATCGGCTTCATCACCTCAGGGCCGCTGGTCGCGGCCGCCGTCGAAGGTCCGCGGGCCATCGAGACCTGGCGGACGATGATGGGGCCGACCGACCCGGTGAAAGCGCCATCAGGCACGATCCGGGGCGATTTCGGACTGATCGTGACCGAGAACCTGGTCCACGGCTCGGACTCGCCGGAGTCGGCCGCCCGAGAGGTCGCTCTCTTCTTCCCGCAGCTGTCGGCCTAGCCCCTCGCACCTGTCGGCATAGCCGAACCCGCACCTGTCGGCATAGCCGAACCCCCCGCCGTCCCGCCTCGGTCGTTGTGCCTGGGCGGGAGCTGAGAGCGCTTCCGGCGTTTTGGCCGAGGTGGTGGGTCACCGCGTAGCATGGCCAGGCTGTCCAGCAGTCCTGTTCTCGCGTACGTCGATCGGAAGGTTTGCAGCATTCATGGCCTCCAACATGTCGTTCCTCGGCCGGGACATGGCCGTCGACCTCGGCACCGCCAACACGCTGGTCTACGTCCGCGGTCGCGGCATCGTCTTGAACGAGCCGTCCGTGGTGGCCATTAACACCAACACCGGTGGGATTTTGGCTGTCGGCATCGAAGCCAAGCGGATGATTGGCCGGACGCCGGGCAACATCGTCGCCATTCGCCCGCTGAAGGACGGCGTTATCGCCGACTTCGATACGACCGAGCGCATGCTGCGCTACTTCATCCAGAAGGTGCACCGGCGCCGTTATCTCGCCCGCGGCCCCCGCGTCGTCGTGTGCGTGCCGAGCGGTATCACCGGTGTCGAGCAGCGAGCAGTGAAGGACGCCGGTTATGCGGCCGGCGCGCGACGCGTCTACATCATCGAAGAGCCGATGGCGGCGGCGATCGGTGCTGGCCTGCCAGTGCACGAGCCGACCGGCAACATGGTCGTCGACATCGGCGGTGGCACGACGGAAGTTGCTGTCATCTCTCTCGGTGGCATCGTCACCAGCCAGTCGATCCGCATCGGCGGTGACGAGCTCGACAGTTCGATCATCAACTATGTGAAGAAGGAATACTCGCTGATGCTCGGCGAGCGCACTGCCGAAGAAATCAAGATGGCGATCGGCTCCGCGTTCCCGGCCCCTGACGAACCGCATGCAGAGATTCGCGGCCGCGACCTCGTCAGTGGATTGCCGAAGACGATTGTCGTTAGCGCAGCCGAGATTCGTAAGGCCATTGATGAGCCCGTCAACGCGATCGTCGACGCAGTAAAGACGACGCTCGACAAGTGCCCGCCTGAACTTGCCGGCGACATCATGGACCGCGGCATCGTGCTCACCGGTGGTGGCGCGTTGCTCAAGGGTCTCGACGAGCGATTGCGGCACGAGACCGGAATGCCGATCCACATCACCGATCGACCACTCGACTCGGTAGCGATGGGTTCGGGCAAGTGCATCGAGGAGTTCGAGGCCCTGCAGCAGGTTCTCATCTCCGAGCCGCGCGGTCGCTGACGCCCCGACCCCGGTCCTGGTGTCGCGCAACACGTCTGAGGTCTTCATGAATCGCCGCGTGCGCTTGTGAGAGATAGTCGCCGCACCCGCGTTGTTCTCGCGTTGCTGCTGCTAACCGCATTTACCCTGATCACCCTCGACTATCGTTCGCGTGGCGGGGGATTCTTCGGCTCTATCCGGCGTACCGCGTCGTCAGTTTTCGGACCTGTTGAACGTGTCGCTGCCGACGTGGTGCGACCAGTGCGGCACGCCGTGCAAGCCGTCGGCGACATCGGTAGCAACCACAAGAAGGTCACTGATCTGCAGAAGGAAGTCGCCACCCTTCAACAGCAGTTGAAGTTGCAGCCGTTCGATACCGCGCGCGAAAACGAACTCGAGCAACTGCTGCATGTGTCGGCTGTCGGCCAGTACAAGTTGCTCTATGCGCAGGTGATCGCCGTCAGTGCAAGGAATGGCTTTGAGTGGACGGCGACAATCGACGCAGGTTCGAGTGACGGTTTGAAAGAGAATATGACCGTTCTGAACGGCGACGGCCTCGTCGGTCGGTTAAAGATCGTCGGTTCGACAACGTCGACGGTGCTGCTCGCGATCGATCCTGAGTTCAACGTCGGCGTGCGGTTGCCGAACAACGCCATGGGAGTCGTGTCGGGGCACGGTCGCTCGGCGATGAGCCTGGAGATGCTCGATCCGACAGCGCGCGTGAAGTCCGGCGATGGCCTGGTAACACAGGGCTCCCTCGACCAGACACCGTTTGTGTGGGGAGTGCCGGTCGGCAGCGTGCTTTCGGCCACCAACCCGCTCGCAGGCGACGTGCAGACCGGCGAGGTCAAGCCGTACGTCGACTTCAGCACGCTCGACCTCGTCGGCATCGTTGTCGAGCCGCCGCGTGTCGATCCTCGTGAAGCGCTTCTCGCGCCGCCGCTGCCGACCGTCACTGTCACCACCACAGCAACGGCAACCGCCACCGCGACCGTTACGGCGTCACCGCTGGCGTCATTCACACCCACCTTCTCGTTCAGCTCGACGCCGACCGCGAAGCCGAGCAAGTCGTCGAGTCCAACGCCGACGGCAAAGGCGAGTTCGAAGCCGTCCGTGACGCCGAGCGCCACGCCAACCCCGACGGCGAAACCCACCGCGACACCGACGGGCTCGCCGACTGGTGCGCCCACCGCATCGGCGTCCCATGGCTGAGATTCCGCGCGCGGCGCTCATCGTCGTCCTTGTCCTGCTCGCCTGCGTTGTTGACGCGGTGCTCTTCGACCCGCTCAGCTTGCCGGGTTCGCCGCCAAATCTGCTGGTCCTCGTGGTTGCCGCCATCGCGCTGGTGCTTGGCCCGGTCGGGGGCGCGGTCACCGGGTTTCTGGCTGGCCTTGCCGCCGACATCCTGCCGCCGGCTGACCATCTGATCGGCCGCTACGCGCTGGTGTTCTGCCTGGCGGGGTACCTCGTAGGTCTGGTGCATGACGAGGCGCAAGATTCCGTCGTTCTGTCGCTCGTCGCCGTGGGAGCTGCGGCAGCGGTGGCGACTTTGCTCTACGGCGCGCTCGGCGGATTGTTGAGCGACGGTCGCGTCGACGCACACACGATCTTGAGCAGCCTGCCGTTCTCGATCTTCTACGACGTCCTGCTCGCGCCGTTCGTCGTACCGTGGGTCATGTCCTTGACTAGGCGGGCGGAACCGCAGGTGACCCGGAAATGAACGATCGCTCGGGGCTGCGGCTGATCATTCTCGGCGTGCTGGTGTTCTCGTTGCCGATCACGTTGCTCGGCCGACTCTGGTACATGCAGGCCCTCGCCGGGTCGCAGTACGTCGCTGCTGTGAACGCTGACGCGACCAGTGTGGTGCGGACTCTTGCTCCGCGCGGCGCGATTGTCGACGACGTAGGCAATCCGCTCGCGCGCAACGACAGTGCACTTGTCGTGTCGGCGTTGAGCACCGCGCTGCCGAAGGCGAACCTCGGAACGTTGAAGAACCCGATCGCCAATCCGGCACGGGTTCAGGAGATGCAGCGGCTGTCGGCAGTGCTCGGTATCCCGGCCGACCAGCTCGATGCCGAGGCGACGTTGTGCGACTACTTCGACTACGGCGCCGCCGCCCCGACGAAGAACAAAGGCTGCTGGACGGGATCGCCGCTACAGCCGATCCCGCTCGTCACGATCGACAACACCACGCCCGCGGGTACGCAGAAGGCGACGCAGGTCGCGCTGCGCGTTCTCGAGCAGCAGGAGTTGTACCCCGGAGTGACTGCGCAGATCGAGGAGGTTCGCAACTACCCGGCGCCCGACAACGCCTCCGCTGCTCAGTTGATCGGGCACGTCGGGAAGATCAGCCAGGCGGACATCGACTCGGCCAAGAACGCCACCGACGCGGCAACGCTGAAGACGGCCGCGAGCATCGGCGGAATCGTCGGACAGGAAGGCCTTGAGGCGGAGTACAACGACTATCTGGAAGGCACGTTGGGCACCGAGACGTTCTCGGTGACACCGGCGGGCAATCCGGTCTCGACGTTGAGCCAGGTGCCCGCGGTTCCCGGCGACACGGTGGTCACGAGCATCGACGCGAGGGTGCAGCGGATCGCCGAACAAGCGATCGCCGACGCGGTCACGTCGGCTCGAACAACACCGCAGTTCATTTCGGGCAAGAACCAGACCCAGAAGGCGGACGCCGCGGCAGCGGTCGTCATCGATACGCGCACCGGTCATGTGATTGCGGCCGCCAACTACCCGAGTTATGACCCGGGGGTCTGGGACGGCGGCGCTATCGACCAGAAGGTGTACCAGTCGCTTCAAGACAACCCAGGGAAACCACTTTTCTCCCAGGCAATTCAGGGCCAGTACGCGCCTGGCTCCACATTCAAGGTAGTGACCACTGCGGCGGCACTCGACCATGGTGGTTACACCCCCGACGCCACGTACGACTGTCCCGCGACACTCAGCGAGGGTGGCCGCACGTTCCACAACTTCGACAACGAAGGCGCGCAGGGCATGATCACCTTCGCGCAGGCGCTCACGATCTCATGTGACACGTTCTTCGACGGCGTCGGCGCCGCATTGTGGAATGCCGACGGGCAACTCGCTGGTGCGAACGCGAAAGAGCTCGTCGTCAACGAAGCGAAGCAGTGGCAACTGGGCAAAGACACCGGGATCGACTTGCCGATCGACGCGAGCGGCAACATCGAGGATCGACAGGATCTAAAGAACTACGACGCCAAGAACCACGCGCTGTGGTGTGCGGAAGCCAAGACCGACAAGGACCCGAACCAGAAGGCGATCGACAACAGCAACTGCCTCTACCACATCCCGGGGCTGTACCAGATCGGTGAAGCTGTCAACGTCGCGATCGGCCAGGGCACGACCACGGCATCGCCGCTGCAGATGGCCGACATCTACGCGGCTCTCGGCAACGGCGGCACGTTGTACTCGCCGCGGATCGCGAAGGCGATCGTCGGACCCGACGGCAAACTCGTTCAGACCATCAACGCGCCCTCGACGAAGTTGCAGGTCTCACCGGAGGTACTGCAATACATCCAGCAGGCGCTCGTGGGCGTCGTGACGGATCCGGCCGGCACCGGTGCGTCAGCCTTCGCCGGGTTCCCGTTTGACCAGTACACGGTCGCCGGTAAGACCGGCACCGCTGAGGTTCCGCCGAAGGACGACACCGCGTGGTTCGCCTCCTACGGTGGCCCGGCCGGTCAGCCTGCGCAGTACGCCGTGGTGGTAGCGATCTCGCAAGGCGGCCAGGGTGGAATCACCGCTGCGCCAGCTGTGCGTCAGATCTACGACGGCATCTGGGGCCTGAACGGCAACCCCAAGAACCCCGACGATCAGTTCGCTGCGCACGGCCCGGCCCTTCCAGGAGGGGCGCCGCCGAGCGCGCTGCCCAAGGTCGCGCAAGTAGTTGGCGGATCCGCGGCGGCTTCGGCCGCGCCAGCATCGCCCGGGGTAGGTTCCACGTCACCGAGTTCCTTCAATTCCCCGACAGCGAGTTCTCCGACAGCAAGCTCGCGAGCTCCGGCGGCGGGTTCGCCCGCGCCCGAGGCCACGGCAGTGCGCCCGAGACGGCGGCTGCCGAAACGCAAGCGGGTGAAGCGAAGATGATCGGCGACTGGGCGGCCCCGCGGCCGCGGCGCATGAGCTCGTCGAACGCCGGCATGCTCGCGCGTGACTCACGGTTGCGCCGGTCGGACTGGGTCCTGACGGCAGCCGTACTCAGCCTGTCGCTGATCGGCGTCCTGCTGGTTGCCGCTGCGACGAGGCCGCTGAATCCGACGCATCCGTTCGCGGTTGTCGAGCACCAGGTGTTGTTCCTGGCGGTGGCGTTGGGGTTGGGGGTGGCCGCGACCCTCGCGGACTATCGAGCAATTCGGTCTTCCGCGCCGGTCATCTACGTGCTGGCTTGCCTCGGCCTGCTCGCCACCTTCGCGATCGGATCGAGCGTCGCCGGCGCGAAGGCGTGGATCAGCATCGGCGGCGGTCTAGAGATCCAGCCGTCGGAGTTCGCGAAGCTCGCGGTCATCGTGTTGGTAGCGATGCTGTTCAGCTCGGCACGCGAAGACCGTCGCGACATCGGTGACCTTGATGTCTTGAGAGCCCTGCTGCTGTTGGGTTTTCCGATGTTGCTGGTACTCCTGCAAAACGACCTCGGAACCATGCTGGTGATGGTCGCGATCGTGTTCGGGCTGCTCGCAATCGGCGGGGTGCCGACGCGCTGGATGATCGGTCTCACTGTCGCCCTGTTCGCCTCGACCGTCGTGATCGTGAAACTGCATCTGCTCAGCCCGTACCAGGTGAACCGCATCACGGCGTATCTGCACCCGAACTCGCCGTCCGTGCTGAAGGATTCGGGTTTCAATGCTCATCAGGCTCAACTCGCCATCGGCTCTGGCGGGCTGACTGGCAGCGGGCTTTTCCACGGCGCGCAGATCAACAGCGGTGCGGTCTACGCGGCACACACCGACTTCATCTTCGCGACCGCGGGCGAGGAGCTCGGCTTCCTTGGTTCGGCGCTGATCATTGTCTTGCTGTCGGTCATCTTGTGGCGCGGGCTGCGGATCGCCTCGCGGGCACCCGACCTGTTCGGGCGCATCGTCGCCGGCGGGGTTGTCTGTTGGCTGGCCTTCGAGACCTTCGAGAACATCGGCATGAACCTCGGGATCATGCCCGTCACCGGAATTCCACTGCAGTTTGTCTCTTACGGCGGGTCGTCGCTGTTCGCGAGCATGCTGGCCGTCGGGCTACTTCAGAACGTGCATATCCAGACCCAGGCGACGCAAAATTCCAGCGGCGGCCTTTAGAGCTACTCTTCAGTTGTGTCGAGCAATCAGGCTGAGTCGGTATTCCCTCGGCTCGAGCCGTTGCTGATGAGTGTCAGCAAGCCCGTGCAGTACGTGGGCGGCGAGCTGAACTCACTCGTCAAGGACTGGGCGCAATGCGACGTCCGATGGTGCCTCATGTACCCCGACGCCTACGAGGTTGGGTTGCCCAATCAGGGCGTGCAGATCCTCTATGAGGTGCTCGGCGAACTCGACGGCGTGCTGGTCGAGCGCACCTATTCGGTGTGGCCTGATCTCGAAGCCCTGATGCGCGAGCACGGTATTCCGCAGTTCACCGTCGATGCGCACCGACCGGTCGGAGCCTTCGACATCTTCGGCATTTCGTTCTCGACCGAACTCGGCTACACCAACATGCTCAACGCACTCGACCTCGCCGGCATCCCGATCGAGTCGGCCGATCGCACCGATGAGCATCCGCTGGTCATCGCGGGTGGCCACGCCGCGTTCAATCCCGAACCCATCGCGGATTTCATCGACGCTGCCGTGCATGGCGATGGTGAGCAGGCCGTTATCGCGATCACGCACATCGTCCGCGAATGGAAGCGTGAGGGCTCTCCAGGTGGGCGCGACGAAGTGCTTTACCGGTTGGCGCAAACCGGCAATATCTACGTCCCACGTTTCTACGACGTGACGTACCGCGTCGACGGGCATATCGACGCGGTCACGCCGAATCGAGCGGGTGTCCCGGCGCGAGTTTCGAAGCACACGCTCATGGATCTCGACGCCTGGCCGTATCCGAAGAAACCCCTTGTGCCGCTGGCAGAAACCGTCCACGAGCGGTTCAGCGTCGAGATCTTCCGCGGCTGCACGCGCGGCTGCCGATTTTGCCAGGCCGGCATGATCACCCGGCCCGTTCGTGAGCGATCGATCGACACGATCGGCGCGATGGTCGATGCCGGCCTGAAAGCGAGCGGCTTCCAAGAAGTTGGGTTGCTGTCGCTCAGCAGCGCCGACCACTCCGAGATCGGCCCGCTCGCCAAGCAGCTCGCCGATCGTTACGAGGGGACGAACACCTCACTCTCGTTGCCATCGACGAGGGTCGACGCGTTCAACGTCGACCTGGCCAACGAGTTTTCCCGCAACGGCCGCCGGTCTGGCCTGACATTCGCGCCCGAAGGCGGCAGCGAGCGCATGCGCAAGGTCATCAACAAGATGGTGACCGAGGAAGACCTGATCCGCACGGTGACCACCGCTTACGCCCAGGGTTGGCGCCGGGTGAAGTTGTACTTCATGTGCGGGCTGCCGACCGAGACTGACGACGATGTGCTGCAAATCGCAGACCTGGCTAGAAAAGTGATCCAAGCCGGCCGGACGGCGAGTGGCAGTCGCGACATCGGCTGCACCGTGTCCATCGGGGGTTTTGTGCCCAAGCCGCACACCCCGTTCCAGTGGGCTGCGCAGCTCGACCATGCCGCGACTGACTCGCGACTGCTGAAGCTGCGCGACACGATCCGCACCGACCGGCAGTACGGCAAAGCCATCGGTTTCCGTTACCACGATGGGAAACCCGGCATCGTCGAAGGGTTGCTGTCGCGTGGCGACCGCCGGGTCGGTCGTGTCATCAAGCAGGTGTGGCTCGACGGCGGTCGGTTCGACGGCTGGAGCGAGCACTTCTCCTTCGACCGCTGGATGACGGCCGCCACAGTGGCGTTGGCCGACCTGCCGGTCGACGTCGACTGGTACACCACCCGCGAACGCGACCGCGCCGAGGTGCTGCCCTGGGACCATCTCGACTCGGGCCTCGACAAGGACTGGCTCTGGCAGGACTGGCAGGACTCATTGTCCGACGTCGAGGTCGAGGATTGCCGCTGGACGCCGTGCTTCGACTGCGGTGTCTGCGACACCATGAGCACCGACATCCAGGTCGGGCCGACCGGCCGCACGCTGATCCCGCTGCAGGTCCTGCAGAAGGTTGGGTATGGGCCGCCAGCCTGACGCACGCGAGGTCGCTCCCGCCGTCCAGCGCCTTCGTATTCACTTCGCCAAGCGTGGCCGGCTTCGCTTCACCAGCCACCGCGATTTCCAGCGGGTGTTCGAACGTGCGATCCGGCGGGCCGAGGTGCCCGTCGCGTTCAGCGCCGGGTTCTCCCCGCATCCGAAGATCTCCTACGTTGGCGCGGCGTCGACGGGCGCGGCCAGCGAGGCGGAGTACCTGGAGATCGCGGTCACGAGGGTCTGCGACCCGGCACAGGTGCGGGCTGAGCTCGATGCAGCGCTGCCGCCGGGGTTCGACGTGATCGAGGTGCTCGAGGCGCACGGCGGCTCGTTACCCGACCGGATCGACACCTCGCACTGGCAGGTAACCCTGAACGGGGTCGATCCGCGTGACGCCCAAGTGGCCGTCGCCGCCTTCCTTCAGGCCGACTCGATCCCGGTCGAGAGAGTGCTCAAGGATGGACGCCGGACCCTCGACGCCCGCCTGCCAGTCGTCCACCTCGGCGTGGTCGGGGACCTCGACGCGACCGGCTGTGCGATACTTGACATGGTTGTTCGGCACCTCACACCTGCTGTTCGACCAGACGACGTTCTCGCTGGACTTCGCCAGGTGAGTGACCTGGCGCCGCCGCTTCCCCCTCTGGTGTTGCGGCTGGCGCAGGGGCACCTCGACGAATTTGGCAAGCTCGCCGACCCGCTGGCGCCCGACAGGGATGCCGCGGCCGGAGCCGATCCGGCTGTGGGACTCCCCGCGACGCGGTAGGTCCGGCCCGCTTCGAACTTCGTTCGTCCACAGACTTGCGCTGTTTTCTAGCCCGGGACCAACCGGACCCGATCGCCAGGACACAGCGACCGACTACACGACTTGCTCCTGTGCGGTGCGGCTCCTGCCAGTGATCTTCTGCTGGTGACAGTGATCTTTTGCTGGTGACGGAGCGGCGCCCGGGAGCCCGACGGGAAGACTTTTCCGCATGCTCGAGAACGAGCCAAGCAATCCATCCGATACCTCCTCCAACTCCGCCAACTCGGACGCCGCGTCCGCTGGCGGTGCCACAACTACAGGCCGCAAGCGCACGAGCGCCAAGAAAGCGGCGGCTCCTCGCGCCGCGACCCGAACGAGGGCAACCAAGGCCGTAGCGACGCCCGCTGCCGAGACGCAGTCGGTCCCAGACGCCGCGGCCGCACCGGCCCGAGGCGGGCGGCGTCCGGCCAAGAAGACCGCGGCCGCGCCGCAGACAACCAGCGCTTCCGCGGGGACAGCTGACGAGCAGCCGGCCGGTGAACCCGCAGCCGCCAAGAAGGCCGTCAAGCGGGCGCCTCGCAAGGCGGCAAAGACGGCTGGCGCTCAGCCAGACCGGGACACTCCCGACTCGGCGCCAAGCCGGCCGGCCGCGATCCCGACCCTTCTGTTCCAGCCCCCGAGCGTTTTCCAAGAGCCGAGCGTTTACCAGGCCCCCAGCGTTTTCCGGGAGCCGACTTCTGACAACGTGGCCTCCGCGGGCGACTCAGCTGGCGAATCCGCTGACGGCGGTTCGACTGAAGGCTCCGGTGCACCACGCCGGCGCCGCCGTGGTGGCCGCGGCCGCCGTGGCGGGCAGGGCGGCCAGGGCGAGTTCGCCACCAACGCCGAC
>DASYAG010000104.1:0-13020 GCA_036501485.1 Acidothermaceae bacterium | reverse complement strand
CAACATCATCGACACCCCAGGTCACGCAGACTTTGGTGGCGAGGTCGAGCGCGGCCTTGAAATGGTCGACGCCGTGCTGTTGCTCGTTGACGCATCCGAAGGCCCGTTGCCGCAAACCCGCTTCGTGCTGCGCAAGGCGTTGCAGAAGAAGTTGCCTGTCGTGCTCGTCATCAACAAGGTCGACCGGCCCGACGCGCGGATCGCCGAAGTGGTCGACGAGACTTATGAGTTGTTCATCGATTTGATGGACGACGACATTGACCACTCGAGCATCCTCGACTTCCCGATCGTGTACGCGTGTGCGCGTGCGGGTAGGGCGTCACTGACCAGACCGGACGACGGCACGATGCCCGACAGCCCGGATCTCGAGCCGTTGTTCGCGACCATTCTCAAGACTGTGCCGCCGCCGTCGTTCGATCCGGACGTGCCGCTGCGCGCGCATGTCACGAACCTCGACGCGTCGCAATACCTCGGCCGTCTTGCCCTGCTGCGGGTGCACTCCGGCACGATGAAGCGCGGGCAGCAGGTTGCGTGGTGCAAGGCCGACGGCACCATCGAGAAGGTGCGGCTCACGGAGCTCCTCGGCACCACCGCTCTTGAGCGGGTGCCGATCGAAACGGCGGGCCCTGGCGACATCGTGGCTATTGCGGGCATCCCTGAGATCACCATCGGTGAGACGATCGCTGACCCCGACGACCCGCGCCCGCTGCCGATCATCACGGTCGACGAGCCGAGCCTGTCGATGACGGTGGGCATCAACACCTCCCCACTTGCTGGTGAGTCGGGCAAGAAGCTCACTGCTCGCCTGGTCAAGAACCGGCTCGACGCCGAGCTCGTCGGCAACGTCTCGATCCGCGTTCTGAACACCGAACGCCCCGACACGTGGGAAGTGCAGGGTCGTGGTGAGCTGCAACTCGCGATCCTCGTCGAGATCATGCGACGTGAAGGATTCGAGCTCACCGTCGGCAAGCCGCAGGTTGTCACCAAGCGCGTCGACGGCAAGGTGCACGAGCCGATGGAGCGCCTCACTATCGATGCGCCTAGCGACTACCAGGGCGTGCTGATCCAGTTGCTCGCCTTGCGCAAGGGGCGCCTCGAGCAGATGGTCGACCACGGCACCGGCTGGATTCGGATGGAATACATCGTTCCGGCGCGCGGGCTGATCGGCTTCCGCACGGAGTTCCTGACCGAGACTCGCGGTACCGGGCTGCTGCACCACGTGCACGAAAGGTACGAGCCGTGGCATGGCGAGTTGCGCACGCGTCCGACTGGCTCACTGGTTGCTGACCGACGCGGCCCGACAACAGGCTTTGCACTGTCGAACCTGCAAGAGCGCGGCACGATGTTCGTCGGCCCACAGACCGAGGTGTACGAGGGCATGATCGTCGGCGAGAACTCGCGTCAGGACGACATGGACGTTAACCCCACCAAGGAAAAGAAGCTCACCAACATGCGCCAGTCGTCGAGCGACGTCTTGGTGCCGTTGATCCCGCACAAGGTGTTGTCGCTCGAACAGGCGCTGGAGTTCTGCCGCGAAGACGAGTGCGTCGAAGTAACGCCCGGCAACGTGCGGATCCGCAAAGTCGAACTGTCGATGTCAGAGCGAGAGAAATATCGTGGACGCCGGGCAAAGGCGTCGCGCGAGGAGTAGCCCGACCGCTCGGCCGCGGCGGTTGGCCGCTGGGTCAGAGTTGCGGGTCGATCGGGATCGGCTGCGTTTCGTGGATCGGCCGCGCGTGACTCGGCGTGTGAGCGGGCTCGGCATAGACCGGCTGAGCCGGTTGCACGTAGGCGGGTTGAGCTGGCTCCACGTAGGCGCGCTGTGCTGGTTCCGCGTACACCGGCGGTGCTATCGGAGCTGCTGGCGGCACCGCGACGTTCGGCGTGGGTGCGTAAACCTGCCGGGTCACTGTCTGCCCGGGCAGAGCCGTGCCCAACGCTGCGGCAGCAGGGTTGGCGACATAAGGATCGAGCGGCTGCCCGGTGTCGCGTAGGTACAACGACACGCAGAAGTTGAGGATCAGATCGAAGATCCCGACGAGCAGCAGAATGGCGCCGACGGTGTGCACGTCGAGCGTCGCGCCGTGCTTAGGATTGTGGTACGTGATCGTGCTCGTCGTGACCGCAAATGCCAGCACGGCGCCACCGACGATGAAGATCAGACTGCGCGTAAGCCAAGTAACCATGTGAGGGCTTTACCCACCTCAACCCCGATATGCACCCCCGGCCCAGGATTATCCGGGTGAAGCTACCTCCGCTAGCCCCAGTGAACTGCGGATGAACTGCACCTCGAGCTTGGCCAGGTTCGCCGCAACGTCCTCCTGCGACGCCATGTGGGTCACTCCAGACAGCGGGAGCAGCGTGTGCGGTCGGCCGGCAGCAAGCAGGGCGGTCGACAGCCGCAGGCTGTGTGCCGCGACCACGTTGTCGTCGGCGAGGCCGTGCACGATCATCAGCGGCCGAGAAAGCGTGGGGGCATCGGCGAGCAGCGAACTGGTCGCGTAAGACGGCGCCGACGTGTCCACTCCCAGGTATCGCTCGGTGTAGTGCGTGTCGTACAAGCTCCAGTCGATGCAGGGCGCACCAGCGATGGCCGCGTGAAAGACGTCGGGACGCCGCAGCACGGCTAGCGCGGCAAGGTAGCCGCCGAACGACCACCCTCGGATCGCGACCTTCGACAGGTCCAAGTCAGGATGCGTCTTCGCCAACGACCGCAAGGCGTCGACCTGATCTTCGAGCACGACGGTCGCGAGATCGCCGGCAACTGCGCGCTCCCATGCCAACCCGCGGGCGGGAGTGCCGCGCCCATCGACGATGACGACTGCGAATCCCTGGTCGGCTAGCCATTGTGAGTTCAGGTACGCACCGCGTGACGCGACCACTCGTTGTGCGTGCGGGCCGCCATAGGGGTCCATCAGCACGGGCAGTCGACTGGATCCCTCGACGTGATCGCGCGGCAATACGAGGGCGGTCCGCAGCTCGCGGCGACCCTGCTCCGAGATCGAAACGCGAGGCGAGAACGGCGCGGGCTCCGCAAACGATGCGATGCGTCCGACCTCAAGACCATTCTTGCGGACGACGGTTTGTGCACCGTCGTTCGACAGCGAAGCGCTAACAACGACGAGCACGTCGTTCGCGCCAGTGCCGGAATGCACCCCCGGTTCCGTTGTGAGCGACGTGCACTCGCCGTCCGCGAAATAGCCCCAGAGGTGCTGCTCGGTCGGCTCCGTTGACGCATTGAACAAGACGTCGCCATGAGAGGCGAGAACGGCGCGCACCTGCAGCCCGACGGGTGAGACCACTTGATCGCCGACCATGAGCCGTCGCGTGTCGTCTGCGTCGACGGTGCACACGAGCTGGCCATCCGGGCGCCGGTCGGGCACGCCTGGGATTACCTCGAGCCAGTGGGGATCGGTGTCTTCGCGAACCAGAATCGTTGCACCCGTTTCGACATCGACGTCGGCAATGCGCATGGTGCGCTGGTCGCGCGACGCGAGTTGCAGTAACGGCGGGCTGCCACGGCGCCACCGCACACTGACGAGATAAGGGAACGCATCGGCGTCCCACGAAACGTCTGTACGGCGGCCGTCGAGATGCAGCAACGACAACGACACGACGGCATTCGCGGTACCGGCGGCCGGGTAGCGGATCGCGTGCGGTGCCCGGCCGGGATTCGACGGATCGCCAATGTGCCATTCCTGCACACCTGATTCGTCGACCCGCGCGGCGAGTAGTGCGCTGCCGTCGGGTGCCCACCAGAAGCCTCGCTGCCGGCCCATTTCTTCGGCCGCGACGAACTCGGCGAGACCCCACGTAACGCCGGGTTCGGCGATGAGCTCGCGATCGGAGCCATCGACGTCAACGTTCACTACGCGCAATGTGCCGCGAGTTGCGAAGGCGACGGCACGGCCGCCGGGATCGATGTGCGGGTCGAACACCAGACCGTCGGCGCTCAGCTCGCGGGCGTTGCCGGTCGCGACGTCGACCACGAACAGGTGACCCGACAACGCAAAACAGGCCCGTGTGAACGCTGCATCGGTGGAGTAGCCGACGATGCCGGCGGCTTGCTCGCGGGCTCTTTCGCGACGGGCGCGTTCAGCGTCTGGCAGCGAGTCGAGCCCGGTGGTGAGCAGTTCGATCGGATCGGCCAGCAGAGCTTCGGCGCCGCTCGCCACCTCGTAGCTCCAGAGGCAGGTCACTCGATCCGTGCCACCGCGGGAGCGTAAGAACAGCACCCGCGCGCCGTCGGGCGAGACAGTGAAGCCGCGCGGACGCCCGAGGGTGAACCGGGCGGTGCGGGCTTGCAGCCGCAAGAAGGAATCGTCGGTCACCGGCCTGATCCTGCCATCACGGCGGGTTGGTCGATTGAGGCCATGCGATATCAATTCCCGCTGTCTCGGGGGTGCCGCTCTGACATGTCGGCGGAGCCGCTTAGGGTCGTTCTATGACCGACCGCAGCTTGTTGCTCGTGCACGCTCATCCGGATGACGAGACGATCGGCACCGGTGCCACCATGGCGAAATACGCGGCCGATGGCGCCAACGTCACCCTTGTCACCTGCACGCTCGGCGAAGAGGGCGAGGTCCTGATGCCTGCCCTCGTGGGGATCGCCGCGGACAAGGCCGACCAGCTGGGCGGCTGGCGGATCCACGAGCTCGAAGAGGCGTGCAAGGTACTGGGCGTCCGTGATCATCGATTTCTGGGCGGCGCCGGCGGTTATCGCGACTCCGGAATGATCGACACACCGGCCAACGAGAACCCACGCTGCTTCTGGCAGGCCGATCTCGAGGTCGCCACGGCGCAGCTCGTCGAGATCATCCGCGAGGTCCGGCCTCAAGTGGTGGTGACCTACGACGACTTTGGTGGCTACGGGCATCCCGACCACATCCAGGCGCATCGGGTCACGGTTCGGGCCGTCGAGCAAACCCGCGACATCGTGGCGAAGTTCTATTACACGGCTGTGCCGCGTTCCTTCATGCAGGCGACGATCGACGCCATGAAAGAAGGCGGACACGAGTTCTTCGACGGAATTGAAAGCGCTGACGACGTGCCCTTCGCCAAGGATGACGACGAGATCACCACGCAGGTCGACGCGCGCGACTATCTCGACCTCAAGGTCGAGGCCATGCGCGCTCACGCCAGCCAGATCGAGGTCGACGGGCCGTTCTTCGCATTGTCGAACCACATTGGGCAGAAGGCCTTCGGCATGGAGCACTACGTGCTGATGGCCGGTGAGAAAGGCCCCGAGGATGCCCTGAACGGTCACGGCTGGGAATCGGACCTGTTCGCCGGCCTGTGACGTCGGGTTAAACGCGGTTCATCGGAGATCGGCCAGCGCGCAAGGTCGGCTGAGCCGAACGGGTGAACCAATTACGCACGGTAGCCGCGCGTGCGGCGAGCCTGAAACACTCAAGGAACGCGCGTCGGTGGGTTGTCCGCTTAGAACTGTTGCCCGCTGAGAACCAGGGCTGGACAACCGCCGTCAAACGTTCCATCGGCAGCTGCACCCCGCACCTTGAGCCCAACAGGGGAGATTTCCTTGAGCGACCGGAAGCACCCATACGACCAGCTAGCTACGGTCTCCGCGGGATCGGTGCTCAACGCCGATATCGCCGACGTGGGTCGCTACCGCGAGCGCGCTCGCATGCAGCGGTTGTGGCGGCTGTCGTTGTTCGTCGGGCTGCCCACGTTGTTCCTGTGGGCTCGGATTATCGAGCACAAGCCGTTCAACGTCTTCGCGCTCCCTCACGTCAATCTGACGATCGTCGCACTCTTCTTTGTCCCGGTGCTGCTACTTGTCGGCATGATCGTCATGTACGCGAGCTACGGTCGCTCGCCGCACTTTGTGGTGCGGCCCGAGCAAATCGACGTCCGCCTGTCTGATGTCGTTGGCATCGACTTGGTGAAGGCCGAAGTAGTGCGTTCGCTCAACCTTTTCCTTGCGCACAAGGCATTTTCGAGTGAGATGGGTGGTCGGCCGCGGCGCGGATTGCTGTTTGACGGCCCGCCCGGCACCGGCAAGACCTACACGGCGAAGGCACTCGCGGCCGAAGCCAACGTGCCGTTCCTCTTTGCGACTGCGACTTCGTTCCAGTCGAGCATGCAGGGTGCGACACAGCGCAAGATTCGCTCCTACTTCAAGGCGCTCCGTGCGCTGGCCCGCAAGGAAGGCGGCGCGATCGGGTTCATCGACGAATTCGATGCGCTCGGTGGATCGCGTTCAGGCGTTGCCGCATCGACGCCGTCTGGAGGTCTCGAGGGGATGCCGATGTCATGCGGTGGCCTCGAAGGCCTTGCCAACCTGGTGTCGCCGGCCACGCAGCAGACGCAGTTCGTGGGTAGTGGCGACCTGGGCATGGCCGTGCAAGAACTTCTTGTGCAGCTGCAGTCTTTCGACCAGCCGACGGCCAGCGAGCGGCTTTTCGGCAAGATCACCGACGCGGCGAACCTGTTGCTGCCGGCGACCCACCAGCTGAAGAAGGCGCCTGTCAAGTCCTCGAACATCATGCTGATCGCCTCGACCAACCGCCCCGACTCACTCGACCCCGCGTTGATGCGGCCGGGCCGATTCGACCAGCGACTGACGTTCGACCGGCCTGACAAGTCCGGCCGTCGCGAACTGATTGCCCACTTCCTTGCCCGCAAGGCGCACGCGGCGGAGCTCGACGATCCGCAGAAGCGCGAAGCACTCGCGGCGGTCACTCAGGGCTACAGCCCGGCGATGCTCGAGGGCATGTTCGACGAGGCCTTGATCAACGCCGTGCAGGAAGACCGCAGGGCGATGTCGTGGTCCGACGTCGAGCACGCACGGCTTGACAGCGAGATCGGACTCGGGCAGCCGGTTCTCTACACCGATCACGAGGCGAAGGTGATCGCGACTCACGAGTCAGGTCACGCCACGATGGCGTGGCTGGTCGCTCCCGGTCGCCGGCTCGAGGTGCTGAGCATCATCAAGCGGCGCAGCGCGCTTGGCCTGCTTGCCCACGGTGACCGTGAAGAGGTTTACCTGCAGTCGCGTACCGAACTGCTCGGCCTCATTGCGATCGCGATGGGCGGTCAGTCCGCTGAGGAGCTCTTCTTCGGCGACGTCTCCACCGGGCCGAGCGGCGACCTCGTTGCAGCGACTCGCGTGGCAGCAAACATGGTCGGCGCCTGCGGCATGGAGCACTCGCTTGTCTCCTTCGGCGCGGTGCAGAACAGCGGATTCTCCGACACCAACATCGTGGGCCGTGTGCTCGGCGACAAGGACGGTCGCGCAGCGGTTGAAGAAGTGCTCCAGCAGCAGAAGCTGCGGGCCAAGGCGTTGCTCGACGACAACCGCCACCTGGTCACCGCACTTCGCGATGCGCTCCTCGAGCGGCACGAGCTGATCGGCACGGAGATCACCGACGTGCTCGAGCAGGCACAGCGCGAACATGGCGCGCGTCAGACCCGCAGCATTGGGTCGGGCACGACGACCACTCCGGTCATCGACCTGCGGGAGGCAGCGCAGCCGGTGCAGCCAGCACAGGCAGTACTCCCCACGCAGGCCACCGGTCCGCGAGAGACGCAGGACTCGCAAGACGCCAGGATCGAACCGGCCGGATAGCCTGCCGCCGTGAGCGGCGATGGGCGCGGCAACGGGCGCGGCGCCCTGGTGACAGCCGCCGCGGCCGTGTCGCTCGTCGTTCTCGGCATCGTGACTGGCTTCATCGGAGTCATGCAAGCGACGGCACTTGTTGAGCTCGGCGCCGTGCACCTCTCTGTTGGCGCGGTCATCGTCGGTGTCGCGGACTTCCTGTTCGGGCTACTTGCCGTCTGGGGTCTTGATAGCCGCGACGCCTCGGCGTTGCCGGGCCTTGGCTGGTTCATCGCGGTGGCCATAGCTTTGTTCGGGCCTCGTCCGGGTGGCGACATCTTGCTGCCGGGCGCCGGATGGGACGTGATCTCCTTTGCCATCGCAGGCCCTGTCGGCACTGTGCTCGCGGGCGTCTTGGGCGGTCGAGTCCTGTCCCGACGCACGGCTTCACCTGAGACAACACCAGCTGCTTCACCCGAGGCCCCACCCGACCGATGAGTCGGGTATGGCGACTGGTCTCGACCTCGCAAGCGACGTTTCGGAGCGCGGCATCCGTGCCGAGCCCAATGGCTACGTGCTGCTGCGGCTGGGAGGATCGCGTTATGCGGTCGGCATGTCCGCGGTCGCTGAAGTTGGTCGTTTGCCCAAGCTGACGCGGGTGCCCGGCACCCCGATCTGGCTTTCCGGAGTGGCGAACTGGCGCGGCCGGATTCTGGCCGTGCTCGACATCCGCCCTCTGATGGGTGCGCCCATCACCCCTACCGGGTCGCTTGGTCGCCTCGTCGTCTTGACCGCCGACACGATCACGGTCGGGCTGCTCACCGAAGGCGTCCAAGGCGTCATCGAGTGCGATGTCGACTCGATCGATCCGCCGCCGATGAGCCTTGAATCCGAAGCGATGTCGCTGCTGCAAGGCCAGTTCACCCAGCCGACCGGCCCGATCGCGGTGCTCGACCCGGCCGCGGTGCTCGCGTTGCGCCTGCGGCTGCCAAGTCCAAGGCGCGCCGGCTCCTAAACGGCCGCCCCTCGCCGTCCGACCGGCAGTTGGCCTACGCCGTTAGGCCGGTTGGGCGATGCGTGGGGCCGATTTGGCTTCAGTACCGCCCGATCGCGCCCGATGGATCGTCAGACGCCGAACGCGTGCCGGCACCGCCGCACGACCTCACGCAGGTTCGGCCGGTGTCGGTCTTCAGGAGGACTGGTGGAAGTCTCGAAGCGGCCCCAACGGGTGGCTGCAGCGTGCACCTGGCTGATGCTTGGGCTCGCCGTCGTCGGCGTCCTGATCTCCGGCCACGACGCCATCGGCAGCGTGACGATCAACCCCGCAGCCCTACTGGCCGGCCTCGGTGTCGCCGCGGTAGGCGCTGCCATCATCACCGCCGTCTCACTTACTGAGCTCGACAACCCACTGCTGCACCACAACGGACTGGTCGTCGACCTCGGCCGCCTTGTCTATCTCGGTGGCGTCACCGGTGCCCTCGTCGCCGGGCACGGAGTCGCTACGCCGCTGTGGGTTCTGTACGTGCCTGTTCTGCTGACCACCGCATTCACCGACACCGTCGTCAAGGGCATCGCCTACGCGATTGCCGCCAGCGGCCTCACCTTGCTTGCTACCGGGGTGTCGCACGGCTTCAACAAGAGTGTCGTCGTCCCGCTCATGTTGATCCTCGCGGGCCTGCCCGCAATCGTCGCCGCAGCGAGTGCGTTCGCGCAGTCGGTCAACGGCGTGGCTGACGCGGCACACGCCGAACGTGCACGGCAGATCGAGGAAGTCGAACAACTGCGCGAGCAGCTCATCGAAGGCCACCGCGCCGAGCGCGAGACGCTGCTCGACGAGACTCGTCGCGAGCGCGCGGAGCTGAAGGTCAAGGTTGACCGGCTCTCCGAAGCTCTCGCCAGCGCTTCGCGCGGAGACCTCTCCGGCTACAACGACGGCAGCTCGAGTGTCGCCGACGGTGACGAAGCGCTCGCCTCGCTGCAGTCGGCGTTCAACAACACGCTTGGCAATCTCCGGTTGCTAGTCGAGCAGATTCGTGGCAGTGGCGAAAGCATTTCGGCGTCCGCTGTCGAGTTGCTGGCGACCGCCGAAGAGCACGCCGCGTCGGCAACCCAGCAGTCGTCAGCAGTTGCGGAAACCACATCGACGATCGAGGAGCTCGCAGCTACTGCGGCGCAGATCGCCGAGACGTCAGAGGCAGTTGCCCGTTACGCAGCCGAGACTCTGCGATTCGCCGAGGAAGGCCGCGAGGCCGTCGCAGCGTCGGTGTCGGCGATGGACACCATCGCGCACCGCGTCGACTCGATCGCCACCCGTGCCTTGTCGTTAGGTGAGAAGTCGCAGGAGATCGGCCGCATTCTCGAGGTCATCGACGACCTGGCCGACCAGACCAACCTGCTCGCGTTGAACGCAGCGATCGAAGCTGCGCGTGCTGGCGAGCACGGTCGAGGGTTCGCCGTCGTCGCGTCCGAAGTTCGCAAGCTTGCCGAGCGGTCGCAGGAATCCGCCGCGCAGATTCAGGGCATCGTGAGTGAGATTCAGGCAGAGACCAACGCGACGATCATTGCGACCGAAGAGGGTGCCAAGGAAGTTCACCAGGGCACCGAACTCGCGCGCGGAGTTGTCGACGCGCTCGAGCGGATCTCCGGCATGGTCGACGAAACCACCACCGCAGCAAAAGAAATCTCGATCGCGACTCAGCAACAGCGGTCGGCCTCCGACCAGGTCGTGACCGCAATGATGCAGGTCTCCGACGTGTCGCGGCAATACGTGGTCGGCTCCAAGCAGGCGGCGGCATCGGCCTCCCAGCTGAACGTTCTCGCGGCCGAACTGCGCGCGTCGATTGCCCAGTTCCGAGTGGCGTAGCCCGCCGTGGGCACCTGGGCCGAGGATCCCGAACTTCTCGCGACATTTCGTGCCGAGGTCGAAGAGCGCCTCGCATCCCTGAGCGCGGGACTGCTCCAGCTCGAATCGAATGGGTCGCCGCGACAACTCATCGCCGGTCTGTTCCGCGACGCGCACACGGTCAAGGGCTCGGCTCGCATGATGGGCCTTACTGCGGTTCTGCAGACAGCACACGCGGCCGAAGACTTGCTAGGGGCGTTGCGCGACGGCCGCTTTCAGGTGCGTCGCGACTACGTCGACCTCTTGCTCGCAACGGTCGACGGCATCAGCCGCTCGATCGCACCGAACCCGACACCGGCGGTCGACGAGTACCTCACCGATTTGGTGAACGCGTTGCGCGGGGCGCTCGAGGGCGACGACCCGGTCACGATCCCGCGGATGCCGCAGCCTTCATTGAATCCACCCGCTGAACCTGCATCCCCCGCCGTCCCGCGTGGTCGCAAGCGCACCCTCATCGTTCCTGCGCCGCCGATGGTTGCGCCGCCTCCGACGATTGATGCGCCACTCTCATTGACGGTGCCACCGCCCGCTTCGTCGGTTGCGGTGAGTGCGCCCGTTGCCATGGTGGACGGCGGCGGCGAGCGAGCTGTTGATTCGGTGCGGGTCACGTCGCAGCGGGTCTACGACTTGCTTGATGTCGTCGGCGAAGCCGAACTCGACGCGCGGCGGGTGGAGCAAAACGCGGAGCGGGTTATCGCGCTAGCCGCGGATCAGAAGCATTGGTTGCGTGCTCTTCGCGATGCAGTCGCGGCCAGCGCGGGCAGCTTGCCGGGTGACGTCGAGGCGGCGGTCTACCACGTCATGTCGGTGACCGACCAGATGCAGTCGTCGGGGCACCAACTGCGTGAGCTGGTCGAAGATTCGCGTGGTCGGCTCGCACTTGTTCGCGACGGCGCGATGGGCCTGGCGATGGTGCCCGTGCGTCGCGTCGTTGCCGCGTTCCCCCGGCTGATCCGCGATGTAGCGAGCTCTACCGGCAAGGACGTGCGGCTGATCCTGGTGGGTGAAGACGTCGAACTCGACAAGAAGGTGCTCGACGGCGTCGCCGACGCCCTGAAACACCTCGTCATCAACGCGGTCGACCATGGCTGCGAGACGCCTGAGGTGCGCGGCACTCTCGACAAGTCGCCGCGAGCGACCGTGACCGTCTCGGCGAAGGCGGCCGGCGGCACTGTCGTGCTCGAGGTAGCCGACGACGGTCGTGGCATCGACGAAGACAAGGTGCGAGCCACCGCGATCGAGCGCGGGCTGCTGCCAGTGGGCAGCACATTGGCCGGCGCGCAGCTCTTCCAGTTGCTCTTTCTCGCTGCCTTCTCGACATCGCCCACCGTGACGTCGACCTCTGGTCGTGGGGTCGGACTCGACGTGGTGAAGACAGCGGTTGACGACCTGGGCGGCACGATCGACGTGTTCAGCGAGCTCGGTCAGGGCAGCCGTTTCGTGTTGACCCTGCCGATCACCCTCGGTGTGCTGCGCTGCCTGATCGCGCGCGTCGGCAACGAGCGGTATGCAGTGCCGGTGCCTGCGGTGATCGAATCAGTGAGCCTTCGCGATGTCGCCGTCGACAACGTGGCAGGCGTCCCCGTCGTCATTAGGCACGGCATCGCGGTGCCGTTGCTCGATCTCGGTGCTGCGCTAGGCGTCGAGGGTGAACGTGAGCCGCGTGCCGCACTGGTCGTGCGCAACGGCGGCGCGAGCGATCTCATCGCCTGGTCGGTCGATCGGCTTGAAGGTGAACTCGAGCTGGTCGTGAAAGATCTCGGCTCCTTTGTCGGGCGGCTGCCACTGGTGACCGGCGCGACGATCGACGGCGACGGCAGCGTCGTGTGCCTGATCGACCTGCGGGAAATCTCGGTGCGGGCCGGTGGCACGGGCCACGTCGGTGGATCGATTCACCATGGCGTCTCGGCTGCCTCCGAGCCCGCAGCTCCGGTTGTTGGTCGCAAGGCCAGGATTCTGGTGGTCGAAGACTCGGTCGGCGTGCGCGAGCTCGAGCGCGTGATCCTCGAGAGCGCCGGCTATGACGTCGTGACGGCTGTCGACGGCCTCGATGGCATCGCGCGCCTGCGCGCGGAACCGGCCGACCTGGTGCTGTCGGACGTCGAGATGCCAGGGATGGACGGGTTCACGCTGACCCGCACGATCCGCCGGACCCGCGGCTGGGAGCAGGTACCGGTCGTGATCATGACCTCGCGCGGCGACGAGAGCGACCGCCGGGCGGGTCTTGAGGCCGGCGCCAGCGCCTACCTCCTCAAGAGTGATTTCGATCAAACCGAGCTGGTTGATACGGTTCGCCGCCTCGTCGGCCGATAGAGACTGTGACGCTCGAAAAGCTCGAAAAGACTGTGACGCCCCCCGAGATGTGACGCCGTGTGGAGGAACTTCGAATGCCGACCGTGGTCATCGCCGACGACAGCCCTACCCTGCGCCGCATCGTCACGAGCGTGCTCACCCGCGAGGGCTTCGAAGTCATCCCGGCCGAGGACGGCGTAGAAGCGGTCCAGGCTGTGTTCCGGGTGCACCCCGATGCCGTTGTCCTCGACGTCCAGATGCCTCGCGT
>DASYAG010000103.1:0-5128 GCA_036501485.1 Acidothermaceae bacterium | reverse complement strand
CACGCTCGGCGGGCTCGTCGGCGCGGCGCTGTGGGGCGCGATCGGCGCCGGCCTCGGCGCGATCGTCCACAGCCAGGTCGGCTCCATCATCACGCTGCTCGCTGTGGGCCTCGTCGTCGACAACATCCTGTTCGGCCTCGTGCCGGCGGTTGGGCGATTCACACCGACCCGCGCCTCGGACGCGCTCATGGGCGTACACGTCGATCACCTATTGTCGCCGAGCGTCGGCGCGACCACGCTCATCGCCTGGGCCGTCGCACTGGGCGTTGTCGGCATCGCCCTGTCGGTTCGACAGGACATCAACTGACTTGTGGCAAGAGCTCCGCCAGCCACTGTGCTGGCGGAGCAAACTCTTGGCATGGCACTTGATCTTCCGTCGCTCGCGGTCACCAACGCTGGCGCGTGGCGGAATTGGCTCGATGCCAACCATGCTCGCTCCCTCGGTGTGTGGCTGCTACTGGCCAAGCAAGGGACAACCGACCCGACGCGCCTGACCTACGACCAAGCACTCGAAGAAGCCCTGAGTTACGGCTGGATCGACGGGCAGATTCGGCGCGGCGACGACAACACCTATTCGCGCCGCTTCACGCCCCGGAGCGCGCGGAGCCGCTGGTCGAAGCGAAACATCTCGATCATCGAACGGCTGATGAACGAGGGGCGAATGCATCCGGCCGGCCTCGCCGAAGTCGAGCGCGCACGGGCCGACGGTCGCTGGGGTAGCGCGTACGCCGGCAGCAACACCATCGATGTTCCGGCCGACTTCGCCGCTGCGCTCGCTGCCGACCCGCGCGCACAGGCGACGTTCGAGACACTCACCCGGCAAAATCGCTACTCAGTGCTGTACCGGATCGACACGGCGAAACGCAGCGACACCCGAGCTCGACGGATTCAACAGTTCGTGGAAATGCTCGCGCGCGGCGAGACCATCCACCCCCAAGGTCGAACACCCACGCAATGAGCGCGCACGATCTCTGTCCGCGCCTCGCCAACTCTGACCGGCCGAAGGCTTCGGCCTCGGCCGTTTCGGCCAGGCGCTGTTGGCGTTCTCCGTCGTTTGACGGCAAGATGGGTCGGAACGGAGGGGCAGCATGGTCGGTAGACGGTCCGTGTTGGTGGCGGTCGCGATCTGTATCGCGGCCGTCAACGTGGGATTCGTGCCTGCGACGGCCGCGAGTAGCGCGCCGGTGTTGCCGGTGACGTGGTCGCACGTCGTCGGCGGGAACGCGCGTGCGATGGCGATGGGCGCGGGCGCGGTGTACGTGATGCTGCCGTCGCAGGTGTTGGCGCTGTCGAGGCGGGACGGTCGAGTGATGTGGCGCGCTCCGTTGGCGTGCGAGACGTTGTACGTCTCTGTTCCCAATGTGCTCGACGGGCAATGCGCCAGCAGCGCGGGCGCTGCGGCGATGCCGGTTGCGCTTGATGGTCGCAGTGGGCGTCAGCTCGTGCGCGCGCCGAACAGTGCATTGTGCCTCGTTGATGAGCGTGGCGCCGTCGTGCTGCAGAGCAATCCCACGACCGGACAGCCCGTCGCGCTCGTGCGTTACTCATTCGCGACCGGCCGACCGGTGTGGACGGTGAAGACGTCGTTGTATTACTGCACCGGCGCGGGCCGGTTCGTGATCGCGACCGACGGCTGTTGTAGCGGCAGCGGTGACCCCGCGGGGTACTCGATCATCGATGCACGTTCCGGAGCTTTACGCTCACATGAAGACGCCATTTGGATCGGTCTTGATGCCCAGGGCAACAACGTTGCGTGTCAAGGTGCGGGCGTCGTCGGGTACGACGCCGCTGGGCGATTCATGTGGACGCGCGCCGCGACCTGTTCGGACGACGGTTTCGGGATGGTCGGCCCGGCGTCGGTCACCGACCAAGGCGTGATGAAGATGTTCGACGATGCCGACGGCACCGCGCTCGTCCGCGAGGAGCCCTCGCAACACCCACCGGGGCTGGACGGGACGATCGCGGGCGGGCCGTTCGACGTCGTGCTGCAACAGGGCCAAGACGAGGCTGGCTGCGATGTCGCTCGGTTCCTGTCGCCCGGCGGGTTGAGCCCACTGATCACCGACGCGGCCCCGTTGTTCACCCCGGTCAATGATCACTCGATGGTGTTCGAGACACCTGCTCCGCAGGGCTGCACCGCACCGCGCCGACGCCTGCAGGACATCGACGCGAGCGGCGCAGTGCGCTGGAGCACCGCACCGCTGGCCAGCAACAACTTCCTCAGCCACATCGCAGTGACCGACGGTTGGCCTGGACACGACGCCACCGCGATCGCAGCGGTCGACGCCTTCTCGACGATCCGCTACTACGCGCTGCCCCAGCGATAACCCACGCGCGCAACCCGGGCGTATTGGTGGTCGCCGGAAGTAGCGCCGAGATCCCGACACGACGTGTCCGCCCGCCCACCCGCGCACGCGCGCCCGACGCCGAGCGCCACGCCGAGGCGTGATCGGCAGTCATACGTCAGATCAGCGCGGTCCCTGATGTCCCGTGGCTCTCTGTCCATCGGCCGTTGGCGTGACGATGAATGATCGACGAATACGGATGCGACGGGTCGGTATCGACGCGCACTCTGGCGTGGTTCTCGTTGAGCATCGTCACCTCGACCACGTGCGCCGCCGCACCCGGCGTATAGCCACTCAGCATGGCCTCTTCCGCTGTCGGGTACCCACGCGCAGCGTCGCCGTCGCCGGTGCCGCAACCGCACACGTCGCACATGCCCTCCACAGAAGGGGACGCTACGTCGGGGTCACGCAGGATCGATCCGCAGATCGAAGCGGCTGGTCAATGCGTATCAGTAGAGGCAGTCGTGTGTGCGAAGCGTTGTTGAAGTGCTGCCCCACGAGACCGTGAAACCAGCAGCCTTCGAGGGAAGCAGGGCATCGAACAGGCCGAGCCCCGAAGCACGCCGGTCGAGAGCGACTCCGCCCACCGCCACGGCTTTGCCTTGAACGGCAACGCTGACGTGAAGGTCGGGTGGCAGCGACTTCGGCCCCACCGTGAACAGGCCGACAACGATGCCGGCCGCGATCCGGGCACAGTCGTCGTGGAACGGCGTCGACGAATCCGACCCGATACTCGTCGAGACGCCGAGAGCGTTCCCGAACTGCATGGTGTACAGGACGCCCTGCCCGCTCAGACCGCCCACGAGGTACGTCGTGATGGGTATCGGTAAGCCAGTTGACCCCACATGGTGCAGCTCGCCTTGGTCGAGAGAACCTCGCTGAGCCATCGCACGGAACGTCGCCAGGGATACACCAATCATTCCCTGCGCGATCCTTCGCACCTCGGCGGCCGACCGGAAAAACGCGTCGCCACTCACGGTGACGCCGCCATACTGAGCCGAAGGGCCACCCGAAGGCCGAGACCGGCGAGGCAGTTGCCAGCGAATGTTGCTCGGCAACGCCAAGCCAGACACACGCACGATCACGGCGTAGCGCGCGGCCGGAGAGCTTCGCTCGAAGTACAGCCAGTACTGAGTCGCGTCGTTCCCCGCGGCGACCATCGACAGCCCAAGCGACGAGTACGTCGGGACCTCAACCGTCGCATGTGTTGCCATCGGGGCGACGTGCGCACTCGCGGGCGAGACGATGCCAGCCAAGCACGCCACCAATACGAAACAGCTTGCCAATAGCGACCGATTCACGTGAGCGCTGCCCCTTCTCGCCCTACCGCCGAAGCACGCACAATGCCCGCTGTGTGAGCGTTACCGCAATTGAAGGCGCGCCCGACCTTGCGGATCTCCAGGGGCGGTGCCAGCCGGCGGCTCGTTCGTCACGCCGGCTGACGTCGTGCCTGCACGGTTGGTCGACGGCGACAGCGGAACCGGATGCGTGACGCGAGCGTCATCGCGGTGTGAGGAACTCGCGTTGGCTTCTCGCGTTCGTGGTCGTCGCGGCCGCCGGCGGCGGATGCGCGTCGAGCCTGCCTGCGCGGAGCGGGACCCGACAACAGTCTGACAGCGACTCGTCGGCCCAAACCTCGCGTGCCGCAACCGAGACTAAGCCCCTGACGACGGTCGCCGCCGAGCCGCATCCAGCCGTCGAAGCCGTGCTTCCGGTCGTGATCGGAACGACCGAGCCCGGTTGGTCCGTCACCGTCGCGCACTTCGACGATCCCGCACACGGCATCGGCTACACCTATCCACACGGCGGCGGAGGTGCCGCAATCGTCGCGACACGCGATGGCGGCTTGTCGTGGCGCGTCGTCGGAGCGCTTCCGCACGGCGAGAACCAATTCGCATGGAGCAACGACGAGCACGGTTATGCGTTCGACCCCAGTCTCGCCGTAACGACGGACAGCGGCCGCAGCTGGCGCGCTGTCTCGCGCCCTCGTGGAAGGGTTCTCGCGCTGAACGCGATGAACGGTGAACCGTGGGCGGCGGTCATCGACGGAAGCACGATGCGCCTCAACGCACTCGCGACTGGCGACGCATGGCGCAACCTCGGCTTTGTCACGAAGCCGCTCAAGCCCGACCCGCGATGGATCAGCCTGGTTCGCATGAGCTCGAACATGGCGCTCATCTCCTGGGACCTTGCCGGCAGCGCTTCCCCGGGCACGATCATTCCCGCGCCCCAACTCGCGACTACGACGGACGCCGGCGCGCACTGGACGCGGCATCGAGTTCCGTGCGGCTCCTACGGTCGGGTCTACGACGCGGCAACACCATCCACGATATGGATGATGTGCGGGTACACCGAGATACCTGCCGCTCCCGTCGCGGTCTACGTCTCGCACGATCTCGGCGATACGTGGCAGGTCCAGGCCGCGAATCGCGAGGTATCGCCGACGGCTCACTCGATCGGCACACCACCGGTTGCCGGCGAACTACTTGGCAACGGTGACATCACAGCGGTCTCGGACGGCGTCGCGTACACGAATCTCGATCGCGGCATGCCGGAGGTCACCTTCGACGGGGGTCGCACGTGGAGCGCGCCATTACCGGGTACCGCACCGGAAGGTTTCTTCGGCAAGATCGTCGTGCTCGATACTCAGCACGCCTGGATCTCGCAAAGCTTCGACCCACCCCGACTCTGGCGGACGACCGACGGCGGCCGCGCATGGCAGGTCCTCAGCAAAGGCGCGCTCCGATGAAGCGCCTTGATCGCACCGCGGTGCCGCAGCAATG
>DASYAG010000102.1:0-102268 GCA_036501485.1 Acidothermaceae bacterium | reverse complement strand
TGCGACCGCGCGCATTTCTTTGTTCAGCAAGGCGGCAAATGATGCGGAGTCGGTCGTGCTGTCGCCGGGATCCGCACCGAGGATGGTGCGGAGGTGACCGGCGCCGTCGATGACGTAGGTGGTGTCGCTGTGGGCTGCCATTCCGCCGCTGCCGATCGTCTGCACCTGAATGCCGTAGGCGTTCCACACCGTGGTCAGTTGGGCGAGTGATCCGGTGAGGAAGTACCAGTTAGGCAGGTTCATATTCTCTTGGGAGTCGAAGGCTTGCACGAACTGCACGCCAAGATACGTGGGGTTCGCCACTACCGCGACGAAGGCGGTGTTCTTGGTGGCCGCGGTTCCAAGTGAGTCATCGACTTGGCGAAACTCCTGGGCGATCAACGGACAGTCGCTCGTACAGACCGGGTCAAGGAACGTCAGCGCAACGGTACGGCCCTTCAGCGTCGCGAGGCTGACGGATGCGCCGTTTTGATCGGTCAGCTCAAAAGGCGTGGCAGGGGTATCTGTCGGCTCGGGTTGGCCGTTGATCGCCTCCGTGACGATCGTGTCTGTGTGCGTGTTGACTGATGCGAAAGCCATCGGTACCGCACCGACCAACACGATGCCGAAGGAGGCAATCGCAGCGGTGACGCCCAATACCGCCGGCGAGCTGATGGCAGTACGTACGCTTGCCGGTCTCACGTGCTCGGTCTTGACGACCGCAGGCGAGGCTTGCCGGGTAAGCGCCAGGTAACCCGCGCCGATGAGCACGATGGTCGGAATCATGCTGTTGGGGTCGGTGCCAAGGCCGCCGAGGAAGCCAAGGTCCTGCACGAAGACCCACACGGCAATGCACAGAACGCTGCTGCACACCAACGCCACAAATATCACCTGGTCGCGACCAGTAAGCAGGGCCACCCCGAGCCCGGCGAGCACGAGAACGATGAAGAGGTTCACGATCCATCCGTGCTGCGCGTCAAACGTAGCGAACGAGCCGACCACTGATGACAGAACGTGTGGTTGAGGGGTCTTCGCCATCGACTGCACCATCGACGTAAGGGCGCCTGCTGTTGCGTGCGGATTGCTTTGTCCCTGCCAAAATCCGCGCCCGGGCCATGCCTGCAGAATCGCCATACCAACGAAGAAGACTCCGAGAATGCCTAGCAGCGCACGGCCAACGCGTTGTCCGGCCCAGGCGCGTTCAGGCAGCGCGATCAGCACGCCGGCGGCGACATAAAACAGCACGGCGCCAGGTGTGCCGAATAACCAGCTAAGGCCTGAGCCGAAGATGCCTCCGAAGGCCTCGCCAAACACCCAGACCACAAGACCCCAGGCGACGCTCACCGCGCCGGCTAGTCGTGAGATCCGACCGCTCCTCGCTACCAGCAGCAATACGCCGATGCCGACTTGGATCCACACGGCCGATGCCGCGGCCGAAATCGGGTGCCGTGACCAGATCAAGGTGCCGTCGTTGACCACGTGCTGAACCCATGACGGCGAACTTGTCGCGGCCGGTTGGACCACCTCCGTAGGCAGCCCGGCGGGCATTGCTTGCTGGAGTTGCAGCAGGCCGTCGAAGATCCAGAGCAAGCCGAAGCTGGTGCGAAGAAACTTGCGCGCTGGATGTTCGCCAAGTTCGGTAGCGACGATAGCGGTGGTTTCGGTGGTTTCGGTCGCGTCCGGCTTCGGCTTAGGCGTGGTGTAAGGCCAGACCCAAGCGGTTGCCGCGATGAGCAGGAGCACGAGCACGATGAGCGCCTGATGGCGCAAAGCAGACTCAAAAGCAGCGAGAATGAGCGGGTTGCCGTCTGAGACCGTCCCACCCATCCCTTGCACGGCAACCTCCTCTCTTTACCGTGCCATTGCCGACCCCGAGTCGACGAATGTGCTTGTCCCAGGTCACTGTATGGGAGCGACGACAACACCGCGATGGCTAGCATCGATGGGACGGCGTCTCGGCAATCCAGGCTCAACGAGGCGGCGTCGCGCTGTTGGAGAGGCGTCCGGCCCACGCTGCTTTGGCGCCAGCGTCGCCCACTCGATAGACCTGTACACCCGTTGCTACCGCCAGAACGACGACGAGTACGGAGGCCGCGAGGTGGACGCCAGTAAGGCGGTGAGATTCGGCGTACCGTCTCAGATTTGGCGCGGCGTCGAAAACACGTCTCTCGAATACATTGAGCTGCCCCGCGTGCGCGCGTCGTAGCGCATCGACGACGAAGAACACGGCTAGCGCCACTCCGAATACGGCGGCAAGTGGCAGGAGCTGGTGAGCGAGCTGGACGTGTCTCGCAATAAGCGGGGTCGGTGGTAGCCGAGCACGTAGCTCGGAGCCACTGCGGAACGCGAACGGGACAGCGGCACACGCGATGAAGGCGACCACAAGCGTGAGCAAGCTGTAGGCGCGCCGGGTCGCCGGCGCCGCCACCAGTAGCAGCGCGGCGAGCACTGAGATCGGCAGCAGCACGACGACGATATGCACGATCAGGACGTGAGTAGGCGAACCATGAATCGTAACCGGCATGATTTGTAAGTCCCTGTTGATTGGACGGAATGCACTAAGCGTAGGGGTGAATTGAGGCGATGGGCCACGTAGGCACGGCACTTCGCAGTGCCTGCTGCGTCGTCAGGAATTCGTCAGGTGGTAGCCCGTATAGTTTTGCTCTTTGGCTGCAGGGGGTTTCGAACTGTGCTGTTGACTAGACGCATCGGGGTAAAGGTTCCACAGGTAACGATCGGGTTCTGGGTGGTCAAGGTTCTGACGACCGCGATGGGCGAAGCGACCTCTGACTACAGCGTTCATCAAGTCGACCCGGTCATCGCGGTCGCGTTCGGCTTCGTCGCCTTTCTCATCGCATTGGCGCTGCAGTTGCGTTTGCGCGAATACGTCGTGTGGATCTATTGGCTGGCCGTGGTCATGGTTGCGGTGTTCGGAACAATGGCTGCCGATGTCCTCCATGTTCGATTCGGTGTGCCGTATGCGGTGTCGACGATTGGTTTCGCAGTCGTTCTGGCAGCCGTCTTCATCACCTGGTACCGGGTCGAGGGGACACTGTCGATCCACAGCATCAACACCACGCGACGCGAGTTGTTCTACTGGGCGACAGTGCTTGCAACCTTCGCGTTGGGTACGGCCGCCGGGGACATGACCGCGTACACGTTTCACCTCGGCTTCTTCTCGTCTGCGTTGTTGTTCGCGGGCGCCATCTGCGTTCCGGCGTTGGCCTATGGCTTCACTGGGGTCAATACGATCGCCGCGTTCTGGTGCGCTTACGTACTGACGCGACCGCTCGGCGCCTCACTTGCCGACTGGATGGGCACCCCACACAAACTCGGCGGTCTCAACTGGGGGCGGGGAAATGTGAGTGTCGGGCTCACGCTCCTGATCGTCGTCGGCGTCGCGCTTCTGGCGCGCCGCACCCCGGTGAGCGCAGACGTCAACGCCTAAGCCCAGAGCTGTGCTAGACCCAGAGCTGTTCTAGACCCATAGCTGTTCTAGATCCATAGCTGTTCTAGATCCATAGCGCATCGAGTTGTCCGGCCACCACGTCGGCAGCTGGAACAGTGGTCGTCATGTTCGTTGTGGGCAGCGCGAGATCAGGGTTCGGGGTCCAGTGCTCGTCGAAGTAGTGCGTGACGTCGCCGGCCAGAAATCGCGATGGCTGTGACCACGAGTGTGCGTCGTCGTGTGCGCGCGGATGGTGGTGGTAGCGCAACGGGACGTAGATGTTCAGGACGCGTCGCGGTCGGGTCATCGCCACGTAGAAGAGTCGTCGCTCCTCTTCGAGGCCCTGCGTAGTGCCGAGTGCCATGTCGGACGGAAAGTTGCCGTCGGCTGCGTGCAGCAGGTGTACGACGTCCCACTCGAGACCCTTCGCAGAGTGCACGGTCGACAGGATGAGCCAGTCTTCGTCGATCAGCGGCGGCCCGGCGAAGTCACCCGTCGAGCGCGGCGGCTCGAGCGCGTAGTCGGCGGCGACATCGGCCAGCCGCGCACACGATGCAGCTGCACTCACGAGTACGTCGAGATCGGCGATGCGCGACATGGCGTCTGGGTAGGCGGCTTCGATCAACGGCGCGATCGCGACCCGCAGGCGTTCCGCGTGCACGCCCACCGTCTCACCCGCTTGCGGCACGAGAGCAAGAACGGCGGTGTCCGCGGCCGGTCGTACCCGTGCTGACAGCAGTGCCGACGCATTAGGCCACCGCGCCAGCACACCGGCGTCCGCCTCGGTCTTGTTTTGAAACTCGGTCTTCGTTTCGAACAACGCCAGCGCATCGATGATGCGACGCGCCGTCGCTGGACCCACGCCATCGAGCAGTTGGAGCAGCCGAAACCACGACACCTCATCGTGAGTATTGTCGGCGAGCCTGAAGGCGGCGAGCAGATCCTTGACGTGAGCGGCTTCGAGGTACCGCAGACCGCCGTACTTCACATAGGGAATTGCGCGCCGGCTCAACTCGAGTTCGAGGTGTTCAGAGTGGTGCGCGGCCCTGAACAGCACGGCCTGGTCGCGCAGCCGCAGGCCGGCTTCGCGGTGCTCGAGCACGCGATCGCACACCGCGTTGCTCTGCGCGTCTTCGTCGGCACAGCGCAGTAACTGCGGCCGATTGCCGTTCGAACGCTCCGGCTCGGCGGCACGCAGGATCGCGCGAAAGCCCGCTGGCGCCTGCGCACCGACGGCGTTTGCTGCTGACAGGATTTGCGGCGACGAGCGGTAATTCGTTTCCAGCGTGATCGTTGTGGCGTCGGGGAACGCCAGCTCGAAGTCGAGCAGATGCGCGGGGTCGGCAGCGCGAAAGCCGTAGATCGCCTGCGCATCGTCGCCGACGACAGTGAGCCTGCGATCAGACGCACGCAACGCCGCAACCACGTCGACCTGCAATGCGTTCACGTCCTGGTATTCGTCGACCAGGATGTGATCGAACTGCGCCGCGAGCTGCGGACCCACAGCCGGGTCGAGTGCCGCGGCGCGCCAGTAGAGCAGCAAGTCATCGAAGTCGACGAGACCTAACGCGCGCTTTCGCACGACGTACTCCTTGCACATGGCGGCGATCGATTCGGTGAGCTCGCTGCACCACGGGGCGATCACCGCGATCACATCAGACAGTGGTTGCCCGGTGTTCACCGCGCGCGAGTACAGGTCGAGTAGCAGCCCCTTGCGAGGCAACCGCCGATGTGCGGTCGAGGCACCGACGTGCTGATCGCGGACGAGATCGAACAGATCAGTCGCATCGGAGGTGTCGAGCACAGAAAATCCGTCGGGCAGACCGAGCCGGGGTGCGTGGTGGCGCAACGTGCGGTGGGCCACCGAGTGGAAGGTGCCACCCTGAACGCGACCAGGGCTGCGAGATCGCCCTGCAGCGGGCACCTTGGCGAGCATCGTCTCGGTCCGGGCGAGCAGCTGCCGGGCGGCGCGGCGGGTGAAGGTCAGGAGCAGGACGCGCTCGGGTGGCGTACCGGAGGCAAGCAGCCAGGCCACTCTGCTGGCCAGCGCCGTCGTCTTCCCGGTGCCCGCGCCGGCCACTATCCGCAGCGGCACCGGCGCCTCGAAGGCAGCCGCCGCATGCTGTTCGGGATTCAGGTCAGCCAGGAAATCGAACACATGTTCGAGCGTAGCCCATAAGCCGCCGGTCTCGGCGCAACTGTTAGAGCTTCGAGGCGACCTTCTGAGCGATGACCATCGTGGCGTCCGCGACGCCCTTGATGACCTCGACCTGGACCACCTGCTGCCCCTTGGTGAAGGTGATGCTGTCGTCGCCGGTGTTCGTCGTCAATTCGTAGCCGCCATCGCCGACTGATACGTCCTTCACGGTCTGGGAATTTGGCGCCAGGCTGTTGAGTTGGTCGGCAGTGCCGGCATCTCGCGCCTTTTCGGCGGCAAGTTCACCGCTCGCCGATGCGTACGTTCCGTACGCGACATTGACGGCCGCACCTTCACCCGAGGCATCTTTCGTCCAGATGCAGCTGTGGTAGTCGGTTGCCCCTTGCGGGCCGCCGCTGATGTCGCCGGTGATGTTCCCCAACGGCATTCCTACAGCCGCTTGGACGTCGGCTGCCGTCAAGATCTGACATGCGGGACCTGTCGCGAGCAACGTGTTTCCGCCAGCAGCTGCCGATGTGCCCGCGACCGGCCCCGCCCCGCTACCGGCACTACTGGCCGCAGCGCCGCCGTTGCCCTGAGCGGCTTGTGATGCTGCGGTGGTGTTCGGGGTAACGGTCTTGGCTTTGTTCGACTTCGAGCATGCTGTCAAGCTGAAACCGGCGATCGCAACGATGGCAACTGCGGCGACGAAGCGATTGTGGATTCCCGCCATGATGTTCTCCCCAGTGCGCGGTGCGATCGTGTCGCGATCGTAAGGCGGCCGAGAAGGGTGCGGTATCCGCAATCAATTGCGTATGCGCTTCACCGCATCAGAACGGGACGGCGGTTTGCAGCAGGTTCGTGCCCTGTTCACGTCCCGATACGGTGCGGTTGAAGTCGATAGCGTCGATTACCAGTAACTCGCCGCCATCGCCACTACTACCATCCCCAAAAGTCCAGGTACCGCCGGCCGTTCCGGTGAGGTGGAGCTCGCATGGCGCACCATGACGGGCGGCCCACTCGTGCGCAACGTCGGAGGTGAGTACACCGTCGTGGTCGGCGCTCAGCTCGAGCGGCCGATTGGTGGCGCGGCTGATGTCGATGCGGTGCATCCACGTGTCGCGCGTCAGGATCGTGTCTGTCAGGTAGCCGATCGTCCAGTCTTCGTCGTGTGTGCCGACAGGCTGCGGGATGGGCAAGCGGCGGTTGCGGACCATACCCGGGATGCGGCGGCGAGCCCGCGCTGCCCGAGGGCCAACGAGCTGCATGCGGTCAATGAGTTGCTGCGCAGACATGTTCGTTCTGGCCTCCACCTGCACTGCGGTTAGCGCGTCGATGAACACGCCGCCGCGCTTCTTCGCCCGGACGGCCTGGCTGATTCCCCGCGGGACTGACGCGGCCATCTCCGCCATGCCAAGCACGTGGCTCGCCATCGTGCGCACATCCCAGCCCGGGCAATCGGTGGCCTGAGTCCAGTCCTGCTCCGAAAGGGTCGCCAGCATGTTCGCGAACCGGTCGTACTCGGTCGCGGCGAGCCGCATCAGGGTCGACCGGTCGAGCGTCGAGAGTCGCGGACGGGCCGAAACACGTGTCGCGGGCGCGGTCGCGGTCATCACGATCTCCTTTTGGGGTTTCCAGGTAGGCGCAGGCTGTCGGCGAACATGTCGACTCCCTTGTCGAGCAGTCGTGCCCACCGGTCGCCGCCGGGATCGTTCGCTTGCTGGGCGTTGATCAAGCCGCCGACGAGAGCAAGCAGCAGATCGACGTCGCCCGGATCGGTCACCCCGAATCCGTGCAAGTGACTACGCATGCGCTCGAGCACATCGACGGCAGGCGCATACGACTCGACGGTCGGAACGAAGCCGGGGATGATGCGCTCGTTCATCAACTGGTAGCGCGCAGGGTTTGCCATCGCGAAGTCAAAGAACAGGTGCGCGACCTTCTTGATGGCTGTACGCGCCGACCGCGGAAGCGTCAGTTCGACCTCTGCGAAGGCTTCGCTGTATTGGGTCCACGCCTGCCCGAACATGGCGTCGTAGATGGCGAGCTTGGACGGAAAGTAGGAGTACAGCGACGGTGCCTGCATCCCGATTGCCAACGCGACATCGCGCAGGGTCACTTCAGCGAGGCCCTTGCTTGCGGCGATTGCCCACGCCGCGTCGAGAATCTCAGCGCGCGTTGCCTCACGCCGTTCCGTCTGCCTATCGCGTATCGGGGTTCCTAACATGGTTAGGAGAATGCGCCGCGAAAGACCTTCGCGTCAAGAGCGCCTAGTAGCCGGTCTCTACGCGGCGCGGCTACCCAACCGGGGAGAGCTCGGCCGTTTCGGTGAGGGCAAGGGCTGATCCGAACTCGGGCGCTCTCGCGGCAGTCTCCAGAGAAACCATCGCGACACCAGTGACCAGGGCGACAGCAGCGCCGACTCCGACAGGTAAGTCGGAGGCACCGACGGCGTAGGTGAGCCAGCACACCTGCGAGGCAATCCGAAGCGCCCACGTGCTCAGGGAGACGCCCGAGTTGATATGCCCGCGCCAGTTGCCGACCGAGTCATACAGCTGCGGCCAGGTGGAGATCGTTCCGACCGCGAAGGCGAGATAGCCGATGGCGTTGGGCGGGATCACCCAAGCCGTTACCTCGAGCAGTCCAGCACCGAGGGCGAGTAGCAAACCCCGGCGGGCGCGCGAAGTCGGCGACTTGACCAGGAGCACGACCACCACGGCGCCGCTGATGAGGAGCACGTTTCCGGGGATCTGTGGCAGGGCACCAGTCCGTAGCCCGTAGGTCATCCATAACAAGCACGCGAAGATAAGCAGCGCCCACGAGGTAGGTGACACGCCCGGCAGCGACGGATGCCGCACAATCCGAATGATCTGGGGGATTACCATCGCCACGCCCAGCGCAGCTCCCAGGTAACCAAAACCGAATGCGATCTCGTGCGTGGTCATCGCCGTGCACCCACCGTGCATACTCCTCAGACGGGACGGCGATCACTGGCGATCGTCCGCTGCTACTTGTTATCTCGGCATATCGTCGCGTTCCTTTAACGATACAGGTGGAACGATACAGCACCGGAGAAAGGAGCGCCCACGTGACCGCCGGACGCCCTACTCTGGAGACCGTCGCGCAAGCCGCCGGCGTATCAGCGATGACGGTCTCGAACGCGTACAACCGGCCCGACCAGCTGTCGGAGGAGACCCGGGCGCGCGTACTCGCGGTCGCGAAGGAGCTCGGCTACGCCGGACCCGACCCGGCTGGACGGTCGCTACGAACGCGGCGGGCCGACACCATCGGTGTGCTGCTGACCGAGCAGCTGCCGTACGCATTCGCTGACCCCGGCCTCGTGTCGTTCCTGCACGGGTTGGCCAGCGGCCTGGCCGACGCCGGGCAAGCACTGTTGCTCGTGCCCACCGAGGTCAATGCCGAGCACGCGCACGTGCGCAACGCGCTCGTCGACGGGTTCGTCCTCACATCGCTCGTGCCCGGGCACCCTGCTGTAGCCGACGTTTTGGGCCGCCGGCTCCCAGTGGTCTCCTGGGGCCAACCGAAAATTCCGGGCGTGCCAAGGATCTGTGTCGACAACGCCCGCGCAGCAGCCAAAGCCGCACGGCACCTGCTCGACCTCGGTCACACCAGCTTCGGTGTCGTCACCTTCGGCGACAGCGCTGGCCCGCTTCCCTACGCCGGCGGTGATGCCCTGACCTCCGGTGACCGTGCTCCTTCAGTCACCTCCGGTGACCGTGTTCCTTCAGTCACCTCCGGTGACGGAGACCCCGACGCGCCGGCGCGGGTCCCCGGCGTCCAACTCGGCATGCGGGCCCGAGTATCTGGATTCCTGCGCGCACTTCATGCCGGCGGCATTGATCCGGCCTCGGTGTCGGTCGTCGCCGCGGCGCGAAACTCGCGAGCCGCAGGAAGAGATGCTGCTGCCCGGATGCTCGCTGATCGGCGTCCAACTGCAGTCTTTGGCGTCACTGACGTGCTGGCGCTCGGGACCCTCGACGCCGCCGCGAATGCGGGGATGGATGTCCCGCGACAGCTGTCCGTTGTGGGGTTCGACGACGTCGCGGCTGCCGCTGCGAGCGTGCCGCCACTGACGACCGTGGCGCAATCGCTGTTCGATCAGGGCCGGTTGGCCGCGAGTGTGGTGCTCGATCAGGTGGCCGGTCGGCCGGTGCGGATCCCGCCGATCCGCACAGAAGTCGTAGTGCGCGGCAGTACGGCGCCCCCTATCTGACCGAGCGCTATCCACCACGCCGCTGCCTACCGCAGCCCTGTACGCCACGCACCTATATAACTGACGCATGCTCGGAGAGCTCACGAAGCGACCGCGGGAAGCGCTCGCCCATCTGACCAGGCGCCAGCAGACGGCGCTGACCAGCTGGAGCGCGTTCACCGCGACCTTCATCGCGGTGCGCGGCATCACCTATGCCATCAAGGACAACGTGGGGCCCTTTCACAACGTGACCCTTGGCGGGGAGCACATCCACCACTACATGTGGGGGATCGGCATGGTGGCCGTCGCCGGCGGGATTGCCCTGCAAGACCAGGACAGCAAAGATCCGCACACCGGGTTGGCGATCGTCTATGGGTCTGGGCTCGCGCTGATCGTCGACGAGTTCGCCGAGCTCCTCGACCTGCAAGATGTGTACTGGGCCAAGCAGGGTCGCCTCAGCGTCGACATCGCGGTCGCGGTGATCGCCAGCGGTGGCTCCTATCTCGCCGCCCGCCAGTTCTGGCACGACCTCATCAAAGGGAGGTCGTCATGAGCGGCGAATGGGGTGTCGAACTCGCAGAGATCGAACTGCCCGAGTTCGACGTGCCCCGACAGCAGCCGATGATCCCAGGGGCGACGTACGAGCGCCGGATCGCGAACGTGTACGCAGCGATGTCGCAGCGCAGTCTCGACGCCGTCATCGTCTACGCCGACCGCGAGCACTTCGCGAACATGTCCTACCTCACGGGCTTCGACCCGCGCTGGGAGGAGTCGTTGCTGATCCTGGTGCCAGGCCAAACCCCGCGGCTCGTCGTCGGCAACGAGAACGTCGCGTGGGCGAGGGTGGTGCCTTTCAAGATCGACGTCGTCCGGCTACCGAAGTTCAGCTTGATCGGGCAGCCGGATCCCGGCGACGTGGCGCTGTCCGACGTCCTGCGTGATGCCGGAATCGCAATTCCCGCCGTTCGCCAGGTGGGCCTGATCGGCTGGAAATTCTGGACCGGTCCGCAGACGCAGCGGTGGATCGAGGTACCGCATTTCATCGTGCAAGAGGTCGCGGCGCTCGTCGACAGTGTCACCAACTCGACGGACCTGCTGATGAGCCCGGACGGCGGGCTGCGCATCGACAACGATGTCGACCAGATCGCGGCGTTCGAGTTCGCTGGAACGCACGCGTCGGAGGCAGTGCGGCGCCTGCTCCGCGGCGTCCGGGCTGGGATGACCGAGCTCGAGGCGACGCAACTGATGCAGCCCATCCTGCTGCCCTTCAGCTATCACCCGACGATGCTCAGTGGGCCGAACGCCTCATATGGAGTCGCAAGTGCCGGCGATCGCGTCTTGCAGGTGGGTGATCCGGTCTGTACCGGACTCGGCTACTGGGGTGGCAACACCGCTCGGGCCGGATTCCTGGTCGAAGACGCCAGCCAGCTTCCAGACGGTGCCGCCGACTACGTGCAGAAGCTTGCCGAGCCCTACTACGCCACTGCCGCCGCCTGGTACGAGACGATCCGCATCGGCCTGACGGCGGGCGAGCTGTATGACGTGACGTTTAGCCGGATCGGCGATCCGTTCTACGGCATCTATCTCAACCCTGGCCACTTCATTCACCTCGATGAATGGCCGTCGTCCCCGGTCAGCCCCGAGTCGCCCGTCGTGTTCGCCTCCGGCAACGCGCTGCAGCTGGACATCATCCCGATCACCGGCAGCGCGTACCACACGGCCCAGATTGAGGACGGCGTGGTGCTGGCGGACGCCGAGTTGAGGCTGCAGCTCGCGGCGCTGTACCCCGACGCGTGGAGCAGGATCCAGCAGCGGCGCTCGATGGTCACGAAGATCTTCGGGATCGAGCTGCATGACGAGGTGCTGCCGCTGTCGAACGCGGCTGCCTATTTCCCGCCGTTTTGGCTGGCGCCGCAGCTGGCGTTGGTCCGGGCCTGACCGACGCGGCACTAACCTGACAAAGGCACGCAAACAACTTCGCCCTGTCTGTTCCATTTCTGTCCGTTCGGGTCCTGGAGTCGGCATCTGCGGATGGGGCGACAGCGGTCAGCTATCCGCCGCTAGCAAACGGGTGCAAAGAGTTCCCTCGGGTGGGCGATGGGTCGAGCGACGCCTGCTGCCGACAACTCTTACATCAGGGTGGCTGCCGCGGACTTGCCGCGACGCCTGGCTCGCTTTGGGGAGGTTGATATGTCGCGTTCACGTTTGTTCGGTCGTGTCCTGGGGTCCGCTACCGGTCTGGTAGCCCTCGTTGCTGTCGTCGGTGCTGGCTGGAAGTGGTAGTTCGCTGCATTCGCAGCTAACGCTGCGCTCGCAGTTAACCCACCTCAGTCCGCTTAGGGGAAGGAGCTTTCGTCGTGAAGACAGAACTCATGACGCCCGTCGTCGACGCCGATGGTGTCCTGGTCGCCGGTCACAAGTGGCGCTAGATCGGCTGCGCCGAAGGGTGGCGCTAGATCGCCGCGCTCGCTAGGCGCACAGAAGTACGACGCCCGAGAGGAGGGCCGCAACCGATGACGATTCGCCGCAAACTCGATACCTACATTGGCATCGCGGTTGTCGTTGCTGCCCTCCTCGTCGCATCTGCAGTGCTCAACGCCGTGAGACACGGCTTGACCATAGGCGTGGTGCCGGTCCTGGTGCTGGCGTCAGTCCTGATCATCGGCGAGCTTCGGCCGATCCGGATCTCACATGGCGACGGCAGCGTCGACGAGGTCACCATCTCGAGCTCGTTCAGCCTGGCCCTCGTGCTGACCGGGCCTCTCATCGCTGCGTTGGGCGCGCAATCCATCGCGACCCTCCTCGACGACATGCGTCAGCGCAAGGACCTGCGCAGGATCGTCTTCAACCAGGCGCAGTACGTCATCACCTTGACCGCGTCGCGGCTCGCGTACTCAACGTTCAGCGGGCGTGGCTTCTTCGAAGACGCTCGCGACCTGCGGCCGCGCGACGTCCTCGGCGCGCTCGCTGCGGCGATCGTGTTCTTCGTCGTCAACCACGTCATCACCACCATCGTGATCGCTCTGTCGTTGGGTGAGAACCCGATTCAGCGGATGCCGATGGACATTCGCTACCACTTGTCGACGTCTGGCGTATTGCTCGCGCTGGCACCGGTGTTGGTCATCGCGGTGGACTTCTCCGCCTTCGCGCTGCCGCTCCTGGTGCTGCCGATCGCCGCCGTACACAAGAGCGCCAAGCTCGCGATTCAGCGCGAGGAGGAGTCGCTGCACGACTCCTTGACCGGTCTGCCAAACCGGACCTTGTTCCATCGAACAGCAACCACCATGCTGGCCCGCGCATCAGTCACTGGCTCATCGACCGCGTTAATGATCGTCGACCTTGACCACTTCAAAGAGATTAACGACACGCTCGGACACCACATCGGCGATCAAGTGATCGAGGCGGCCGCCGATCGGCTGTCTGCGGCGCTCGGCGCGAACGCGATGGTGTGTCGCCTTGGTGGTGACGAGTTCGCAGTGCTCGTGCCGGACATCGAGCCAACCGCCGTCCTGATAGTTGCGCACATTGCGCTTCGGACGCTGGCCGCGCCACTTACTGCGGACGGCGTCCGTATCGACGTTGGAGCGAGCATCGGCGTCGCGGTCGCACCCGAGCACGGGCTCGACGTATCGACGCTGCTGCGTCGCGCCGACGTCGCTCTCTACACCGCAAAAGAGGAGCGCAACGCGGTTCGCCTGTATTCGCTGGACGACGACCGCAACACGGTCGAGCGACTGGAACTGCTTGGAGATCTGCGCGGCGCGATCGAGCACGGCGAGGTCATCGTGCACTACCAGCCAAAGATTTCGGCGCTGACCGGCGGCGTCATTGGTGTCGAGGCGTTGGCACGTTGGCAGCATCCCGAGCGCGGGCTCATCATGCCGGACGACTTCATCAGCCTGGCGGAGCACACCGGGCTGCTCTCGCTCCTGACCGCTTCTGTCCTAGGCACCGCGCTCGCGGATCTACGGCGTTGGCGAACAGTCGAGCCGACGCTGACCGTCGCGGTCAACGTGGCGCCGGCTCAGCTGAATGACCGCGAGTTTCCTGAGTCCGTCTGGGTCGCTTTGCACCGAGCTGGTGTACCAGCAGCGGCGCTCACCCTCGAGGTCACCGAGAACGGCGTCATGGCATCGAGCGGGCGGGTGCGGCAAGTGCTCGACGACTTGCGACGCATGGGCGTGCAGCTGTCGATCGACGACTTCGGGAGTGGCGCGACGTCGCTTTCTTATCTGGGTCGGCTCCCACTGAACGAGTTGAAGATCGACAAGTCATTCGTGATCGGCCTTGCCGATCCGGTGAACCACGCGATCGTTCGATCGACGATCGAACTCGGGCACAACCTCGGCATGCAGGTCGTCGCCGAAGGCGTCGAGACCGTTGACGTGTGGCACGAGCTCCAAATGCTCGGTTGCGACATCCTCCAGGGCTACGTGATCGCGCGCCCGCTGACGCAGATCGCGATGACGTCGTCACTCTCCACCCCGCGCGCGGTGGCGCCCATTGTGTACCGCCCTCGCCTTGCGCCCGTGTCGCAGGTGGCGCTGACCGCCCTCCCCGTTACCCAGCACTCTGTTACGCAGCACTGAGCGGGGAGACTCACCATGTTGATGGCGTTGCTCGCCGGCCTGCTCGTGGCCACAGTGCCACTCTTCGGTGGCCACCTTCGAGCGCTCGCGAATGTGCGCATCAAGTCGTTTTGGCTGATTGCTGGCGCGCTTGCCTTGCAGGTTCTCGCGATCAGTGTCGTGCCAACTTGGCCGCGTGCGCTGCTCGTAAGCGCGCACCTTGTCAGTTACGTGATGGCCGGCTGGTTTGTCTGGCTGAACCGTCGCGTTAGCGGACTGCCAATCGTCGCCCTCGGTGGTGCTCTCAACGCCATCACTATCGCGGTCAACGGCGGCACCCTGCCTGCGTCGCGTTCGGCACTTGCGACGGCCGGCATCCATCCGGTCGCGGGCGACTTCAACAACTCGGGGGTGCTCGCGCATCCACACCTGGCGTGGCTCGGTGATGTCATCCCGGTACCGGCGAGTGTGCCGATGGCCAACGTTTTCAGCATCGGCGACCTGTTGATTCTGCTCGGGCTCGCCTACGGCCTGCATCACCTGTGCGGCAGCCGGCTCGTGCGCTCATCGCGCCGCGCCGAACTCACCGCCCCGACCGCCGACACGCTAGGATCGCCAGCGCCTACCCGGCCTACTCGACGAGGACACCGGTGGTTCCCGACAACTTCGACGGATTCTTCACCGCGGCGGCATCCGCAGCCGGCGCCCTAATCGGCCTGCTCTTCGTCGCGATCTCGATGCGACCGGAGGCGGTCCTCGGGGCGAATCCGTCGTCGCGTGCGAGAGCACTCTCCAGCAGTTCGTTCACCGGACTCGTCAACGGCTTTTTTGTCTCGATGGCAGCGCTGATCCCCGGTAAGAATCTCGGAGTGACTGCGAGCATCAGCGCAATTCTCGCGTTGGCGGCGACATTCAGGCTGCAGCGCCAAGTCGGTCGGGGCGTCACCAAGGTTGCAGTGTCGACTCTTATGGCGGCGGCGTTCATCGCGCAACTCGCTGTGAGCATCGGCCTGCTCGTGCGTCCGCACAGCGTCTCGCTAGTTACCGGTATCGCGTGGATCACGATCGCCTCGTTGGCGGTGGCGTTGATGCGCGCGTGGAGCTTGTTGCAAGGCGAAGGCCTGGAGAAGCCCATCGCCGCGAGTGGTGTTGCGCCTCAGTCCGTAGAGGGCGGCGGGTCGGACGGCGGGTAGTTCGGTGGCTGATGACCGGGCTGCTGATAACCGGGCTGCTGGTAACGGGCGGCGGATACCCCGGTGGCGGGTAGCCGGGCGGTGGGAAACCTGGATATCCGTACGGCGGGTATGGCGGCGGCTTTGGTGGTCCGCTCCAGAACGGTCTTCCTGCCTGCTCCCCACGGCGGATCGGTCCTTTGCCCCCCGAGAACCAGCAGATTCCAGCGACGAGCGGACCGAACGGAACGAAGAATGCGATCGCTGAGCCGACGATCCACGTCTGCTTAGTGTTATCCCACCAAGGCCCAAACGCTTCGTTGGGCTGTCGGGCAATGCTGATCAGACCTGCGATTCCGACAATATAGAAGGCAGCGAACACGACCCAGATCGCACCGAAGACGATGAAGATCCCGACCGGAAACGTCGCGTTCGTCGAGCCGTCGCTGGTCACTTACCGAGCGTAGCGGCCGCACCTACTTCGCGACGGTGTTCCGCACTTCTGCGATTGCTTCGTCGAGGTCTTGGTGAAAGGAGACGGTCGATGGGTCATGCATGCCGGGAGCCGTGGTGACGCGACGCTGCTGCATAGCTGTGATCGCACTTGTCGAGACCATGGCGATCCGCGCAACCTTGTTGGCGACGACGAACTTGATCAGGCGTTGGATCACTTCCTGTACTTCTTCCGATTGCGCAGCGGCCGCCCGCGTATCGATGACGGCGCCCCACGGATTCGGGGCCTTGGATACCTCGGCCTTCACCGCAGCGACGTACTGCTCGGCCTGCGCAACGGTGAGCGTGCCAGTGCGCGTCTGCAGTAGTACCCCGCCAGGCAGCCATTCAACGTTGAAGGATCCGGTCATGTCTGGGCCCCTTCTCGCAGGATGCGACGCAAGACTTTCCCTGATGTCGACCTTGGGATTGACTCGACAAACTCTACGGCGCGCGGCCGCTTGTAGGGAGCAACTCGTTCGGCACACCACGCGATGAGTGCGGCATCGGTCAGGTCGATGTCGTTACGGACAACGAACGCCTTCGGGATCTCGCCGGCGACGGTGTCGGCGACGCCGATCACAGCGACATCGACGACCAACGGATGCTCGCGCAACACAGCTTCGAGTTCGGCCGGCGCGATCTGGTAGCCCTTGTACTTGATGATTTCTTTGAGTCGATCGACAACCCACACGGTTCCAGATTCATCGATGCGCACGGCGTCGCCAGTACGCAACCAGCCACCGTCGACAATCGCATCGTCAGTGGCAACAGGATTGTCGAGATAACCGCGCATGACCTGCGGTCCGCGAATCCAGAGCTCGCCCGATTCGGTGGCATCGCGAAGCGTCACTGGATCGACTACCCGCGCCTGTGTGCCAGGCAGTAAATGGCCGACCGAGCCGGGTGCAGTCGTCGCGCCGACATCGGGAACCCAGGTGACGCCTGGACTCGCTTCGGTCATCCCGTAGCCCTGGCCGACCGAGCACTTCAACCGCGCCTCGAGCGCAACTACCGTCGCGGCGTCCAACGGCGCTGCACCCGACATGGCATGCCGCACCGAGCTCAGATCAAACCGCAGATCGGCAGCCGCGACGACGGTAGCTAACGGGGGAGCGAGGTGGAGCCGGGTGACTCGTCGTTCGCCGATCAGCGCCAAGTATCGATCCGCGTCGAAGCGCGGCATCGCGACAATCGTGGCGCCGTGGCGAAGTCCGTAACCCAAGATGATGGACATGCCGTAGATGTGGAAGAACGGCAATACCGCAAGGAAGACATCGCGCGAGTCGACGTGGTAGACCGCTTCGTGTTGGCACAGGCACGCAACGAGGTTGCGATGGGTAAGTAACACTCCCTTGGGCAGGCCGGTGGTTCCGCCTGAGTACGCCAGCACCGCGACGTCCGATTCAGGATCGACAGAACTGCCGCGATGCGTGTCAGTGACGACCGCCGTTTCCCCAACCGCTGTGCACAGCGATGTGAGGTCGAGGACCGGGATTGCGGCGGCATCCCCGGCTGCCAAGGCCACTGACATTGCGCTGCCGTCGGTGATGAGCGCGACGGCATGCGACTCGTTCAGTTGGCGGGACACCTCTCGCTGCGTGAGTTGAGGGTTCAAGGCGGTGACAGTGGCGCCGGCTGCGAGCGTGCCGTAGAAAGCCGCTGCCCACGCAGGTCGGTTGGGACTCATCAAAGCCACGACGTCGCCGGGCTGCACACCCGCCGCAGCAAGTGATCGCGCGATCGCCGGTACCAGCCGTAGGAGATCGCCATACGTCAACGTCTCGCCGGTAGTTCCGTCGATGAGCGCTGGACGTGCCGATCGATCCGATGCTGTCGCAAGAACGTAGTCGGGGAGACTGATTCGTGGAATGACGGGATCCGGGTACAGGCTGTTGTAGATCATGCCTGCGACACCTGGGCGGTCAGGATCGGTCGTAGGAGTCGAGGCCGGGCCGCAGTGACTTCTCGTCAAGGAACTGCGCGAGTCCTTGCTGTTTGCCACTTTCGGGGTCGCCAAGAACCGCCTGGTCAAGTTTCGCGTAGAGGTAGTCCTCTGCTTCGTCCCACGACATCAGTCGCGCCTTCTTGAACCCGACCTTGGCAGCTCGCAAGACAGCCAGGTTCATGCCAGCCAGCTTCTGCGCAACTTCAGTGGTGCGTTCGCGCAACTGCGCTAATGGCACGGATTCGTTAACCAGCCGCATTTGTGCAGCGCGGGTTCCGTCGAATGTCTCGCCGGTCATGATGAACCACAACGCATCGCGAGAGGAGACTGTTTCCGCGAGCGCGCGACTGACGAGGCCACCGGGCGGGATCCCCCAATTCACCTCTGACAGACCGAAAATCGCTTCGTTCGCGGTGATCGCCAGGTCGCAACATACGAGCGGCGTGAACGCCCCGCCGAAGCACCAGCCGTTGACCATCGCGATCGTCGGCTTCGAATAGTGGATCAGCCGCCGCCACTGCCATTCGGCACTGTCGCGTCGTGCCTGTGTTTGCACGTGCGGCGGGCCGGCCTCAACTTCTCGGAAGTACTCCTTCAGATCCATCCCCGCCGACCATGCGTCGCCGGTGCCGGTGAGCACGAGCACCCGGACGCGATCGTCGCCCTCCAACTCCTCCAAGACCGCGATCATTTCGCGATTCAGCGTCGGGCTCATCGCATTGCGCTTGTCAGGGCGATTCAGCGAAACCCAGCCGATCCCGTCGTCGATCTCGACTGCGACCGTTGACCCCATGCCGGTCCTCCAGTATCAGGTACCTTGATATTGGCAGTGTGCTCCGTCAGGTGCCAGACCGCAATCCCTCAGGCCCACTCGTGTCGTTGCTACCGTGTCGGTATGACGACGGCCGGCGCGCGCACTGGCACGTCGCGTGCGGTCGTTCGAGCTCCCGCGCCGCGGCTGACTTATCTGGTGAAGCAAGCCGAACTCGCCATCCGCGCGCAGCTCGATCGCATTGTGGGCCGCCACGGCCTCACGACTCTGCAGTACACCGCATTGAGCGTGCTCGAACGAAACCCTGGTATCTCATCAGCGCAGCTTTCGCGGCGCTCCTTTGTCACTGCCCAAGCGGGTAACGAGATGGTCGCGATCTTGGAGCGCAAGGGCCTCATAGAGAGACAGCCGAGCCCGGCGAACCTACGGATTCGGCTCGTCTCTTTGACAACGGCCGGAGCGGCGCTGCTCGAATCGTGCGACGGCGAAGTGGACGAACTCGAAGCGAGAATGCTGCGCGGTGTCGATGCGCCGATGCGACGACAGTTGCGGGCAGGGCTTGAATCCTGCACCGCCAATCTTCACGACCGAGCCGCGGGTTCCGTCGTCCCGCGTCGTTCTCGATAGGGGACGGCGAGTGGCTGGCCGCTCTGTCTCAGGTGGGCCTAGCGTGACGGGTCGGGTCGCCGACATCTTGGAAACCTTTGCCGGCCAGCGCGACAGTTTGAGCCTGTCTGACGTAGCCCGACGAACCGGGTTGCCCCTCACGACGACCCACCGCCTCGTCGGCGAACTCGTCGGCCGGCATTTCCTGGAACGTGACGACTCCGGTCGGTACCAGATCGGCCTGCGCCTGTGGGAACTCGCGTCGCACGCGCCGCGATCAGTTGGTCTGCGCGAGTCAGCGCTACCGATCATGGAGGACCTGTACGAAGCCACGCACGAGAACGTGCAGCTCGCCATCATCGACGGCAAGGACGCGGTCTACGTCGAGCGAATAGCGGGCCGTGATTCCGTGCAGGTACTGACCCGCCCCGGCCTTCGGTTGCCCGTTCACGCGACGGCTGTCGGACTAGTGCTCCTTGCGCACAGTTCAGCGGAGACGCAGGAAGAGGTGCTGAGCTCGCCGCTGGCGCGCTACACCCGCTACACGATCACGGATCCGCGCCGGCTGCGGCGGATTCTCGCCGAGGTGCGACAAGTTGGATACGCGATCAGCGATCGGCAAATCCAAACCATCTCGTCATCAGTCGCCGCACCGGTGCGAGACAGTTCGGGCGCGGTCGTCGCCGCGATTTCGGTCGTCGTCAAGGCGCGGGACAACATCTCAGCCCAATACGTGCCCGCTGTGATGGCAGCCGCGCGCGGAATCTCGCGGGCGCTGGCGTAGCAGCTAACCGACCTGCGTTTCTAGTTGCCGTGCCAGTACGTCGAGTACCCGATAGCAGGGGAGTACGTCCGCAACGCTCGAGTTCGGCGCACGACCTTCGTTGATTGCCGAGACGAACTCGCGATCCTGAAGCTCGATGCCGTTCATCGATACCGCCACGTGCGAGACGTCGACCGGTTCGTCCTTGCCGGTGAGCAGATCGTCATAGCGCGCTAGGTAGGTCCCGTTGTCGCAGATGTAGCGGAAGAACGTGCCCAGTGGGCCGTCGTTGTTGAAGCTGAGCGACAGCGTGCAGAGCTTGCCGCTCGACGTCCGCAACTGGATCGACATGTCCATGGCGATCCCGAGAACCGGGTGGATCGGCCCTTGCACCGCATTCGCGATGACCACCTCTTCACCGGTCTGGTACTGGAAGAGGTCGACTGTGTGCGCCGCGTGGTGCCACAGCAGGTGGTCTGTCCAGCTCCTCGGCTGCCCGAGCGCGTTCACGTTCGAGCGGCGGAAGAAGTAGGTCTGGACGTCCATCTGCTGGATCGACAGCTCACCCGCCACGACTTTGTTGTGCACCCATTGATGCGATGGGTTGAAGCGGCGGGTATGGCCGACCATCGCGACCAACCCGGTCTCGCGCTGCACCTTGTCGACCGCGAGTGCGTCAGCCAGGTTGTCGGCGAGCGGAATCTCCACCTGGACGTGCTTGCCCGCGCGTAGCGTCGCGATCGACTGCGCAGCATGCATTTGCGTCGGTGTGCAGAGGATCACCGCATCGACGTCGTCTTGGGCAAGCGTCTCGTCGAGGTCGGTCGTCGCGTGCCGGGCGCCATATTTCTCCGCGACCTCGCGCGCTTGCTCGATGCGGCGGCTGACGATCGAGGTGATCTCGACGCCGTCGATGTTTTGCAAGCCGTCGAGATGCTTGATGCCGAACGCACCTGCGCCGGCGACTGCGATGCGCATGATTCCCTTTGCTGGCTTAGGATTCGGGCCGGACGACGATGTGTCCGACGGCGGTGTTTGACGCGGGCACATGGTAGAAGCGGTAGAGCTCCTTGATGGTCGGCCCCATGGCGCCGCGCATGATCAGCCACATCACCATCTCGACACCCTCCGAACCCGACTCGCGCAGGTATTCGAAGTGCGGCATCTTGCGCAGCAGTTCAGGGTCTGCCGTCAGGTTGTCGAGGAAGGCGGTGTCGAACTCCTTATTGATCAGCCCAGCGCGCGGGCCCTGCAGCTGGTGACTCATGCCGCCTGTCCCCCACACCTGAACGTTCAGGTCTTCTGGGAAGCTCTCGATCGCCCGTCGCAGCGACTGCCCGAATAAGTAACACCGGTTGCCGGTGGGCGGTGGGTACTGCACAACGTTGACTGCTAACGGGATGACCTTCACCGGCCACGCTTCGGGTTGGCCGTACACGAGTGACAGCGGCACCGTGAGCCCGTGATCGACCTCGAGCTTGTTCATGATGGTCAGGTCGAACTCGTCGAGGATCATCTCCTGGGCAATGTGCCATGCGAGGTCAGCGTGGCCCTGCACGACCGGTACTGGCCGCGGGCCGTAGCCCTCGTCAGCGGGCTCGAAACTGTCGGCACAGCCAATCGCGAAGGTAGGAATCATTTCCATTGAGAATGCCGACGCGTGGTCGTTGTAGACGAGGAAGATGACGTCGGGCTTTTCGTCCTTGATCCATTGCTTGGTCCACTCGTAGCCCTCAAACAGCGGGCGCCAGTAGTCGGTGCCGGTCTTGCCGAGGTCGATCGCGGCTCCAATGGCGGGCACGTGACTTGTCGTCAAGCCTGCGGTGATTCTGGCCATCTCAGCGGTGCTCCTTGATCGAACGGTTACCTTCTATCGGTCGGCCGCCGGCCAGCATCATCGCGGCGTACTCCTCAACGGTCATGTCGGTCATGGTGCTCACAGCCTGCTGGAAGCTCAGGCCGTCGGTAGCGAAGATCTTGGCGAGGAAGTAGATGTTGCCGCCCTCGCGAATCGCGGCGTTGTAGTCGCGAGCGAGAACGGCCTGCTTCTGGGCCGACGTCATCGGCCACTCATCGACATAGGCTCGCTCGTCGGCCTTAAAGCGCGCGCGATTCTCCGCCTTCATCAGACTCATGCAGAACTGATTCAGCGGGTAGCCCTTACGCGAGCGTTGCGCGGTGAAAACCGTGGTGCCGGGGATGTCGTCGAAGTCGGAGACGTCCACGCCTACTCTCCTTCCCAGTAGAGCCGCATCGGATTGTCGATGAGCAGTTGGTGCTGAAGTTCGGTCGTTGATGCCACCCGCGGGATGAGATCGACGAGTGCACCGTCGTCCGGCATATGAGTCTTGAGATTCGGATGCGGCCAGTCCGTACCCCACAACACGCGATCGGGGAACGACTCGACGATATGCCGGGCGAAGGGCACGAAGTCGTCATACGTCGGCGGCCCACTGACCGACAGGCGCTCGGGGCCACTCACCTTTGACCAGATATTGGGATGCTCGGCCATCAGTTTGACGAACAGCCCGAACTCGGGCCCGCCGACCGGCTTGGTGACGTCGGGGCGTCCCATGTGGTCGACGACGACCGTGGTCGGCAACGTCGTGAAGAGGTTCCACCGCTCGGCGAGATCGGCCGCCTCGAAGTAGACGACGATGTGCCAGCCGAAAGGAGCGATCTTCTCGACGAGGCTCAGGTAGTACTCGTCGGGCTTGGGATCGACGAGTCGCTTAACGAAGTTGAAGCGGACGCCGCGCACGCCGGCCGCGTCGAGCGCCTTCAGTTCGTCAGCGGAGACATCCGGCTTGATCGTGGCGACTCCACGAGCGAGCCCATTCGCGGCGTGAAGTGCGTCGACCATTGCCCGATTGTCGGCTCCGTGACAGGTGGCCTGGACGACGACATTTCGGGACAGCCCGAGAAAATCGCGGGTCGCGAAGAGCAGCTCCTTGCCGGCGTCGCACGGCGTGTACTTCCGCTCGGGTGCGTAAGGAAATTCGTCGCCTGGGCCGAAGACGTGACAATGCGCGTCGACCGCACCTGGCGGTGGCGTGTAGGTCGGCTTGGTGGGGTTCGGGTCGAACGCCAGCCAATCGGCGTCCATCTGAAAGGTCTGGCTCATGACAGCCCTCGCTTTGCGAGGATGGCATCGAGGCGTGGATAGGCCCGCCGGGCATTGCCGGAAAAGACAGCGTCCTTCACTGCGGGTGAGACGTCGAGCGCGTCGATGTAGCGCTTGGTGTCGTCGAAGTAGTGGCCCGTTTCAGGATCGATGCCGCGCACAGCGCCAACCATTTCCGAGCCGAACAAGATGTTTTTCGGATCGATCACTTCGAAGAGCAGGTCGATGCCGGGCTGGTGGTAGACGCAGGTGTCGAAGTACACGTTCTTCATGATGTGCTCAGACAGCGGCGGCTTGCCGAGCATGTCAGCCAGGCCGCGGTACCGGCCCCAGTGGTACGGAACGGCTCCGCCGCCGTGCGGGATCACGAAGCGCAGGTCAGGGAAGTCGGCGAACAGATCGCCCTGCAGGAACTGCATGAACGCCGTCGTATCGGCATTGATGTAGTGGGTGCCGGTTGCGTGGAAGTTCGGATTGCAGCTGCCCGAAACATGCACCATCGCTGGCACATCGAGCTGGACCATCTTCTCGTAGAACGGATACCACGACTTGTCGATCAGCGGCGCCGAGTTCCACAACCCACCGCTCGGATCGGGGTTGAGATTGCAGCCGACAAAGCCCAACTCGGTGATGCAACGTTCGAGCTCGGCGATCGAGTGCTCGATCGGTTCGCCCGGCGACTGCGGCAGCTGACAGACCCCGACGAACGTATCCGGATACAGGTCGACGACTCGCTTGATGAGGTCGTTACACGCTCGGCTCCAGGCCATGCTGACGGACTCGTCGCCGATGTGGTGCGCCATCGTCGATGCGCGCGGGGAGAAGATCGTCATGTCGGCGCCGCGTTCAGTGAGCAGCCGCAGCTGATTCTTCTCGATCGTCTCCTGAATCTCGACATCGGAGATGCTCGGATACAACGGCGCTGGGGTACCTGCGTCGTAGGCGGCTACCTGCGCGTCGCGCCACGCGCTGTGTGCGTCGGGCGCCGTCGTGTAATGGCCGTGACAGTCGATGATCACGCCTGAGCCGTCCAATTGGTGCGTGCCGCACGAATCGCATCGAGGAGGTCGCCCAGCTCATTAGCCGCAAGGGCGTCGCGCTGGTCGCCAGCCCAGGCCTGCCGTCGCGCGGTCGCCGTGGCCATGAGCGCGTCGACGTCAGCGTCTCTGACCGTGGCCGCGGCTTCCATCATCTCTTCAGAACGCCGCCCTCCGTGTTCGATGGAGCGGCGGATCATGTAGTCAGCGAGCTCGGCCCAGTCGGCGGCTGGCAAGAGGTTCGCCAACGAATCGAGCACCGGCTTCTCGACGCCCCACATGCGTGCAGTGAGCATCGACTCCATCAGTAAAGCTTCGAGGCCTTTCACCACAACAGATCGGCAGAGCTTGGTAGCAGACGCGGGCCCGACTGTTGGCGCAAAGAACTCGGCGCCGGAAAATCCCAGACCGCGGGCCGTCTCGACGAACTCGCTCGCGTGCGGGCCGCCGAGCAGGATGGGGGAGCTACTGCGCTTGGGGTAGATCGGCGACAGTACGGCAGCCTCGACGTAGCGCCCACCGACCTCGTCGATCAGCTCGGAGGCTTCTTTCTTCTGTGCCGGCGATGCCGAGTTCAGGTCGAGAAACCACGTCGTCGGTGCGAGAGCAGTGGCAACGTCACGTGCCGCCGAGAGATCGTTCGCTGCCGTCACCGCGCTGATCACGAGCTCGGCTGAGCGCACGGCGTCGACGGCATCGGTGGCGGCTCGAACCGGCAGCTCGCGCGCGTTGTGAGCGGCCCGGCTGTCGGGATCATCGAACGCGATGTCCCACGCCGCCAGCGTGTTGCCAGTGCTGCCGGTGGCGAGATCCTCGGCGAGCACACGGCCGACTTCGCCGAATCCGATCAGGGCAATATTCATCGGCCAGGCCAGACTGAGTTTGGTACGAACACGTCGCCGCGCATCAAGAGCCGCGCCGTGCGCAAGAGTGCGGCCTGCTTCACCACGACGGCGCCGTCGACGATGTCGACGTCCATCGTGACCGTGAAGAAGCCGGTTGGATGCTCGATCTCGACCTCGGCCGGGTCATTGATCTTGGCGACCTCGGCGGCCACCGACCCGGGCACCAAGCAAGCGGTCGCAACCGAGACCGCGCCGAAGACGCCTATCGCCTCGTGCACGCGGTGCGGGATCAGGGTGCGGGTGTCAACGGCACCGCCGTGCTGCGGAGTCGAGACGAGTGTCATCTTCGGCACCGTCTTGTTGGTGACGTCTCCGAGATTCATCATCGGCCCGACAGCCAGCCGGATGTCTTCGATGCGCCGCAACACGTCGACGTTCGCTTCAAGCTCGCTCGGGCTCTCGTGACCCGACAACCCCAGATCCTCGGCTTTGATGCAGACGACGGGCATTCCGTTGTCGATGCAGGTGACTCTGATGCCCGCGACCTCGTCGACCGCGTGCCCAGTCGGGAGCAGTGCCCCGCACGTCGAGCCGGCGACATCGAGAAAGTCGATCGGTATCGGCGCGTGCGTTCCCGGCACACCGTCGATTGCCGCCGTACCGTCGTAGCGAACTTTGCCGCCGGGCGTCTGCACATGAGCGACTGCCAGCGTCTGGGTGTTCTCCATCCAGATCCGCACCGGCGTCACGTCGCCGGTCGCTTCGATCACCCCTTCTTCGAGCGCGAACGGGCCGACGCCGGCGAGGAGGTTGCCGCAGTTCTGATTGTCAGAGACCTCTGCGCGATCCGGCCAGACCTGCAAGAACAGGTAGTCAACGTCGGCGTTCTCGCGCGCCGACTTCGAAATAACGGCAACCTTCGACGTCAGCGGATGCGCGCCACCCATGCCGTCGATCTCGCGCGGGTCGGGTGACCCCATGGCGGCAAGCAGAACTGCGTCGCGAGTAGCGCGGTCGGTTGGCAGATCGCCGACATGAAAGTACAAGCCCTTCGAGGTTCCACCCCGAATCACCGAGCACTTGATCGCCGTCTGAATCATGAGTCGGCGCTTTCAGGTGAGTCGACGTAGCGAAAACCGCGCTCGGCCAGCCGGTCACGCATCTCGTAGATGTCGAGTCCGAGGTCGCCAGCCTGCAGCCGGGCACGCTTAGTGATCTCGTTCGCTTCGCGGGCGCGCGCCTTGTCAAGTACTGCTGCGGCGTCCTCGCGACCCACCACCACAACCCCGTCGTCGTCGGCGACGATCACGTCACCAGGCCGAATGTGCGCTCCTGCGCACACGATCGGTGTCTGCACGTTCGCCGGCGTTTCCTTTACGGTGCCCTGTGCCGAGATGGTCTTTGACCACACCGGAAATCCGATCCGAGTCAGGAATGCGACGTCGCGAACCCCTGCGTCGATGACCAACCCGCGCACGCCGTGCGCCATCAGACTGGTGGCGAGCAGGTCGCCGAAGTAGCCGTCTTCGCACGGGCTGGTGGGCGTCACCACCAGCAGGTCGCCGGGCTTGGCCTGCTCGACCGCGACGTGGATAGCCCAGTTGTCGCCGGGGGCGACTTCGCAGGTCAGGGCGTTGCCGGCGGCCTTGATCGGCCGGAAGATCGGCCGCAGCCGCGACGCAAGCAGGCCAATCCGACCCTGCGCCTCGTGGATGGTTGCGACGCCGAGTTCTCCGAGGGCATCGACGATCGCCAGGTCGGTACGGGGAGTGTTGCGGACGACAATCGCCATGACGTCATTTCTCTCAGCGCAGGTGTGCCGAAACCAGAGCCTATTCCGCTGAGCGGAAGGGAGATCTGGGTATTAGTCGGCTCGGTAGAACCAGTCGTACTCGTACGGCAGTCCGGTGTAGTTCTCCGCCAGCGCTGTCGCCATCGCGCGCGACGTGACGACGTAGTTCAGTTGCGAGAGAGCCAATGCTTCGTCGAACGGATCGGCATCGGGAGCCCTATGCAGCGTGGTCGTCATCCACCACGAGAAGTGGGTCGCCCGCCAGACCCTGCGGCCCGCGGTTTCGGAGTACTCCGCGAGCAAATCCTCGCGGCTCGCGGTGTAGTAACCGCCGAGAGCGCGGGCGAGCAATCGGACGTCCGCGATCGCGAGGTTCATGCCCTTGGCGCCGGTCGGCGGGACGATGTGCGCGGCGTCGCCCGCCAGGTAAAGACGTCCGTGCTGCATAGGGGTTGCCACGAAGCTGCGCATCGGCGTGATGCCCTTGCTGATGATCGGACCCTCGCTGAGTACAAAACCCGAGTCGTCCGCGAGCCGGGTGTGCAGTTCAGCCCAGATCCGGTCGTCGGACCATGCGTCGACGGACTCGTCGGGAGCGACCTGCAAGTACATGCGGGTGACGGTTGGCGACCGCATGCTGTGCAAGGCGAACCCGTTGGCGTGACGTGCGTAGATGAGTTCGGCGGACGATGGCGGCGCCTCCGCGAGGATGCCAAGCCAAGCAAACGGATAGGTTCGTTCGTACGCAGTGAGGTTCGGTATGTAGCCACGGCTGATGCCATGGAACCCGTCGGCGCCGATCACAAAGTCGCACTCGAGGCGCTCTCGATTGCCCTGATGCTCGAAGGTGATCGTCGGCTGCGCGGAGTCGAGACCCTGCAATGCGACGTCATTTACTTCGAATCGCAGCTCACCGCCGCTCGCCAAGCGCGCCTTGATGAGGTCCTTCACCACCTCCTGCTGCCCATATACGGTCACGTTGCGGCCGGTGAGTTCGGCGAAGTCGAGTCGATGCGTCTTCAACTCGAAGCGCAGATTCGTCCCATCGTGCGGAAGCCCTTCGGCATCCATCCGCGTCCCGACACCTGCCTCGCGCAGGGTCTCGGCGCTGCCATGCTCGAGCACGCCAGCCCGCACGCGATGTTCGACGTAGTCACGATCGCGCTGCTCCAGCACCACCGAATCGATGCCTTGCGCCTCGAGCAGTCTGGCCAGCAAGAGCCCAGCTGGCCCCGCGCCGACAATGCCAACCTGGGTACGCACGCCAACTCCAACGACGGTGGTTACCAAACGGAAAAAGCCCGCTCAGAACGGGAACGTCCTGGGCTCGCTCCGCGATGTTATCCATTGAAGGTCGCAGAACTCTTCGACCGCGAAGCCGACTCCGAACCGGCCCCACCCGCTGTCTTTCATGCCGCCAAACGGCATCTGCGGCTCGTCGTTCACGGTCTGGTCGTTGACGTGAATGATTCCGGCGTCGAGCGCCCGCGCCACAACCATGCCTTCTTCAGGGGTGGCTGCGAGTACGGCCGCACATAGCCCGAACCGCGACTCGTTGGTCCGTCGGATTGCGTCAGCGGCGTCGTCGACGACATCGATGATGACGACAGGGCCGAACGTTTCATCTAGTGAGAGTTCAGCCTCTGGCGGCACATCCACGAGAATCGTCGGCGGGTAGCACGGCGGCCGTGCAACTCCACCCACAAGCACCCGGGCTCCAAGAGCCACAGCTTCCTCGACTCTGCGGGTGATGAGCGAAAGCGCCCACCTGCTGATCAGCGGGCCGATGACCGTGTTCGGATCGCGGGGGTCGCCCACCGGCAACTGCGCGACCCGCGCGACGAGACGCTTCGTGAACTCTTGCGCGATAGACCGCTCGACCAGGATTCGCCGCACGCACATGCAGACTTGGCCCTGGTGAACGAACGCACCGTACGCCGCGGCGTCAACCGCGTACTGCAGGTCGGTACCGGCGAGCACGATCAGCGGATTTTGCCCACTGAGTTGGAGTACCACGCGCTTGAGATTGCGTCCGGCTGCCTCTGCGAGCCGGCGGCCGGTGGCCGTCGACCCGGTGAAGTTGATTCTGCGCACGAGCGGGTTGGTGATCAGTTCGTCGCCGATGCCGCCCGCTTCGCCCGGCGCGTGCGTGACAACGTTGAGAACGCCCGCCGGCAGCCCGGCGTCCTCGAAGAGCTGCGCCCAAAACGTGCCGCCCGTCGACGGGGATTCCTCCGAAGGCTTGAGCACCACCGTGTTGCCTAGTGCGAGCGGGCCCGCGATGGCACGGCCGGCGAGCGTCAGCGACGCGTTCCATGGCGCAATCGCACCGACGACGCCAACCGGTCTGCGCGTCGCTATTGCGTTTGTGCCCGGCACATCTGAGGGCAACAGCTGGCCGGACGGCGAGTGTGCGAGGTCTGCGACCTGGCGTAAAAGTGAGACCGCGAAGTCGATCTGAATGTTGGCAAAATGCCGGCCGCATCCGGTTTCGACCGCAAGCTCGGACACGACCGCGGGCCTGCGGCGCGAAAGGCCGTCGGCGGCACGCAAGAAGACCTTCTTCCGATCGTTGGGAGTCGTGGCCGCCCACGCCGGGAACGCATTCTGGGCCGCATCGACTGCACGTCGCGCATCGTCGCCGTCGCCAGCAGCCGCGGACGCGATCACCGCGCCGTCCCATGGGCTGAGGCTTTCGTACTCGCGACCACTGACGGAGTCGCACCAGTGACCGTCGATGTAATGACGAAGCCGCTTCGGCGGGCTCGACGGACTGACAGGAAGTTCGGCGCTAACCGTGCTCGCTGACAACGTCGCCTCCCTCGCTCAAGATAGTCGGTAGCTTCTCAGGTCGCGTGAGTCGATATCCGACGGGCAGCAGCTGGAAGTGCAGTCGATCGGTCAGCAGGCTCCAGAGTCCTCGGGGTAGGAACAGCGCGAAGCCCATCGCAACCACACCAAGCCCGATGAGGTACCAGGCGCCCTCGTCGGCAAAGTTGTACTGGATGACGAAGAAGACGATGGCACCGAGGATCGGACCCTCGAAAGTGCCGAGGCCGCCAACGAGCACCATGAAAATCATGTAAGCCGTGTATTGAACGCTGAAGATCGATGTCGGCTGGATGAACGACGTGTTGGCCAGGATCAGCGCGCCGGCGGCACCGCAACCAAACCCCGCGAGCACGAATAGCAAGAACCGCAGCGGCCGGACGCGGACGCCGACCGATGCCGCGGCTTCCTCGTCGTCGCGAATCGCTTGTAGCGCGGCACCGGTTCTTCTGCGCAGCAGCAAGAAGACCGAACCGAGTAGCAACACCATGAACGCGAGGGAGATCCAGTAGGTGTAGTCGCGGCGGTCGGTGATCGAGTATCTGTTCAGGCCGTGCAGCGAGACTCCCGAGCCGCCGCCCATGCTGTGATCCAGAGTGACCAGCAGCGCGAGCACCTCGGCGACTACCCACGTTCCGACTGCGAACTGGCCACCACGCAGCGGCAGTACAAGGAGCGACTCGATCGCTGCTAGAGCCGCTGAGGCGAATGCCGCGATGACAACCGCGAGGTAGGGCGTCACGCCGTGTTGGGTCAAGAAGATGACGCTGTACGCGCCAAAGCCGATAAACGCCTGCTGACCAACAGAGACCATTCCGCCATAGCCAGCAAGGGCATTCCACATGATGGCAAGGATGAGAAACGTGAACAGGCTCGTCAGTTGCTGCACTGCGTTTGCGCCCATCACTTCGGGCACCAGGAACAGCACGACGACAAGCCCAAGCGAGACGACGGACGCGATCGCAGATGCGCGCGTCGATCGTCTGACGAGCCAGCCCGAGTGGCCGGCCACCGGGCCGCCCCGCACCGTCGTCATCTCGCTGTGCTCCGGCTAGCGAGGATGCGCCCGCGAGGACTCGCAAGGACCGCGAGAAAGACCAGGTGGCCGGCGAGGATCGAGTACCGCGGATCGATGTTCGCTCCAACCGTTTGCGCAATGCCCAGCACGATGCCGCCGCCCAAAGTTCCCCATAGTGAGCCGAGTCCGCCGATCACAACGGCTTCGAACGCGAAGATCAGCTGGGTTGGTCCGCTCGACGGCTGAAACGTCGACCTGATGGCGAGAAATGCGCCGGCGAGTGTGGCAGTCGCCAGCGCGATTGCCGTGGCCTTGGCGTAGACCGACCATGCAGGGATCCCGACGAGCGCCGCGGTGTCTGGGTCGAGCGCCGTCGCGCGCATCTCCCGACCGAACGGCGTGCGGCGCAGCGTCAGTTGCAAACCGCCGAGGACGATGACGGCGAGCGCGAGCACGAGCAGCCCGATGTAGGGCACCGCAAGCCGGGAGTTGATGACCCAGCTCTTCGTCGAGATCGTGCCGGCCTTCGCACCGAGCGAGCGAACGTCAGGTGAGTAGGTTTGCAGCAAACCGTTCTGGATCACGATCGAGAGCCCGAACGTCGTCAGCAGGGGGATCAGTGGTCCGCCGCGCAAGCTGCGTGCCAGAACGGTGCGCTGCAGGACGTAGCCGAACGCCGCCATGATAGGCAACACCGGCAACAGCGCGACGAACGGCGACACGTGGTAGGTGAACGTGACCTCCCACACCAGGAAGGCGCCGAGCACGGCGATGTCGCCGTGCGCGAGGTTGATGATCCGCATGACGCCGAACATGAGAGACAGGCCGCAGGCAAACAATGCGTATAGGCCGCCGAGCAGCAGGCCCTGCACGACCGCGTTGACCCAACTCATGTCGACCCCTGAGTTGTCGACCCCTGCATACGAAGGCCGAAGTACGCCTCGGTGATGAGTTCACGACTGACCGACGCAGTGGCGGCCTCGAGCACGATCTTGCCTTCGAGGATGCAAATCACCCGCTCGGCGACCGACATCGCCCGGCGCAGATCCTGTTCGACCAGCACGACGGTCGAGCCCGACTTGATCAGCGACGAGAGCGACTCGTACACCGCGTCGACCGCGATCGGCGCGAGGCCAAGCGAGACTTCGTCGACCATGAGCAGCCGCGGGTTGGTCATGAGTGCTCGACCGATTGACGTTGCCTGCTGCTCACCACCCGACAGTTGTGACGCCCTCTTGTTGCGTAGCGGCTTGAGCATCGGGAACGCAGCAACAACCGTCTCTACTGTCCAGGGGCCCGGTTTTGCGCGACGACCGGCGACGAGCAGGTTCTCCTCGACGGTGAGATCGGCGAACAGCTTGCGCCCTTCGGGTACGAGCGCGATCCCGAGAGCAACTCGCCGATGTGCGGGCACGCCGGTGATGTCGACGCCATCAAATCGAACCGAACCGCCAGCCGCCGGGTGCGCGCCGGCCAGCGTGCGAAGCATCGTGGATTTGCCTGCACCGTTGGCGCCGACCAGGGCGACGGTTTCGCCCTGACTGACGGTGAAGCTCACTCCACGCACGGCCTGGAGAAGACCGTGCCGAGCTTCCAGATCTTGCACCTCCAGCAGGGTCACGGGCCCGCCTTCCCGAGATACGCATCGACAACGGCGGCGTCGCGAAGCACGACGTCCGGCTTGCCGCTGGCGATGACCCGCCCGGCGTCCATCGCGACGAGTCGATCGATGACCTGTAGCAGCAGATGCACGATGTGCTCGATCCACACGATGCTGATGCCGCGCGCTCTTACCGCGCGGATCGTCTCAACCAATTGCGCGGCCTCGGCATCGGTGAGGCCACCGCCAATTTCATCGAGCAACAACACCTGCGGATCGGTCGCTAACGACCGCGCAAGCTCAAGTCGCTTGCGGTGCAACAGACCAAGGCTTTCTGCCCGCCGGTTGGCGAGTTCAATGAGCCCGCACAGCTCCAACACCTCGATCGACTTGTCGTACGCGGCGGTTCTGCCGAGGCCGGCGCCATACGACGCACCGACGAGCACGTTCTCGAGCACGCTCATCGCACCGAAAGGACGAGGGATCTGGAAGGCGCGCCCGACACCTCGCCTACAGCGCTGCTCCGACCGCAGGTGGGTGATGTCTTCTGCGCCGAGGTGCACGGTGCCAGAGCTCGGCGCGAGTGAGCCGGAAAGCACGTTCAGCAACGTGGTCTTGCCGGCTCCGTTCGGGCCAACGATGCCGACGGCTTCGGCTGACCCGACCTCGAAGTTGACGTTGTCGAGTACTTGCAACGAGCCGAACCGTTTCGACAAGCCAACCCCGACCAGCCGAAGCTGATCGGGGTTGATTGTTCCGGTAGATCGACCGGCCGGTGCGTCGGTCACGCGCCGTAGGGCTGCAACGTGCCTGCGATCGGAACGTTCGGGTCGGAGGAGTGTTCGCAGATAACGAACGCGAGCTTGTAAGGGCCAGACGGCGCCTTGACCCATTGACCGCCGATGATCGGCGTGACTACGACGTTGGCGTTCGGACCCTTGCCCCATTGCAGGTGCCCGACGGGCGTCCGGACGTCAAGTGTGCCGATCGCTGCAGCGACTGCCGTCTTGTCTTGGGGATTCGACGACGCAGCCAAGGCCGCCGCCGCTACGTCGAAGAGGGCAAGGCTGGCACCTAACTGCTGGTTCCACTGCTTGCCTGATGCGGTTTGATAGCCGGTTGCCAGGTCGGCGGAGCTGATGCCCGTCAGCGACGACGAGTACGGCCACGTCGGAGCCCAGTAGACGCCGCCGGCAAGGCCAACGCCGATCGAGCCCAGTGCCTCGACTTGGGACGGGAAGAGTCCGGTCTTGGCGATCTGCGCGATCTTCGGCTTATAGCCCTGCTGCGCAGCCTGCTGCCAGAACGTCGCAAAGTCGGGCGGGATCGGGAAAGTGTTGAAGATTTCGCAGTCACCCGACTTGAACTTGTTGATCTGCGACGAGTAGTCGTTCGTGCCGTCGGTGTACGCGCCCGGGTCGACGATCGTGTAGCCGGCCTTCGTCAGCAGCGGACCTAGTGCAGATCTGATGGCGTTCCCATCGGCATCGTTGGGCCACATGACGCCGACCTTCTTGTTGGTCGACACCTGGGGCCACATCGTCGTGTAGGCGTTGTCGAACTGCTGTACACCGAAACAGAAGTGGTAAACGAACTTGTACGCGTGGTTGTCCCCTGGCTTTGCGCCTCGACCGTAGTACCAGGCCTCCCACGGCACAACGGTCGATATGCACGGCACTCCTGCTGCTTCGCAGGCGTCGGAGACCGGGTTGACCTGTTCCGGAGTCGACGTGGTGAGCATCAGGTCGATCTTGGAGCTATTGATCAGATCGTTGGCCACCTGAGCGGCTCGAGCAGGATCGGACTGCCCGTCCTTGTCGATGATCTGGACGTCCCACGTCTTGTCGCCGATTTGAATGCCCTTGGCGGCGAATGCCTTCCGGGCGAGACTGAGCACGTAGCCGTCAGGCTCACCAAACCCGGCGTCGGCCCCGGTGATCGGGCTCACGTAGCCGATCTTCAGGGTGCCTACCCGCGGCCCGGCGGATCCCGCCGCGGCGGGAGTCGAAGCCGCTGCCGTCGTGGCAGCAGCGGACGCGGACGCGGGTGGTGCCGCTGCCGTCGTGGACGCGGGGGTCGACGCTGCCGCGGCAGACTTCTTACTGCTCGAGCAAGCCGCGAGGAGCGGGCTCGTGAACGCGAGCGCCGAGGCGCCTAGGCCGGCAGCGCGCAGGAAGTTCCTTCGGCTGATGGCCGCCTGGACGACCTCGGGCTGTGAAGAAGGGTCCACCGTGACCTCCACGATTGCGGGTGAGTGGCCCGAAACGTAGGAGTCGGCGTGCTGGCCGTCAACGCCCTGTTCCAGTAGCTGGAACACTTTGGGTTACGATTCGAACATGGCCGTCGGCGAGGCAAAGAAGCCAGTGCCGGCCGCGACGAGTGCCACAGCGGGGTTTTCGCAGTCCCTTGAGCGTGGATTGCAGATTCTCGCGGTCTTCAACGAACTCCGGCCGGTGCTCGGCATCGCCGACATTGCACGTGCTGTTGAGTTGAACAAGAGCACCACCTACCGGTACGTGGCGACGCTGGCCCGGCTCGACTACCTCCAGCAGGACCCCGAAACCAAGAAGTACTCACTCGGCCCGCGGGTCGCTGACCTTGGGTTCGCGGCGATCAACTCGATGGAGATCACTCGGGTGGCGGCGCGACCACTCCAGGCGCTCGCCGACGAGACCGGGCACACGGTCAGCATGGCGGTGCTCGACGGTTCAGACATCGTCTACGTTGACCGGCGCCGAAGCGCCCGGGGCGTTCACCTCGGTATGGAACTCAACCTGCACGTCGGGTCACGACTGCCGGCCTACTGCACGGCGCTGGGCAAAGTGCTGCTCGCATATCGCGACCCCGCAACGTTGCGGGCATTGCTCGACCGCACCGATCTAGCCCGTCGGGCGCCGAAGACCATCACCGGGCGAGAGCAGCTCACCTTCGCCCTCGGCCGCATCCGAGAGCTTGGCATCGGTATGAACGACGAGGAACTGGCGCCTGGATTACGTGCGATCGCAGCGCCCGTGCGTGCGCGCTCCGGAGAGGTCATCGCTGCCGTCGGCGTCGTGGTCCCTCTGAGTATCGCCACTGCCCCGATGGAGGTTCTGGCGACTCGACTCGAGCCACCGTTGCGGCGCACGACCAGCGAGATCTCCGGCCGGCTTGGCTACCGAGCCGAACCGTCGTAACGGTCGAGCCAATCGTCCCACCTAGGGAACCCAGCGTTCTAACTATCAGAACGGTTGGTTGATTATTCAGCGTGGCCCGTCTACGGTCTGGCCACCGCCCAGCACCCGGGCTCCGACCCACACTGGGCTCCGCCGACATGGTGCGCGCTGACGTAGGAGGCAACCCGTGATCCTTGACGACTCGAGGTGGAAGGGCCAGATCTTCGTCGGGGGCGCCTGGGTGTCCGGTGGTGGCGGCGTTGCCGACGTGACCGAGCCGGCGACCGGAGCGACGTTGGGGCAGAGCGGTCTCGCGAATGCCGCGGACGTCGCGGCGGCCGCGGTCGGCGCGAGCGCGGCGCAACGCGAGTGGGCCGCGTTGCCACATCCGGCGCGCGCGGCCGTCCTGCGCAAGGCCGGCGCGCTCTGGGCTGAGCACGCCGAAGAGATCAGCTGGTGGAACATCCGCGAAGTCGGAGCCATCGAGGGCATGGCTGGGTTCGCCGTGCATGTCGCCGAACAGGAGTGCTACGAAGCGGCCTCGCTCCCGAGCCGGCCGTTGGGAGAGATCCTGTCGAGCGAAGGCCCGCGATTGTCACTCGCGCGCCGCCTACCCGTCGGCGTCGTTGGCGTGATCTCGCCGTTCAACGTCCCGATCATTCTCGGCATCAGGTCGGTCGCGCCCGCGCTCGCGCTTGGCAATGCCGTCATCCTCAAGCCGGATCCCCGCACGGCGGTTACCGGCGGCGTCACGATCGCCCGCATCTTCGAAGAAGCAGGACTACCGCCGGGAGTCCTGCAGATGCTGCCGGGCGCAGCTGACGTCGGCGAAGCGCTAGTGACGCATCCGTTGGTGAGCGTGATCTCGTTCACCGGTTCGACAGCAGCCGGACGCCGGGTGGGCGAACTCGCGGGCAAGCATCTGAAGAGGGCGCATCTCGAACTCGGTGGCAACTCCGCACTCATCGTCTTGGATGACGCGGACGTTGACGCAGCGGTCAACCTGGCGGCGTGGGGTTCGTTCTTCCACCAGGGCGAGATCTGTATGACGACCGGACGCCATCTCGTGCATACGAGGCTGCACGACGAGTTCGTCGAGAAACTGTCGGCGAAAGCTGCTCACCTGCCGGTCGGTGATCCGGCATCGGGTCAGGTCGCGTTAGGTCCTTTGATCGATGCCGGGCAACGCGACAAGGTGCACAGCCTCGTGACATCAAGCGTGGCGGGCGGCGCGAAGGTCGCGGCCGGCGGCAGCTACGAAGGCCTGTTCTACCAGCCGACCGTGCTGACCAATGTCGAGGTGACGTCGCCCGCTTTCGAACAGGAAGTCTTCGGACCTGTAGCGCCGGTAATGCGCTTCGCGGATCTCGATGAAGTTGTTCGAATTGCGACGGCCACCGAGTACGGCTTGTCACTGGGGATCGTGACGCGTGACGTCTTGCGGGGCCTCGACCTGGCTGCCCGAATCCCCACCGGAATCGTGCACATCAATGACCAGACGGTGAATGACGAGGCGAACACTCCGTTCGGCGGCGTCGGTGCTTCTGGTACCGGTTCGCGATTCGGTGGTGCCGCAGCCAACATCGATGCGTTCACCGAGACGCAGTGGGTCACGATGCGCAGCGAGCCGCCGTCGTATCCGTTCTGATGCCGGTCGAGATCACCGCGGCTGTTGTCGAGGCGCAAGACCAGCCATTCGAGCTGCAGACTCTTGAGATAGACGAGCCCGGTCCGGGCGAGGTGCTTGTTCGTCTCGTTGCCACCGGGGTCTGTCACACCGACGGGCTGGCGCGTCACGGCGACTTACCATTCCCGTTTCCTGGCGTGCTCGGCCACGAAGGTGCGGGCACTGTCGAGGCAGTTGGCCCTGGCGTCCAAGAGTTTGTCGCTGGCGACCGAGTCGTCATCGGTTGGCCGTCCTGCGGAAACTGTCGCAACTGCCAAGCGGGTGAGCCGCGCTATTGCCAGCACCTCGGCGAACTACTCGTTGGTGGCACTAGGCGCGGTGGCGCGCCCGCGTTGCATCGAACCGACGGGGCGCCAATCCATAGCCATTTCTTTGGGCAGTCTTCGTTTGCCACCTATGCGTTGACCACACCACGTTCACTTGTCGGCGTCCGACCGGATGTTCCGTTGGAGATGATGGGGCCGCTCGCGTGTGGTGTATCCACTGGCGCGGGTGCAGTGTTCAACACTGCTCGCCCGACACCGGGATCGAGCATCGTGGTGTTCGGTGTGGGCACTGTGGGGCTTGCCGCAATCATGGCCGCGGGTAACTCGCCCGCGACGAAAATCATCGCCGTCGACCGCCACGAGTCGCGCCTCACACTTGCATCCGAACTCGGCGCGACGCACGTCGTGAACGTCAACACCGATGAGCCGTTGGCGGCAGTTGCCTCGATCTGCGGCGGCCCCGCCGACTACGCGTTGGAGTGCACGGGCGTCATCGACATCGTCAGGCAAGCCGCGGACTGCATCGGCATGCTCGGCAGATGCATCCTGATCGGGGGCGCGCCCGCAGCGGCGGAATTGCGCCTCGACCATCTCTCGACCCTGTGGGGCAAGCGAATAATTGGCGTGCTCGGAGGTAGCGGGCGCAGTGCAGAACTCATCGGCGGCCTGATCGATCTTTACGCGCTAGGCAGGTTTCCCCTCGATCGTCTCGTCACGTACTTCGAACTTGACGAGGTCGAGAGTGCGCTGGCGAAGTCGTACGACGGATCCGTCATCAAGCCCATCCTGCGAATGCCCGCCTGAGGCAGGTTGCCTTAAGATTGTGGCCTGATGCAGTCACGACAGGTCGTCCTCGCTTCGGCGTCGCCTGCGCGGCTGCGCCTCCTATGGGACGCCGGGTTCGATCCCATCGTGATGGTCAGCGGCGTCGATGAGGATGCGGTCGACAAGGCCGATCCTGTCTATCTCGTCGAGACTCTTGCGGTGCGCAAGGCCGCCGCGGTCGCAAAACACGTGCCGGCGAGCTCAGTGGTGATCGGCTGCGACTCGATGTTGAGTTTCGACGGTGACGTCATGGGCAAGCCGCCCACACCGGAGGCGGCGCGGCACTATTGGCAGCGCATGCGTGGTCGCAGCGGCGTGCTCGTCACAGGCCACTGCGTTATCGACGTCGGCTCAGGACGCGAGGCGTCGGGGGTAGCAAGTACGACCGTGCATTTCGGGACGCCGACAGATGACGAACTCAACGCTTACATCGCTACCGGCGAACCGATGAAAGTTGCCGGTGCGTTTACCCTCGACGGGTTCGCCGCGCCTTTCATCGAAAGGATCGAGGGCGACCACGGCAACGTGATCGGTCTGTCGTTGCCGCTGTTGCGTCGACTGCTCGCCGACATCGACATCAGGATCGTGGACCTGTGGCGCTGAAGATCGGGCCAATCGAAGTCGACCCGCCGGTCGTGCTCGCGCCGATGGCGGGAGTGACCAACGTGCCGTTTCGCCAGCTGTGCCGAAGTTACGGCGCTGCGCTGTACGTGAGCGAGATGGTGTCGGCACGGGCCGTGATCGAACACAATCCAAACACCGAGGCGATGGTGCGCTTCGGAGACGACGAACCGGTGCGCAGCCTGCAGCTGTACGGCGTCGATCCCGAGGTGATGTATGCGGCGGTGCGCCACGCCGTTGGTGAGATTGGCGTCGACCACATTGACCTCAACTTCGGTTGCCCCGCGCAGAAGGTGAACCGAGTCGGCGGAGGTGCGGCGCTGCCGCTTCGGCGCGTGCTGTTCCGGGCCGTTGTTGCCGCAGCGGTAAGAGCGGCGGGCACAGTTCCCGTCACGGTAAAGATGCGCAAGGGCATCGACGACGACACGCTGACCTACCTCGACGCCGCGCGCGCGGCCGAAGACGTGGGCGTCGCTGCGATCGCTTTGCATGCCAGGACTGCCGAGCAGTTGTATTCGGGCGCAGCCGACTGGTCGGCGATCACCAAGCTTCGCGAAGCGATCACCTCCGTGCCGGTGTTGGGCAACGGCGACATCTGGGCCGCTGATGATGCGGTGCGCATGATGCGCGAGACCGGATGCGCAGGTGTCGTGGTCGGCCGCGGCTGTCTGGGCAAGCCATGGTTGTTCCGCGAGCTCACGCAGGTCTTGGCCGGCGAGCCGATCGGTCCGCCGCCAGCGCTCGGCGAAGTCATCGCGGTGATGCGCCGCCACGTCGAACTTCTCATGACTCATAAGCGGACGCCGCAACTCGGCGTCCGCGCGTTTCGCAAGCACATCGGTTGGTATCTGACCGGGTTCCCCGTCGGCGGATACATCCGACGAGCATTGATGGACGCCGAGACTGCCGGCGAGCTCGACGAGCTTCTCGAGACTCTCGATCCGGCGATGCCGTTGCCGGCGGCAGTTCGCAACCTCCCGCGGGGACATCTACACGGTCCGCGTCCGGTGCAACTGCCCGCGAATTGGCGCGAACACGCGGACGATCCGACGCCCTTGCTCGATGCTGAGGTCGTCTCAGGAGGTTGACGCTCGTTATTGCTGGTAGTGCTCGACTTCGGAGATGGGCCGAGCCGCAGCCTGATTCGGGTCTTCGCCGAATTCGCGCTTGGCCTGGCGCTGCCGCAACAGGTCCCAGCACTGGTCGAGCTGCTCCTCGATTTGCCGGCGGCGATCAGCAGCGCCATCAGTGCCGGTCAGGTGGTGTTCTTCAGCCACGAGTTCGGAGATGCGTGAAAGTAGGTCGTCGTCGGCCATGTGACCTCTTTAGGGTGTCGGGATCCAAGGTGTCCGGGTGTTTGCTCAGCGACCACCCTACGGGCGGCGGTGCAAGACCAGCGGGTAGACGGCGCTGGCCCCGAGTTCGTCGAGCAGTGACGCCGCAACCGTCATGGTCCAACCGGAACTGTAGACATCGTCGACGAGCAGGATCGGGCCGCTCGGCAGCGAGCCTTCAGCAAGGCCGGCTGCGGGCAACAGACCCGCGGTCACGGCCACAACGCGCGGCCCCGACGCGACGCCGGACGCCGGCCGCGGGCCGCGCAACTCCAAGGCGTCGACGAGGTTGAGGCGGCCGACGTCGGCAATGTGGCGGGCTAGCGAGCTGATCAGCAAGGGATGGGTCCGGGACGGGATCACGACGACGGTCGTCGGCCGGGCTGGCCACTGCCGTGCCCATCGTGCGAGCAGTTCGACGACTCCGGCCGCAACCTCGGGCGACAGCTCGCGGTCGGGTGCTCCCTCGCGAGTCAGTGGGACGACGAGATCCGCCCAGCCGGGGTCGTCGGCGAATGCGAGGGCTCGGCCGTCGGCCAGGACGTTGCCGATGCGGCCCTTTCGGGCCGCACCATGGCGATCGACAGAGCCTGTCGGCCAGAGCTTGCGCGGCTCGATCACGACATCGATACCGCGAGCAAAGACGCGCGCGGTGTCGACGTCGGACTGGGAGGGCGAGAACGCGAGCCCTGCGGGCAGCACTCCAGTGCACACCGAGCAGACGCCGCACGGAACGCCAGCGTGCGGGTCGTCAAGGGAGAGTCGCAGAAACGACATGAGGCAGCCGCTGCCGGCTGCGTAGTTGCGCATGATGCCGGCCTCGGTGGCGCGAGCCGCCGCCAACGCGGCATACCGCTCTTCGTCGAAAACCCACGGTTCGCCGGTCGCTTGCCACCCCGCGCCGACCCGCCGCAGAGCACCGCCGACAGCGAGGATCTTCAGCAGCGCCTCGAGTCGGCCGCGCCGAGAACCGGTGGCCTCCTCGAGTTTCGGCAACGACAGCGGCTCGGCAGCGGCGCTTAACGCCGACAGCACCGAGGCTGCCAGTGCGGGATCCGGTGTTGAGGCGTCGGCGAAATAGGCCCAGACCCGATCGTCGGTTTCGGCAGGCAGCAGCACCGCGACTGCCGTGTCGAGCGCGCGACCGGCACGCCCGACTTGCTGGTAGTAGGCAACCGGCGATGCGGGAGAACCAACGTGCAGGCAGAACGCGAGGTCGGGCTTGTCGTAGCCCATGCCCAACGCGGACGTCGAGACGACGGCCTTGATCTCGTTGCGTTGTAGTTGGTCTTCGATGCGTTCACGTTCACCGGTGTCGAGTTGGCCCGAGTAGGCCGCGACGGCATGACCGCGCGAGGTAAGAAAGTCGGCAAGGCGCACCGTGTCTGCCACGGTCAGCACGTAGACGATTCCGGATCCGTCGAGCCGGTCGAGAGCGGCGGCCACCCACGCGTACCGCTGCAACGCCGAAAGCCCAGGGACGACGCCCAGCTGCAACGACGAGCGAGCCAACGTGCCGCGCAATACCAGCGGCGCGACCGCGTGGCCAGTTGCGAGTTGGTCGGCGACGTCGCGGGTGACCCGGTCGTTCGCGGTGGCTGTCGTTGCCAGGACCGGCAGGTCGGCGCGGGTGCTGGTGAGCAGCCGGGTCAGTCGCTGGTAGTCGGGCCGAAAGTCGAAACCCCAGTCGGAAACGCAGTGCGCCTCGTCGATGACCAACATGCCAAGACGTTCGAGCAGGTTCGGCAGTACGGACTCGGCGAAGCGCGCAGATGCGAGGCGCTCGGGGGAGGTCAGCAGAACATCGACCTCATCATCGGCCAACCGCTTCTCGATAGCGGCCCAGTCATCGACATTGGCGGAGTTGAGCGTGACCGCACGCAGGCCGGCCCGCTGCGCCGCGGCAACCTGATCGCGCATCAGGGCCAGCAGCGGGGAGATGACCAGGATGGGCCCCGACCCGGCAGCCCGCAGCGCGGCCGCAGCGATCCAGTAGACCGCGGACTTGCCCCACCCGGTTGCCTGCACGCACAGCACCCGGCGGCCGTCGCAAACCAGGGCTTGCGCTGCAGCCAGCTGATCGGGACGAAGAACAGCGCTTGGCCCGGCGAGCTCGCGCAGCACCCTGGTGGCGACCGCCGGGAGCTGGTCGGGGTCGACTCGAGTCTGCGTCACTCCCCGAGCATGGCCTAAGGGGCGGACACCCGGCCGAGCAGTCCACAGCCGTTCACCAACGCCACAGCCTCTTCAGAACCGGCGGCGGGCGGGTGGCCGAGCCAAATGGCCTTCAGCCCAGGCTGGGCGTACCGATACCTCCTGTAAGGCTCGGTGATGCGGGAAAGAGCTCGGTGACAGGGAAAGAGGTTGTGCGTGGCGTCCCCGGCGGAGGAAACGCCTAGTCGCGGCTGGATTGCGTGGTGGGCCTACCTCACGCTGATCTTTCTCGCGTCCGGTTCCCTCATCGTCCTGAGCGCCCGCGCGCTGACCCACGATCACTTGACTGGGTCGACGAGCGCCTTCGTGCTTGTCGCTGCGCTCCTCGTGCTGGGCGAGTTGCGCCCCGTGGTGGCCAGCGGGTCGTACGACCCCGACGGTGTCAGTCTGAGCACCGCCTTCGTCTTCGCCATCTTGCTCATCTGGGGCCCCGCCCCGGCCATCATCTTGCAGTTCGCCGGCATCTCCATGCGTGAAGTACTCATGCGCAAGTCGTGGTGGCGGGTGATCTTCAATGCAGGGCAGTACGCGATCTGCCTGGCGACCGCCTCGCTGGTACTTGGGTTGTTCGGCATATCGCCGTCGCTTGCTCAGCCGCACGAGGTGACCGGCGGAACGCTGCTGGGGCTCGTGGTTGCGGCCGTCGTCTACCACCTGATGAACCTGGTGCTGGTCGGCATCATCATCTCGATTCGCCGCGGCACCACGCTGTGGGCCGAGATCATCGACGAGTTCTGGTACTACACCTCGACCACGATGGCCGTGATCGCCCTGTCGCCGGTCATCGCGGTGGTCGCTATTCATGCATGGCAACTGATCCCGCTGCTGATACTGCCGCTCTTCCTCGTCTACAAGACGGCGTCGATTTCACTCGAGCGCGAGCAGCAGTCGCTGCATGACGCGCTGACCGGTCTGGCCAACCGCAAGTTGCTGATGGCTCGCACCGGCGAGCTTCTGAATGAGCTCCAGCTCACCGACGGCCGGGTCGCGTTGGTGCTGCTCGACCTCGACAGGTTCAAGGACATCAACGACACACTCGGCCACCCGGTCGGGGATCGCGTGTTGCAGGTCGTCGCAGCGCGTGTGCAAGACGCGGTCCGTCCGGGCGATCTCGTCGCGAGGTTGGGCGGCGACGAGTTCGCGATTCTGCTCCACGACCTCAACGACGAGGCAACGGTGATCGAGGTGGCGGAGCGCATTCGCGCGACGCTGCACGAACCGATCTCGTTTGACGGCACGATGGTCGATCTCGATGCGAGCCTCGGCATCGCGCTGTTCCCCGATCACGGCGACGACTTCGATCAACTGCATCGCCGTGCTGACGTGGCCATGTACGTCGCGAAGTCATCCGGTGGCGGGGTTGCGGTCTATGACGTCGAGAAGGACACCAACTCACTCGCCAGGTTGGGTCTGCTCGGTGAGCTGCGGCACGCCGTCGAGATCGGGCAGCTCGAGCTTTACTACCAGCCGAAGATCTCGTTGACGACCGGCGAGGTGCTTGGCGTCGAGGCCTTAGTCCGGTGGCACCACCCGACGTTGGGTCTGGTCATGCCCGACCAGTTCATCCCGCTCGCCGAGCAATCCGGGCTGATGCCGCGGCTCACCGATCTGCTGATCGACCAGGCGCTCGGCATGCGAGCACAGTTGGACGCCGGCGGCTCGGGTCTCATCATGGCCGTCAACATCAGCGTGCGTGACTTGCTCGACTACGGCTTCGCTGATCGAGTCGCTGCCGCGCTCCGCCGCCATCGCGTCGTTCCCGAGACACTCATGCTGGAGATCACCGAACGTCGGTTAGTCGCCGACTACGACCGTGGCGCGAAGGTCCTGAGCGAACTCGTCGCTACTGGGGTGCACATCAGCCTCGACGACTTTGGCACCGGCTACTCGTCTTTGACCCTGCTGAAGCGGGTGCCCGTCTGCGAGCTGAAGATCGACCAATCGTTCGTGTCGAGAATCGGCGACTCCGAGGCCGACGCCACCATCGTCGGATCGATCGTCGAACTTGCGCACGCTCTCAACCTCACAGTGGTCGCCGAGGGCGTCGAAACGACCGACGTACTCGAGCGTCTGAAAGCGCTCGGTTGCGATCAGGCGCAGGGCTGGTTGGTTGGCCTGCCGATGGACGCCGCGACCGCCAGTGCATGGATCGCGAGGCAGCGCCGCGACCGGCACCAGGTCGGCGTCCCGCTTCGGGCTCTCTCCTGATCGCCTGGCTATTAAGGGCTATCTCGGGGCGGAATATCGGGCCTTCCCGCGACAAGCGACCGGTCCAGGACCAATACTGAGGGGAATGAACAGGACCACGCCGTGATCCGGCGTCCGCTGCCCGGTAGCCCCTTCAACGTGATCACGGTCGCCCGGCCGGTCGAGGTGTTCGCGGTGAACGATCGGGTGAGCCACGACAGGTACGGCCTGGGTTGCGTGATTGGCGTCGAGCCCGACGTCGCGGTTCTGGTCGACTTCGGTCCGCGGCAGGAGCGCTTGGTCGCTCCGTACCCCCGGCTTACCAAGCTGTAGTGCGGACCCTCTTCGTAAACGGTGTCGTCTTTGACGGCACCGGCGCCCCAGCCGCGCATGGTGCCATCGTCATCGAGGGCGACCGTATCGCCGGTGTAAGTCAGGGCAACGGCGATGAGATGGACGCCGATGTGCGCGTCGACCTCGAAGGTGCGGCTCTCGTTCCGGGTTTCTTCGATTGCCACACACATGTCACGGTGTCGGGCTTCGACTACATGTCGTTGCTACAGCGGCCGTTCTCATTCCAGTTCTATGAAGCGGTCGAGAATCTGCGACGTACCCTTGACGTCGGCATCACCACGATTCGCGATGCGCACGGCGCAGATCTGGGTGTGCAGCAAGCGGTCGAACGTGGCTTAATTCCTGGTCCGCGTATGCAAATTTCGGTGACCGCGATCAGCCAAACGGGCGGCCACGGCGATGGCTGGATGGCGTCCGGCAACTGCGTTGAGCTGATGCCGACCCACCCGGGCCGGCCGAGTGGCATCGTCGACGGTCCTGACGAGATGCGTCGCAAAGTTCGAGAACTGATCAGAGCCGGCGCAGACGTCATCAAAGTGTTCACGTCGGGCGGCGTGCTGTCACCGCGCGACGACCCGCGACACGCGCATTTTCGCGAGGTCGAACTTGCGGTGCTGGTCGAAGAGGCCACCGCAGCCGGCCTCTTCGTGATGGCGCACGCGCAAGGTGTCGACGGCATCAAGAACGCGGTACGCAGCGGAATCCGTTCGATCGAGCACGGGGTGTACCTCGACGATGAGGGCATTTCCATGATGCTTGAACACGGCACCTGGCTGGTGCCGACGTTGTCGGCTCCGGCGGCGGTGCTTGAACTGGTATCCGCCGGTGGACAGGTTCCTGCGGTCGTGATCGAGAAGGCCCATGCGGTAATCGACGTTCATCGTCGTGCGGTGACGAATGCCATCGAGGCCGGGGTGAAGATCGCGATGGGTACCGATAGCGGCGTCGGGCCGCACGGGCAGAACCTGCGCGAACTCGACCTCATGACCCAATGCGGAATGACGCCAGCGCAGGCGCTCGTTGCGACGACGTCGGAGGCGGCGCGGCTGCTCGGTGTCGACCACGACCGCGGCACGATCGAGCCCGGCAAGCGCGCGGACATGGTGGTCTTGAGCGGCAGTCTTGATGACATGACCGGCCTCGCTGATCGCGTCTTGCAGGTCTGGAAAGACGGCCAACGGGTTGCCGGCAAAGACCGGTAATCTGGCAGTTTCCAGACTGACACGTCCAGCTGATAAGCGTTCCAACCGGAGGCGACCCCCCATGGCGATCGCGACCACCAACCCTGCGACCGGCGAGGTCGTCAAGGCGTTCGACCCCATGACGCCCGACGAGATCGAGGTTCGCCTTGAGCGAGCCCATCGCGGCTATGACGTGCTGCGTCGCACCTCGTTTGCACAGCGGGCGGCGTGGATGCGGGCCGCTGCCGACATTCTCGACGCCGAGATTGACGACGTCGCGCGCACTATGACAATCGAGATGGGCAAGACACTCGCGAGCGCGAAGGGCGAGGTCGCGAAATGCGCCAAGGGTTGCCGTTACTACGCCGACCACGCCGAAGAGTTCTTGGCCGACGAGATCGTTGATCCAACCCCGGTTGGCGCCACGGGTGCGCTCGTGCGTTACCAGCCGATTGGCCCGGTACTCGCGGTCATGCCCTGGAATTTCCCTTTGTGGCAGGCAATGCGGTTCGCTGCGCCTGCCCTGATGGCCGGCAATGTGGGGCTGCTCAAGCATGCGAGCAACGTGCCGCAATCCGCGTTGTTCCTCGAAGACCTGTTCCGGCGGGCCGGGTTTCCTGAGGGGTCGTTCCAGACGTTGCTCATCGGCTCGGCCGAGGTCGAGGCAGTCATCTCCGACCCCCGAGTCAGGGCCGTCACGCTGACCGGCAGCGAAGCTGCCGGCCGAGCGGTCGCGGCGGTGGCCGGTCGCGAGTTGAAGAAGAGCGTGCTTGAGCTCGGTGGCAGCGACCCGTTCGTGGTGATGCCGTCAGCCAACATCGACGCGGCCGCCGCGATCGCCACGACGGCTCGCTGCCAGAACAACGGTCAGTCGTGCATCGCGGCAAAGCGCTTCATCGTGCACGCGGACGTCTACGACGCCTTTACTGAGGCGTTCGTGGCAAAGATGTCGGCGTTGCGGGTGGGCGACCCGATGGTGGCCGGCACCGATATCGGCCCGCTGGCGACCGAACAGGGCCGCGCCGACATCGAGGAGCAGGTGCGCGACGCGGTTGCCAAGGGAGCCTCCGTTCTGTGCGGCGGCGCCCGCCTCGACCAGCCGGGTTGGTGGTACCAGCCGACTGTGGTCGCTGACCTCACACCAGACATGAAGATGTATGCCGAGGAGGTCTTCGGCCCGGTCGCCGGTCTCTACCGGGTGAACTCGCGCGAGGAGGCTCTCGAAGTCGCGAATGGCACCGAGTTCGGTCTCGGCTCGAACGCCTGGACCAACGCCGCGGACGAGCAGGAGTACTTCATCAACGGCCTTGACGCCGGTGCTGTCTTCATCAACGGCATGACGACGTCATTCGCGGAACTGCCGTTCGGTGGTGTTCGTAACTCCGGTTACGGCCGCGAATTGTCGAGCCACGGCATCAAGGAATTCTGCAACGCAAAGACGGTGTGGATCGGCAGCGCCGAAGCCGGCAGCAGCACCGCGAGTGCGGGCGACCACAGCGAGTAAGCCGTCTGGGGATAGTGACGCCTAACTGACGGACGACGCCGGCTCGCGTCGCGGTGCAGGCCGCAGTTGCAGGTGGCCCAGCAGGTGCTCGGTCGCTGCGGCGATGTCGGCAACGGCTTCGTCGAAGGCTTCCTGGTTAGCCGCCGAGGGCTTGCGCATGCCGGCGATCTTTCGCACGTACTGCAGCGCAGCGGCTGTGACGTCTTCTGGAGTGGCCTCGTCGGTGTACGGCGGGCGCAGGGTCTTGATGCTTCGGCACATGCAGCCAGCCTACGACGAGAGGCCAGCCCCCGTCGTCCGATCAAAGGCGCGTCCGACCGAGGCTTTACGCGCTGGCGCCGACGTCGTGCAGGTGGCCCATGGCGAGCTGATACGAGCGGTACAGCGACGCCTCGGCGTATGGCAGGCCGTGGGCTTCGCAGAACTCCCGCACGATCGGCACCGCCCGGCGCAAGTTCGGCCGCGGCATCGAGGGGAACAGGTGGTGCTCGATCTGCCAGTTCAGGCCGCCGAGCAACATGCCGACCGGCACGCCACCCGTGACATTGCGCGAGGTTAGGACTTGCCGGCGCAGGAAGTCCATTTCCTCGTCCTTCGTCAGCATCTTCATACCCTTGTGGTTCGGCGCGAACGAGCAGCCGAGGTAGACACCGAACAGGGCCTGGTGCACGCCGAGGAAGGCGAGCGCTTGAAGCGGCGACATCGCGAAGAGCAGCAACGTGATGTAGCCGGCGACATGAATAAAGAGCAGCGTCGCTTCGACCCCGCGATTGCGCGCACCGGTCTTCGCCACCGCTTGAATGCTTGCAATCTTGAGGTTCAGAGCTTCGAGGGTGAGGATCGGGAAGAAGTACAACGACTGCCAGCGGGCAGCGAACCGACCGATGCGACCGCGCTTTGCGGCCTCTTCGCGGCTGAACGCGAAGACACCCGTGCCGACGTCGGGATCGAGTTCGGCCTGGTTGGGATTGCGGTGGTGCCGGTTGTGCTTGTCGACCCACCAGTCGTAGCTCAAGCCGATCATCAGGTTGCCGTGTAAGTAGCCGGCCAGCTCGTTTGCCTGGCGGCTGCGGAACATCTGTCGGTGGCCGGCCTCATGGCCGGTGAACGCGAGCTGAGTCGAGACGATCGCGAAGTACACCGCGACGAGCAGCACCCACCAGGTGTGGTTCGCCAGGTAAAGCGCGAATCCGGCGGAGGCGACCATCACGATGTTGAGCGCGATCCGCAGCCAGTAGTACAGCTTGCGGCGCTCGAGCAGTCCTGCGTCCTTCACGATCCTCGACAGCATCGCGTACTCGCTGCCTTGCCGGATGGGGACGTCAACGGACTGAGAAGTCACCGCGAATCCATTCCAGGCGCGTACGCCGACGTCTTCGCCACGGGGTCTGGATGGCGGGGGGTGGTCGAGGAGCCACTGCTCCGCGCTCGAAGTGTCTCACGGCGCGGGGCGCTTGGGGCAGAGCCGCTAGGCGTGAATAGGAAGAGCCAAGATGCTCGCCCTCGCCCGAATAGAATGGCAGCCCGTGGGCAGGAGGTCACCGTGAGAATCAGAAGCCTTTTCAACCTTCGTCGTGACCTCGTCATTGCGATTGCGGTGCCGGTCGCCGGCAAACTGATGTCGGTGGCGGCCCAACAGCTGCGGGAGCGTCGGGGGCCCAATCAGTTCGCCGATCGCCTTGACCAGGGCAGTCAACTCATCCGCCGGGTCAGCCGACTGGTCTAACCGGGCCTGACCTGGCCTAACCGGAGATGCGATGCCCGTGGTAGGGTCGCCAGTAGGTTGCAGTTGCAGTACTCCTCGAACGTTCATGACGCCCGCGGATTCTCGCAGCGGGCGTCTTTTGTTTGAGTTGAGTTGGTCGCACCTCGCGTTTGCGTGGGTCGCGCCCCGTTTACCCCGACGAATCCGACGTGGCAGCCCGAGCCGCTGACGTGGCGTCTCGTAGCACACCTAATGAGGAGTACCCCAGATGGCGCAAGGCACCGTGAAGTGGTTCAACGCGGAAAAGGGCTTCGGTTTCATCAGTCCTGATGGCGGCGACGCCGACGTGTTCGTTCACCACTCGCAGATCCAGACGAACGGCTACCGCAGCCTCGACGAGAACCAGCGTGTCGAGTTTGAGGTCACGCAGGGCCCGAAGGGCCCCCAGGCTGAGCAGGTTCGCCCGGTCTAAGTCTTGGAACACGAAGAGCGGTCGCGCCTCCGGGCGCGGCCGCTCTTTCGTTTGATCCGACCGCGCATCCCACACCCCGGCTGGGCGCGCTGAGCCGCGGCTTAAATGTCGGGGACGCCGTGCGGGTGGCTGAAGAGCGCTGCCGACGACGATTCGCCGAACTCCTCACGGGACACGCCCGCTTCGACCATTTCGCGACGAAGCCCCGGTGAGGGTGGTTCAAGGCGGCTGTTCATCGTGGCAGCGAGTTCCTGCGCTTCCTTCCACGAGGCGACCGTGCCGGTGTCGGCCGGATCGCCGGTGCCTCGATCTGGGCCGTCGCCGGAACCGTCGCCGATGTTCACGCCGTCAACCTGCACGCTCCACACGTCGCCGCGTACCCCCGACCGGCGGTTCTCCAGGACATGCATAACGTGCGTGAGCTCAGGCATTGACGTCCCTCTCATCTCGCCTTAGGCGAGGATCACCGGAATGGTTCGTTCAACGTCCATCCCCGTATGAGTCACGCTAGACCCCTGCGCTGGCGGATGCGAACCGCACCGAGGTGGCAGGCTGATCACTATGGCTTCGACCGTCACCTATGGCTCGCGCGCAGGTCGCTGGGTGCTGTTCGCCACCATCTTGGCCAGCGGGATTGCCCAACTCGACGCGACTGTCGTCAATGTCGCATTGCCGCGAATCGGCAAGAACCTGCACATCGGACTCACCAGCCTGCAATGGACCGTCAATGCGTACGCCCTGACGCTGTCGGGTCTGCTCTTGCTCGGCGGCTCGCTCGGAGACCGGTTCGGCCGCCGCCGGATCTTCGTCATCGGCGTCGTCTGGTTCACCGCCGCGTCGCTCGGGTGCGCTGTTGCCCCGTCGGGTGCCTTTCTGATTGCCATGCGGGCGGTCCAGGGCGTCGGGGGCGCGATGCTGACTCCGGGTTCGCTCGCGATCCTGCAGGCCGTTTTCGAACCAGATGATCGGGCGCCGGCTGTTGGTGCTTGGTCGGGCCTGACCGGCGTCTCTTCCGCGCTGGGTCCAGTCGTCGGCGGGTTGCTTGTTGCGGTGGCGCCCTGGGGTTGGCGGTTGGTCTTTCTCATCAACCTGCCGCTCGCAGCCGCCGTCGTGTTCGCCTCGCGACACATTCCCGAGACGCGTGACGAATCGGCGGAAGGCAAGGTTGATGTCGTCGGCGCGGCGCTGGCAGCGCTCGGGTTGGCGGGGGTTATCTACGGGCTCACAGAAGGCTCGACATTTGGCTGGGGTGCCCGACAAGTCGGGGCTACGGCCGCGGGTGTCGTGCTGTTGGCCATCTTCGCGGTCGTCGAAGCTCGCGAGCGCAGCCCGATGTTGCCGATGCGGTTGTTCCGATCGCAGCAGTTCAGTGCGGCCAACGCGGTCACGATCGTGGTTTATGGCGCGCTCGGCGGCATCTTCTTCTTGCTGCCGGTCGAGTTGCAGCAAGGTGCCGGCTTCTCTGCCGTCGCCGCCGGCGCGTCACTGCTACCGGTCACGGCCATGCTCTTGTTGTTGTCGTCGCGGATGGGCAGATATGCAGCTCGGCGCGGACCGCGCTTGCAGATGACGGTGGGCCCGATCGTGGCGGCGCTCGGCGTCACGCTGCTCGCGAGGGTGAATCCGGGAGCGAACTACGTAACAGCCGTGCTGCCCGGCATCTTGGTGTTCGGGTTGGGCATGGCGACGACCGTTGCGCCGCTGACCGCAACGGTCATGGCGGCCGCTCCCTCGAGAGACGTCGGAGTCGCGTCGGCGGTGAACAACGATGTTGCCCGCACTTCAGCACTGTTCGCGGTGGCGGTGTTGCCGGCGCTGTCGGGCATCACGGCGACCGCTTACAAATCACCGACCGCACTGTCGAACGGGTTCCATCACGCAGTCTGGATCGCCGCGACGCTGACAGCGCTGGGCGGCGTGCTCGCCGGGCTGCTCATCCGCAACGACGTATTAAGGAGTGGGACGGCGAGTGGTCGGGCCACTGGTCAGGTTGGAGTCGCGTCGACCACGGGGTCGTCAGGCGCTGTGTCTTCGGAAAATGCGCTCGCGGAAGCTGCGTCCTCGGAAGATGTGTCGAGGGACACCGCGCCGTCTTGACCTTCGACCACCGCCGCGGCCGCCGCGTCACGGTCGCTCGCTGCTTTCGCGTCAGCCTGTTGAGCCTGGATACCCGACATCGTGCGCAGCGGCAACTCTTCGACACGTAGCAGCAACAAGAATCCGATCAGCATTACTGCGGCGGCTAGTAAGAAGATCACGTCCATCGAGTTCGAGAACCCGACGAAGAACGGGTGCGCGAGGTGCTTGTCGGCGTGTTTCAAGAACGCCGTGTCGTTCAAGCTCGACGACGAGAGTTTCTGGCCCTGCAAGATCGAGAGCAGCGGCTTGTTCGCGGCCGAACCGGTGATGCTCGGGTCAGTCGTCAGCGCCTGGAACGAGGGCGATTTCGCAGCGTTCTTGTAGGCGTGGGCAATGTTGCCGCCGGCCGTGCTGAAGAGTACCGACAGGAAGATGGCGACTCCGAGCGTGCCGCCCATCTGACGGAAGAACGTGGCTGACGATGTCGCGACGCCGATGTCTCGTGCGGGCATCGCGTTCTGGGTGGCGAGGGTGATCGGCTGCATGATGTTGCCGATGCCGACTCCGAACAGGGCGCCGTACAGGTCGGTCTGCCACAGCGGCGTGTCGGCACCGATGAACGACATCAGCACCAGCGCGATGACGCACAGAAGTGAGCCGACGACGGGGAAGATCTTGTATTTCCCAGTACGCGAGATCATTTGGCCAGAGATGATCGCCCCGACCATCAGGCCGGCGGTTAGCGGGATCAAGAGCAGGCCGGCCTCGGTCGGCGAGACACCACGCACGATCTGCAGGTAGAGCGGCAGCACGGAGATGCCGCCGAACAAGCCCATGCCGACCAACACCCCGACGATCGAGGTGAGGCTGAAAACCCGGTTCTTGAAGAACCGCAGCGGGATCAGCGCGTCGTCGCCCATGCGATTCTCGCCGAGAATGAACAACACGAGCCCGGCGATGCCGAGCGCGTAGCAACCCAGCGACTTCCCGGAGCCCCAGCCCCACTTCTGCCCCTGCTCGGCCACGACGAGCAGCGGCACGAGGCAGACGAACAACGACACCACGCCGACCCAGTCGACACGCGCCGGCCGGTGCGTATTGGGCAGATTCAGTGTCCGCCATACGACGTAGAGCGCGACGATGCCGATCGGCACATTGACCAGGAAGACCCAGCGCCAGCCGGTGATCGTCAGGATTGAGCTCGAGCCTGCGAAGAAGCCGCCGAGCACTGGCCCCAGCACGCTTGCCGTGCCGAACACCGCAAGGAAGTAACCCTGATACTTCGCACGATCGCGTGGCGACACGATGTCGCCGATGATGGCGAGAGCGAGTGAGAACAGACCGCCGGCGCCCAGGCCCTGGTAGGCACGGAACGCGGCCAGCATGTACATCGAGGTCGAGAACGCACACGCGGCGGAGCCGGTGATGAAGATCGTGATCGCGATCAGGAAGAACGGCTTGCGGCCGTAGAGGTCGGACAGCTTTCCGTACAACGGCGTCGACACGGTTGACGTGATCAGATACGCGGTGGTCACCCAGGCTTGTACCGAGAGGCCGTGTAGGTCGTCACCGATCGTTCGGATGGCGGTCGCGACGATGTTCTGGTCGAGGGCGGCAAGGAACATGCCGAGCATGAGGCCAGCCAGGATGGTCAAGACTTGCTTGTGCGTGAATCCACCCACACCCGGAGCCGCCGGTGCCGCGCTGGGCACCGATGTGGACGTCGTTCCGCTCATCCGGTCTCCCTGTGGGTGCAGTCTGCCTCGCGATCGGAGGCGGCCTCCACAATTACGCTACTCGGCCGGGGAACTCAGCTGCGAGGCGGTTTGGCCTGAGTCGCCCGGACAGTAACCGTGCGCTACCACGAACTGGCGGAGCGCAGGCTCGTAACCGGCCGCGGGCGGCGGATCGTCGGGGTCAACCAGGTGTCCGAGTTGGCGCTGCTGGTCGACGAAGGCCCACGCGCTCGCTGCGTCACCGACGACACATTCATCGGCGACGTAGCCCGCGAGGAAGCCCAGCTTTTCCGGCTGCGTCGGGTCGTTAAACAGCGTGAGGTAGTTGTGCGCGTCGTCGGATACCAGGTCGAGATGCTGGCGGGTGACGTCAGTGAATGCGGCCCCGCTCCAGGCGAAGAGTTGTATCGGCGGCCCGGAGCCGGCGAATGAGTCGAACTGATACGCGAAGGCGTTGTCGGCGCTAACGAGGACTGGGCCGCTTGCGGTCTGGCGAAACCACGGTGGGTAATTGCCGAAGGCATGATCCACCGCGGCGCCGCCGGCCGACGAAACGGCGCGGACCGTTATGCAGCAATGCGCGCCGCCGGTAGTGAGCGCAAGCAGAGCGACCGGGGCGGCGCCGTTACTGAACCGGCCCAGACACAACGAGCCGGCAGCTTCTTCGGCGTCGAGGCTCGATCGCTCCACCTGCGTGTCGAGGATGAACAAGTCGACGATGGGCGATCCTGCGGGTGCGGTGACCGGGAGGATGACAGCGGGGTGGCCGGTCCGGGTGATCGTCAGGACGCCGTCGCGGAGGGCGCTCGGCTCAACCCCGTCGCTGGCGCTCGTCCCGGTCAGCACGGCGGTGGTCTCCCCGAGGGTGACCTGCTGCCTGACCTGCGCGCCGACCGGCTGGCCGAAGATGTCCGAGGTGCTGCAGGCGTAGGCAGCAGGCGACGACGCGGACTGAACTGGGGCGGACGGCGGGGTGGCTCGCGCCGGTTGTGTCGCGATGGTCGGTGCGGCAGAAGCGCAGCCCGCGATCAAGGTCAGCGCGGCAACAAATGCGGGCAGCATGAAGCGAACGGGCGGCACGATTGATAGACGCGCGGAAGCCGTCGCCGGTTGCCTCTCGAGCGCGTGTCTCTCGACATTTAGCGTGCGGTGCACATATCCAAAGCTAGGACCAGAGACCGGTGATCTCTGACAGGTCAGCAAGCTGAAACGCGAGCCATTTCGCGACGTCGTTGGCTCGCACGATGTCGGCGGCTGCTTCGCGCAATTCGCGGCGTCGGATGGCTGGCATCATCAAGGCCTCGTACAGGGCATCGGCTTGCTGCTGAATGTCGAACGGGTACAGCGTCACCGCAAACGCACCCAGTTCTTCGTGGGCGCCGGTGTTCTCCGACAGCGCCAGCACCGCATCGCGGCGCGAGACCGAGACCGCCTCCTTCGCGACCAGGTTCATACCGTCGGCGATCGAGTTGACCATGACCACGTCGCAGATCGTGTACGCGGCGACCGCCGTCGGGAAGTCCTCATGCAGCCGCAGATCGATCGGCGCCTCGCCCCGCCTCGTGTACCTGGCATTAACCCGGGCGACGACCGAGCCGATGTCGGCGACGTACTGCGCGTACTCGGGCACGTCGAGCCTGCTCGGCTGTAAGAAGGCCAGAAAGCGCACCTTGCCGACGAGCTCGGGGTGATCGTCGAGCAGCTTCTCGAAGGCAAGGAACCCGCGGATGATGTTCTTCGACGGGTCGGTGCGGTCGACCCGCACGATCAGCTTCGCGTCGTCGGTTACCAGCCACTGTTCGAGGTCGTCGAGGCGGTTTCGCACCGCCTTGCTCCCGGCCGTTTCGACGAGCGTGGCGACGTCAATCGAGATGGGATAGGTCCGCGCGGTAACGGTGCGCGGCCCGACGTCCACCGTCATTTTGTTGAGATCGATCGTCAGGCCGAGCAACTCCTGCGCACAGAGCAAGAAGTTGCGAGCGAAGCGCTCGGTGTGAAACGCCACCACGTCGTTGCCGAGCAGGCCGTACAGAAGGCGCTCGCGCATGTCGGGAGGCAAGACCCGCCAGGCATCAGGTCCGGGCCACGGGATGTGCACGAAATGCGAGAGCACGACGTCGGGGCAGCGTTGCCGGACCAGATCGGCGACCAGGTAGAAGTGATAGTCGTGCAGCATCACCAATGCGCGGCCGCCGCGCTGCTCGACTTCATGAGCGACGGCATCGGCGAACGTCTGGTTGACGCTGACGTAGCCGTCCTCGAACGCGTCACGCTCGCGCTGACCGATGTTGGGGGAGTAGCTGAGTTCGTAAAGACCGTGCTGGATGAACCACAGCAGGGGATTGGAGATGACGCCGTAGAAGTCCTCGTGGGCGAACGGGTCGGTCTCGACGAAGCGAATCTGGAGGCTGCCCTCGGTGTCGGTTTGAGTGATCTTGGGCTGCGTCGTCATTGACACGTGCAGGCTCGCGTCCTTGTATTCGCGTGCAACCACGACGTCTTCGTCGGTGCTGGCCGCACAGACCCACACTGCATCATTGAGCTGGCCGGCGAGGCCGACCAAAGCGGTGACGAGCCCGCCTGCGCCTCGGCGGGCTTGACGAACGCCGCCCTCCTCGTAGAACGCGATTGGCGCTCGGTGTGACAAAACGACGACCGGTACGTCGAGTTCCTTCGGATCAACTGGGTGCCGCCGCGCTGGCCGATCATCGGTGCCTGGATCTGTCACAGTCGTGTCCCTACCCACCTCTCGCACCACCTACGCGGTCGCGACTGTCCGGAGCCAGTGGCAGGCTCCCTTTATGCCCAACGGCTCGGTCGGCCCAGTCGTCCCCGTCTACCTCGAGGCGGGCACCACGCGCGTGTTCGCGTGCGCACTCGACTGGCCCGGCTGGTGCCGCCGGGCGAAGGCCGACGAGGAGGCACTTGACGCCCTTGCCGCGTATGCACCCCGCTACGCGGTGGTCGCCAAGCGGGCCGGCCTGCGCTTTCCTGCCGCTGCCCGCCTGACGTTCGACGTCGTTGAACAGATCCCGTGGACCGGTGGCAAGGCATTCTCCTACGTCGACTTCGGCGCGCTCGGGGTCGCGGCGGCGCTCGACAGCGAGCCGCTGACTGCCGCACAAGCGAAGCGGCTCGCCGCGCTGGTCGAGGCGTCGTGGGCCGAGCTGGACGATGTCGTCGCCGGCGCCCCGGCGGAGTTGCAGAGGGGGCCGCGCGGCGGTGGTCGCGATCGCGATGCGGTATTCGCGCACGTCCTCGGCGCAGAAGCCGCCTACGCGCGCAAACTCGGCGTCCGGCACGCTGGCATCCGACAGAAGGCGCCACCCGATCGCGCGGAGATTGCCGCCGCGCGGGCCGAGTTACTCGCCGCGCTGTCCGGCGCCCGCGCCGGCGAGCCGCCAACGGAGAAGGGCTGGCTGCCCCGTTATGCCGCGCGGCGCATTGCGTGGCACGTTCTCGATCACGCGTGGGAGATCCAGGATCGGAGCTGACCCGCGCTCGTTAGGGTGGCGGGATGACGAATAGCACACCCGATCTGACCCCTAGCGTGACTGAGGCGGCCACCACTCAAAGCTTCGAGGCGTTCGCGGCCGCAGCGGTCGACGACATCTTGGTCCGACAGCCGGTCATGGCGAGCTCACTCGGCGACCACCGCTTCGATGATCGTCTCGACGACCTGCGCCCTGCCGTTCTCGACGAAGAGCGCAAGGCGATCGCGGCTCGCCTGGTCGAACTGCATCAATGGGACGACGTGGCGTTGCCGATCGGGCATCGGGTCGACGCCGAGGTGCTCAGCGTGCGACTGCGCGATCGGCTCTTCGACATCGAGGAGGACGGCGAATACACCTGGAATCCGCTCGCCGCGAATCCCGGTACGGCGCTATACCTGCTACTCGCACGCGACTACGCGCCACTGCCCGATCGACTGCGAAGTGCGGGCTCGCGGTTGCGTCAGATACCCGAGCAACTCGAGGTCGCGCGCGCGAGCCTGCACGACATGCCGCGAGTGCACGTCGAGACCGCGATCGGACAGTTCGGCGGCACGTTGGGGCTGGTCGACGACATCGCTCGCGAGATCGCCGATCGCGACGACCTTCGACGCGAGGTCGAGCCGGCACTTGACGCGGCCCGTGCTGCACTCAACACGCACGTCGAGTGGCTGAGCGCCGAACTCGAGAGCGCGGCCGGCGACCCGCGCCTTGGTCGGGAGACTTTTGCCCGCAAGCTCAGCTTGGTGCTCGACGTGGAACTGACCCCCGAGCAGGTTCTGCAAGCCGCCATGGACGAGTTGCTGGTGCTCGAAGACCGGATCGCCCAGGTCGCATCGCAGCTTGGTGGCACGCCGCGCGAGGTGCTCGATCGGCTGGCGCTCGACGCGCCGACCAACGACACCATCGTCGACGTTGCGAAGGACGCGCTGGCCGAGGCGACCGCGTTTGTGGCCGAGCACGAGCTCATCACCATGTACGACGATCCGGTCGAGGTCATCGTGATGCCCGAGATTCATCGCGGGGTCGCGGTTGCTTATTGCGACCCGCCCGGGCCACTCGATCCGCCAGGCACGACGACCTTCTTTGCGATCTCGCCAACGCCGACCGATTGGCCAGCAGAGCGAGTCGCATCGTTTTACCGCGAGGTCAACCTGCACAACCTTCGCAACCTTGTGATCCACGAGGCGATGCCTGGCCACGTGTTGCAACTCGCGCACAGCAGGCGCGGGCCGGTTCCGACGCGGGTGCACCAGACGTACTGGAGCGGACCCTTCGTCGAGGGTTGGGCGGTGTACGCCGAGGCCGAGATGGTGCGCCAGGGGTTCGGCGGTCTTCCGGTGACGATGCAGCAGCTGAAGATGCGGTTGCGGGCCACGATAAACGCGGTGCTCGACGTTCGAGTGCACTGCGACGGACTCACCGAAGCCGAGGCGATGGAGTTGATGACCGGGCGGGGTCACCAAGAAGAGGGCGAAGCGGCCGGCAAATGGCGGCGGGCGCTACTCACCAGTGCGCAGCTGTCGACGTATTACATCGGCGGCCGGCAGGTGACTGACGTCGTCGGGCGGCTGCGGGCGGCGCACCCGCGATGGTCGGACCGGCAGATCCACGACGCGATCCTCGGCAACGGCAACCCGCCGCCTAGGCATCTTCCGGCGCTCCTGTCATTGGAGTAGGGCTGGGGCTGGAGTAAGGCGCTCGGAATGATTGCGTGTGCAACCATGTTTAGCGAGGACATGGCAGTCCGAACGGGTTGCCGAACGAGGAGGACCCAGGAGGATGCAATGCCTGCCGTGACCGTCGAGAATCCGCTGGCGCTCCCGCGATTGCCGTTGACCGACCCCCAGCTCGACCGTGACCGCCCGGTCCTGTCGGTCACCACCGCGCCGTCCGGCCTTGAGGGTGAAGGCTTTCCGGTACGCCGCGCGTTCCACGGCGTCGACCTGCGCGCGCTTGATCCGTTCATTCACATGGACCAGATGGGTGAGGTCGAATACGCGCCGGGCGAGCCCAAGGGCACGCCGTGGCATCCGCATCGAGGCTTCGAGACCGTTACTTACATGATCGACGGGCTGTTCGAGCATCACGACTCCAACGGCGGCGGTGGCCTGATCACCAACGGCGACACGCAGTGGATGACCGCTGGCGCTGGAATTCTGCACATCGAGACACCCCCTGAGCATCTCGTCGCAAGTGGCGGTTTGTTCCACGGCTTTCAGCTGTGGGTCAACTTGCCGAAGGCGATGAAGTTCGCGGCGCCGCGCTACCAAGACATTCGCGCAAGCGAGGTGTCACTCCTTGCTTCGCCGGACGGCGGGGTGTTGCTGCGAGTGATTGCCGGAAACGTCGCAGGTCACCCAGGGCCGGGCGTCACACACACGCCGATCGCGTTGGTACACGCGACGCTGTCGCCGGGAGCGTCACTGACGCTGCCATGGCAGCCCGACTACAACGCGCTCGTCTACACGTTGGCCGGCCGTGGATCGGTTGGCCCAGCCCGCCGTCCGATCTCGATGGGTCAGCTCGCCGTCTTCGGCGACGGCGACACCATCACCATCGCCGCCGATCAGACGCAGGAAACCCGCAGCCCGACGATGGATGTGCTGATTCTCGGCGGCCAGCCGATCAGGGAGCCGGTTGCGATGTACGGCCCGTTCGTCATGAACACCAAGGCCGAGGTCATGCAGGCGTTCGAGGACTACCAGGCGGGTCGGCTCGGCAGCATTCCCGCTGCCCACGCCGGAGTTCAGGGTTCGACAGAAGACGAAGCCTGAACGTCGCTCGATAGATCGATGACCACCCCTGGTTCTTGTGAAGCGACGCGAACGCAGTCGCGGCCGGCTGCCTTCGCGACGTAGAGCGCGGTGTCGGCGGCGTCGAGAAGCCGGTGCAAGTCGCCGCCCGTTACCGAGAGCTCGCTGACGCCGACCGAGACCGTGACGCTGATCCACTCGCCGCTGTCTGCGCGCACCCGAATGTCGCGCACTTGCGTGCGCAGTCGCTCGGCGGCACCTTCAGCGTCGAGCAGGTTGAGTCCGGACAAGACCGCGCCGAACTCTTCACCGCCTAGCCGGCCGACGAGGTCACGTGGCCGCAGCGCTTGCGCGATGGTGCGGGCAACCGCGGCCAGCACCTCATCACCGGCGAGGTGGCCGTGCTTGTCATTGACGGACTTGAAGTGGTCGACGTCGATCATCAGGATCGCCAGGTGGTCGTTGCTAGCTGATGCTCGTTCGACTTCGCGGCCGGCGACCTCACGCCAGTACTGCGGGTTCGCGACATCGGTAAGTAGGTCGGTGCGGACGGCTTGGCGAAGCCCACTGAATAGCTGGTGCTCGAGCAGCAACACCGGCGGCAGCAGGAGCACGGCGAGCATCGGTTCGGTTGCCCACAACACAGCGGCCAAGGTCCCGAGGCAGCTGGCGACGGCGTCGACGACCAGGCCTTCGCGGTCTTTGAGGAAGCTGCGCAGCGCTGCTGGGCCCGCGGTCATGACCACGACGGCGGCAATCAGCACCGCGTTCGCGGTCCAGTAAGTAAGGACGGCGAGGGCCAGCGAGAGAGCCGCAATGCCACCCCTGGTGAACTGGCTCGCCGTGACGTTGGTGTCCATCGTCGCGTGCAGAACGAGCCGATGGACCAGCGACGCGCCACCGTAGGCGAGCCCGAGCGCCGCCGTCGTATATACGTGCTTCAGCAGCTGTGCGCGGTATACCCGGGCGTAGACGTAGGCGCGCAAGACCACCACGGTGACCATCACGTACGCAGGCGGAAGCAGCAGCGCGATCGGCAGCAGCCAGACTGCCATGAGATCCCTGGCCACGCGGTCCTGCCGAGTTCGTGGCCAGGCGAACCGCATCGATATCTCGGCGCTCGCGACTGCCGCGAACGCAAAAGCGCCAGCGACGGCCAGCTGGTGGTAGGCCGGGGCGTGCAGCGGAGCACCGGCCAGCAGATCGACGGCGGCGGCGGCGAGGGCGGTGAGATAACCGGCTATGCCGGCAAGCACGACGATCCGCGCCGGCAAGGGCAGTTGCCACACGCTCCACGCAGACCAAGGCCTCGTGCGCGCAGCGCCCAGGGGCGTACGCGCAGCGCTCGGGGGCGGATGCGGAGTGCCCCGCACGCTATTGCGTGTCACTTCTGCGGGTCTCCCGCCTTTCTTGTGCCGGTCACATCACGCCCAGCAGGCCGCAGCAAGCAGCGAATCGGGCGAGCCGCGCTGCGGACTTTACGGGGTCTGGCCCGTCGTGTCACCGCTGTCCGAGTTAAGAATCCGGACAGAATGAGACCGATCGCTCACAAGTGATCTTGTACCCCAGCACTTGCCCTGCACGTGCGAGGGAGGTGAGCAACCATGCGCGATTGGTCTTGGGTTTAAGAGCACCGGTTTTTGAGTTGTCCAGAGCAGCATTTGCCTAACGAGCCACTGGTGAGAATCTGGTGAGTCTCGGGTGGCCGGACGCGGACCCCCGTCGACGTCCGGCCACCCGAGAGCTCGACCCCGTGCGAGCGCGGCAGACTGTGCCCCATGACGCGTGACGTGACGGTCCCGGCGGTCGCTGTGGGTGGCGAGCAGCCACTCGAAGCAGCCCAGGTGGTTGCCGTCGCCCGCGACGGCGCTCGGGTCTCGGTAACTGCACCGGCGCTTGCGCGGGTCGCCGCGTCACGGGCGCACATCGAGGCGCTCGCGGAATCGGGCGAGCCGGTTTACGGCGTCTCAACCGGATTCGGCGCACTGGCCACTCGGCACATCGCTCCTGACCTGCGCGCGCAGTTGCAGCGCTCGCTCGTTCGCTCGCACGCGGCCGGCAGTGGCGCAGAGGTCGAGCGCGAGGTCGTACGGGCGATGATGCTGCTACGTCTTGCGACGCTGGCTACCGGGCGCACCGGCGTCCGGCCGTTGATCGTCGAGGGTTACGCGGCGATGCTCAATGCCTTCGTCAGCCCGGTGGTGCACGAGTTTGGCTCGCTCGGATGTTCGGGTGACCTCGCGCCGCTCGCGCATTGCGCGTTGGCTTTGATGGGCGAGGGTTCAGTGCGCGACGCGTCCGGCACGCTGTTGTCCGCATCTTCCGCCTTGTCGGCCGCGGGCATCTCGCCCGTGGTGCTCAGTGCCAAAGAAGGTTTGGCGCTCATCAACGGCACCGACGGCATGCTGGGCATGTTGTTGCTCGCGTGTCACGACCTCTCAATGTTGGCCAAGACCGCCGACATCGCGGCTGCAATGAGCGTTGAGGCGATCCTCGGTACCGACGCGGTTTTCGCGGCCGATCTGCAGGCGCTGCGGCCACATCCCGGGCAGGCGGCGTCGGCCGCGAACCTTCGCTCGTTGCTAGCAGGCTCACCGATCGTCGAGTCGCATCGTGTTGATTGCACGCTGGTTCAGGACGCCTATTCGCTGCGGTGTGCGCCGCAGGTTGCGGGCGCCTTTCGTGACACGCTCGCGCATGCGCTCACCGTCGCTGGCCGCGAGTTGGCGAGTGCGATCGACAACCCGGTCGTGCTGCCGGACGGCCGGGTTGAGTCGAACGGAAACTTCCACGGCGCGCCTCTTGGGTACGTGCTCGACTTTCTGGCCATCGCCGCCGCCGACCTCGCGTCGATGTCGGAGCGGCGCAGCGACCGGTTGCTCGACGTGGCCCGCTCGCACGGACTGCCGGCGTTTCTTGCCGTGGACCCCGGAGTCGACTCGGGGCACATGATTGCGCAATACACGCAGGCCGCGGTCGTCAGCGAAATGAAGCGACTCGCAGTGCCAGCGAGTGTCGACTCGATCCCATCGTCGGCGATGCAAGAGGATCACGTCTCGATGGGGTGGTCGGCGGCTCGCAAGTTGCTGCGCTCCGTTGACGGGTTGACGCGGGTTCTGGCGATCGAAATTCTCACTGCCGCACGGGCTCTGGACTTGCGGGCGCCGTTGCTGCCTGCACCGGGCACCGCGGCGGTGGTTGCGGCTTTGCGCACCCGGGTCGCAGGGCCGGACGTCGACCGGTGGTTGTCACCAGAGATCGAAGCCGCCGTTGAGATGACCCGCGCAGGAAGCTTCGTGCACGCCGCCGAATCGGTGATCGGAGAGATGTTGTGAGCGGAGCCCTTGTATGAGCGGAGCCCTTGTATGAGCGGACCTCGCCCGGTGCGGGCGCCACGCGGAAGTAGCTTGTCGTGCCTGGGCTGGCCGCAGGAAGCCGCGATGCGGATGCTGATGAACAACCTCGACCCCGACGTTGCCGAGCGTCCCGACGATCTCGTTGTGTACGGCGGCACTGGGAAGGCTGCGCGCGACTGGAATTCGTTTGATGCGATCGTGCGCACGCTGCAGACCTTGAAAGACGACGAGACGATGCTCGTGCAGTCGGGTCGACCCGTCGGCGTGATGCGCACCCACGAATGGGCGCCACGGGTGCTGATCGCGAACTCGAACCTGGTCGGTGACTGGGCAACGTGGCCGGAGTTCCGTCGGCTCGAGCACCTCGGGCTGACGATGTATGGCCAGATGACGGCTGGTTCGTGGATCTACATCGGTACACAGGGGATTCTGCAGGGCACCTACGAGACGTTCGCGGCGGTTGCTGCGAAGCTCGCCGCCCGCAAGGGCGGGCAAGAGCAGAGCGGTGGCACGCTGGCAGGGACGTTGACGTTGACGGGTGGCTGCGGCGGCATGGGCGGTGCGCAACCGCTCGCGGTCACCATGAACGGCGGCGCGGTTCTCGTCGTCGACGTTGACCCGGCGCGGCTAGAGCGGCGTGTTGAGCAGCGCTATCTCGACGAATGGACTGCCGACATTGATGTCGCGCTGGGTCGCGCGTTGGCTGCGAAACACGATGGACGCGCGCTGTCGGTTGGGCTTGTCGGTAACTGTGCGGTCGTCTTTCCTGAGTTGTTGCGACGTGGAATAGCGATCGACATCGTGACCGATCAGACCTCGGCGCACGACCCGCTGTCGTACTTGCCCGAGGGCATCGAGCTCGCGGATTGGCACGAGTACGCCGAGGCGAAGCCGGAGGAGTTCACGGAGCGGGCTCGCACGTCGATGGCCACACAGGTCGAGGCCATGGTCGGCTTCATGGACGCCGGCGCGGAGGTGTTTGACTACGGCAACTCGATTCGTGGGGAGGCCCAGCTCGCCGGGTATGAACGCGCGTTTGCGTTTCCCGGGTTCGTGCCCGCCTACATCCGGCCGCTCTTCTGCGAAGGCAAGGGCCCGTTTCGATGGGCTGCGCTGTCGGGCGATCCGGCCCACATAGCTGTCACCGACAAGGCAGTGCTTGACCTGTTTCCCGACAACGAACCGCTAGAGCGCTGGATTCGATCCGCGCAGGAGAAGGTCGCGTTTCAGGGTTTACCCGCGCGCATCTGCTGGCTCGGCTACGGCGAACGCCACCTCGCCGGTCTGCGCTTCAACGAGCTTGTGTCGCGCGGGGAGATTAGCGCGCCGATCGTGATCGGGCGCGACCATCTTGACGCCGGGTCGGTTGCCTCGCCGTATCGCGAGACCGAGGCGATGGCTGACGGATCCGACGCAATTGCCGACTGGCCATTGTTGAACGCGCTGGTCAACACGGCATCGGGCGCGTCCTGGGTGTCGATCCATCACGGTGGCGGAGTGGGTATCGGTCGCTCGATTCATGCGGGGCAAGTGAGCGTCGCCGACGGCACACCGTTGGCAGCCCAGAAACTCGAGCGGGTGTTAACGAACGATCCGGGCATGGGCGTGATCCGGCACGTCGACGCCGGGTACGAGCTAGCGAACGAGGTGGCGGCGCAACGCGGCGTCCGGATTCCCATGCGCGAGGGTTCAGCGCCCGAGGGTTCAGTGCGCGAAGCTACCCGCGAGTGAGCGTTCCTATCCCGGAAAGCGCAGCAGCTGTCGACGTGGGCGAAACGTTCGACCGCCTGTGGTCGCAGCTGCTCCCGATCGGCCTTTCGCCGGGTGGCGGCTACCGCAGGTTCGCCTGGAACGACGCCGACCTTTTGGCGCGTTCGTGGTTCGTCGCGGCGGCTCGGGCGCGCGGCCTCGACGTGCAAACCGACCGCAACGGAAACCTATGGGCATGGTGGTTACCGACGGGTTGGTCGGGCGAGCCGCGCGACGCGTTTGTTAGCGGCTCGCACCTCGATTCAGTACCGGACGGCGGTGCGTTCGATGGTCCGCTAGGAGTGGTCTCGATGCTGTCCGCGATCGACGTGCTTCGCAGCCGCGGAGTACAGCCACTGCGGCCCATCGCTGCCGTCGTATTCTCAGACGAGGAGGGTGCGCGGTTCGGAGTGGCGTGCGCTGGGTCACGGCTCGCGACAGGCGCGCTGGATCCTTCGGCGGCGCGGGGCCTTACCGATATCGAAGGCGTGAGCCTCGACCAGGCGATGCGTCGCGCTGGTTTCGACACCACGCAGCTAGGTCGCGACGAAGAGACTCTGCGCAGGGTCGGAGTCTTCGTTGAGCTCCATATTGAGCAGGGCCAAGCACTGGTCGATCTCGACGGGCCACTCGGGATCGGCACGGGTATCTGGCCACACGGGCGATGGCGTCTCTCTTTTGCTGGCCAAGCGAACCACGCCGGTACGACGCGGATGACCGACCGCTGTGACCCGATGCAGCCGTTCGCCGCCGCAGTTTTTGCAGCTCGGATACTCGCCAGCAAGCACGGTGGCGTCGCAACGTTTGGTCGCGTGCACGTCGAGCCGAACGGTACGAACGCGATTCCATCGAAGGTGACGGCGTGGCTAGACGCGCGCGGACCAGACCAGGCGGTGGTGGACGCGATCGTCAACGGGGTGTCGGCGAACGCGCACGCGCGCGCGACTGCCGAGCGGGTGGAGCTCACTGTGACAGCCGAGTCGGTCTCAGCGGTCGTCGAATTCTCAGCCGACGCGAATGCACGGTTACACCGGGTACTCGACTCGGTGGCTGGTTTGGGTCCGGTACCCGACGTCGGTACAGGTGCTGGCCACGATGCCGGCGTGCTGTCGTCGGTGGTCCCAACGGGGATGCTGTTCGTGCGCAACCCGACCGGCGTCTCGCACTCGCCAGCGGAATTCGCTGAACGTGCCGACTGCCTTGCCGGTGTCGATGCGCTGGCCGCTGTCATGGCCGACTGGGTAAGCATCGCTCCGTCGTCGCGTGGGACGAGCTGACGAATGCCTTCGTGGTGGTGCGAGAACGCGTGGCTCCCTCCTGGACGAGTCGCGGCCCGCGTTCTGATCACCGTCGATGATGGTCGTGTCACCGAAGTCAAGGAGGGTATCGACCCTCCGCCAACTGCACAGCGGTTGACCGGACTCGTGATTCCGGGTCTTGCGAATACCCACTCCCACGCTTTCCACCGCGCGCTACGTGGCCGGACGCAGGCCGGGCGGGGAGATTTCTGGACCTGGCGCGAGCAGATGTACGCCGTGGCGACTCGTCTCGATCCGGATAACTACTTGGCGCTCGCACGGGTGACGTATACCGAGATGGCGTTGGCTGGCATCACCTGCGTTGGCGAATTCCATTACGTCCACCATCAATCCGGGGGCGTGCCCTACTCCGATCCCAACGCCATGGGCGCCGCGCTGATCGAAGGGGCGGCGCAGGTCGGCGTCCGCCTGACGTTGCTTGACGCCTGTTACGTCGCGGGCGGAATTGGCGAATCGCTGACGCCTCCCCAACGACGCTTCAGTGACGGCGACGCCGTTGCGTGGGCGGCGCGCGTTGATGAGCTTTCTGATGCGGCACATGTGCGCATCGGCGCCGCAATCCACTCGGTGCGGGCCGTGCCGTCGGATCAACTTGGCGATGTTGCTGATTGGGCCCGCAAACGCGCCGTCCCGTTTCACTTTCATTTGTCTGAACAACGCGCGGAAAATGACGCGTGCCTCGACCGGTACGGCGTCACACCTACGCGGCTACTTGCAGACTCGGGTGCGTTGGGTGCCGCAGCGGTCGCCGTCCACGCGACACATTTGACCGCCGGCGACATTGCGTTACTTGCATCGAGCTCGACCGGTGTTTGCCTGTGCCCGACTACCGAGCGCGATCTCGGCGATGGCATCGGTCCGGCGGGTGCCTTGGCTGCTGCGGGCGTTGCGCTGTCGGTTGGTTCCGACGGGCAGTCGGTTATCGACATGTTCGAAGAGGCTCGCGGGATCGAGCTCGATGAGCGATTGGCTACTTACTCGCGCGGCACCTTCGTAGCTGGCGCGCTGCTCGACGCGACAACGGTCGCTGGACATCGCGGACTGGGCTGGGCGGACGCCGGTCAGCTGGCCGTCGGCATGCGTGGCGACCTGGTGGCCGTTGATCTCGCGTCGCGACGTACCGCGGGGGGCGGCGCGACTGCGGAGACCGTCGTTTACGCGGCTTCGGCGGCCGACGTCACCGATGTCGTCGTCGACGGCAATGTTGTCGTGAAGGACCGTGAGCACGTTCGCCTGGGCGACATCGGTGCAACGCTGCAGGCGGCAATCGGCGCGGTGGTTCGATGACAACAACGCTCATCGACAATATCGGGCTGCTCGTCACGAACGACCCAAGTAACGGTGACGGGTCGGCGCTCGGCGTCGTGCGCGATGCGGCGATGGTCATCGAAGCCGATCGGGTCGCGTGGGTGGGCCTTCGGATCCGCGCTCCGTCTGCAGACGCGCGTGTGGACCTCGATCGACAGACAGTGGTGCCGGGCTTCGTCGACAGCCATAGCCATCTGATCTTCGCCTCCGACCGCGCCGATGAGTTTGCCTCGCGAATGGCCGGAACCCCTTACACAGCCGGTGGTATCGCCGCAACGCTGATAGCAACGCGCGAGGCGAGTGACTCGGCCCTTCGCTCGAACGCTTCGCGTCTGCTTGCCGAGATGACGTCGTCGGGGACGACAACCGTAGAGATCAAGAGCGGATACGGACTCACGACGGACGACGAGGCGCGCGGCCTCGCGATTGCGCAGTCGTTGACATCTGAGTCGACGTATCTGGGTGCACATGTCGTGCCGATCGAGTACCAAGGCCGCCGCGATGACTACGTCTCACTCGTGGCCGGTCCGATGCTCGACGCGTGTGCCCCTGGTACCAGGTGGATCGACGTCTTCTGCGATCGCGGGGCGTTCACCGTCGACGAAGCGCGGGTGATTCTGCAGGCGGGCATCGCGCGTGGACTGCTGCCGCGCCTCCATGCGCATCAGCTCGAGCGAACCGGTGCGGTACAACTAGGCGCGGAGCTTGATGCAGCGTCGGTTGACCATTGCAATCACATGAGCGACGCGGACGTCGAGGCCCTCGCCGGATCTGCCACTGTCGCGACGGTGTTGCCTGGCGCCGATTTTTCCACCCGCAGTGTGTATGCAGATGCGCGGCGGATGATCGATGCAGGTGTGGTGGTTGCGCTGGCAACGGATTGCAACCCCGGGTCTTCGTATACAACGAGCATGCCGTTTTGCATTGCGGTCGCGGTGCGTGACATGCATCTGACGCCGGCCGAGGCGTTGTGGGCTGCGACCGCTGGCGGCGCACGCGCGTTGCGTCGCGATGACATCGGCGTTCTGTCTGTGGGTAAGCGCGCAGACTTCGCGGTGCTTGCAGCGCCGTCTTACGTACATCTCGCCTATCGACCGGGAGTCGCGCTCGTCACGGCAACGTGGATGTCCGCTCCTTAGATCGCGGCTTCCTGAACCTCGGGTGCTCGCGCGAGTTGTGCACATGCAGTTATCTTCCTGCACAGATTTCGAGGTTTGCGCGCGCGTTCCGAAAGTGTCAGTGGTCGCGGATAGCTTCGTTGCATGTTGATCGCCGAGGTCGATGTGGACGTCGATGGTGATGACGCCCGTGCCGTCGCGTTGTCGTTGTTGCCTGACGCTGCGCTTGGCTGGTCGGTGCAGGATCTGCTGGAGTGCGAGCCGGGTCCTTACATGGTCAGCTGCTTGTCGCGGCTCGACATCGAATCCCTCGACGAGGCGTCGGCGTCAGTGATGTTGGAGTTGCTGGAACGTCAGCAGGCGTGGCTGGCGGAGATGGCGGTGCGGGCGACCGCGCTGGTCGCCGGCCCGACGCCACCACCGCCGAACCCGGACAGCCCCGACATGGTGGAGCGTGACCCGATCGACTTCGGCGCGAACGCGGTTGCGGCCACGTTGGGCATGACGAGTGGCGGCGCCCAAGCCCGGGTCGATGCGGCGCGGGCGATCACGGAGACGTTGCCGAAGTGCCAGTTGGCGATGGCCGCGGGGTTCATGGGGTATTGGCATGCGCGGGTGGTGGCTCAGGCGGTGCGTGAAGCCGGCCTCGATCGGGCCGCTATCGCCGCGGTCGACGCCCGGGTCGCGGCGAAGATCAAGGGCCAAAGTTGGGCGGCGTTTCGGCGCACCTTGCGCCGGGCGATCCTCGCTGCTGACCCTGAGCTCGTCCTCGCCGAACACACTAAGGCGATGAAACACCGTGGGGCGGAGAAGTTCGACCTGCTCGACGCGGTGATGAGCGAACTGCAGGTCACCATGTCCTCCGTTGACATGCAAACGGTGTGGCTGGGCCTGGACGCGACCGCGGCCCAGTTGCAGGCCGCCGCCAGGACAGCTGGCCTGGTTGATGAGGGCATCGACGCGTACCGGTCCGATGCGTTGGTCGTGTGGGCCGACCAGGCGCTGGCTGATCCGAAAGCGCCCAGGCGGCATGGGCGCCGGCAACAAGTCCAGTTCGTCACCGACCTGCCCAGCCTGCTGGGCCTGGCCGACAACCCTGCTGAGCTGCTCGGCTACGGGCCGATCCCCGCCGCCTTGGTGCGTGACCGGGCCGCGGCAGCGGATTGGCTGCGGCTGGTCGTCGAACCCGTCACCGGCTACCTGCTCGACTACGGCACCGTGATCTACCGGCCACCCGCCGAACTGGCCGACTATGTGATGGCCCGCGACCGGCGCTGCCGGTTCCCCGGCTGCAACACCCGCGCCACCGTGTGCGACATCGACCACAACATCCCCGCCCCACGCGGGGACACCTCTGCCAAGAACTGCTGCTGCCTGTGCCGGCGACACCACCGGTTGAAAACCTTCGGCGGCTGGACAGTCGCCCTCCAACCCGACGGCAGCTGCCGATGGACATCACCCGGCGGCCGCCAGTTCGGCTCCGACCCACCACCCCAACTCGACTGAAAGTTGTCGGGCGACGTGTCGTCGGTTGGATCGCTTAGTGCAACCTGTGCGGCTGAGTAACTCTTCTGCACAGGTGGACTACGTCGTTGAGTCTTGTAGTTCGAGCTGCCACTCGCGCCAGCGTTCGACGGGACGAAAGCCGATGGCTTCATTGATGGAAACCATATGGTCGTTGATGGCTGCGTTCCATGTGTTCAGGAGGCGAACTTGTGGTCGACTGGATCGCAGATACGCGAGATTGGCGAGCTTCACCAGCATGCCCAACCGGTGTCCGCGATGGGACGGCAACACGATGGTGGCCCACTGGTAGGCAACCTCCGGGTGACCTGCCGTTAGGCCAAGGTCGGTCAGCGCGACAACCTGACCCGACGGATCATGCCGTGCGACCGTACACAGACACACCTGCCCGCTTGCGATTACTCGCTGCTCCCGCTCGCGATAGCGCTGAGGGGTCCACTGCTCGGGCTCCCAGTCAAGATCCTCGAGCGGGGCATCGGTCGTCATACGGGAATGCAATACGACGAGGTCATCGAGGACCTCTGCTGGTGCCGGGCCCTCCCACTGAATCAGTGAGTACTCCGCCGAATGCGCAGTGGCGTCATCGTTCAAACGCGAGAGCTGGACGTCGTCGATGTCGCCGATTCGCAACAGTCGCCGTACCTCCGATGTCACCGGCCGCGCGCCGAACTTGGTGACAAAAAGGACGCCAGGTGGCGAAGCGGGGGACGAAGCTTCGCCCGATTCTTGTTGACTGGTGTCCCCGCGCGGCATCGGTTCGCCGACCTCGCCGATCAGACGCGTTCGGTTGTGCGCTCGCGCGCGTGCGGTGAGGTGCTGCAGCATTGCGGTGCCGTAACCGCGCCGCCGATACGACGGGCGAGTGCCTACGTTGACCACAGCGTTATCGGTGTTGTCGAGCAGCGGCAGGCGCAACTCGCCCAGCACCACTGCTTCCGGGCCAAGCCAGCCGAGCCACAACTCATACTGGTCGTCGCTTCGGGTTGATGTGACCCGCTCGTAGATCTCTTGCACCGGATCGGCGGGCATCTCGTAGTAGTCGGTCTCGAAATGCTCCTGCGCGATCTGCTGCCACCGTTCGGCGTCCTCCCGGCTTGTGACCTGTTCAAGCACGAACTCAGTGCCGGCGGTGGCTTCGTTGCCCGACGTGCGGTCGCGCACTGTGACGGCGCGGCGGTTCGCGTCGTTGTCTGCGTCGCGCTGCCGCTCTCGCGCGGCGTCATCTCCGGATCTCATGCGTCGTCTCTAGCAGGCGTGAGGTGGGCCAGGCGACTGAGTTTTTGGTAGCGGGAGCGGATCCGTCCCAAAGAGCATCTGAGTGATTGGAATGTCGGGGTGTTGGATACGTTGAAGGTGGCTAGCGCACCAGCGGACGGACCATCGATAGAGACGGGGCACCCAAAGATGCGGTACCGCAAGGTCGGGCGAGGCGTCGATACCTTCACGGTCAGCGCGATCGGGCTGGGGGAGATGCCCCTGTCAGTTGCTGGCCGACCCGACCGCACGCAGGCGATCAACACCATCCACGCTGCGCTCGACGCAGGCATGACCTTCATCGACACGGCTGACGCCTACTGCCTGACCGCCGCCGACGCTGGCCACGGCGAGCGACTGGTCGCGGCTGCGCTGGCCTCGTACGGGTCAGACACGACCGGCGTTCTAGTCGCTACCAAGGGCGGCCACACACGCGGCGCCGACGGGTCGTGGAGTGTTGACGGGCGGCCCGAGTACCTGAAGCGGGCGTGCGAGCAGTCACTGAAGACCCTCGGTGTGCCAGCGATCGGCCTCTACCAGTTCCACCGCCCAGACCCGCGGGTCCCGTACGCCGACAGCATCGGCGCGATCAGAGAGTTGCTCGACGAAGGCAAGATCGTGCTTGCTGGCATCTCGAACGCGAACGTCACTCAGATTGCCCTCGCCGATCGCATTCTCGATGAGCGTCTTGCGGTCGTGCAGAACCAGTTCGCGCCGAATTTTCGTTCGTCTGAGGGTGAGCTGAACTACTGCCGCGACAACGGAATTGCCTTCCTGCCATGGAGTCCGCTCGGCGGCATTGGCAACGCAAGTGGCATCGAGCGACGGTATCCAGCATTCGTCAAGGTTGCTGCAGCCCGCGGCATCACCGCGCAACAGGCCACCCTCGCCTGGATGCTGGCAAAGGGCGAAAACGTCATCCCGATCCCAGGGTCGAGCCGTCCCGAGACGGCAGTTGCCTCCGCAGCTGCTGCTGACATCGAGCTGACCGTGGAAGAAGTCGCCCTGCTGGACGCCGCATGAAAGTGCGTGCGGCCCGATTGATAGAACTCGGCAAACCGCTCGACGTGCAGCAGGTAGAGCTTCCAGCGCCGGCGGACGACGAGGTGTTGGTCGAGTTGGCATACGCGGGTGTGAATCCCGTGGACGGCTACAACGCGGCCGGCAAGGTGAATCGTGACGGTCCGCTCCCGCGAACCCTTGGCGCAGAGGCAGTTGGTCACGTCGACGGTGTTCGGGTCATCGTGGCCGGCCACGGTCTCGGCTCGACCCGCGATGGTGTGTTCGCCGAGGCTGCGGTGGTACCCCGCGACGCCCTCGTGGAAGTCCCGGACGGCGTCGACCTGCGCGAGGCAGCAGCAGTAGGGATCGTCGGTCTCACGGCCTTCAGCGTCGTCGAGCTCGCCGAGATTGGGCCTGCAGATCGGGTGCTCGTTTTGGGGGGTAGCGGCTCGGTAGGTCTGTCCGCGATCTCCTACGCAGCTTCGAAGGGCGCGCAGGTGTGGGGTCAGACCACCAACGCGGAGAAGGCCGACGCCATCGTCGCAATGGGTGCGGCGCAGGCGGTCGTGTCCGACGCCGCCGGCCTGACGGCTGAGATCAAGGAGTTCGAGCCAACTGCCGTCATCGACTCGCTCGGTGGCGAGTTCACCCCGGCCGCTTTGGCTGCCCTGGCGACCCAAGGCCGGGTGGTGGTCTTCGGCACCAGCGCGGGGCACGAGGTCACGCTCCACTTGCAGCAGCTGTACCGGAAATACCAGCGGATACTCGGTTTTGGCAGCCTTGGGGTCTCCGCGGCCGATCGGCGTGAGGGCATCGCTGGGGCTTTGCGGGCGATCGCCGACGGCAAGCTGCGGATCCACATCGGCGCCGAGCTCGGCCTCGACGAGATCGGGGAGGCCTTCGCGCTGGTGACCGGTCGCAAGGTGACCGGCAAGGTAATCCTGAAGCTGCGGTGATCCTGAAGCTGCGGTGATCCTGAAGCCGTGAAGCCGACGCGTTGCCAAGTGCCGCAGGCCATGCGCGATGATGTGCCGTGACCAATGTCGCGCTGACCTGGCAGGCCGCCGCGTTGATCGGCGCTGCATGCGTCGCTGTCGCGACCGTCACCGAACGCGTCGTGCGCGATCGACCAGCCGGGCCTGGCTCGCATGGTCGACGCAACTCTTCAAGGGCGCTCTTCAAGATCGCGTCATTCGGCCGCGAGGTCGGCATCATCCTCGCCCTTTACGCGCTCTGGCAGCTAGCCGGCAGCTTTTCGCTAGGGCACACCGGCGAGGCAGTGCAGCGAGGCCACTGGGTGTGGAACCACGAGCGCTCGTGGCACTTTCCGAGTGAGGTCGCCGTGCAGCGGCCGATTCTCGGTCACCCGTTCATCGAACAGGTGTGCAATATCTACTACGCGACCATGCACTTTGGGATGCTGCTTTCGGTACTGCTATGGCTCTACATCCGTCATCGCGACGCGTATCGCCGCACCCGCACCCTGATTGTGCTCACCACGACCGCATGCCTGCTGGTCGCGTTGGTTCCCGTCGCACCGCCGCGCCTTATCAACGTCGGAATGGTCGACACGGCCACCGCCTATGGGCAGTCGGTGTATACGACGGGACAACTCGGCGCAGATCAGTATTCGGCAATGCCATCTGTCCACGTGGCTTGGGCATTCCTGGTCGCCATCGCGGTGATCGGCGCGACTCACAGCAAATGGCGATGGCTGATTCTGGTCCACACCGCAGTCACGGTTTATGTCGTCATCGTGACCGCGAACCATTTCTGGCTCGACGGGGTCGTCGCGGTCGGCCTGCTCGGAATTTCCCTTGTTATACAGGTGGTTTCACGACGGATCGTCACGCACTATCGCCGACCCAACCGGCGTCCGATCGATGAACGGCCGGACGCCGAATTGCAGCCCGCCGACGCGAACTGACCGTCAGTTGCCGGTTGAAGAGAAGTGTTGGTAGTCCGGCGCTGACCAGGTCCCGCCCCATTTCCACCCGACCGATGCGAACGCGTCGACGAGCTGTCCGCCGGGCACCGCCATGCCCGGGCGAAACAGCTTCCGATTCGCGTAAGCCGCGGCCTGTGGGGACGGCAACACCTGGCCGTTGAACACGTACGGATTCTCGACGGTGTTCACATCGATGGCCTCGCCGTATGCATGAGCCGACCACTTCGGCGGTCCGTTCGCGACTGCGTACCTGCAGTTGAATGCAGCGGTGTTGTCCGCTGCCGTCGACGCCGAGTCGCTCCCGCCAAATGCAGAGACGGGGATCATCGTCCGGATCGGAAAGTGGTCGGCGAATAACGTGCGGAAGACCTGGGTGATCGCCGGCACCACCGATGCCGCGATCACGACCGTGCCCATGTGCGGCTTTGAATCAAATCCCCAGTACGTCATCGTCAGGTTGCGCAGCTGCGCAGGACCGACCGGGCAGGTCGGCGCCCCGGCATGCCAGCTCTTGCCGAGCTGCGCCGCGGTGACCGTCGTTGCATCCGCAACGAACACATCCGGGACGACGGCAGCTTGGCTCGTAGGAGACGGCGCGGGCGCGGGGTGGCCGATCGCCGTTGGTGGGGACGCCGTCGGACGGCTCGGCGCCTTCGGCCGTGCCGACGGGCTCGGCGTCGGGCTGGCGGTTGCGGTCGGCGTGGGCGGCGACGACGCGATCACCGCGGCAGGCGACGACACTGCTGGCGACAATGCTGCTGGTGAGGACGATGAAGCCGAGGACGACAGCGCCCCCGACGGTGTGACGGCTGGCGACGATGAGACGGCTGGCGAGGATGAGACGGCTGGCGCGGGCGCGGTTGGACTTGAGATTGCGCCGGCGCTTTTGTGGCTGCTCGTGCAAGCGGTGGCTACGAGGCCCATGATCATCACTGCTCCGAGCAGCGCCGTCCGCCTTGACGCTGTCCTGCGCTGGATGGCTGCCACGGCTTCAGGCTAACCGGCGACTTTACGCACCGGTGCGGAAAATGCGACACAATCGATGGCGTGAACCACGAGCGCGATCTCATCGACACGATCGAGATGTACCTGCGGACCATCTTCGAGCTCGAGGAAGAAGGCGCGGTTCCGCTGCGTGCGCGGATCGCCGAACGGCTCTTGCAGAGCGTCCCGACGGTGTCCCAGACGGTGGCTCGCATGGAGCGTGACGGCCTCGTCACGATCGATGGCGACCGCCGTCTTGAGCTCACTCCTGACGGCCGCGCGATTGCGACCCGGGTGATGCGCAAGCATCGCCTCGCCGAGTGCTTGCTGGTCGACGTGATCGGCCTTGAGTGGGAGCTCGTGCACGAAGAGGCATGCCGCTGGGAGCACGTCATGAGCGAGGCGGTCGAGCGCCGGCTGCTCGACGTGCTCGGTCATCCGCAGGAGTCGCCGTACGGTAACCCGATTCCCGGTCTCGCTGAGCTCGGCGAGGGGACTGACGACGTTGAGTTCCGTGAAGGCCTTATTGCGTTGAGTGCAGTTCCTGATAGCACTCAGAACGTCATTGTGCGGCGCATCGGTGAACCACTGCAGTCCGACACCGCGTTGTTGGTTCGGTTGCGTCGTGCGGGCATTCGCCCCAACATGCCGGTGCGCATTTCCCGCGTTGGCGGCGAACTATTCGTTGGTCGCGAGGGCGACGCTGTCGCGTTCGGCGACGCCGTTACGTCGCACGTGTTCGTGTCGACCGCGCCTTCGGTCGCGACCGCTTCCTAGTTTGTTCGAGACGCCGAGTTACTCGAGCGGGCCGTTCCATGGGGTCGGCGGCAGGCCGTCGATCTGGCGTAGGAACTCGTTGTTGTACCAGTGGCCGAAGGCCACCACGGTTGGATCGCGTGGCAGCGTGAGCAATGTTTCCATGCGACAGAAGTCATCCGCGTCGTCCATGAGTTGGGTCAGCATGTTGAGGTCGGCGCCCATGGACGCTGGTACCTGATACGTCAGGTCGACCGTCGCGTCGCCTCGTTCGATTGCCGCATCTCGCTCCATGTCGGCGCGCGACGTGCTCGCCCCGAATCGGCGACCGAGGATGTCGACGAGTTCGCGAAGCCGAGGTGGCGGTGCAATGCCGTTCGCGGCCGTACCGTTAGACCGGATCGCCATCAGGGTGAACTCCCTGATCAGCTCGTCGTGATGTTCCCGGGCTCGCAAGAACAACGCGATCGGCAGCCCGAGCAGTCGCACCGTCCGCAGATCCGTCTGGTCCGACTGCTCCGTCTGGTCCGACTGATGTGTGTACCTGCCGAGGATGGGGCCGCCGGTCATCGGCGTGCGACTCGCATAGGTCTCATTTCACCACCGTCAGGAGCGCGGCCGCACCAGATTGCAGAACGACATGCGGGAGGGCCAGCTCAGCTGGCCCTCCCACATGTCTGGTTCGGTTACTTGAAGGCGTCCTTCACCTTTTCGCCCGCTTGCTTCAGGTTGCCGGCGGCCTTGTCGACCATGCCTTCGGCTTCCAAGTCGCGATTGTTCGTTGCCCGCCCGGTGGCTTCCTTGACGCTGCCCTTTGCGGTCTGCGCGGTGTTCTTCACCTTGTCGGTGGTACCCATCGGTACTCCTCCTCTGCTAACTCAGCTACGAGGTCTCTTTCTTTGGCGCCAATCGTCGTACCCAGCATGCGCTGCTCTATGCAGAGCCGGGCGACACGATCTTGGACGGTCGGCTGGCGTCCCCCCACGATCGCCGGGCTCGCGGCACGATCGGCGGAGCGGCCGCTCCAATGCCCTGCGGTGGCCGTCTCCAGGCGCCGTTAAAGGGCGGTGGCCGTGACGACGGGATCTTCATGAGCCTCGTGTCAGCCGACGTCGGAGCCGATCTTCCTGCCGAAGTGCCGTCACAGGCGCATTCTGGTAGCAGGGAGGACGCCATCGCCAAGATCGTCGTACTGGACACGTCAGCATTGATGTCAGATCCCGAAGGCATTTTCGAAGCGTTCCCGGGCGCTGACATGGTCATCCCGCTCACGGTCGTCCAGGAGCTTGATGGACTGAAGAAGCGGCTCGATCCCGCAGGTGGGGCAGCCCGCGACGTATTGCGTCGCATTGAGGGTCTGCGACTCGAGGCCGGTGGCGATCTGCGCAAGCCACTGGAACGCCCCTTTGGTGGCACGGTTCGCATGCAGGTGAACGGCGTTCAGACGGCGCTGTTGCGCGAACACGGCCTGTCGGCTGACACCCCCGACAACAAGATCGTTGGCACCGCGCTCGGTCTAGCGATGGCTTCGCCGGACGTCGGGCCGGTGCTCGTCGTTTCCAACGACACCGCGCTGCGACTGACGGCCGCCGCCGTCGGACTTGCCGCCGTTGAGCACAACCCGCTCGATCTGGCGCCAGCGCTTGCGCGCCCTGATGGGTGGATCGCGCTCGACGCGGAGGTTGCCGTTGTCGACGCGCTGTTCGACTCCCACCAGGTGTCCGTCGACAACGTCGCCGGTGCAAGCGACCTCGCGGAGAACACGTTCGCAGTGTTGCGCTCGGGCACCAGTTCGGCGCTGGCACGGGCTCGCGCCGGCGAGCTGCATCTGCTTGAGAGCCTGGCGCCAGTGTGGGGCCTGAAGGCTGCGAACAAAGAGCAGCGCTTCGCTCTCGACTTGCTGTTGGACGACGACGTCAAGGTCATCGTGCTCGATGGTCCGGCGGGCACCGGTAAGACGTTGTGCGCAGTCGCCGCTGCGTTGCACATGGTTGTCGAACAGCACCGGTTCGAGCGGTTGTCGGTGTACCGGCCGGTGATCCCGGTTGGGCACGCCGATCTCGGCTACTTGCCCGGCACGCTGGACGAAAAGATCGACCCGTGGATGGCCGCGATCACCGATGCCGTTGCCGCGTTGTCGGGTGATGGTGCCGCCGCCAGTCGCCGCCGGCAAGACGGTGGCCGCGGAAAGGTTGCACAGGATTCGCTCGACTACATCAAGGCCCAAGGTCTACTCACGATGGAGTCGGTTACCCACCTGCGTGGCCGCACGTTGCACTCGACCTTCGTGCTGGTCGACGAGGCGATGAACCTCTCGCCACAAGTCGGCAAGACCCTGCTGACCCGCATTGGCGCAGACTCCAAGATCGTCCTTACCGGCGATACCTCGCAGATCGATGCGCCGTTCCTGTCAGAGCAAACGAACGCACTGACCGCAGTGGTATCCGCATTCAGCGGCCAGGCGTGCTTCGGGCACATCCGACTGACCAGAGGCGAGCGCTCGCCCGTCGCGGAGCTGGCCGCCCGACTGATGTAGCGCCCGAACTTAGTTCCGCCGACTGCCTTAGGTCGCTGGGCCAAATGGCCGAATGACTAAGTGCGGTGTGAGGAGAGTTGCCTCACGGCGTCTCGAGTGAAATTACAACCGTGTAAGTCAGCGTGAAACCCGTTGTGCGCGCGAATTGTCTGTTGTTACGCCTGTTACTGGTGGGACTCAGGAAGTTATGGTCGCCCAGGAACGCGCAGCGCAATCGGTACTCGCGCACCCGCCATTTGAGTCCGCCTTTGAGTCATCGAGTCGTGGAGGTTACGTGCACCGCCTCCACTTTCGGATATCTCGCTCCGCACGGCGTGCAGGCTTGGCGGTCACCGCGCTCGCCATTGTCGTTGGCGCTATCGGCAGTACCGCGTTGCCGGCGTCCGCTGCGAAGAAGCCGGTAATCCCGAGCCAATCGCAGGTCGATGGCGCGAACGCTGCAGCGCAGGCCAAGGCTCAGCAGATTGGGCAGACCGAAGCACAACTCGCGGCGGCCAACGCCAGCCTCGACAAGTTGAACAACCAGGTCGAGGCGGTCGTCGAGGCCTACGACGGTGCGATGGCGAAGGTCGACGCCGCCCAACAACATCTTGCGGCGGCACAGAGCAACCTTGCGGTTGCGAACAAGGCGCGCGCCGACGCACAGATCCAGATGAATCAGTTCGCCGCTGCGAGCTATCGCGGCGCCGGTGGTATCGACCGGCTCAGTGCGCTCATGACATCGGATTCACCAAGTGCGTTCCTTACCCGCGCGTCGACACTGTCGGCGCTGGCGCGTCACGAACAGTCCGTCATCTCTTTGATGACGTCGACACGGACTGCGCAAGCTTCGGCGCAAGACGCCGCCAACGCAGCATTGGCTGACCAGCAAGTGCAGCTGCAGGCCGCCGCGAAAGCGAAAGACGCTGCCATTGCCGCGGTCAATGCGCAGGCCGGCCAGATCGCCACGATCAATGGCAACCAGCTGAACCTCAACGCACAGCTCGCAGTTTTGCGCGGGACGGCAAAGGACCTCGCCACTGCACGAGCTGAAGGCCTCAAGCTCCAAGCGGAAGAGGCTGCTGCAGCTGCCGCAGCCGCAAAGGCCGCCGCAGCACGTGCCGCGGCAGCGCGAGCCGCGGCTGCCGCAGCCGCACTGGCCGCCCAGAAGAGAGCAGCGGCGCTCGCGCAGCAACAAGCGGCCGCAGCCGCAGCACGCCAAAGCAGCGGTGGCGGCGCCGACACCGTCAGCAGTAGCGGCGGCAGCAGTGGCTATACGAACAATGGCGGCGGCGTTGTGCCGCCAGGTGGTCAATCGATTTCGACGTCAGCCCAGCGGCAGGCAGCTATCGCGTTCGCCGAGTCGCAGATAGGCGTCTGGTACCGCTGGGCTGGCGCCGGTGAAGTTGGTCCGACGGTGACATCGACAGGCGTGCAGAAAGTGCCTGGCTACGACTGCTCCGGGCTCACCATGCAGGCCTACGCCGCGGCCGGCATCTCACTGGCCCACTACACCGGCGCGCAGTGGGACGAGGGTTTGCACGTGTCGCAAGCTCAGCTGCAGCCCGGCGACCTCGTCTTCTTCGCGACGAATACCAATGACCCGAGCACGATTCACCACGTGGGCATTTACATCGGCAACGGTCAGATGGTCGACGCGCCGGCAACGGGCGAGCAGATTGGCATCCACAACGCGTTCCGCCCCGACTACATCGGCGCCGTTCAGCTGTAAGTAGCGTCAGTGCTGAAGGTTCTTCCAACGCGCACGCGAGGCGAGAATCTCGATCTCTGCCTCAGCCCGATCGGCCCACGTCGCACCCTCGACCGACTTCCCTGGTTCGAGGTCTTTGTAGACCTCGAAGAAGTGCTGAATCTCCAGCCGATCGAACGGCGGGACGTCGTTGATGTCGCGCAGGTGGCCATGCCGCGGATCGGTGGCAGGCACGCACAGCACCTTGTCGTCGCCACCCTTTTCATCTGTCATCCGGAACATGCCGATCGCGCGACATTTGATGAGGCAGCCCGGAAAGGTCGGCTCATCAACGAGCACGAGTGCGTCGAGCGGATCACCGTCGTTGCCGAGCGTGTCGTCGATGAACCCGTAGTCGGATGGGTAGCGAGTCGCCGTGAACAACATCCGGTCGAGCCGAATCCGGCCGGTCTCGTGATCGAATTCGTACTTGTTGCGATGACCCTTGGGGATCTCGATCGTGACGTCGAACTCCATCGCGCTCCCCGCCTCATGGCAAAACCGTCAGCAACCTGTCGTTCGTTAGTGTCGCGTATATGAGGGGCGGACGCAGACACCGCATCCTGCACATCTCGCTCGTGGTCGCCTTGGTCGCGGTGGCAGCCGCGGTCGGCGGCGTTGCGCTGTACGCATCGACCTCCGAAGACTCGACTTCTGGAAACACCGGCGGGACGTCGGCAGCGAGCACGGCGGCTACACCCGCCGCAGTAATACCGAACGCTGTAACACCCAAGCCTTCGACCGGCCCCACACCGAGTGCCGGGACGCCGAGCACCCCCTCCTCCGCTTCGCCTGCCTTGCCTGCTCTTTGGCAGCGCACCGCTTCGCCTGCGGCTCCGCTGTTGACGCCGGTGTTGCCCGTTGCCAGTACCGCAGACCCGACCACTGCTGGGCTCACGGCCACGCTTACTCCGCTACTTGCCGACCACGCGTTCGCTGGCGACACGGTTGCCATGCTGGTGGCCGATGCTGCCAGCGGGCAGGTGTTGTTCAGTCACGCGGCCGCGGCTGCCGTTGCCCCGGCGTCCACCGCGAAGCTTGCGGTTGCGGTGGCTGCGCTGACGGTTCTAGGCCCTGACCACCGCATCTACACCGCGGTCAGGCAGGGTGCCCAGGCCGGCGAGATCGTGTTGGTTGGGGGTGGCGATCCGACACTCGCGGGGCCGTCTGCGACGGGTGTGCTTAGCCCGGGGTATCCGGCCCCGGCGAGCTTGGCTGAGCTCGCGAGCCAGACGGCCGCGCAGTTACACAAGAGCGGGTCAGCCACTGTGAGCCTCGGCTATGACGCGTCACTGTTCGTGGGGCCGGAGGTGGCTCCGGAATGGAAGCCGATCTATCAAACCGAAGGCGACGTCGCGCCGGTGTCGGCCCTCGAGGTTGACGAGGGCAGTCCAAACCTCGCGAAGCCGGGCCGAGTCGCCGACCCCGCGTTGGCTGCGGCGAGCGAGTTCGCGACCCTGCTGACGGCTGATGGCATCAAGGTCACCGGCGCGCCAAGAGCAGACAAGGCACCGGCGACGCCAGTCACTCTGGCGGCGGTCGAGTCGCCACCGGTGAGCGAACTGGTGCAGCGCATGTTGGGGCGCAGCGACAACGACCTAGCGGAGGCGCTTGCCCGCCAGGTCGCCATCGCATCAGGGCAGCCCGCGAGCTTCGTCGGAGGCGTCACCGCGGTGAAGGCGGCCCTGGCCACTTGGGGCATCGACCCCACCGAACTTTCGATGGTCGACGCGAGCGGGCTGTCTCCACTCGATCGCGTCACGCCCGGACTTCTCGTCCAACTGATGCACATCGCCCTCGTCCCGCAGCCCGATCGCACTGACATGTCAGCGATCTTCGAGGGCATGCCGGTTGCGGGTTTCTATGGCACGTTGAGCGCTCGTTACAGCGGCACCGCGTCAGCCGGTGCCGGGGTGATCCGGGCGAAGACCGGCACGTTGGACGGTGTCGTCGCACTGGCCGGATATCTCCAAGACAGCAGCGGCGTCACGTTGGAATTCGTGACGATCGCCAACGGGGTTGCTAAGACGGCGTCCGCGGTCACCGAGGAGGCGCTTGACCGACTTACAGCGAGTCTCCCCGCCTGCGGCTGCCGTTGATCTCGACGTACCGTTAGCCCATGACCGATACCCTGCGGCTCGTCGACTGGGACCTCGCCACCGCGACGGCCACCAGGTTCGCGCCGCGAGGGCCGAGCGTGACCAGGCCGGAAGCTTTCGACGCGGTCCGGCAACTGCGACTGTTGGCGGTCGAGGCCGAAGACCATGTGGCCGCGTTTACCGGCCTATCTGCGCCGCATCCGCATGAACCCGCGTTTGTCGCGGATCGCAGCGCCTGGATCGAAGGCAACGTCGGCGGATTCCAAGTCGTCATGCAACCCCTGCTCGACAAGATGGCCGCGAAGCAGGCGGGCAAGGTCGGGGCACCCGTAGTAAGTGCGCTCGGGTCTCGGGTGACCGGGATGCAGGTCGGCCTCTTGCTCGCCTACCTTTCGGGCAAGGTGCTCGGCCAGTACGAGTTGTTCCTGCCGCCAAAAGACGGTCAGGCCCGCGATGGTCGGCTGACCCTCGTCGCGCCGAACATCGTCGCCGCCGAACGCCAACTCGGCGTCGATCCCCGCGACTTCAGACTGTGGGTCTGTGTGCATGAGGTGACGCATCAAACGCAGTTCACCGCAGTGCGGTGGCTGCGCGCGCACCTGCACGACGAGATCAGCGCGTTCCTGCTGGCCAGTGACCTCGATCCGTCCGCGATGCTTGCGCGGCTGCGTGACGTCGGCGAAGCGGTGCGCGACAACATGCGCCGCCGCGGGTCAGTCCCTCCTGATGAGGAGGTCGAAGGCCTGAGCTTCCTCGAAGCGGTGCAAAACCCTGAGCAGCGCGCGATTCTCAACCGGCTAACCGCGGTGATGACCCTGCTGGAGGGCCACGGCGAGTACGTGATGAACGGCGTCGGACCCGCGGTGATCCCTACCGTCGAGGAGATCGGCGCGAAGTTTGCCGAGCGCAGGCGCGGCCAAGGTCCAGCCGACCGCATCGTGCGCAAGCTGTTCGGGCTCGACATGAAGGCCAGGCAGTACGCCGACGGTGCAGCGTTCGTCCGCGCGGTTGTCGAACGGGCCGGGATGCCGGCCTTTAACCGGGTCTGGACGTCGCCGAACACGCTGCCGACCAAAGCGGAAATCGCCAAGCCTGAGTTGTGGATGTCGCGCGTGCTGCGGGCCACTGTTGGCGATACGCCCGTTGGCGATGCTGGGCAGGGTGGCCCTGGTGACGGCAGCGACTGACCCCGCTGTGTCCACCGCGGAACGCTCGACCGTGGGACGACTGCCGACCGGCCCGACGGCCGCGGTTGCCGCCGTCCGCTGCGCGGTCCGTGAGGCCCTTGCCGGGCTCGGCGCTCACTCGTTGGTGCTTGTCGCTTGCAGTGGCGGCGCCGACTCTGTTGCGCTCGCCGCCGCGGCGGCTTTCGAGGCGCCGCGCCTAGGGGTTCGAGTAGGCGGCGTCACGGTCGACCACGGCCTGCAGAAGGGCTCGGCTTCTCGGGCGGCGACAGTTGCCGCACTGCTGACCGGGTTTGGGCTCGACCCGGTCGAGGTGGTCGCGGTCGACGTCTCGGGACTGCCCGGCGGTCCGGAGGCGGCCGCCCGCGCAGCCCGTTACGGCGCGCTCGACGAGGTCGCGGATCGCCTCGGTGCTGCCGCAGTCCTCGTCGGTCACACCCTCGACGACCAGGCTGAGACCGTGCTGCTTGGCCTCGCCAGGGGCTCAGGGACGCGGTCGTTGGCCGGCATGGCGGCCGTCAGTGGCAGCCCCGTCGGCAACAGCCCTGTCGGCAACAGCCCCGTCGGCCCGGCTGCCGACGCAAGCTATCGGCGTCCCCTCTTGGCTGTTGAACGAGCGGTCACGAGAGCGGCCTGCGCTGATCTGGGCCTGCCGGTCTGGGAGGACCCGCAAAATGCTGATCCGTCGTTCGCCCGGGTGCGCGTGCGGGCCGAGGTATTGCCGGTCCTCGAGGCGGCGCTCGGACCAGGGGTGGCGGCGGCACTCGCCCGCACCGCCGAGCTCTCCCGCGATGATGCTGACGCCCTCGACCAGTGGGCGGCGGGCAGCTACGCCGAAATGGCGGACGTCGATGGGTCGCTCGACGTTGGCGCGCTCGCGTCGCTGCCACCTGCTGTCCGCCGGCGGGTGCTGCGACTCGCGTCGCTGCGGGCCGGGGTAACGGCGGGCGGCCTGGCCGCCGTCCATCTGCTTGCGATCGAGGCGCTCGTCACTGACTGGCACGGGCAAGGCGCCGTGAGCCTGCCGGGCGGCCAAAGCGCCAGCCGGCGGTATGGGAAGCTCTACGTCGGTACAGACCTGCACTAGACCCTGCTTGTTGAGACAGCTCTTCGAGGGGCGCACCCGGGTGGACCAGTTCGACGTCAGCGACGACTTGTCCGGGATTTTGCTGAGCGAGAAGGAAATTCAGGCCAAGGTCACCGAGATGGCGGCCGCCATCGACGCCGACTACGCCGGGAAAGAGCTGTTGCTCGTCGGCGTCCTCAAGGGTGCCGTCATGGTCATGGCCGACCTCGCCAGGGCGATCCACCTGCCCATCACCGTCGACTTCATGGCCGTCTCGTCGTACGGCTCGGGTGGCTCGTCGTCTGGGGTGGTCCGGATCCTGAAGGACCTCGACCACGGCATCGACGGCTTGAACGTGCTTGTCGTCGAGGACATCGTCGACTCGGGGCTCACGCTCTCGTGGCTGGTGGCCAACCTGCGCTCGCGCGGTCCTGCCTCGGTTGAGGTGTGCGCGCTGATGCGCAAGCCAGATGCCATCAAGCAGGACGTCGATGTGCGCTATCTCGGCTTCGATATTCCCCGTGATTTCGTTGTTGGGTACGGGCTCGACTATGCCGAGAAGTACCGCAACATGCCGTTCGTGGCGACCCTCAAGCGTTCCGTGTATGACCCTCAATAGCGGTACCTCGGGAACGACCGAGGGTCGCTAGGGGTTATGCAGTCGGCGGTAGGCGCTTGGGTGTGTAGCGCCTCGGGCATTCGGCTGTGGGTGAACGCATCTCTCGCGGTGTACCGTCGAGGGTGGTACGAGATGTCGGTAGCGCGTCGATTCGGTAGGAGGGACGGAGCTTTCGCTCCGCATCCATGAACGTGAAACGGTATGCACGTGGCCCGTTGTTCTGGGTCCTTCTTATTGTCGTGTTCCTCGTCCTGCTCAACGGACTGTGGAGCAGCGGCAGCTCCTACCGGTCAGTGTCGACGTCGCAGGTCGTGGCCAACATCGCGTCCGGCAACGTTTCCCAGGCGGTGTTCCACGACAAGGAACAGACCGTCCAACTCACGCTGAACACGCCAACCGCCGGCAAGAACCCGACCACCAAGATTCAAGCTTCGATCGCGCCCGACCAGGAGCTCCAGCTGGAGAACCAACTCGACGCCGTTGCCGCCCAGAAGAAGCTCGACCCCACGAAGCTCTACACGGTCAAGGTCAGCCACACGAGCCTGCTGCTCGAGATCCTGCTGAACGCGTTGCCGATCCTGCTGCTCGTCGGCCTGATGATCTTCATGCTGACGCAGATGCAGGGCGGCGGCTCGCGGGTCATGAACTTCGGCAAGTCCAAGGCGAAGCTGATCAGCAAGGACACCCCGAAGACCACCTTCGCTGACGTCGCAGGCGCTGACGAGGCGATTGAAGAGTTGGTCGAAATCAAGGAATTTCTGGAGAATCCGGCGAAGTTCCAGGCGATCGGCGCGAAGATTCCCAAGGGCGTGCTGCTGTACGGCCCCCCCGGCACCGGCAAGACGTTGCTGGCGCGGGCGGTGGCCGGCGAGGCCGGCGTCCCGTTCTATTCGATTTCAGGTTCCGACTTCGTGGAGATGTTCGTTGGTGTGGGCGCCTCGCGAGTACGCGACCTGTTCACTCAGGCGAAGGAGAACGCCCCGGCGATCATCTTCATCGACGAGATCGACGCTGTCGGTCGGCATCGCGGCGCCGGACTAGGCGGCGGTCACGACGAGCGCGAGCAGACCCTGAACCAGCTGCTGGTCGAGATGGACGGCTTCGACGTGAAGGGCGGCGTCATCTTGATTGCCGCGACCAACCGTCCCGACATCCTCGACCCGGCCCTGTTGCGCCCGGGCCGCTTCGACCGCCAGATCGTCGTCGACCGTCCTGACATGGAAGGCCGCAAGGGCATCCTGCGGGTGCACGCCAAGGGCAAGCCGTTCGAGGGCGACGTCGACCTCGACGTCATTGCGCGCCGCACGCCAGGCTTCACCGGCGCCGACCTCGCGAACGTCATCAACGAGGCCGCGCTGCTCACCGCTCGCCACGACCGCAAGCAGATCGACATGCTCACCCTTGAAGAGGCCATCGACCGCGTGATGGCCGGCCCCGAACGCAAGAGCCGCATCATGGGCGAGAAGGAAAAGAAGATCATCGCCTACCACGAGGGCGGCCACGCTCTCGTCGGTCACGCGTTGCCCAACGCCGACCCGGTGCACAAGGTGACGATCCTGCCGCGCGGTCGCGCGCTCGGGTACACGCTCTCGTTGCCGACCGAAGACAAGTTCCTGGTCACCCGTGCCGAAATGATGGACCAGCTCGCGATGCTGCTTGGCGGCCGGACCGCTGAGGAGCTTGTCTTCCACGAGCCGACGACCGGTGCCGCGAACGACATCGAGAAGGCGACGTCCATCGCCCGCAACATGATTACCCAGTACGGCATGAGCGAGAAGCTCGGCGCCCGCAAGTTCGGTCAGGAGAACGGCGAGGTCTTCCTCGGTCGCGACATGGGACACCAGCGCGACTACTCCGAGGAAATTGCCTCGACGATCGACGACGAAGTGCGCCGGCTCATCGAGAGCTCTCACGACGAGGCGTGGGAAATTCTCGTTGAATACCGCGACGTACTCGACGACTTGGTGCTCGAGTTGATGGAGAAGGAGACGCTGCAAAAGGACGAGGTCCTGCGGATCTTCGCTCGCGTCCAGAAGCGCCCGCATCGCGGCTCCTACACCGGCTACGGCAAGCGCCAGCCGTCCGACAAGGCCCCGGTCATGACGCCTCGTGAGGTCGCCGTGCTCGCCTCCGGCGGCGCCGACCCCGGCCACACCAATGGCGTGTCTTCGAATGGCGTGTCTTCCAACGGTGGCTCGGGTGCTGGAATCCATTCCGATTCTGACCCGGTCATCGACGGCTCCTCGTTTGACGGTTCCTCGTTTGACGGCCCGCCGTCGGCGGTCTGATCCGGGTGACCGACCAGCACGACGGCTCCACGATCGATTTGCCCAGGATCGAGGCGGCCGTCCGCGAGATTCTGATCGCCATCGGTGAGGATCCAACCCGCGACGGCTTGGTGAAGACGCCGGCGCGGGTGGCCCGAGCGATGGCGGAACAGTTCGCCGGGCTGACGCAGCGCCCCTCCGACGTGCTTACGACAGTGTTCGATGCCGACCACGACGAGATGATCATCGTGAAGGACATCGAGATCTACAGCACCTGCGAACACCACCTCGTTCCGTTCCACGGGGTCGCCCACGTCGGCTACATCCCCAATGTCAAAGGCGAGATCACCGGACTGTCGAAAATCGCCCGGGTGGTCGACCTGTTTGCGAAGCGCCCCCAGGTGCAAGAACGGTTGACGTCGCAGATTGCCGATGCGATGCAGGAGATCCTCGATCCGCGGGGGGTCATCGTCGTGGTCGAGTGCGAACACCTGTGCATGTCGATGCGGGGTGTTCGCAAGCCAGGTGCCCGGACGGTCACCTCCGCTGTCCGTGGGGCATTTCGGGAGTCGGACCGGACGAGGGCCGAAGCGCTGCGCCTAATCGCGGGTCGCTGACACCTTTCCGCAAGCCTTCCCCGCCTACTCTTGACTTGTGATCGGAGACCCGACCCCTGTGCGCGTGACGACCGCCGAGAAGACGGCCGTGCCGTCCTGGCGACCGGCTCACGCGATCGGGGAGCGTCGGTCGCGTCGGCGCTGGGTGCCGCTCGTCGCCGGTATCTTGACGTTCTTGCTGGGCGTGCGCGACATCGCGATGGTCGTACGCCCGCACCTGTGGGAACGCGTCAAAGTCATCAACCACGTGCTACCGGGCAAGATTGACCCGGCAGTGGTGCATGGCGCTGTCGGCGCGACGCTGGTCGTCGCGGGCGCGTTGCTCATCTTGCTTTCGCACGCACTTCGCCGACGCAAGCGACGGGCGTGGCGCGCAGTTGTCGCGATCCTCCTCCTCACCGCGACGTTGCACATCGTGCACGGGCCGATCACCTGGCGCGAGACCATCGGTTGGCTCCCGCTCGACGCGGTGTTCGTCATCGCGCTCGTGCTGTACCGCAAGGAGTTCTTCGCCGTTGGCGATCCGCGCACCCGCTGGTTGGCGTTGTGGGCATTCCTCGGGCTTGCCGCCGGCACCTTCGTGGTCGGCGCATTACTCATCGAGGTCCGGCCGAACGAGGTAGTCGGATCGGCCGGTTTCTTCACGGTCGCGCAACACGTGCTGTACGGAATGGTCGGGATCTCCGGGCCCATCCAGTTCCGCAACGACAGATCCTCCGACCTCGTCACGTGGACGCTCGGCACCATGGGCGCGTTCACCGCGTTGACGACGGTCTATCTGCTGTTTCGCCCAGCCGAGCCTCGCGCGAGCCTGAGGGTCGACGACGAAGTGCAGATGCGCGACCTGCTCACCAAGAACGGCGAACTCGACTCCCTCGGCTACTTCGCGCTGCGCCGCGACAAGAGCGTCATCTGGTCGGCGACCAGGAAGTCGTGCATCGCCTATCGGGTGCTGTCCGGCGTCATGCTCGCGACGGGCGATCCGTTAGGCGACTCCGAGGCGTGGCCGGGCGCCATCAAAGAATTCATGATCGAGGCCGAGCGGCACGCTTGGGTGCCCGCGGTGCTTGCGTGTAGCGAGCTCGGTGGTGACGTCTGGACTCGCGAGACCGAGATGTCGGCGTTGGAGTTCGGCGACGAAGCCATTGTCGACGTCGGCGAGTTCAGTCTCGACGGTCGCACGATGCGCAACGTGCGACAGATGGTGAACCGGGTCGAGCGCGCGGGCTACACCGCCGAGATCTATCGGGTGCGAGATCTGACTCCTGAGATGTCGACGATGTTCCGGCGGCAGGCCGAGTCATGGCGTGGCGCAGAAACAGAACGGGGCTACTCGATGGCTCTTGGTCGCCTCGGTGATCCCGCCGACGGCGATTGCGTTGCAGTCGCAGCCATGAAAGACGGCATGTTGCGTGCGTTTTTGTATTTCGTACCGTGGGGCTCCGACGGTCTCTCACTTGATCTGATGCGTCGCGATCGGTCCGCGGACCCGGGACTGAACGAGTACCTGATCACCGCGGCGCTGCGGGCTTGCCCTCGCCTCGGTGTCACCCGAATGTCGCTGAACTTCGCGGTGTTCCGGTCGGCGCTCGAGCGCGGCGGCCGACTCGGCGCCGGACCCGTCATCAGGGCGTGGCGAGCGATCCTCGTCTTCGCGTCGCGCTGGTTCCAGATCGAATCGCTGTACCGCTTCAACGCGAAGTTCCAGCCGGAGTGGCAGCCGCGCTACATCGTCTTCCCGGGCGCCAGTGACCTGCCTCGTATCGCCATCGCCGCGCTCGAGGCAGAGGCCTTCATCGTGTGGCCGCACCCGCGCATTCGCCAGCTGCGCAAGCTGATGCGGCTTGGCCCTGCAGCGTGAGCCGGTTGGTGGGCTTTCCCGACTTGGGTCGCTGCCGGGTGATGGGCGTCGTGAACGTCACGCCCGACTCGTTTTCTGACGGCGGCCAATGGTTTGACGCCGACGCTGCGATCGAGCACGGGCTCGAACTGATGGAGGCCGGGGCCGACATCGTCGATGTCGGCGGGGAGTCGACCCGACCCGGCGCGGTGCGGGTCGACGCGCAGGAGGAGTTGCGTCGGGTAATTCCCGTCATCGACAAGCTCGCGGCGGCCGGCGCGGTTGTCAGTGTCGACACGATGCATGCCGATGTCGCACACCAAGCTGTCGATGCCGGCGCCGTGTTGGTCAATGACGTCAGTGGCGGCCTCGCAGACCCGGCGATGGTGCCGTTCATCGCGTCGTCCGGCTTGCCGTTTGTCGTCATGCATTGGCGAGGGCATAGTGCCGACATGCAGAAACGCGCCACATACGACGACGTTGTCGATGACGTCCGGCGTGAACTCAACGGTCGCATCGCGGCGATAGTCGAAGCTGGCGCGAGCGTTGACCAGCTTGTCCTCGATCCTGGCCTGGGCTTCGCTAAGAGTCCTGACGGTGACGACAACTGGGCGTTGCTTCGTCACCTCGACGTATTGATGTCTCTTGACCGTCCGGTGTTGATTGGCGCTTCGCGGAAGGCATTCCTTGGGCGGCTGCTCTCGGTTGACGGCGCGCCGCGACCTCCTGCCGAACGTGACCACGCAAGTTCGGCCGTTACGGCGTTGGCGGCCGCCGCGGGCGCGTGGGCAGTGCGGGTCCATGACGTCGTCGCGGACGTCGACGCCGTGCGCGTCGCGGCGCGATGGAGCAGGCTATGAGCGATCGGATAGAACTGCGCGGCTTGCTGGTCCGCGGGCACCATGGCGTGTTCGAGTACGAACGCGCCGAGGGTCAGGATTTCGTCGTCGACGTTGCACTCGACGTCGACATTTCGGCAGCCGCGCAATCCGACGACCTCGCCGACACGACCGACTACGGCGCGCTCGCCCTCACTATTGCCGCGATCGTGTCGGGCGAGCCGGTGAATCTGCTCGAGACACTGGCCGACCGCATCGCGACGGCGTGTCTGGCGGATCCATGTGTCACGTCGGTCGAGGTCAGCGTGCACAAGCCCGCGGCGCCGATTCCGCTCACGTTCGATGATGTGGTCGTCACCATCGTGCGCACCCAAACCCCACACGCTAAGACGGATGCATGAGAGCGGTGCTTGCGTTCGGCGCGAACCTTGGCGATCGTGCGGCGACGCTACAGGCGGCGCTCGACGGACTCGCTGCGCAGACCCAGATCGTTGCTGTGTCAGCTATCTACGAGACTGCGCCCGTCGGCGGCCCCATGCAACCGGACTTCTACAACGCGGTCGTGCTCATCGACACCGACCTTTCGGCAACTGACTTGCTAGATGTTGCGCATTCTCTTGAGGCGGCCGCCGGTCGCGTTCGGCTTGAGCACTGGGGCCCTCGAACGCTGGACGTCGATGTGCTGGCCTATGGCGATGAGCGCAGCGACGATCCGCAGCTGACACTGCCGCACCCGCGCGCGCACGAGCGGGCCTTCGTCGTCTTGCCGTGGCTGGAGCTCGAACCGGACGGCTTCATCGACGGTCGCGGAACACTGGCCGAGCAAGCTGTCGTGCTCGGCGCCGATGGTGTTCGTCGGCTCGATGCGCCCGCGCTTTTGGTGCCCCGACCTCCTGATGCGGGTCTCGGCACATGACACCTACTCGCACATCGATACTTGCTGCGATCGCTGTCGCTGTGGGCCTCATCAGCTGGCTGCTGGTCCGCGCCTTTTACAGCTCGCTACCCGCGCTGCCGATCGTCGGGCCGATCTCTCTGGTCCTCCTCGCCGGTTTCGAGATGATGTACGGATTCTCGGTTCGCTCGCGACTGCGCAACCCCGCCAACCGGCCGCTCGAGCCGCTGTTTGTCGCCAAGCTCGCGGTGCTCGCGAAAGCCAGCAGTCATGCGGCCGCCATCATCGCCGGCCTGTACGGCGGATTCCTCATCTACACCCTGAGCAAGCTCGGAAATCCGCGAGTCAACGACGACAGCCGCGCGAGCGGGCTCAGCGTGGTTGCCTCACTTGCCTTGGTCGGCGCTGCGCTCTTCCTCGAATACAGCTGCCGCGTACCACGGGAGCCCGATGAGCGCGGCCGTTAGCCGGATCAGTGCGGCGCTACTGTGAATGCCATGCAGGAAGCCTTCGCCTCGCCGGTCGAGAGTTGGGTGCGCGTCTCCGTCAAGCTGCGCACGATGCGCCGGGCGTTGCTTGCCGCAGTGGGCGTGCTCGTGGCACTGGTGGCAGCAGTCCTGTCGGTGATCGCTGGTTCGGTGTTGGCTGCCGTTATTGCGGTCGTCGTGGTGCTTGCGATCTGCGTCGCCGCCTATATCGTCATCGGCCGCAACTACGACTCGTGGGGATACGCAGAGCGTGGTTCCGATTTGCTTGTAACGCACGGTGTCATGTGGCGCCGGCTCGTCGTCGTCCCGTATGGCCGTATGCAACTCGTCGATGTGACGGCCGGTCCGGTTGAACGCAAGTTCGGCATCTCGACCGTGCGATTGCACACGGCGTCGGCCGGCACCGATGCGCGCATCCGCGGCCTCACGGCGGCCGAATCCACTCGGTTGCGTGACCGACTCGCGGCGCTCGGCGAGTCGCAGTCGGCCGGGCTGTGACGGCACCGGGCGAGCACGCGCCGCCTCTTGATCAGGGCGGGCGACCTCGCGGTGGCCGTCTGCATCCACTGACGCCGATTGTTCGCGCGTCGCGGGTGCTCGTCTCGTTAGCCGCGATCGGTACCTACAACCTCGAAAAGATTCGGCACGCCGGATGGTGGCTACCGGTGATCGTCGTTGGCGTCTTGATCGTTGGGTTGGCCGCGAGTGCGCTGTCGTGGGCATTCACCAGATTCGCCATCGAAGGCGGTGAGGTGCACATCGACTCCGGCGTGCTGTTCCGGCGATCGCGCCAGGTGCGCATCGACAGGTTGCAGGCCATCGACATCGTGCAGCCGTTGCTCGCGCGCGCATTCGGACTTGCCGAGTTGAAGCTCGACATGGCCGGGGGTTCAGAGGGTCGCGTCCGGCTGGGTTACTTGCGGCTCGACGAAGCGCAGGCACTACGGGCAGCCCTGCTCGCGATGGCGGCCGGACTCGACCATCGCACGCCCGAAGCGCCACAGCGACCGTTGGTGCATTGCACCGGCGCTCAGATCGTGGGTAGCGCCCTTCTCTCGACGCCGGCGTTGATCGGCTTCGTCTGGGTTGCCGCGTTCCTTGCCGGTGCGATCGCGTCTCGGCATCCGGGTGTCTTTACCGGCGCGCTGGCCGGCGTCATCAGTGTTTTCAGTGCGGTGTGGCAGACGATTCAACAGCACTTCGGATTCACCGTTGCCGATTCGCCTGACGGTCTACGGCTGCGGCACGGTCTCTTCGAGACGCGGGCGCAGACTGTGCCGCCCGGCCGTGTGCAGGCGGTTCGCATCGTGCAACCGCTGATGTGGCGGCTCTTCGGTTGGGTGCGGGTCGACGCGAACATCGCCGGCTACGCAGGACATCGCGCCGACGATGGTCGCCAGCGCAATTCTGTTCTCCTGCCAGTGGGCTCGCGCGAACAGGCGCTGCTGGTGATCAGCCGGGCGTTGCCCGATGTCGACATCGACGCTGTCCCCATGACAGGGGTGCCCGCACGCGCGAAGTGGCGCTCGCCGCTGCTTTGGTGGACCTATCGCGCAGGTGCCGACGATGCAGTCGTCAGCGTGCGCAGCGGGTTGCTGACGAAGGTGCACGCGGTGATGCGGCACGAGAAGATCCAGAGCGTCCGCTTGGCGGTCGGGCCGTGGGAACGTGCGCTTCGACTTGCCACCGTGCATGTCGACTCGACCAAGGGTCCTGTTCATGTGGTGCTGCGCCACCGCGACCTCAGCGAGGGCCGTCGTATTGTCGACGCCGAGGTGCTGCGGGCCGAACGTGCCCGCGCGTTGCGAATGCCTGACCGGTGGATGACAACGAATTCGGGTCCGGCGACAACCCGGTAGGCTCGGCGGCGTCCGGTACCCGCGCGAGGACTGGAACTACCGATTGTGAATCAGTTCGCCCCTCACGCCAGACCTGGCCGGCTGGCCATTGGCGTCATCTCTGCCGGCCGCGTCGGCGCAGTGCTCGGCGTCGCACTCGCCCGAGCCGGCCACCGCATCGTCGCCGTGTCAGCAGTGTCCTCGGCGTCTCGCCGCCGTGCTTCGGCCCTGTTGCCCGATGTCGCGATCCGTACTCCCGACGAGATCGGGCCGGACGTCGATTTGTTGCTGCTTGCGGTCCCCGACGACGCGTTGCCGGGACTGGTCGAAGGCCTCGTCAACGCGGACGCGCTGCATGCTGGGCAGTTCGTGATGCACACGTCGGGTCGTTACGGCATTGACGTGTTGTCGCCGGCGACCGCCATCGGCACGCTGCCCCTCGCCTTGCATCCGGTCATGACATTCACCGGCACCAGCATCGATCTCGATCGACTCACCGGTGTGTGTTTCGGCGTTACGTCGGTGCCCGTTCTTCGACCCGTCGCCGAAGCACTCGTGCTCGAGATGGGTGGTGAGCCGGTCTGGATCGACGAAGCGGATCGGGTGCTCTACCACGCAGCGCTCGCGCACGGCGCGAACCATCTTGTGACGCTCGTTGCCTCCTCGATGGATCTCCTGCGCGCGGCCGGCGTGGAAAATCCGCAGCGACTCCTCGGCCCGTTGCTGTCGGCCGCTCTCGACAATGCGTTGCGCCACGGTGATGCGGGCCTCACGGGGCCGGTCGTCCGGGGCGACGCCGGTACCGTCGAAGCGCATGTCGATGCGCTCATGCGGGTCAGCCCTGAAACGGCCGCTGCCTACATTGCGATGGCGAGGTTGACCGCCGACCGCGCGCTTGCCGCGGGTCTATTACCTGCTGACGACGCGGCCGCACTGCTCGGCGTCCTGTCTAGAAGGTCGAGCTCGTGACCGCCGTTGCCCGCACTCGCGCGGAGCTCGCCGCCGCGCGCGCGACGTTGGGCCCAACCGTTGCTCTGGTGCCGACGCTGGGCGCATTGCACGAAGGGCATCGCTCGCTGCTGCGGCGAGCTCGCGAAATCGCCGACCAGACGGTCGTCAGCATCTTCGTCAATCCTTTGCAGTTCGCGGTCGGCGAGGATCTCGATCGCTACCCGCGCCCCCTCGAGGCGGACCTCGCGATGTGCACCGAAGAGGGTGTTGCTTTGGCGTTCGTACCAAGCCGCGAGGAGATGTATCCGCGCGAGCCGGTGGTGCGAGTCGCGGCCGCGGCGATGGGCCAGCGATTCGAGGGCGCGAGTCGCGTCGGGCACTTCGACGGCGTGCTCACCGTTGTGGCGAAGCTGTTCGGACTCGTGCGTCCTGACGTCGCCGTGTTCGGCCGCAAAGATGCCCAGCAACTCGCGCTCGTGCGGGCGATGGTGGCTGATCTGAACCTGCCGGTTCGGATCGAGCCGGCGCCACTTATCCGGGACGTCGACGGGCTCGCGTTGTCGAGCCGCAACGTTTATTTGACGGCGCAGGAGCGGGTCGTCGCGCTCGCTTTGCCGCGCGCGCTACAGGCCGGCGCGCTAGCAGCGCGCGGTGGCCAGGCGCCCGGCGACATCGTGGCTGCCGTTACGGCGGTACTCGACGCGCAACCCGGTGTCGAAACTGACTATGTCGCCCTGGTCGACCCCGATACGTTCGAGGACGTCGCGACCGACGCCCACGTGGTCCGGCAAGCAGTTCTCGCGGTGGCCGCCCGTGTGGGGGCGACCCGGTTGATCGACAATGAGTCTGTGGAGGTGACCGGGTGAGTTTGATTCAGCGGCTGGCCGCCCCAGAACCGGGCTGGACAGCGCGGGCCGACATCGTGGTCGTCGGCAGCGGTATCGCCGGCCTGACTACGGCCTTGAAGGCGCGACGGGCCGGCACGGTGCTGCTGGTCACCAAGACCGAACTCGACGCCGGCTCCACTCGCTGGGCGCAGGGCGGGATTGCCGCAGCGCTCGGGCCCGGCGACAGTCCTGCCGACCACCTGACCGACACGCTCGTTGCGGGCGCGGGCCTGTGCGACGAAGAGGCGGTGCGGGTCCTCGTGACCGAGGGGCCAGACCTCGTACGTGAACTCGTCGACCTCGGAACGCGCTTCGACCGCGACAACGCGGGCGACCTTGCGTTGACGCGTGAGGGCGGTCACTTGCGACGCCGGATCGCGCACCGTGGCGACGCGACCGGTGCGGAGATCGAGCGCGCGCTGATCGCCGCCGTCAAGGCGACCGAAGGCATCGAGATCATCGAGCACGCCCTGGTGCTCGACCTGCTGAAGACCGCCGATGGCCGCGCGTGTGGCGCCACGCTGCACGTGATCGGGGCGGGGCGTCGCGACGGTGTCGGTGCCGTTCTCGGGCGTGCGGTCGTGCTCGCTACGGGTGGTCTCGGGCAGGTGTTCGCATCGACGACCAACCCGCCAGTGGCGACCGGCGACGGCGTCGCACTCGCGTTGCGCGCGGGTGCTGACGTAACCGACATGGAGTTCGTTCAGTTTCATCCGACCGTGTTGTGGCTCGGGCCTGGAGCGGCGGGGCAGCAGCCGCTGATCTCCGAAGCGCTGCGCGGTGAAGGTGCGGTGCTCATCGATGTACTTGGCCGCCGCTTCATGGTCGGCCAGCACCCCCTTGCTGAACTCGCGCCGCGCTACGTCGTCGCGCAGGCGATTGTGCGCCAGCTACGCGAGACGGGTGCGGATCACGTGCTCCTCGATGCCCGCGGAGTGCCCGATCTTGCCGAGCGCTTTCCGACCATTACCGCTTCGTGCCGCGCGAACGGCATCGACCCGGTGACGACCCCGATCCCTGTGGTGCCAGGTGCGCATCACGCGAGCGGTGGCGTGCGCACCGATTTGTTCGGTCGGACCAGCGTGCCCGGCTTGTACGCATGCGGCGAGGTGGCGTGCACGGGTGTGCACGGCGCGAACCGGCTGGCCTCGAACAGCCTGCTCGAGGGCTTGGTGTTTGCGGCCCGCATCGCGGACGAGTTGGCGCGATCGTTGCCGCCCGCGGGCGAACCTGCCATCGATAAGCGGGACGCCGGGCTGTTGCCGTCGTCGGCGCTGGTCGGCGTCCAGGCTGCGATGACTGCCGGTGCCGGAGTGTTGCGCAACGCCGACAGCCTCGCGAAAGCCGCTGCGGCGCTGGCGCGGATCGGCGCGGACCGCGGTGGCGATGTCGAGCCGTGCGTCGAGGCATGGGAGGCGACCAACTTGCATACGGTCGCGAACGCGCTCGTTGCTGGCGCGCGGCTGCGTGCAGAGACCCGCGGCTGCCACTGGCGCGAGGACTATCCCGAGACCTCGCCTGCGTGGCGGGGTCATCTGGTGACCTCACTTCTCGATGGCGGCGTTCCGGAAACGGTGTTCGAAGATGCTCCTGTCGTTGTCCTGACTCCATGAGCCTGCCTAGTGCACTTGGCCGGCGTCTCACCGAAGCCGGGCTCGATGCTGCTGCCGTAGAAAGCTTGGTCACCGCGGCGCTCGCGGAGGACCTGGCTGGCGGCGTCGATGTGACGAGCGTCGCAGTCATCGCGGCCGACGACCGAGCAGTCGCCGATTTTGTCTCGCGAGCGCCCGGCGTCGTGGCAGGTGTGCCGGTCGCTTCGGCAGTCCTGTGGATCGCGACCGGTGGAGCTGTCGACATCGACGAAAGCGTCGACGACGGCACGCGCGTCGAGCCGGGCATGGTCGTCTTGTCGGCGAGCGGTGCGACACGGTCGTTGCTGACTGCGGAACGCACTGCGTTGAACCTGCTCGGTCACCTGTCGGGCATCGCGACCCTCACGCGTACCTGGGTTGATGCGATCGCCGGCAGTGGCGCCGCGATCCGCGACACCAGGAAGACGACACCGGGTCTGCGCGCGTTGGAGAAGTACGCGGTCCGTTGCGGGGGCGGCGTGAACCATCGGATGTCGTTGTCCGATGCAGCCTTGATCAAGGACAACCATGTAGTCGCTGCGGGCGGGGTTGTCGCAGCATTTCGCGCGGTACGCGCAGCGTTTCCGCAGCTGCCCGTCGAGGTCGAGTGCGACACCGTCGAGCAGGTCGGTGAGGCGCTCGAGGCGGGCGCCGATCTCATCTTGCTCGACAACATGTCGCTGGATTCGATGCGGGCGTCGGTCGCGCTGGTTCACGAGCGCGGTAGCTCGTGCCGGCTGGAAGCAAGCGGTGGGCTGACCTTGGCGACTGCTGCCGAAGTGGCGGCGACAGGTGTCGACTACCTCTCGGTTGGTGCTCTGACACACTCTGCGCCAGTGCTCGACATCGGCGTCGACCTGCGAGCCGTCCATCAGCGAGCAGGGGGTACTGATGCTGCTGACGATTGATGTCGGCAACACCCAGACCGTGCTCGGGCTCTTTGAGGGCGAGCACATCGTCGAGCACTGGCGGCTGGCTACCGATCCGCGCCGCTCCGCCGACGAGTTGGGGTTGCTCGTTACCGGCCTGCTGGCAGCGTCTGCAAGTGACGGAGCTGTCGACGGCATCGCGTGCTGCTCGACCGTGCCGTCTGCATTGCGCGAAGTGCGTTCGATGTGCGAGCGCTGGTTCGACGCGGTGCCGCTAGTCGTCGTCGAACCCGGTATCCGCACCGGCGTGCCGGTGCTGTACGACAACCCGAAAGAGGTCGGCGCCGACCGCATCGTGAACACCCTCGCCGCGTTCACCCTGCACGGCGGGCCGGCCATCGTCGTCGACTTCGGGACCTCGACGAACTTCGACGTCGTGTCTGCAAAGGGTGAGTTTCTCGGCGGCGTTCTCGCACCCGGTATCGAGATCTCGGTCGACGCGTTGGCCTCGCGCGCGGCTCAACTGATGAAGGTGCAGCTGGTCCGGCCGCGATCGGTGATCGGGAAGAACACCGTCGAATCCTTGCAGTCGGGAATCATCTACGGATTCGCATCGCAAGTCGACGGGATCACTGAGCGGATCATCGCCGAACTCGGCACGCCGGCCACGGTGATCGCCACTGGCGGGCTCGCCACGGTGGTGCTCGAGGAATGTCGGCTCATCGACGTCCACGAGCCGTGGCTGACCCTGATCGGCTTGAAGCTGATGTTCGAACGCAATATCGCATGACGTCGCTCGCTTGGCCGATAGCCTTCCGCCCGTGAGTGACGAGTTGCCCGAGCAAATGCTGGTGCGCCGCGAGAAGGTCGAGTGGCTGCGCGCGCAGGGCATCGAGCCGTATCCGGCCGGGTTCCCGCGGACCGCGACCATCGCGCAGGTTCGCGCGGCGCATGTCGATCTGCCGCCCGACATCGTGACCGGTGATCATGTCGGCGTCGTCGGTCGCGTCGTGCTCGCACGCAACTCCGGCAAGCTCTGTTTCGCGACGATCCGCGATGGGTCTGGTGAGATCCAGGTCATGATCTCGCTCGATCGGCTCGGAGCCGAATCGCTCGCGTTGTGGAAGTCGGCGATCGACCTTGGCGACCACGTCGGCGTGGAGGGCGAGGTCATCACTTCACGCAGCGGTGAGCTTTCGGTGCTCGCCGATTCGTGGGCACTGACAGCCAAGTGCTTGCGGCCATTGCCAGACAAGCACCGCGGACTGACAGATCCCGAATCACGGGTCCGGCAGCGTTACGTCGACCTGATCGCGAACTCTGATGCTCGCGACATGGTCAGGATCAAGGCGGCCGTGCTCGGGTCGGTGCGCGAGACGCTGGCTCGCCACGGCTACCTCGAGGTTGAAACCCCGACGCTTCAGCTGCTGCACGGAGGGGCGGCGGCCCGCCCGTTCCAGACGCACCTGAACGCTTTCGACATCCCGATGTACCTGCGCATCGCGCTCGAGCTCTACCTCAAGCGGGTCGTCGTCGGCGGGATCGAGCGGGTCTATGAGATCGGCCGGACCTTTCGCAACGAGGGTGTCGACTCGACCCACAGCCCTGAGTTCACCATGCTCGAGGCGTACGAGGCGTACGGCGACTACAACACGATGGCCGACCTGACGCACGACATCGTGCTCGACGCGGCTGCGGCGGTGGGCTCCGCAGTGGTGCCCGACGGCCGCGGCGGATCGATCGACCTCGCCGCACCTTGGCGAAGCATGACGATCCACCAGGCTGTCTCGCAGGCGGTCGGCGAAGAAGTTTCGATCGACACCGATGTCGAAAAGCTGCGGGTGATAGCCGCGCAATATGACGTTGCGTTGCCGGCCGGGTACTCCGGCAACGATCACGGGCATATCGTTCTCGAACTATTCGAAAAGCTTGTTGAACACACGCTTGTCGAGCCGACGTTCATTCGTGATTACCCGGCGTCGGTCCGGCCCCTTGCGCGACCTCACCGAGAGGATCCGCGATTGGTCGAGGCGTGGGATCTTGTCGTGAATGGCGTCGAACTCGCCCCTGCATACTCCGAATTGGTCGACCCCATCGAGCAGCGCCGGAGATTGACAGAACAGTCGCTATTGGCCGCGGGTGGTGATCCCGAGGCGATGCAACTTGACGAGGATTTCTTGCGCGCTCTCGAATATGGGGCACCACCGATGGGCGGCCTCGGTCTGGGTATCGATCGGTTGGTCATGCTGCTAACCGGAGAGGGCATTCGCGAGACGATCCTTTTCCCGCTGGTCAGGCCTGAGTAAGCATGAGCCTGCCACCTGCCGACATCGTCGTTCGTCGTGCCCGCACCGCCGATGTGAAGGCCATCAGAGGGTTCGTCGACGCGTACGCGCCTGAGCGCAAACTTCTCAATAAGCCGACCGTCACCCTGTACGAGGACGTGCAGGAATTCTGGGTTGCTGAGCAAACAGCCGGCGCCGCTGCGCATGCAGCCGTGTCTTCAGTTGTTGGGTGTGGCGCGCTGCACGTCATGTGGGAAGACCTGGCCGAGGTGCGGACTCTCGCCGTCGACCCCGCAATGCGGGCGAAGGGTATCGGTCATCTGTTGTTGGATCAATTGCAACGTACGGCATACGAGCTTGGGGTGCGTCGACTCTTTTGTTTGACCTTTGAAGTTAAATTCTTCACCGAACACGGATTCTCAGAACTCGAAGGCGAACCGGTTGCACCTGGCGTGTTCGAGGAACTGCTGCGGTCATATGATGAGGGCATTGCCGAGTTTCTGGACCTTGAACGCGTCAAGCCGAACACACTGGGTAACACACGCATGATCAAGTATCTCTAGCGACCGGCGCTATATTGCGAAATCGACGTCTAGTTCCTGTGTTTGAAAGGACAAACCGTGGCACAGAAGGTCCAGGTAACACTTGTCGACGACCTCGACGGTAGTTCGGCTGACGAGACGCTGACGTTTGGTTTGGACGGCGTCGCCTACGAGATCGATCTCAGCAAGAGCAACGCGAAGAAGTTCCGCGATTCACTGAATGCCTATGTCGGCGCTGCTCGCAGGTCTGGTCGAGCTGCCCGGGCTGGCCGTCCGCGTGGGCGGGCTACCCGCCGGCCCGCTGCTGGCAGCCAGGCACCCACGTCCGACATCCGGGCCTGGGCTCGGAGCAAGGGCATCAAGGTCAACGAGCGCGGCCGCATCTCGGCCGACATCGTCGCCAAGTATGAGGCCGCTCACTAGACCCCTGTTCGTCTAGCCGAGAACTGTTCGCTGCGAGCGCAACGGCTCAGCTGGGCGCTGCGGAACACTCGCGGGCAGGTCACAGTTGAGACTCAGTGTGGGCACGAACGCCCTTTTGGGCGCATTTGACGCGTCAAAGTGAGTAGTGAACGCGTCCGAAGACGAAAATTTGGGCTAAGAACGCAAGTCTGGCCTGCAGTTTGGCGAGAAGAGTCGAGAACTGTTGGCGTGAGGCACGGCAAATGGTGTCCCTGGCGCGGGGATAGCATGAAATGAAGACGCAGGCAGCACGCGCCGCCATTGAGGAGCGAGCGACATGTTCGAGAGATTTACCGACCGGGCCCGACGCGTTGTCGTGCTGGCGCAAGAAGAAGCCCGCATGCTCAACCACAACTACATCGGCACCGAGCACATCCTGCTCGGCCTGATCCACGA
>DASYAG010000101.1:0-46275 GCA_036501485.1 Acidothermaceae bacterium | reverse complement strand
CAACATGCGGCAGACATGGGCGCCAGGTTGACCGCAGCGACCCGCATCGATGTCGTCGTTGTCGATGACACTGAGGCTGCGCTGGCCGGCGCCTTCGGGGCCGGACCGGGTGTCATCGTCGTTGCAGGCACTGGCTCGAATGCTCTCGGCCAGAGTGGCGACGGCAGGACTGCTCGGGCCGGCGGTTACGGGTTTCTCGTCGGTGACGAAGGAAGCGCGTATTGGTTCGCCAGTCAGGCCATGCGTGCTGCTCTGCACTCTCACGACGGCAGCGGGCCGAAGAGCCCCGCACTCGAAGCCGCGGTCATAGCTGAGTACGGGCTCGACTTCGACGCGATCGTGCGGCTGATCTACCGCGATCCCGCCGATCGTCAACTCTTGACCCGGCTGGCGCCCACGGTCATGGCACTACCCGACGACCCGGTCATGACCGCGATCCTCGATGCTGGTTGCGACTACCTCATTGCCCTCGCGAACGTGCTGCGTGCGCAGTTGGGCAGTGGGCAATTGGGCAGTGGGCAACTGAGCAGTGGGCAACTGAGCAGTCAGAAACGGGGCGACGAGTTGCCGGTAGCTATGCATGGCGGGGTCTTCAGCAATCCGTACGTGCGTAGCCGGTTCGTCTCGACCACTGGTGCGCAAACTGCAACCCGCGCCCCTGAGTTCGGCGCCGTCGACCTGGCGATGCGGCATCATCGACGATCCGATCACGGCACAGCGAGGAGCATCTAATGACCGGTGCCGGCGAACTGATGGCGCGCGAGATCGCCGAACAGCCAGCCGTGTTCGACCGCATTCTCGATCATGGACGCGCCGACATCGGCAAGGTCGCGGCGCAGGTTGGTGCGGCTGGAATCCGATTTGTGGTGCTGGCCGCGCGTGGCACCAGTGATCACGCCGCCCTCTACGCCAAGTATCTCGTCGAGATCGTTCTTGGCCTTCCTGCCGGCCTCGCCTCGCCGTCAACGATGACGGCCTATGGCGCACGTCCGGATCTGCGCGACGTCCTTTTCGTCGCCGTCAGCCAATCAGGCGGATCGCCCGACCTCGTCGAGTCGCTGACGACGGCCGGCCAATGCGGAGCCCTGACGCTTGCTGTGACGAACGCGTCGGCGTCGGCGCTAGCCACCGCTGCGCGTCTGCACATCGACGTGCTCGCTGGCCCGGAGCAGGCAGTTGCTGCAACGAAGAGCTACACCGCGGAATTGCTGTCGCTGTACTTGCTTGTCGACGCACTGCGTGGCGGCGACGGCTCGCAGGCCCGCGGCGTTGTCGAGGCGGCTCGCGTGCTGGTGAGTGATACGGAGCAGGTCGATGCGGTCGCGCGACGATTCGAAGGCGTCGAGCGGTTGGTGGTGACGGGTCGCGGCTACTCGTACCCGACCGCACGTGAGGCGGCTCTGAAGCTCATGGAGACCAGTTACATGTCTGCCCAGGCATTCTCCGGTGCCGACTTGTTGCACGGCCCTATGGCGATGCTGCAGCGCGACAGTGCCGTCATAGCGATTGCGGGCGATGGCGTCGGAGGGACTGCAATGCAACCCGTAGTCGACCGGCTCGCCGAACTCGAGACGTCTCTCGCGATCGTCGGGTCGGGGTTGCGCGAGCCGCCGCCGCAGGCCGCATCGTTGCGACTGCCTGTCGGGTTACCTGAGGAACTTTCGCCGCTCGCCGAGATCATTCCGCTGCAGATGCTCGCCCGTCAGCTCGCGGTCATGCGTGGCTACGACCCCGACGCCCCGCGCGGCCTGCTCAAGGTCACTAAGACGTGGTAGCGATCGCCGCTGCGTCGTAGACGCACACCCCGTCGACCCAGGTACGCACTGGCTGCAAGTCGTCGTCCCACCACACGATGTCGGCATGCGCACCGGGCGCGAGCCGACCCAGATCAGGTCGGTGCACTGCGTCCGCGGGCACCGTCGTTGCGGCCATGAGCACCTCGGCGATGTCGCGACCGAAGCCGACGAGATTGCGGACCGCCTGGTCGAGAAACGTCGCTGCGCCCGCCACGGTGCCGTCGAGATTGCGGGCGAGCGGCACGCCGGTCGAGATCGCAATCTGCTGCCCCCCGAGCTCGTATGTCCCTGGCGGCATGCCAGCAGGTGCCACCGCGTCGGTGACGAGCGCGACCCGGCCCGGCGCCGCGTTCAGCGTGATCGCGCAGGCTTCGGGGGAGACGTGCTCGAAGTCAGCGATGAGTCCGATGGTCATGGCTTGCTCGTAAAGCGCTTGCCCTGACACGCCGGGCTCGCGGTGGTCGAAGCCACGTTGCGCATTGAAGATGTGCGTGACCATGCGGGCGCCCGCGACTACCGCCTCGTGCACCTGCGCCCCGGTGGCGTCGGAGTGCCCGACGGACACCACGATGCCCGCGATGGCGAGCCTGTGGATCGCCTCAAGCGCACCTGGCAACTCGGGCGCGAGCGTGAGCATGGTGATCTGCGCGGTCGCCAAGGGATCCGCGAGCAAGGCGTCGAGGTTGGTCGCATCGGGTTCGACCATGAACCGCACGTCGTGCACGCCGCGGCGCCGAGGCGACAGAAACGGGCCTTCGACATGGACGCCGAGTGCATGCGCACCGCCAGCGTCGTCAAGACGATGCCGCACCGCTGCAAAGCGGAGCAGCCCGGCGACCAACGCAGGGATCGGATTGGTGATGTAGGTCGGCTGAAACGCGGTGACACCGACGCGTGGCAATGCGCGCGCGACCATCTCCCATTCGTCGTCCGTCGCGCGAACGAAGTCGACGCCGAGGCACCCGTTTATCTGCAGGTCGATGAGGCCGGGGGAGAGCAACCCGCTGTCGAGTGCGAGGTGGTCGATGGACGCCGGCGGCCGGCCATCGATGACATCGACGATCCTGGAACCGTCAACGACGATGGCTCCTGGCCCGATCAGAGCCCCCTCGACCAGCAGTCGCGGGGCGGAGATGATGGCCACCCGGATCCTTTCAGTGCGGAGAACCCGCGGTGGCGAGTCTGACGTACTCGAATGCTTCGATTCTGGACTAGACCAATCCGGGTGTCTAGCATTGCTGCGGAATTGGTCCAGACCAATATTCTTTCACGAGTGTTTCTCACGGGAGGTGCCGCGAGCGTGCTGCCTGTCGAAGGTGACCCTGCAAGGTTCGATGCTCTTAGCACCGAAGCGACCCGCCCAGAGCTGGTCGACTTCGATCTTTGGACGACCCTCGAAAGCGTCCGGGTGTTTGCCGACGATCAACTCAGCGTCGCCGCCGCTATGCGTGAGGCGGCTGCCTCGATCGCCGTCGCGGTCGATGCGATCGCAGACAAGATGTCAGCCGGCGGTCGGCTCGTCTACGTCGGCGCCGGCACAGGCGGCCGGATGGCCGCTGTCGACGCCGCCGAGATAGGGCCCTCCTATGGCTTGGCGGGTCGGGTCGTTGCGGTGCTTGCCGGCGGCCTCATCAGCTTCACCGAGGGCCGCGAGTACTACGAGGACCTCGCGAGCGCCGGCGCGGCCGACGTGGGCGCCCTCGAACCGAGCCCGAACGACGTTGTGTTCGGCGTCAGTGCGAGTGGCTGCACGCCGTATGTGCTGGGCGGAATCGCCGCCGGCAGCAACGCGGGTGCACTCACCATCGGCTTCGCGTGCACGGTGAGATCGGAGCTGGCGGCCGTGAGCGACCTAGCCATCGAGATCTCCACCGGCGCCGAGATCATCGCCGGGTCGACCCGCCTGAAAGCTGGGTCCGCCCAGAAGTGCGTGCTCAACGCGATTTCCACGTTGGTGATGGTCAAGTTGGGCCGCACCTACGGGAATCTCATGATCGACGCCGTCGCCGACAACGCCAAGCTTCGTCGCCGGGCGCTACGTGTCGTCGTCCAAGCAACTGGCGTCGACGACGCTCGCGCTGCCGCCGTCCTGGAGGAGGCTGGAGGCAACGCGAAGGTCGCGGTCGTTGCCTTGCTGGCCGGAGTCTCCACAAAACGGGCAGAAGAAGCCTTGCGGGCCTCTGCCGGTCAGGTCCGATCGGCCGTTAGTCTTGCCGACGCGCGGGACTAATGACACCCTCCGTTAAGGATGTTCTAACTCACACGTACCATCGCGCGCAGGAGTGCGACCGGTTGCAGTACTGCAATGCGAACATGTACCGCCACATCTTCGAGGAGCCCCACTGATGGCAGAGGTCGAATACCGCCACGCCACCCGCATTTACCCGGGTACCACCATCGCCGCCGTCTCCGGCCTCGACTTGGACATCCATGACGGTGAGTTCATGGTGCTGGTCGGACCGTCAGGCTCCGGCAAGTCAACTGCGCTGCGCATGCTTGCCGGCCTCGAGGCGGTCGATGAAGGTCAGATCATGATCGGCGACCGCGACGTCACCGACGTGCAGCCGAAGGACAGGGACATCGCGATGGTGTTCCAGAACTACGCGCTGTACCCGCACATGACGGTCGCCGAGAACATCGGCTTCCACCTCAAGATCAAGAAGCGGCCGAAGGCAGAGATCAAGCAGCGGGTGCTCGAAGCCGCCAAGCTCCTCGACCTCGAGCCCTACCTCGACCGCAAGCCGGCCCGACTCTCCGGTGGTCAGCGCCAGCGAGTCGCGATGGGTCGCGCGATCGTGCGGCAGCCGCAGGTGTTCCTCATGGACGAGCCGCTTTCGAACCTCGACGCCAAACTGCGGGTAGCCACCCGCACTCAGATCGCGTCGCTGCAGCGCCGCTTGGGTGTCACGACCGTCTACGTCACGCACGACCAGGTCGAGGCCATGACGATGGGCGACCGGGTCGCCGTGCTGAAGGACGGTCTGCTTCAGCAGTGCGACACGCCGCGCAACCTCTTCGACCGCCCGGTCAACGTGTTCGTGGCGGGCTTCATGGGCAGCCCGGCGATGAACCTCATCGACCTGCCCGTGACCGAAGCCGGCTTGACGCTCTCGCACACGGTCATGCCACTGACACCTGCACAGCGCGCAGCCCTCACCGGCGGTACGGTCACGATCGGTGTCCGGCCTGAAGGCTGGGACATCGTGCCTCCCGCTGACGGCCTGCAGGCCACGGTCGAGGTCGTCGAGGAGCTCGGGTCCGACTCGTACTCCTACGTCACCCCGCAGATCGAGGGCGGCAAGACCATCGTGGTGCGGGCGGCCGATGCGGCGAAGGTGCCGTTGAAGGGCGACGTCATCGGCTTGCGTCCAAAGACCGAGGCATTGCACCTCTTCGACACCACCAGCGGCCTCCGGCTTCCCGACTAACACCTCCGACTAGACCAGCCGTTCGTCGGGCGCACCGGTCGTCTCAACGTGCCCGATCTGGTCGACCTCGTCCGGCGCCACACGTTGCTGGCCGATGCGGATCTTGACTGGCTCCACCTGCTTGTCGGCGAATGGCAGCTCCTCGCGGATCTGTCGTTCGCCGATTTGCTGTTGTGGGTTCGCACGTCCGAACCGCCCGGCTTCATCGCGGTCGCGCAGATTCGGCCGGTGACGGCGCAGACGGCGTATGTCGAAGACAAGGTCGGGCAGCGGATCGCCGACGGCAAGCGAATCCTGGTCGACCGTGCGTGGCGTGAAGGCCGCATCTGTCGCGAGGGCGATCCGGAGTGGGGCGAGGGGATTCCGGTTCGCGAGGAGACCATCCCGGTTCGGCACAACGACCGGGTCATCGCGGTCGTCGCTCGGCACACGAATCTGGCGACGGCGCGCACGCCGAGTCGACTCGAGCTGACCTACCTCGCGAGCGCGGCCGACCTCGCCCGGATGGTCGCAGAAGGCAGATTTCCGTTTCCGGGCGGGCAGGTTGATTCGGATAGCTCGCCTCGTGCCGGCGACGGGTTGCTTCGCCTGGACGCCGAGGGGCTGGTGTCGTATGCGAGCCCGAACGCCGTTTCGGCCTATCGGCGACTTGGGCTGACCGGCGATGTCGTTGGGATCCACCTCGGCGAGACGACCGCGACGCTGGCACCGCCCGTCGGCCTCGTGGACGAGCCGATCAGCTGGCTGGTCAGCGGTGGGTCGGGCCGAGAGTCGGACGTCGAGGTCGAGGCACGCGGGGTCGTTTTGAGGCTGCGATCAATTCCGTTGCTGCCCGGTGGCGAGCGGGTCGGCACCTTGGTGTTGCTTCGCGACGTCACGGAGTTGCGGCGTCGCGAGCGCGCGCTCGTGAGCAAGGACGCGACGATTCGCGAGATTCATCACCGGGTCAAGAACAACCTGCAGACGGTGGCCGCACTCTTGCGGCTGCAGGCTCGACGGCTCGACATCCCGGAGGCGCGTGCTGCGCTCGAAGAGGCGGTGCGGCGCGTCAGGGCGATTGCTTTGGTGCACGACACGTTGTCGCAAACGCTCGATGGTCCGATCGACTTCGACCCGGTCGCTGATCGTCTGATCGCGATGGTGGGCGAGGTCTCGGCAGCTGAGTCGGGCTCGCTGCCTCGACGCGTCGGCACCTTTGGACTGTTGCCGGCCGGCCTGGCAACCCCGCTCTCGATGGTGCTTACGGAGTTGCTGCAAAACGCTCTTGAACACGGGCTGCGGGGTAGGTCTGGAGTGGTCGAGGTGTCGACCGGTCGCCTTGAACATGAGCTCGAGATCGTGGTCGCCGATGACGGTGAGGGACTGCCCGTCGGGTTTTCGATGTCGGCATCGCCGAGGCTGGGGCTGCAGATCGTCAGGACGTTGGTCGAGGGTGATCTTCGCGGCCGGCTCGACGTACGAGAGCGGCCCGGAGGCGGCACAGTGGCGACGCTACGAATCCCAGTGCGGTCGGCCGAGTAGTGGTGCGGTCGGCCGAGTAGCGCCGCGACTGGGGACTAGACGGTCTGGGGGCGCAACCGAGCGCCGCGGCGCTTAAGAGCGCGCCGTTCGTCTTCGGAGAGGCCACCCCATACGCCGGAATCCTGACCCGTCTCGAGCGCCCAAGCGATGCATGGCTCGGCTACCGGGCAACGCCGGCAGACGGCCTTCGCCTGGTCGATCTGGAGAAGGGCCGGGCCGGTGTTGCCGATCGGGAAGAAGAGCTCCGGGTCTTCGTCACGGCAAGCAGCGCGGTGGCGCCAGTCCATGTGGTCCATCTCCTCAGCAGTCAGCGGGACAATCCCGCGCTCATCTACTCGTCGGGGCCTGTGGTGGTGCTAGGTCTAGCTCGTTCGTGTATGCGGTCTATCTCGTTCGAGTACGTGCTAAACCTGTCCGTCTTGCGACAGTACACACCGCGTTACCCATGTCTGGGTAGGTTTGGACCATTTTCCTTGTGAACACGTTCACGAACTTCTCCGTGCACGCTGCTCCGCCCTCGACTAAATCAGGCGACCGGGCCCTTCGCAAGGGTCGAGCCGCGTGTATTTCGTCAACGTGGTGATTTGTACCTGTGGCTTACGACACACCTGGCTCAGCGCGCGTTCGGCGTCAGGCGATGACGGCCAGTGCCTCGGGCACCGAAAACAGCACCGGATCGGAGTGCTCGCCCAGATACTCCCCGTCGACCTCGATCGGGATGGGGTGGGTCGTACGAAGCGTGAGCTCGGGCAGATCGTGGAGTAAGACGCCCTTGGGCGGCGGCCCGCCAACGAGTAGTCGCCGCAGGTTGTTACTCGTGCCGACCGTGCCGAGCCGATGGAGCGAGAAGGCATCGAGGCCGGTCTCAAAGGATGCGTCGGGCGTGGGTTCGAGCGGCCGGTCACCGAAATACGTCCAGGGTGTCGTGTTCGTGACGATCGTCATGAACACCTTCTCGACCGGATCCTGGCCGGGTGTCTCCAGCGCGAGCGCCGGGTGGCGCCGGTCGGTCCGGAAGAACTGGCGGAGCCCGGTTCGCATGAAGAGGGCGGGTGTCGCCTTCGCGCCGTCAAGGCGATGCTGCTCGACCTCGCGAACGATCTCGGCGTCGAGCCCGAAGCCCGCGCAGAAGGTGAACCACCGATCGAGTCCGGCGGTCGTCAGCCGACCCAAGCCGATGCGCCGCTCCCGGCCGGCCCGAAGTCGCTCGATCACGGCACCGGTTGCCTCGATCGGTTCGGACGGCAGGCCGAGCGCGCGGGCGAAGACATTTGCGTTGCCGCCAGGGACCACCGCGAGGCGCGGGGTGTCCGGGCCGACGCCTTCTCGCAGCAGTCCGGTGACGACCTCGTTGACGGTGCCGTCGCCCCCGACGGCGATGACGAGGTCGAACTGGTCGGCGCGAGCCTGTGCGGCCAGATCGGCAGCGTGGCCGCGGCTGTCGGTTTCGGCAACGTCGATCTTTAGTTCGCTGCCAAGAGCGCGGACGATGACCTCGCGCTTTCGCGGCGTCATGGCGGTTGCATTGAGATTGGCAACCAGCAGAGCTCGCATTGATCAAGGGTACGCCGTCGGTCTGCGCGCTCCACAACACCCGGCGTGTCACCCACCGGCTATCTTCGCTGCGTGTCCAAGCCCCAGCCCCTCGGCGTCCTGCTGCTTGTTGCCGTTATTGCTACTGGCGTTGAGGCGTTGGGGCTCGCGTCGTCCGCCATCGGCTTGTCGCTCTACAAGCTGACAGGGCACCGGCCGTTCGACTCCGGTGACCTGTGGGCCGTCGTTGGCATGGCAGCGATTGGCGCGATCGGTCTTGGTCTCGTGGTTCGCGGGCTCGCCGGCGCCCGGCGATGGTCAAGGTCGCCGACCGTATTGACGCAACTCATCGTGCTCCCGATCGGGGTGACGACGATTGTGCACAGGGGCGACCTGGTCGGAATTCCGATGGCCGTATGCGGGCTAGCAGGGCTGGTCGGCATCCTCGCGCCGTCGACGATGCAACGTCTGAACGAGTCAACCGACTAAACGGCTACTCCTCGACGAGGAGTCCTTCGCGCAGTTGGGCGAGGGTGCGGGCGAGCAGCCGCGATACGTGCATTTGCGAGATGCCGAGGTCGATAGCGATCTGCGACTGGGTCATGTTGCCGAAGAAACGCAGCAGCAAAATGCGCTTCTCGCGTGGCGGCAACTGATCAAGCAGTGGCTTCAGCGACTCGCGATATTCCACGCCCTCAAGGGATTCGTCGATGACGCCGAGGGTGTCGGCGACGGCGAGCGCATCGGAATCACCGCTCTCGGGAGTGTCGAGCGAGACCGTCGAGTAGGCGTTGGCCGACTCCAAGCCTTCAAGGACATCGTCTTCACTCATGTCGAGAAACATCGCAAGCTCAGCGACCGTGGGTGAGCGGCCATTACGTTGGGAGAGTTCGCCGGTCGCTTTCGCGAGTGAGAGCTTGAGCTCCTGCAGCCGCCGCGGCACGCGGATCGCCCAACCCTTGTCGCGGAAGTGCCGCTTGATCTCGCCGACGATCGTGGGCGTTGCGTAGGTCGAGAACTCGACGCCGCGCTCCAGATCGAACCGGTCAACCGACTTGATCAGCCCGATCGTGGCCACTTGCACGAGGTCGTCGTGCGGTTCGCCGCGGTTGCGGAATCGGCGCGCGAGGTACTCGACGAGAGGCAGGTGCGTCTCGACCAGTTGATCGCGAATCGCGTGTCGTTCAGGGGAGCCTTCCGGCAGGCTCGCCATCTCCGCAAAGAGTGCACGCGCGCGAGCACGATCGCTCGCAGCTTGCTCCGACCTGGCGCTAACGATGGGGACGGCCTCGTCGACGCCCGGGATTTCGACGGCGAGGATTTCGGCGGCCACGACCTCGCCTGTTGCTGGGTCGAGCGTCACTTCTGGCGTTGCAGGCTCAAGTCCGCCGTCCGCCTGCACGTCGGGGCTGGTGCTCACGTCAGAGGTCCCTGCTCCGGTGCTTGATCAACGAGATCGTCTGCTGGCCGTCGGCTTCGGTCCACGCGTCGACCTCGCCCGCCAACGCGGACAACACCGTCCAGGCGAACGAGTCGCGGCTCGGGGTATGGCCCTTATCGGTCATCGTCGAGACCGAAATCTGAATCGAGTCGGTCGACATCGCGAAGACGCTGGTCAGCTCCGCGCCCTCGACCGCACCTGCAAGTAGCAGGCAGGACGCTTCATCGACGGCAATGCGCAGGTCTTCGATCTCGTCGAGGGTGAAGTCGAGCCGGGCCGCCAGGCTTGCGGTCGTGGTGCGCAGCACCGAAAGGTAGGCAGCGGCCGCAGGCACCCGGACGGAGACGAAGTCACCACCGGCGCGGTTTCGAGCGGGCCAAGTGTCTCTGTCCGCGCCTAGTGCTGGCACGCCCTCTGTGGTCGACACGCGTCGCGCTCCATCTGTGTGCAGGTGTTGCCAGATCTGCCGGGCTTTACGGTACCGCGCGGGCGTCGGCCTGTCCGTGATCAGGCCTTTCGGTCATCAGGCGCGCCCCTCGACGTCCGACCGTCGTGCGAGTTTGGGTAACGCATCACCACTTACTCGCCAGATGGTCCATTCCTGCATTGGGATGGCGCCTAGTGACTCGTAGAAGCGATGCGCTGATTCGTTCCAGTCGAGGACTGCCCATTCGAGCCGGCCGTAACCGCGCTCGTCGGCGATGCGCGCGAGCTCGATGAGGAGTTCGCTGCCGTAGCCGTGCCCGCGCAACTCCGGTCGGACGTAGAGGTCTTCAAGGTAGATGCCGTGTCGGCCGACCCACGTCGAGAAGTTGAGGAACCACAGGGCAAAGCCCGCGACAATCGGCCCATCGTCGCCGGGATGTTCGGCGACCAGACCGAACAACGCCGCCCGGTCGTCGAACAGCGCGGCCTCGAGACCTGCTTGGGTCGCGACCACCGCGTCGGGCTCGCGCTCGTACGCGGCGAGCTCACGGATCAACGCCAAGATCGTCGGGACGTCGTCGGGCCGAGCTGGTCGGATCACGCTCGGCCCGCCGTCCTGTCCTTGGCTACTACGCCTTCTTGGTGGCCCAGAAGATGGTGTCGATCTCGGCGATCTTGTCGAGCAACTGCTGGGCGACGGCCGGGTCCTGCTGGCCCTTTGCGCCGGCAGCACCGGCGAGCTTGGTGGCCTCCCAGAACAGCGTGTGCAGCTGCGGGTAGGTCTCAAGGTGCGGGGGCTTGAAGTAGTCGGTCCAGAGCACCCAGAGGTGGTGCTTGACCAGCTCGGCGCGCTGCTCCTTGATGATGAGCGCGCGGGTCCGGAACGCCGGGTCGTCGTTCGCCTGGTATTTCTCGCAGATGCCCTTGACCGACTCTGCTTCGATCCGTGCTTGCGCCGGGTCATACACGCCGCACGGCAGGTCGCAGTGCGCGTGCACCACGGTCTTGGGAGTGAGGATTCTGGCGAGCAAATTCATGTCGTTCCTCCGCAGCAACGGATCGGATGCGTCGATCTTCTGATCTGGCTGGACACTACCCCTGGCATCGTGGGCTTCAACCGCGTGGGAGGTGATCATCGAAATGCGGATGCCGTTCTCGCGAGTCGTCGTCGCCGGCGATTCGATGCTGCCCGCGCTGCGGCCCGGCGATTGCCTGCTGGTTTCCCGTCGCGCGCGCGTCGCGGTAGGTGACGTCGTCGTTGCCCGGCGCCCCCAGTTCGAAGGGCTGCTGTTGGTGAAGCGGGTTGTGCGGCGTGCGGACGGCGGGTGGTGGCTGCTCTCGGACAACGCCGCGGCAGGGCTCGACGACAGCCGTGTTTTCGGCGTCCTGCCCGACGAATGCGTCCTCGGCAAAGTGCTGTTTCGCTACTACCCGTTTCGCCGCCGCCCGTAAGGTTTGTCCGCACCCGCGGGGTGCCGGCGAGATCATCGGGGGGCACATGGTCGACCAGCAGGCACCCGACGAGATTGGCTCAGATCGCACAGAGCGGCCGCGCCGAGAGCTTTGCGATGTGCTGGCAGTTGGCGTGCTGGCGGCAGTCACGCTGCGCATCGTTGCCAGCCTCGCGACCGGCGCCATTCGGCTCCGGACCGACGTCCCCGCACTTCCAGCAACCGGCGCGGCGCACATTGCTGACCTCATCTACTGGTTCGCGGACTTCGGCGACGGCTACGGCGTCCTGTTCGCCGCAATGGGTCTGGGACTCGTCTGGTGGCAGGTGTACTCCGTGCCGCGAAGCTCCTCACCGGTGGCGACGAGCCATACTCGTCGGTCGGTAAGGCTTTGTACCTGGACGACCGCCGTTTTCGCGACCACTGCCGCCGCCTCAGTCGCCTGCGGTGTTGCGGAATGGATTGGCTACTGGGATGACCCCGAACGATGGATGCGCATCGCCGACAGCGGCTTCTACGTCAGCTACGCCGTGATCGGTTTTCTCGGCATGTACGCGACGCGGCAGCTGTTTTGGAGGGCGCTGCTTCTCGCCCCCAAGGACGGCTCTGAGACCTGACTAGTCGGTGTGCAGCGTCCAGATAGTCGTCCGCTTCGTTTGCTGGTCTTCGAGCACGAGCGTCGTCGGGACGTCGTAACTGGCCACTTCCGCGAGTCGCTCGCGTGGTAGATAGGTGCGGCCAGGATCGCCCAGCAGCACGTGGGCTCCGCGTTGCTGCGCCCGCGCGAGGAAGGCGAGCATGCGGTCGCTGAGGTCGCGCTCGTAACAGACGTCGCCTGCCAGGACGACGTCAGTGTCGGTCCCGGCGCCGATCTCGGTGTCTAGCAGGTCGGCCATCAGGGTGCTGATTCGCACGCCGTTCGCCTTGGCGTTCATCTCCTGCGCTGCCGCAGCGTACGGGTCGATGTCATTTGCGGTGACGTCGGCAGCGCCGGCCAGCGCGGCGGCGATCGCAACGAGCCCCGACCCAGCAGCTAGATCGAGCACGCGGCGGCCGGCGACAACCTCGGGGTGGTCGAGGAGGTAGCGCGCCAACGCTTGTCCGCCAGCCCAGGGGAACGACCAGAACGGCATTGGCGCCGACTCGTCGCCGTCATCGGTGAGGCTCCACACGTCGTACGCGTTCTCTGCGCAGTACAGCGTGACCTCCGGCACCAGCGGAGTGGGAAGCAATGTCGTGCTGGCGACGACCGTGATGTAGTGCTCGACGTCCGGCATGCTTGCGCCCTGACCGGTTGCGCCCTCGCCGAGCGTGCTCGGTGTCAGCCGCGGGCGCGGTGCAGCGAGGCGTAGTAGGCGAGACACTCCGCGTACGTCGGCAGGACGCCCTGTTCGGCTGCCTCGGCCAGGCTCGGCGCGTCGCGGTCTTTGTCGGACAGCACCGGCTCGAGGTTGTCGGGCCAGGGGATGCCGAGTGCCGGGTCGAGGGGGTTGACGCCGTGTTCACGGTCGGGCGCGTATCCGGTCGAGCACAGATAGGTGACGGTTGCGCCGTCGGTCAACGCCATGAACGCGTGCCCGAGACCCTCGGACAGGTAGACGGCCCGGCGGTCGACGTTGTCGAGCCGGACCGTGTCAACGGCTCCGAACGTCGGTGAGCCCGCTCTAATGTCGACGATGACGTCGAGTACGGCGCCGCCAGGGCAGTAGACATACTTCGCCTGGCTGGGGGGCACGTCGGCGTAGTGGATGCCGCGGACCGTGCCGCGACGAGAGACCGACTGGTTGCACTGCGCGATCTCGAGGCTGTGCCCGATCGTGCGGTTGACCACGTCGGCCCGAAACCACTCGAGGAACACGCCACGCTCGTCGCCGATCTGGCGAGGTGTGAATTCCCAGGCGCCGGGCACGGCGAGTTCGCGGACTTCCATGGACGGTGAGCCTAGTGGGAGCGTCACAAAACCTGGGAGAGGAACGCCTTCGTTCGTTCGTGGCGCGGGTTGGAGATGATCTCGGACGGCGGACCCTGCTCGACCACCACCCCGCCATCCATGAAGACGACCGTGTCGGCGACCTCGCGAGCGAAGCCGATCTCGTGCGTCACGACGATCATGGGCATGCCGGATTTGGCGAGGTCCTTCATCACGGCGAGCACATCGCCGACGAGTTCGGGGTCGAGCGCCGAGGTGGGTTCGTCGAAGAGCATCAGCTTGGGGCGCATCGCGAGTGCGCGTGCGATCGCGACCCGTTGTTGCTGCCCGCCCGACAGTTGCCGCGGGTACGCGTTCGCCTTGTCGGCGAGACCCACCTTGGCCAAGAGTTCGGTCGCGCGCTGACGCGCCTCGGCTTTCGGTTCGTTCTTCACCTGACACGGCGCTTCGACGATGTTGCCCATCGCTGTCATGTGCGGGAAGAGGTTGAAGTGCTGAAAAACCATGCCGATTTCGGTGCGTTTCCTGGCAACGTCTTTCTCTGAGAGTTCGTGCAGCTTGTCGCCCTGCTGGCGATAGCCGACGAGCTCCCCGTCGACGAAGAGGCGCCCGGCGTTGATCTTCTCGAGGTGGTTGATGCAGCGAAGGAAAGTGCTCTTGCCCGAGCCGGAGGGCCCGAGCAAGCAGACGACCTGCCCGGGCGTGACCTGGAAGTCGATGCCTTTGAGCACTTCGTTTGCTCCGAACGACTTGTGCACCCGCTGTGCGTCGACCATGAGGCCGGTCATCCGTATCCTCCACGGCCATGGTTACCCATGACCGCCAACCTCGCGCGTTGGATTGGCGTGAGTGCGACGGTGCGGGTTGATCCGCGACCGTAATAGCGCTCGATGTAGAACTGCCCCACCTGGAGAATGGAGGTCATCGCGAGGTACCAGATGACGGCGACGATGAGTAGCCCAATGGTTTGGTAGTTGGCGTTGTAGATGGCCTCGCTCGATCGCAGCAACTCGAAGATGCCGACCGTGCTGGCCAGCGAAGTGTTCTTCAGCATGCCGTTCGTTTCGTTGCCGGTCGGCGGCACGATGACGCGCATGGCCTGGGGCAGCACGACGCGGCGCATCGTTTGAAGCTTCGTCATGCCGAGTGCTTGGGCCGCCTCGCTCTGCCCTTCATCGACAGCGAGGATGCCGGCCCGCACTATCTCCGACATGTAGGCGCCCTCATTGAGGCTCAACGCCAACAACGCACTCACGAACAGTGAGATGAGCTTGTTGGTGTTCTCGCCGCCGAAGTGGGGTCCGAACGGAACTCCGAACGCAAGCGTCTTGAACAGCAGGCTGATCGAAAACCAGCCGATGATCTGGACGAGCAATGGAGTGCCGCGGAAGAACCACACGTAGAGCCAGGCCGCGCTTCGGACTACCGGATTTTCGGATAGTCGCATGACCGCGGCGACCACGCCAAGCACGATGCCAATCGCCATCGATAGCACGGTCAACTTGATGGTCATCCACACGCCGCGCAGGATGATGTGGCTGAAGAGGTACTTGCGAACCGAATGCCACTCGAGATTCGGGTTCGTGAACAACATGTGCACGAGCATCGCGGCGAGCACCGCGATCACGGCGATGGCAACCCATCGCCCCGGATGCCGAACGGGGACGGCCCGAATGTTCTCGGGCCGTCCCGTCACGACATTGTCAGGTGATGTCACAGCAGCGTCGCCACCCGATGTCATCGCAGGGTCAACTGGTCGCGCCGTTGATCCCGGCTGTGGTGATCGCGCCCGCGTCGTCGCCCCACTTGTCGAGGATCGTCTTATAGCTGCCGTCCGCGATCATCGACGCAACCGCAGCTTGCACCGCGGGTGCGAGGCCGGGGCTCTTCGGGATCGCGATGCCGTAAGGCGCGGTCTCGTAGATCTGGCCGGCTAGCTGGATCTTGCCCGCGAGTTGCTTGACTGCGTAGGCCGCGATCGGCGAGTCCGCCGAGCCAACGTCAGCCCGCCCGCTCGTGAGGGCGAGGTTCGCGCCGTTCTGGTCGTCGGACGAGAGGCCGGTGATCGCTTTCTTGCCTGCGGCGGTGCACTTCGTCGAAAGCGCGGGGATCTCGCTCTCCTCGGTGGTGCCCTTTTCGACGGCGATGGTCAGGCCGCACAAGCTGAGGTCTGGACCGGTCACACCCTTCGGGTTGCCCGCAAGAACCATCAAGGACTCACCGGCGTTGAAGTAGTCGACGAAGTCGACCGTCGCCTCGCGAGCCTTCGTGTCGGTGAAGGACGACAGGCTGAGATCGTACTTGCCGGCTGCGAGTGCCGGGATGATCGCGTCGAACGTGACGTTCTGGAAATTCGCCTTGAGGCCTAACTTCGCGGCGATCGCGTTTCCGAGGTCGACGTCGAGACCGATGATGGTCTTGCCATCGGTGTCGAAGTACTCGTTCGGGGCGTAGGACGCGTCGGTCGCGATGTTCAGCACACCGGCGGTCTTGATCGACGCGGGCACGAGCGACGCAGGATCGGCTGCGGCGCTACCTGCCGGAGATGAGGCAGCAGCGGACGCCGCCGTCGACGGAGCTGCGGACGCCGCTGTCGAAGGGGCCGCGGACGCCGCCGCCGTTGTGGCAGCCGGTGGCGCTGCCGAGCTCGGGCTGGAACCGGCGGTGCTCTTGCTGCTTGAGCAAGCGCTCAGCGCAAGAGCGGCCGCGATGGCGACGACGCCGGCTGCTTGGGTTCGTGGTCGAAGGCGAAGCAGTGTCACAGATCCTCCAGGTAGTGGCCGGCCTTCCGGCTCCCAATACGGGCCCGCAGTCCGGCGATCGCAAGCCGGGGGTCGCCCGGCCTGGTGCACATCATGCTGGGTGCATCTTTCCAGCAGGTTAAGTGGCCACCCGCCGGCAGTCGGTAAAGATCCGGACACGAAAGCGGACGCCGCGCTGCGCGACGTCGGCGGGTAGCCGTCGCAGGACGGCGTACCGTCGCTTTCATGCTTGCCGCGAGCGTGACGTCCTTTGATGCCGCCGATCCACTGGCTGGGTTGAGCGTCGGCGAGGTGCGGAATCCGTTGCCCACGGGTGGCTGGGTACGCGTGCGAGTGAAGGCCGCTGCACTGAACCAGCACGACCTCTGGAGCCTGCGCGGGGTAGGCCTCAGCGCTGATGAATTGCCCAGAGTTCTCGGCTGCGACGCGGCGGGACTCGACGACGACGGCAACGAAGTCGTCGTCCACGGCGTGATCGGTGATCCCGACGCGGGTCGTGGAGACGAGACGAAGGATCCGAATCGGAGCCTGCTATCGGAGCGATTCGACGGTGCGCTTGCGGAATTCGTCGTCGTACCGGTGCGCAATCTGGTGCCAAAGCCCGCCGAGCTCAGCTTCGAAGAGGCCGCCTGCCTGCCCACTGCCTGGCTGACCGCCTATCGGATGCTCTTCACCAACTCAAACACCCGTCCTGGCGACACCGTGCTGGTGCAGGGCGCCGGCGGCGGTGTGTCGACTGCGCTGATCGCCTTGGCCAAGGCGGCAGGCCGCCGCGTCTGGGTGACCAGCCGATCGCTGGATCGCGGCGGTCTCGCGCTGCGGGTCGGCGCCGACGCGGCTTACGAGTCAGGCGGCCGGTTGCCAGAACGCGTCGACGCTGTGTTCGACAGCGTGGGCGTGGCCACCTGGGCGCACTCGCTGCGTTGCCTCAAGCCCGGCGGCACGATCGTGACGTGCGGAGCGACCAGCGGTGACGCTCCGTCGGCCGAACTCAGTCGGGTTTTTTTCCAACAACTGCGCGTGATCGGGTCGACGATGGGAACCCGTCAGGAGCTGGTCGAGCTGCTGAATTTCCTTATGGTTACTGGCGTTCGGCCGACCATTGACCGGATCTCGCCGCTGTCGGACGCACGCGACGGCTTCGCCGCGATGGTGTCAGGCAACATCTTCGGCAAGGTCGTCTTCACGGTCTAACCCGCGCGGTGCAACCGGGCGCGAGCTACTCGTCGTCCGCCTCGTCGTCGAGCCTGGCCAACCACGTTGCGAGCCGCTCGAGCGGGATCTCGAACTCCGGGTTCAGGTCGACGAAGGTGCGCAGCTGATCGGCGACCCACGCCAGGCTGACCGACTCTTCACCCCGTCGCGTCTCGAGCTCTTCAATGCCCCGGTCGGTGAAGTACACGAACTACTCCGGGAACGCGGTCGCGAGCAGGGTCTCGGTTTCCTGTTCGCTCCGCACGTGCGAGCCGGTAGCCGGCGACGAGCTCTCCGGGCGGGTGACCGGCGTGATCGGCAGCCCGAGCTGGGCGTGCAGCCGGATCGCCATATGCGACCAGGCACCCATGTTCGCCGGTTCTTCTTGCACCCAAAGGATTTCTTGAATGTTCGGGTACTGCTCCGCTGCCGCCTTCAGCTCGGCGACGGGCAGCGGATAGAGCTGCTCGACGCGAAGGATCGCGGTGTCGGTACGGGCAAGCTTCTCGCGACGCGCAACGAGATCCCAGGTGACCTTGCCGCTGCAGAGCATGAGGCGCCGAACGCCGTCAGCAGTTTGTGGGTGAGGATCGGGCAGCACAGGTTCCCACCGGCCCTCGGTGAAGGCCGATGCCGATGATGCCGCAGCCTTGTTTCGCAGCATCGACTTGGGCGTGAACACGATCAGCGGACGGTGATGTGGGCTCTTGGTGTGCCAGCGGAGCAGATGGAAATAGCTCGCACTGCACGACGGCATCGCGACCGTCATGTTCTCTTCGGCGCACAGTTGCAAATAACGCTCGACCCGCGCAGACGAGTGGTCAGGGCCCTGGCCCTCGTAGCCGTGTGGCAACAGCATGGCGACGCCAGAACGTTGGCCCCACTTCTGCTCGCCTGACGAGATGAACTCGTCGAGGATCGTCTGCGCGCCATCGGCGAAGTCGCCGAACTGTGCTTCCCATGCGACGAGCGCTTCGGGACGCACCACCGAGTAGCCGTATTCGAATCCAACCGCCGCGTACTCGGACAGCAACGAGTCGTAGACGTAGAACGGCGCCTGCCCTGGCGCGAGGTTCGCCAGCGGTGTGTATTCGTCACCGGTCTGGCGATCGATCAGCACGGCGTGGCGTTGGGTGAAGGTGCCACGGCGGGTGTCTTGTCCGGCCAACCGCACGGGATGCCCGTCGAGCAGCAGCGAGCCGATCGCGATGAGCTCGCCCATCGCCCAGTCGATGGCGTCGTCGTCGACCATCGCCGCACGCCGCTGGAGCTGCGGCAGGAGTCGTGGATGCGCAACGAAGCCCGGAGGGAGATTGACTTGGGAGTCGGCGATCTTCTTCAGGACGTCGAGGCTGATCGCCGTTTCGACCTCGGGTGCAGGGGCCGGCGCGTTGTCGATGACAGTCGGCTCGTGCGGTGCGCTGGTCGAGTCGCGGGTCTCGGTGAAGGCCTTCTCGAGGTGCCCGCGGTAGTCGCGCAGGGCTGCCTCGGCCTCATCGAGGGTGATGTCGCCGCGACCGATGAGCGCCTCGGTGTAGAGCTTGCGTATCGACCGCTTCGAATCGATCAGGTTGTACATCAGTGGCTGTGTCATCGAGGGATCGTCGGCCTCGTTGTGGCCGCGACGCCGGTAGCACACGAGATCGATGACGACGTCCTTCTTAAACGCCTGCCGGTACTCGAGAGCGAGCCGTGCGACCCGAACTGCGGCCTCGGGGTCGTCGCCATTCACGTGGAAGATCGGCGCCTGAATCATGCGGGCCACATCGGTGGCGTAGACGCTCGAGCGCGCCGCGAGTGGCGAGGTGGTGAAGCCGACCTGGTTGTTCACGACGACATGCACCGTGCCGCCGGTGCGGTATCCGCGCAGCTGCGACAGGTTCAGGGTCTCAGCGACAACGCCCTGACCGGCAAACGCGGCATCGCCGTGGATCGCCACTGGCAGAACGGGGTACGCGGCGCCTTTGTTGAGCGCGTCCTGCTTCGCGCGCACGATCCCCTCGAGTACCGGATCAACCGCCTCGAGGTGGCTGGGGTTGGAAGCGAGGGAAACATCGATTGTTGCGCCATCGGCCGTGGTGTAGTGACCGTTCGCGCCGAGGTGGTACTTCACATCGCCGGAGCCGTGCGCTGACTTCGGGTCCATGTTGCCGTCGAACTCACGGAAGATCTGTCCGTAGCTCTTGCCGACAATGTTCGCCAGCACATTCAGCCGGCCGCGGTGGGCCATGCCGATCACGACCTCGTCGAGACCTCTCTTGGCTGACTCGTCGAGAAGGCTGTCGAGCAGCGGGATCAGAGTCTCGCCACCTTCGAGTGAGAACCGCTTCTGACCGACGTACTTCGTTTGCAGAAACGTCTCGAATGCCTCGGCGACGTTGAGCCTGTTCAGGATGTAGAGCTGCTCCTCGCGGCTGATCTTGCTGTGCGCGAATTCGATGCGGTCCTGAATCCAGCGACGCTGCTCGGGATCGGAGATGTACATGTACTCGATGCCGATCGTGCGGCAATACGAGTCGCGCAACACACCGAGAATGTCGCGAAGCTTCATCACTTCGACGCCGCCGAAGCCACCGGTCGCGAACTCCCGATCGAGATCCCACAACGTGAGGTTGTGGTTCACGATGTCGAGGTCGGGGTGCTTGCGCATCTCGAACTCGAGCGGGTTGGTATCGGCCATCAAGTGACCGCGCACGCGATAGGCGTGGATCAACTCGATGACGCGAGCGGGCTTGCCGACCTCGTCATCGTGTGTCGACACGATGTCTTGCACCCAGCGCACCGGCTCGTAGGGGATGCGCAGGGCCCGGAAAAGGTCGTCGTAGAAACCGTCTTCGCCGAGCAACAGCCGGTGGATCTGCCGCAGGAACTCACCCGACTGTGCGCCTTGGATCACCCGGTGGTCATAGGTCGAGGTGACCGTCATGACCTTGCTCACGGCGAGGTTGGCCAGCGTCTCGGCAGACGCGCCCTGGAACTGCGCCGCGTACTCCATCGCGCCGACGCCGACGATGCAGCCCTGGCCTTGCATCAGCCGAGGCACCGAGTGCACGGTGCCGAGCGTGCCGGGGTTGGTCAACGTCATCGTGGTGCCGGCGAAGTCGTCGGCCGTCAGCTTGTTGGTGCGAGCACGCCGGACGACGTCTTCATACGCCGCCCAGAACTGTGCGAAGTCGAGGTCTTGGGCGCCCTTGATCGAAGGAACCAACAGCTGGCGGGTGCCGTCGTCCTTAGTCATGTCGATGGCTAGCCCGAGATTCACGTCGTGGTGTCGGATCACGCCCGGCTTGCCGTCGATCTCGGTGTAGGCGACGTTCATCTCCGGTTGCGCGGCGGTGGCCCGGACGATGGCGTAGCCAATGATGTGGGTGAACGAGATCTTCCCGCCGCGGCCCCGCTTGAGGTGGTTGTTCATCACGAGGCGGTTGTCGGCGACCAGCTTGGCCGGGATGTCGCGCACACTCGTCGCCGTCGGAACGTGGAGGCTGGCCTCCATGTTGGCGACCGTGCGTGCAGCAGCACCCTTGAGCGGGACGATTTCATCGGCGACGACGGGGACGGCGATGTCCGCGGCGATCGATGGCGCGCTCGCGGCCGGTGTCGATGTGGCTGCCGGTGCTGCTGCGGGGGCGGGCGTGCGAGTCGCGGGCGCGGGTGTCACTGATTTCGGTGCCGCCGCGGGCGCAGACAGTGCAGGCGCGCTGGTCGGCGTCCCGTTGCCGTTAGCAACTGGTGCCCTGCCGTTGGAGTCAGCGCCGTTGCTGTCAACTGCGACGGCGGGGTCGGCGGGGGAGTAGTCGGCGAAGAAATCCCACCAGGCCTTGTCGACCGAGCTCGGATCCTTCAGGTACTGCTGGTACATCTCGTCTACGAGCCACTCGTTGGCCCCGAATCCGGCAAACGGATGGGCTGATGTGGAAGACACTGCGGGTTTTCGCCTCTTCGCCAAAGGTGCGGATGTCAAGAATCTCAAGGCTACCCGTACCTGCGCGTTGACCGGGGATAGCATCACCGCCAACCATCTGCCGTCGAGCCCTTGGGGACGCCAAGCCCGTGACCGTCAGCCAGCGTCGCCTCGGCGCGCTCGGGCAACGGCGGCGCGGACGGCGGCGGCCAGGCTGGGCAGCGTTGGTGATCTTGGCGCTGGCCCCCGCCCTTGCTCTCACCTGCGCAGTTCCGGCGCTCACGACGGCGGCGATCGCGGCCACCCCGCCCACCCCCACCTTGGCGGCACTGACTGCGCAAGCTGCCGCCGTCCAGGCTGAACTGTCCGCTGGTGCGAAGACCCTCGACGCCGCCCGCGCGAAGCTCGCCAGCCTGCAGTCGGCGGCTGCCACCGCGACCGCGCAGGCGGCGGCACTGAATACGCAGCTCGCCGGCCTTCGCGATCAGCTCGCGCAGTACGCAGCGCAGCTCTACGTGGATCCGACCGCGCAGGAATCGATCGCTGCTCTGGCCCAAGGTTCCGACCTCGCTGTGACTGTGCAAGGCGTGCAAATGCTGTCGATCTTGAACCGCGGGCGGGCCGAGGTGCTGCACGCCGCTGTTTATGACGAGCAGCAGGCCGAGCAGCTGAATGCGCAGGCCGCGCAAGCAGTCGCCGCGGCCGCCGTCGTGCAGGCCCAGGTGTCGACGCAGGTTGCCGCTCTGCAACTCAAGTCGGCCCAGGCACAGGCGAAGTTGACCGCCGCCCAGACCGCCTACCAGACGGCGCAAGAGAAGGCGGCGCTGCAACGGATCGCGGCCGCGACTGCGGCGCACAACTCGGCGGCCCGTGCCGTTGCGGTCAAGGAGGCGAATGCGCTCGCCGCTGACACGGCTGGGGCGCCGGGTGGCAATGCCCTGTGCAATGCCGCGGCAGCAGGGCCATATCCGGCCGGTCCTTGGGGTGGGTACGCCGACGGCTTCATCCCGTCGTCGCAGCTTTGTTCAATCACCGGTGGCGGCCGCTTACGGCCAGACGCTGCGGCGGCGTTCGACAAGATGTCGCAGGCCTACTCGAAGGTGTTCGGTTCGAACATCTGCGTCACCGACTCGTATCGCAGCTATACCGAGCAGGTGAGGGTGTTTCGGCAGCGGCCGTCACTGGCGGCGGTGCCGGGCACCAGTAACCACGGCTGGGGCCTGGCGCTCGACCTCGGCTGCGGGATCCAAAGCTCGCGCTCCTCGGAGTACCGCTGGATGGTGGCAAACGCCGGCCGCTTCGGTTGGGTGCATCCATCGTGGGCCGTGCACGACCCGTTCGAGCCGTGGCACTGGGAGTTCGGCCACCTGCCCGGTGCCGGAGGCACCTAACCCGAAATCGCGCGCACTTACCGCCCCAGGAGGGCAGTAAATGCGCACGATTTGTGGTGTCAGGCCAGGGTTGCGAGCGGGTTCTCCAACAACGCGGTGAGGTCGGCGAGGAACTTCGCGCCGGTAGCTCCGTCGAGAGCGCGATGGTCGACCGACAACGTGATCGCCATTGTGTAGCCGACCACGATCTGGCCGCCGCGAACAACGGGCTCCTGCTTCGTCGCGCCCACCGCGAGGATCGCGGCCTCAGGCGGATTGATCACGGCGGTGAACTGATCGACACCGAACATGCCGAGGTTGCTCACGCTGAATGTGCTGCCGGTGAACTCATCGACCTTCAACTTGCCGCTACGCGCGCGGGTCGCTCGGTCGCGAGTTTCTGCAGAGATCTGCGTCACCGTCTTCGTGTCGGCGTCGCGGATCACCGGCACGATCAAGCCGTCCGGTAGCGCCACGGCGATGCCGACGTGAATCCGGTTGTGCCGGATCAGCTTGTCGCCGCCGAACGAGACGTTCACCTCAGGATGCGCGCGCAGCGCAACCGCGACTGCCTTCACGACGATGTCGTTCACGCTGACCTTCGTCGCGGTCTCACCGCGACTGGTCGCCAACGCGGCGAGGCCCTCGTTGATGCGAGCCCGCGCGGCGACGAGTTCGTCAGCCGCGACCACGCTGGTCAGGTAGAAGTGCGGAGCCTGCTGCATGCTCTCGACGAGCCTGCGGGCGGTGATCCGTCGCACGTTGTTGAGTGCGATCTCCTCGTCGTCCGGACCGGTCTGCAGTTGCACTGCGGGTGCAGCAAGCGCCGGTGCGATATCGGGCGCGACCGCTGCTGGTGCGGCCGGTGCAACCGGAGCCGCGGTCTGCGGGCTCGTTGCGACAGTCGTCCCCAGCGTCGCGATCGCGTGCTCAACGTCGGCACGCACGATGCGCCCGCCGGGCCCCGAACCCCTGACTGTCGCGAGGTCGAGGCCGGCGTCGCGGGCGATGCTGCGGGCCAGCGGGGACGCCAGTGGATGCTTGCCATTGACGGACGCCGGGGGTCTTCCGTTCGGTGCGGACGCTGGCGATGACACGGGCCCGGCTACCGCGGCGGCGACCGCAGCTGGCGCGGCGGCCACCGGTGTGGGCTCGGCAGAAGTCGGCGGCGCCGGCACGACGGGCGTGGGATCTGCAGGCGCCGCGTTGGTGGTCGCCGGCGCGGCGGTGGCTCCGGAACCGTCGCCGATGACGGCGATCACTTCACCGATCGGCACCGTCTTTCCGACGTCGACCAGAATCTGCTCGAGAACGCCGGCGTCGTAGGCCTCCAGTTCCATGGTGGCCTTGTCGGTCTCGATCTCGGCGATCACGTCGCCCTTCTCGATCCGGTCGCCGACACCCTTCGTCCAGGTGCTCACCGTGCCTTCCGTCATGGTGTCGGAAAGCCGCGGCATAAAGACCTGAGGCATCGAAAACTCCCTAAGCTCTGGCGCTCAGCCGCGGAAGCGGGTGGCGTCGAGGGTTTCGTGGATAACTTTGAGCAGCGCGGTCGCGTCGGGCAGCGCGGCCAGCTCGAGTGGCTTTGCGTAGGGCAAAGGAATTTCGGCCGCGGCGACTCGGCGAACGGGCGCGTCGAGATAGTCGAAGGCGCCTTCTTGGATCGTCGCAGCGATCTCGGCGCCGACGCCGTACGAGAGCCAGTCCTCCTCGAGCACGACCGCCTTACCGGTCTTGCGCACCGACGCAAGGATGGTCGATCGGTCGAGTGGCCGCAGCGACCGAAGGTCGACGACTTCGACCGAGATCCCTTCGTCCTCCTCCAGCCGTCGTGCGACATCGAGGGCAACGGCGGCCATCCGCGAATACGACACGATGGTGATGTCGGTGCCGGCCTTGGTGATGGCCGCTGTGCCGATTTCCGTTACGTAGTCGCCGTCGGGTACTTCGCCCTTCGTGTTGTAAAGGGCAAGGTGCTCGATGAACATCACCGGGTCGTCGTCCCGGATCGATGCGGCTAACAAGCCTTTCGCGTCGGCAGGCGTCGACGGCATCACGACCTTCAGGCCAGGTACGTGCGCGTACCAGACCTCGAGGTTTTGCGAGTGCGTCGCGGCGAGTTGCTGACCCCCGCCACCCGGCGTCCGGATCACCATCGGCACTGTCGACTGACCGCCGAACATGGTGTGAATCTTGGCCGCGTGGTTCACGATCTGGTCCATCGCGACGATCGAGAAGTTGATGGTCATGATCTCGACCACGGGTCGCAACCCGAGCATCGCGGCGCCAATGGCGGCTCCGACGAAGCCTTCTTCTGAGATCGGCGTGTCACGGACTCGCTCCGGCCCGAATTCCGCGAGCAGGCCAGCCGTGATCTTGTATGAACCTTCGAAGATGCCGATCTCCTCGCCCATCAAGAAGACGTTGGGGTCACGGAGCAGCTCCGAGCGCAAGGTCTCGTTGAGCGCTTGGCGATAGGTAATGACAGCCACAGGGATCGCCTTTCGCTACAGGACGTGGAGCGGGTCGCCGGGCAGCTCGTGCGGTGCGTTCGCGACCGGGGTTGCGTACGCATGCGCGAAGAGCTGGTCGGGGCTTGGGTTGGGACTGCTGTCAGCGAACTGAATGCAGTCGTTGACCTCGATCTCGACCTCGGCGTCGATGCTCGCGGCCTCTTCGGCCGAGAACACGCGCGCCGCGATGAGCTTGGCCCGGAACGCTGCGAGTGGATCGAGATCGTGCAGGCGCTGGACCTCCTCTTTACTGCGGTACGTCGCGGGGTCGACCACGCTGTGGCCGCGAAGCCGCCAACTGGTCGCTTCAAGGATCGAGGGCTGCCGTTCTTCGCGAGCCAGCCGCAACGCTTGCGCCATAGCGTCGCGGGTGGCGACGACGTCGTTGCCGTCGACGCGCACGCCCGGGATCCGATACGCGGCGCCGCGCTTGTAGAGGTCGGGCTCACCGGACGCGCGCTCGACCGACGTGCCCATGCCGAGGTGGTTGTTGACGATGAGGAACACGATCGGCAGCTTCCAGATGGCGGCCAGGTTGAGCGACTCGTGCCAGGCACCGATGTTCGTGGTGGCATCGCCGAGCTGACAGACCACCGCTTCGGCGTCTGGGCCGCCCGGTCCGCGGTATGCGATGGCCAGCGCTGCGCCAGTTGCGGGCGGCATTTGACCCCCGACGATCGCGTAGCCGCCAAGGAGTCGCTTCTCGACGTCGTAGAGGTGCATCGAGCCGCCCCACCCGTGCGAAACCCCAGTGGTGCGACCGAAAAGTTCGGCCATCACCCGGCGGGGCTCGATGCCGCGCGCAATCGCGTAGCCGTGCTCGCGGTACGTCGTGAAGAGGTAGTCGTGCGGCGCCATCGCGGCCATCGTGCCCACGACGGTGGCTTCCTCGCCGAGATTCAGGTGGCAGTACCCGCCGATCTTGGCCCGCTGGTACATCTCGGCAGTGCGCTCTTCGAACCGGCGGATGAGTTGCATCTGCTGGTAGTAGTCGCGCAGCTGCTCGACGGGTTCGCCGGGGAATGCCGAGCGCGCGGCGGCCTTCGTCTTTGCGGTAGCGGTCTTTTGCTGTGCGGGCGGCACGGCGTCTCCTTCGGGCTCAAAGCGGTGGTGCCGGACTGGTTCGGGGGCGGCTGGTCTGCGCCTCTTGCTGCAACTACGTGCCGGGGGGCTGTTGGAGGTGAACGAAACGCACGGTGTCGGCGGCGCAAGTGGGGCAGGACGCCGGGGGGTGCTCACCGCGCGCCTGCGTGCCGCAGACCTCGCACACCCACTCCATGGCGATCAGCGCGACGATGTCGGCACGACTGACAATGCCGACCAGGCGTCCACCGGACATCACCGGAACGCGGCGGATCCGCCGATCAACAAGCAGGTGCCGCACGTCGTCGACGTCGGTGTCCTCGGTCACGCTGACGATGCCGGGCGACATCACATCGAGCGCGGTCGGGCCTTCGCGGGAGATCAGGTCGTGCTCGCTCACGAGGCCGACCACAGCGCCGGAGGCGTCGACGACGGGTACCGCGCTAATGCGGTGCTGGATGAGGAGCTTGGCGATATCGGCCGTGGGCACGTCGACGCCGACGGTATAGACCGGCGCCTTCATGATCTCTTTGACCTTCAACGGTTCCGCCCCGCGCTGCTCCGCGCCGGGCGCCCGTCGACCGCCGGGCTTTAGCCCGGTTGAGCCACGTGGGTCGCGCCGACGACTTGTGGTCGATTGGCGTAGCCGAGCCTACCGGCCGGTGACGCAGTTGCGTCAGGTCGCGTCGAGGTCGTACGGGGCGGGCTCCGTGAGCGGTCCGAATGCGGCCGGAGATGGGGAGGCAACGCCGCCGGCCGCGGTCGTGCCGGCGGTCGAAGCGCTCGCGGCTGCCCGGGTCGGCGCTGGCGAGGCCAGGTCTGAGTCGAGGTCGTCGAGCAGGTGCTTGCGCACGAACGTCCGTGGGTTCAGGTCGGCGAAGTCGAAGTCACCCACCGTGTCACCCAGCTCGGACTTCAGCTCGGTGCGTGCCGCTTGCGCCATCTCCCGCAGTTGGCGCAGCGTGCGACCGGCGTCGCGCGCCAACTGTGGCAAGCGGTCAGGCCCGAAGACGATGAGGGCGATGACGCCGAGCACCAACAACTTCCACATGCTCAGGTCGAACGGCACGGCGCACCTCCCGTCAAGCTTCTAGATTACTGGCGGTTCGCCGCGACGGGACTGTTCGGATCCCTGATTAGTGGCCGGCGGCGCGGTAGCGCTCAAGAACAGCTAGCGGGATGCGGCCGCGATCGGGAACCGCGACCCTGTTGGACTTCGCCCATGCCCGAACCGCGCGCGGATCTGCGGCCACCTCAACGCGTCGTTGAACGACTGTCCGCCCGCGGCCACGTCCGGTGGTGCGCACCAATCGGCGTCCGGCCTCGCTGTATGCGGCCATCGCCGCCCGCAAGCGTTCGGCGTTGCGCTTGCCGAGGTCGATTTCATAGTTGACGCCATCGAGGGAGAAATAGATTGTCTCCACGGCGCTGCCGCCATCGATGTCGTCGACGAGATTGACCGAGACTCTTTGCGCCATCGACTGTCCTTGTCCTCGACTTAGCTTGATACCTGTCGCCGAGTGAAGGAATTCGGGGCGGTTTGCGCGCTCCGATACCCCAGAATTCCTTCAGTCGGTGACACGACTGCAGGCAATCATCGCAGCCTGCGCCGGTAGGCCCGGCGCTTGGGTGGCGTCAGCGAGTGGCCGTGCTCCTGCGAAAGGCTCATGCCAAAGGCTCGTGCCAAAGGCTCGTGCCAAAGGACTGCAGAGCCAACTGGCGAAAGACCTATGGACATTCGGCTGATGGAATATCAAATTGGACTAAGAGAGACTTATCCCTCAAGCCCGGAGGTGATGCATGGTCGACGCGGATGTCGCAGGTGAGCGCTGGCGCAACGCCCTCGCGGAGCTTGAATACGCGGAGCGGCACGGATCTCCGACCGATGAGGTGGCGCAGCTCGCCAAGGGCGTGATCGAAGCTCGGGTGGCGATGTTCCAGGCCGGAATCGCGCGCGGCCGAGCGCTGCCTGCCCACCTGATGCCCGCTTACGTGCAGGTCGTCGCGCTGCCATAACATCGCGCCTCATGGCCGACGTTGAGCAACTGACCGAACCCATCGCATTCCACGCTGAAGGGCCGGTCTGGTCGCCGTCGTGGGGCGGCTTGCGGTGGGTCGACATGTTGGCCGGCGACGTGCTGTCGATGGATCTCGTCAGCACCGACAGCGTCATTTCTCGCCGACACGTCGGCGGGATCGCGGCCGCGCTTCGCCCGCGACGCGGCGGCGGAGCGGTCATCGCGGTCGAGCGAGGTTTCCTGCTTGAAGATCCGGACGGCGATTTGAATCCGCTGCCGGACCTGTGGACCGATCCCGGCCTTCGCATGAACGAAGGCGCTTGCGATCCAGACGGCCGCTTCTACTGCGGCTCGATGGCGTACGACAAAGCGCCTGGTCGGGGCACTGTCTATCGACTCGACAGCGACCGGACGACCTCGGTGATTTTCGGTGGCAGCACGATCTCTAACGGTCTTGCGTGGAGTCCCGATGGGTCGCTCGCCTACTACATCGACTCGGGCACCCGTCGCGTCGATGTGTTCGACTACACCACTGACGAAGGCATGACTGGCCGACGCACGTTGGTAGAAATCCCCGATGGCGCAGGCGATCCGGATGGGATGACGGTCGACGCGCACGGGCATCTCTGGGTCGCGTTGTACGCCGGGTCCGCGGTCCGCCGCTACCGGCCCGACGGCGTTCTCGACGGCGTCGTCGAGTTGCCTGTGACCAACGTGACGGCGTGCACGTTCGCCGGCGCAGACCTCGACGAACTCGTCATCACCACGTCGAGAGAGGGCCTGCCCGAAGGCAGCCAGCCCGAGGCCGGCTCGCTTTTCCGCAGCCGTCCCGGCGTGACCGGTCTGCCGGTCGCGGAATTCGCCGGCTAGCGCCCGACCGACGGCTCAGCGCTGACCGGACGAGGGCCGAGGTCGGCCATTCTCAGCAAATTCGTGGTCACGTCACAGCAGACGTACAGCTTCACCTGCTGACCTGTCTTCGAGCCTCAGACCGCGTGCGTCCTCGTGTGTCTCGGAGCTCGGACAGTGTCTCGGAGCTTGGACGCGAGCCGAGACGAAACGTCTGACAGCGAGGAACGCACATGCGGGTCACCAAATGGACTGCGGCCAACGTCATCCTGGCGGCCGTAGCTCTCACCGGCGGCGGTCTCGCCTACGCGACAGTGGGCACGCCGAGCACGGCTACGACCAAGGCCGCTACCCGCACCGCCACCGTCGCGAGCGGCACCGTTATGACGACCGTGAGTTCGACCGGCAACGTCACCGCACCCAACAACGTCAACGTGAACTTCGGGACGAGCGGGACGCTCACCGAAGTCGACGTCAAGGTGGGCCAGACCGTAAAGGTTGGTCAGGTGCTCGCCCGGGTTGACTCCACCGCCGCAAAGGCCAGCTACGACTCGGCGAATGCGCAACTTGCGTCGGCGCAGGCCAACCTGACCGAACTGCAGCAGGGCGTCACCCCGCTGGTAAAGCAGAGCCTGCAGATCTCCAACGCCCAAGCCAGCCAGCAAGTGGTCTCCGCCAAGACGTCGCTCACGAACTCCGAGCAGGACCTCGGCTTCGACCAGACCAACCTGGCGGCTGCCATCGTGAAGGCGCAGCAGCAACTCGCCAGTGACCAGGCATCCGCGGCCCAAGACGCGTCAACGCTTCAACTCGCTGTCACGCAAGCACAGACCCAGTCGGCAAACCAGGTCACGGTCGACGAGCAGCAGTTGAACGCGGATACGACCCAGGAATCCACGGACCAAAACAAGAAGGCGAACGATTGTGCCGTGACTCCGGCCACCACAGCGTCGACAGCCGCCTGTGACGCAGACACTCAGGCCGTCACCAAGGACAGTCTTGCGGTTACCAAGGACCAAACGACTATAAGTAACGACGAGAACGCGTCGGGCGTGACGAATGCGGAGAATTCGTTGGCCTCTGGCGAACTGCGCGACCAGCAGACAGTCACCAACGATCAGACTGCGATTAGCAACGCCCAGACCGCGCAGGCGCAGGGTCTGGCCAAGGACCAGCAGTCGATCACCAATGCGCAGCAGGGTGTGACCAACGCGCAGCTCTCGCTTGAGTCGACTGAGAATCAAAACGCCCAGAAGACCGCCGAGCCGTTGGCATCCGCCGTCCAGACCGATCAAGCAGCGATCGAGCAGGCGCAGGCCCAGGTCGATACCGCAAAGACCACTCTCGACGCGACTGCACTGGTTGCTCCGGCCGCCGGCACCATCGGCGCGATCAACGAGACCGTCGGGCAGACGGTGAGTGCCGGGACCACCTCGAGCGCCGCGACGACAGGTTCGACGACCGGATCGTCGACATCATCAAGCAGCAGCAGTTCGTCGTCCGCGTTCATCACGCTGACCAACCTGACCGATCTGCAGGTCGTGGCCGATGTCGACGAGGCCGACGCCTCGAAGGTGGTCGTCGGTGCGCCTGCAACGGTGACGCTGAACGCGCTACCGACGCAGGAGTTCGCCGCGACGGTGATTGCGGTCGCGAACAGCTCGACGGTCGTAAGCAACGTGGTCGAGTACCAGGTCACGTTTGAACTCAACAACACCAACCCCGCAGTGAAGCCGGGCATGACGGCGTCTGTCACGGTGACGACAGCCAAGGCCGATGGTGTTCTTAACGTGACGTCGTCCGCGGTGCACACGACCGGCGGGACGTCGTATGTCCTGGTGATGCAATCCGACGGGACGCAGAAACAAGAAGACGTCGTGGTCGGCCTCAAGGGCGACACCACGACCGAGATCACCGGTGCGGTGAAGGCTGGCGACGTCGTCGTACTTCCTGCGACCACGGTGGCGACGAGTACCAGCACCACCGGAACGACGGGCACCGCGCGCACTGGTACCGGCGGCTTGGGTGGCGGCGGCGCGGCGGTCTTCGGTGGCGGCGGCTTCGGTGGAGGGCGCGGATGAGCGCGCCCTCGACAGCTGCACGCGCGGGGGCCGTAGCTGCTCCCGTCCCGGTAATCCGGTTGTGGCAGTTGACCAAGACGTACGGCGACGGCGAAGCCGCGGTGCACGCCCTACGTGGCGTCAGTTTGTCGGTGTACGAAGGCGACTACGTCGCGATCATGGGCGCCTCGGGTTCTGGCAAGAGCACGCTGATGAGCATCATCGGTTGCCTCGACGTGCAGACGGCGGGGCGATACCTGCTCGACGGCGTCGATGTCGAACTGCTCGACGAGAACGAGTTGTCGGAGATCCGCAACCGAAAGATCGGGTTCGTTTTCCAGAGCTTCAACCTGCTGTCGGGTTCGACCGCCTTGCAAAACGTCGAGTTGCCGTTGACGTATGCGGGTGTGCGGTCTGGTGAACGGCGACGACGCGCAACCGCGGCACTCGACGCGGTCGGGCTGGCCCGGCGCTACGGGCACCGGCCCGCGATGATGTCCGGCGGCGAGCGCCAGCGGGTGGCCGTGGCGCGCGCAATTGCGGTGAACCCGTCGCTGATCCTGGCTGACGAGCCGACGGGAAACCTCGACTCGGTCGCTACTGACGATGTGCTCGCCATCTTCGCGCGCCTCAACAACGAAGGCCGCACGATCGTGATGATCACGCACGAGAACGAAGTAGCTCAGCACGCGAAGCGCGTGGTGCGTGTCAAGGACGGTCTGATCGTCGACGACACAAGGCAAGCGCCCATCGACGGACCGCCGCCGATGCATACCTTGTCGACGTATGCGCAGGCCGGGGCGCACTGATGATTCGTGTCGAGAACATTCGCATCGCCCTGAGCGGCCTACTGCACAATCCGCTGCGCTCGTTCCTCACGATCCTCGGCATGCTCATCGGCGTTGGCTCGGTGATCATGCTGGTCGCCGTCGGCACCGGGTCGTCGCAGAAAGTCGCGAAACAGATCGAGGGCTTGGGCACCAACCTGCTGCAGATCAACAGGCAGGTTAGCTTCGGCGGCTTCGGCGGTCGCTCAACCACGGGCACCCAATCGAAACCGGCGAACCTGACCGCAGCTGACGTCACGGCGTTGGAGAACAAGACACAGAACCCCGACATCGTGGCTGTCGCTCCGGTCACGACGGCGAGCTCGGTGACCGCGGTCTACAACGGCGCGACCTACTCGCCGTCCTCCTTTGTGGGCACGACGCCGAGTTATGAGCAGATCAAGGACTATGACATCGCCGAAGGCGCGTTCTTCACCGACGCGGACGAGACCCAGCACAACCGGGTCGCGGTTATCGGCGAGACCGTCGCGACGAACTTGTTTGGGACCGCGGATCCGATCGGCAACAACGTGCAGTTCAACGGCTCCAGTTATCAGATTGTTGGATTGCTGAAGCCGAAGGGCACCGACGGAAATGAAGACCAGGACGACGTCGTGATGGCGCCGCTCACAGCCGTGCAGGACACCCTGACGGGTTACGCTACGTCCTACTCCAGCATCGATGTCGAGGCGTCGTCGCCGTCGAAGCAGGCCGACGCGCAGGCTGAGGTGACCGCGACTCTGGAGACGTCGCATGGCATCGCGGCCGGCGGCACTGACGACTTCCGCATCTTGAACCAGGCCAGCCTGCTCGCGACGTCATCATCGTCGAACCAGGTGTTCACCACACTGCTCGGCGCAGTGGCCGCGATCAGTTTGCTGGTCGGCGGTATTGGCGTCATGAACATCATGCTCGTCACAGTTACCGAGCGGACGCGTGAGATCGGCATCCGCAAGGCAATCGGCGCGAAGCGTTCCGACATCCTGGGCCAGTTCCTGGTCGAGGCCGTGATGTTGTCGGCGATCGGTGGACTGATTGGCGTTGCCGCAGGTATCGGCGGTAGTCGCTTCAAAATCATCGGTATCCAGCCGGTGGTGGCCGACTACTCCGTTGTTCTCGCCTTTGCGGTGTCCGTCGTGACCGGCCTCTTTTTCGGGCTCTACCCAGCGAGCCGGGCAGCCCGGTTGTTGCCCATCGAAGCACTGCGATACGAGTGAGCCCATGACACCCGACCGGAGAATCTGATGACTCAGCACAGCACCGACCCGACCGATGTCGTCGGATACGACTCGCCTAACGGCGTCGCTTCGAATTACGCCCCGGACTTCGACGAGCCGCCACCGCCGCCGCTACCGAAGACGCGTCGCCGCAAGCTACCGATTGCGACGCTGGTGCTCGCCCTAGCTGCTGTTGCTGCGGCCGGGTTCTTCACTGGCGTCAAGGTCGAGAAGAGCAAGGTGCCGGCGTCGTCGTCTAATGCATCTCGACTCGCGGCCGCAGCCGCCGCGTTCGGGACAGGTGCGACCGGTGCGCGTACTGGCGGGGCGACAGCCGCTAGCGCCACTGGTGCTGCAACCGGCGCCGCCGGCGCAGCTGGTACCGGGGCGGCCGGCACCGGCGCGACCGGTGGTGCCGGCGCGGCAGGCACTGGAACCGCTAACGCGAGTGGGGCGGCGAACATCATTGGCACCGTGACTGTGATCGACGGAACGACCCTGTATGTCACCGACTCGTCGGGCAACGTCGTGAAAGTCACGACTAACACCGGCACCACGGTCTCCAAGACCGACACCGGAACCGTCAGCGAACTAGCACCAGGAGAGTCGGTCGTGATCAGAGGAGTGCAATCGTCGGCGGGCGTTTACGCGGCCCAATCGGTGAGCGAAGGTGCCGCGGCAACCTTCGGCGGCGGCGGTGCTGGTGGCTTTGCCGGTCGCGGTGGCGCCGCACGTGGCGCCGCCACGGCGGCTCCGAGCGCGTCTGCGTCGGCATCGGCGAGCAACTGATGGGCGTCACTCGAGTGTCACGTGCGCTGGCCGTCACCGCAGGTTTGGTCGGTGTCGCGCTCCTGGTCGCTGCCTGCAGTGGTAGCTCGAAGACAGCTACGAGCGCGTCTACGACGCCTGCGGTCAGTCCCGCAGTCAGCGCATCACCCAGTGCCGCGCCCAACAGCGCAGGTGGCGGCGGTGGAGCGGGTGGGCGCAACAGTGCCGCGTTCCAGGCGTACACGGCGTGCCTTACACAACACGGCGTCACGGTGCCTTCGTTCTCAGCAGGCGCACGCCCTTCCGGCACTTTTAGCCGCCCACCAGGCGGGTTCAGCCGCGCACCCGGCGCAAGCCGCGCGCCCGGTGCGAGCCGCGGACCAGGCGGTGGTGGTTTCGGCGGGTTCGGCAGTCCGAACCCGAGCACGTCCGCCGCGCGCGCGGCGTGCGCAAGCCTCCTACCGACCGGAGCGTTCGGTCCTGGTGGCGGCGGGACGATCAGCGCGACAACGTTCGCCGCATTCAAGAGCTGCATGTCAGACAACGGGGTGACGATTACGTCGACCGATCCCCAAACTGCCATCCGCGGGCTTGACCGTACCGACGCGAAGACGGCGGCGGCACTCAAGATCTGCCAACCGATCTTGGGGCAGGGCGCCGGGTCTGGCGCCGCCACTCCGAGTGCATCACCGGCGGCGTCGAGTTAGTGGCTTACTGACCTCGAGCTGGGGGGCTCGATTGGGGGGACGACGACTTGGGGCGCCGGGCGAGCAGGCAGGCGCCCCAAGTCGTCGTAACACTTTCGCCAGGGTCGAGTCGACGCAGACCGCGGCCGGTGACGAAAGCGTTGGGCGCGGCTGTCATCGGTTCGGCGGCAAGGCCGCGGCGGGCCTGGTGCGCGGGCAGCATGTCGCCAGTGCACAACTGCCAGTAGTCGCAGGATTCGTCCATCCAGATCGCAGCAGTTGCGCCGTCCGGTGCCGCGAGTTTGACCCAGGCCAGTCCGTCGGCGCGTGGAACACCAGAGAACGCGTGGTCGAGCACCAGGGATCCCAGCTTGCGCGGCTCCCGGAAGTCATACGGTGTGCCAGCAACGGCTTCCTCCGCGACCGGGAGCAGCCGGTTGTCGGCAACGAACCGGTGCGTTGCGTCGAGGCTGACCGTGCAGTCGTCGAGCATCGCGTTGCCCGATGACAGCCAGGGGTGGAAGCCCACGGCATATGGGCACGCGCGGTCGCCGACGTTGCGCGACGTCGTCCGCACTTCAAGCCCTTGTGGCCCTAGGCGGTACTCGGCCGTGGTGTCGAGGAAGAACGGATACCCCGGGCTCGGCGACAGCGCCAAACTCAGCACCACAAGATCGCTTTGCTGTTCGACGACGCTCCAGGATCGCCATGGTGAGAGCCCGTGCAGCGCCGTCATGCGCGCGGGTTCGGTGATCGGCAGCTGGTACTGCTCGCCGTCGAACTCATAGCGGCCGTCGGCGAGACGGTTCGGCCATGGGATCAGCACCGCCCCGTGGAATCCAGTCGAAAAACCGGATTCGGCATAGGACTGGAAGACGTCGCGGTCACCGACCCGAAACTCGCGGACGGCTGCGCCGACTTCGGTCACGGTTGCGACCTGGTCGTCGAAGGTCAGCCGAAACTGCTGGCCGGACGGCGGGAGGTGGCGGTCTGATGCACTCGCTGATGTCGTCATCGGGTGGAACGCTAGCGGCTACGCATCAACCTGCTGTTCGTTGGCTACGTCCCGGCGTGGCGACGCTGAGACTGAGATTCCCAGCAACTGGCGGGCCTGCAGGGCCATCTCGAGGTCTTCGCGGGCCGCGATCACAAATGTTCGTGCGGCAGCATGGGGTGCTGTGATGTCGGCGTCGCCGCTGCTCGCGCCATTCGCGCCGTCGTCGATGGTGAGGCCGAGGAATCCCAGCCCGTCGATTGTGCGGCGTCGGATCTCCGGCGAGTTCTCACCGACGCCGCCGGTGAACACGCAGACGTCAAGCCCGCCCAATGATGCGGCCATGGAGCCGATGGCCTTGCGGAGTCGGTGCAAGTAGACGTCGACCGCTAGTTGAGCATCGTCGTCACTGCGCACTAGTAACTCCCGCATGTCGCCGGTGTCGGCGAGACCCTTGAGACCTGAATCGTGGTCAAGAACATCCGCGAGGTCGGGCTCGCGCTGCGCCAGCCACATCAGCAGTCCTGGGTCTACGTCGCCCGACCGGGTCGCCATGACGAGGCCCTCCAGCGGAGTGAAGCCCATCGTGGTGTCGATCGACACGCCGTCGCGAACTGCGCAGAGCGACGCGCCGGCCCCGAGGTGACATGTGATGATCCGCCGCGCGCCCGGGACCAACTCGGCGGCCCGGCGACTCGACCAGGCGTGCGACAAGCCGTGAAATCCGTAGCGCCGCAATCCGTATTTGGCGATCCATTCGCGGGGGAGTGCGTATGTCGCCGCCGCATCACCGATGCTCGCGTGAAACGCCGTATCGAAGCAGGCAACCTGCGTTGCACCCGGCAGCATCGCCCGTACGGCGTCGAGGGCCGCAAGTGTCTTGGGCTGGTGTAGTGGCGCCAGTGGGATCAGGTCGTGCAGTGCCTTCTCGACGTCGTCGTCGACAATCACGGCCCGTCGAAATGCGGTGCCCCCGTGCACGACGCGGTGCACGACGACATCGGCATCAGGAAGCGTTGGCGGCAGCGCGTCCCAGGATGCCTCGAGCGCGTCGTCCGGGCCCAGCAGCCGAAGCTTTAGGCTGCTCGACCCGGCGTTGACGACGAGTATGCGCATTAGTAGGGCCAGGTCCAGTTCTTGACGTCGGGCGCGTCATCGCCGAAGTCGCGGGTGTACTGCCTCTTGTGTAGCCTTTCGTCGACCATTCGCTGCCGAACATGCGCCGCGTTTTCTCGCAGCGACGGGACGCGATCGATGACGTCCATTACGAGGTGGTAGCGATCGAGGTCGTTCATCATCACCATGTCGAACGGCGTGGTCGTCGTCCCCTCCTCTTTGAAGCCCCGCACATGGATGTTGGCGTGATTGGTGCGCCGATAGGTCAGCCGGTGGATCATCCATGGATACCCGTGGTAAGCGAACACCACAGGCTTGTCGATCGTAAATAGCTGATCGAACTCGGCGTCGGACATGCCGTGCGGGTGTTCGGTGTCGGGCTGCAGACGCATCAAGTCGACCACGTTCACAAAGCGCACCGAAAGGTCCGGGAAGTACTCCCGCACGAGCGCAGTCGCCGCCAGTGCTTCGAGCGTCGGTACGTCGCCTGCGCAGGCCATCACGAGATCTGGCTGACCGATGCCTGTGTCAGTGCAGTCGTTGCTCGCCCACTCCCAGATCCCGATCCCGCGTGTGCAGTGCGCGATGGCTTCGTCCATTGAGAGGTAGTTCAGTTGCGGCTGCTTGCCCGCCACGATGACGTTGACGTAGTTGCGACTGCGCAGGCAGTGGTCGGCCACGGAGAGCAGGGTGTTCGCGTCCGGCGGTAGATAGACGCGGATGATCTCTGCTTTCTTGTTTATGACGTGGTCAATGAACCCAGGATCCTGGTGCGAGAGCCCGTTGTGGTCCTGGCGCCACACGTGACTCGACAGCAGGTAGTTGAGACTTGCGATCGGCCGCCGCCATGGGATCCGACGTGTCGTCTTGAGCCACTTCGCGTGCTGGTTGAACATCGAGTCGACGATGTGAATGAAGGCCTCGTAGCAGTTGAAGAGCCCGTGCCGACCGGTGAGCAGATAGCCCTCGAGCCAGCCCTGACACATGTGCTCCGACAGCACCTCCATTACTCGACCATCAGGCGAGAGGTGGTCGTCGGTAGGCAGGATCGCCGCGTTCAGTTCTCGGTCGTCCACTTCGAAGACGGCACTGAGCCGGTTCGATGCGGTCTCGTCAGGCCCGAACACCCGGAAGTTCCGCGTTTCCTCGTTCAAGCTCAAGATGTCACGCACGAACGATCCGAGAACCTTCGTCGCTTCGGTGAATGTCGTCGCCGGCTTGTCGACCTCGACGGCATACGACCGGAAGTCGGGCAGGTCGAGGTCGCGCAGCAGCAAACCGCCGTTCGCGTGCGGGTTCGCGCTCATCCGCAAATGGCCGGACGGCGGCAGCTCGGCCAGTTCAGCCAGGAGCCGTCCGTCCTCGTCGAACAGTTCTTCTGCGTGATAGCTCTTCATCCAGGTCTCGAGCAGTTTGAGGTGAGCGGGCTTCTCGGCGAGTTCCGACAACGGCACCTGATGCGACCGGAAGCTGCCTTCGGTCGGCAGTCCGTCGACTTCTTTTGGCCCGGTCCAGCCCTTCGGCGAGATCAGGATCAGCATTGGCCACACCGGCCGAGCCGGCGCCGAGTCGGTGCCTCCGACCTGCTCGCGTGCATCTCGCTGGATGCGCTTGATGTCGGCGACCGCGTCATCGAGGGCGGTGGCCATCAGTTGGTGCATGATCGCAGGATCGTCACCTTCGACGATGATCGGTCGGTAGCCATAGCCCTCGAAAAGCTTGACAAGTTCAGCGCGCGGGATGCGCGCGAGCACGGTGGCGCTGGCGATCTTGTAGCCGTTCAGATGCAGGATCGGCAACACCGCGCCGTCCGTCTTCGGGTTGAGGAACTTGTTTGAATGCCAGCTCGTCGCGAGCGGCCCTGTCTCAGCCTCACCATCGCCGACAACGGCGCACACGACTAAGTCGGGGTTGTCGAAAGCGGCACCGAACGCGTGCACGAGGGCGTAGCCGAGCTCGCCGCCTTCGTGGATCGAGCCAGGAGTCTCCGGTGCTGCGTGACTCGGGATCCCGCCAGGGAAGGAGAACTGGCGGAACAGCCTCCGCATGCCTTCGGTGTCTTGCGTGATGTGCGGATACGTCTCGGTGTAGCTGCCCTCGAGATAGCTGTTGGCGACCATGCCGGGTCCGCCGTGCCCGGGGCCGGTGATGTAAATCGCGTCGAGCTCGTCGCGCTTGATGACCCTGTTCATGTGGGCGTAGATGAAGTTGAGGCCGGGCGTGGTACCCCAGTGCCCGAGCAGACGTGGCTTCACGTGCTCAATGGTGAGCGGCTCGCGTAACAACGGATTGTCGAGCAGGTAGATCTGCCCGACCGACAAGTAGTTCGCGGCCCGCCAGTAGGCGTGTATGCGGTCGAGCTCCGTCGTCGTCAACGCCGTTGTCGTCAATGCCGTTGTCGTCAATGCAGGTGTCGTCATGGGATCAACCTTGGCAGCTCTCGATGTGGCAGGGAGTGGGTCAATAGTCCCGGGCACCCGTGCCGTCCAGCCCTGCGGCTGGGGGCCGCCAGGCCGGTGTACTGACACCATGACCGCCATCGCGCACCAGCACACGGCAGCCGCAGCGCTGTCAGACCACCCGTTCCTGTCATCGATTCCGATCGGTTCGCTGCGCAGGCTCGCTACCCACGTCCAGACCCGTACATACCCGGCAGGCGAGCAGGTATTCCGCGAGGGTCAGGTCGCCAATCGGTTCTTTCTGATCCGCCACGGGCTGGTGCGCCTCGACCTCGAGGTCGGCGGGCGCGGTCAGGTCGAAGTGGAGACCCTGGGCTCCGATTGCGCTCTCGGCTGGTCATGGCTGTTCTCGCCGTACCGCTGGCAGCTGACGGCGACTGCGGTCGAGCGCACCTCGATGCTTATTTTCGACACAGACGCAATGCAAATCGCCATGGCCGCCGACCCGCCGCTCGGCTACGAGCTGATGCGCCGCTTCTCCGCCGTCATGTTCGACCGTCTGATCGCCACCAGGCTGCAGCTGACAGGTGACGCCAACATCCCGACGGCCGGCACCACAGGTCCGTGGGCGGGCCGGCGGACGAGCGCCGCGAACTGGCGCCACGACGTCTAGCACCGCCTCATCACTTCCGCAGGTGCACAAGCGGGAAGTCGAGCCTGACCATGTGTTGGCTACAGGTCGTCGTCAGCGGGAATCCTGAATCGGCGAACACGTGCAACATGCGGGCGTTGGTCGGAAGTGTTTCGGCGAAGAAGCGCTCGATCCCTACACTCGAGGCAACGACAGCTAGGTGCTGTAGCAGGAGGGTGCCAACTCCCCGCCCGCGGCAGTCGTCGCTCACCAGGAACGCGATCTCTGCTGTTGCGGGGTCTACCTGTTGGCACTCGAAAGTAGCGACGCCGACGATTCGGCCGTCGATTTCGGCGACCAACGAGCCGTGCTGATCGTCGGTGTGTCGGGTGAGTGCGGCGATCTCACGCGTGACCACGAGCTTCGACACGATGAAGAACCGCAGGTAGAGGGTGTCTTCCGACACCCCGTCGTACAGGGTGCGCAATGCCACGGCGTCTGACCGTCGCACGCTGCGGATACGGGCCGGCTGGCCGTCACGCAGCAGTACGTCGACGTCACAGTCACGCCCGGCCAGCGGCATTCGAGACTCCTCATCGTCTCGACAAAGCATCGACCGAGACGGAGTTGGCCGACGGAGTCGTCGGTCCCGGATCCAGGTGACCTCTAGCCCCTCCGTGTTGGGGACTCACTGTTGTTGTGGTGCGAGATCCACGGTTGTCCCGGCCAACTGAGGTCTATGGCATCAGCCGCACGGGACCTTGGTCGCTACGCCACGCGGCCGCTCGAGACGAGCATCGACCTTGCAAGGTTCGACGGAAAACATCGGCCGGATTGTCCGGCTCGTAAGAGGGAGGTCGTCATGCGCCGCAAGACTTTTGATGCACTAATGACTACGGGAGGCCTCGTTCTCGCGGCCGTCCTGCTCGTGGCCGGAGTGTTGGGCTTCTGGGCTCACAATTTCATCGACAACCAGGTAAAGACGCAGTTGTCGCAGCAGCAGATCGTGTTCCCGGCGGCAGGTTCGGCAGCGATCTCTGACCCGGCGATCAAGCCGTACCTGACGAAGTACGCCGGTCAGACCATGACCAACGGCGCGCAGGCTGAGGCCTTCGCCGATCACTACATCGCCGTGCACTTGAAGACGATCGGCGGCGGTAAGACCTACGCCCAGCTGTCTGCTCAGGCCCAAACTGACCCGACGAACACGAAGCTCGCCGCGACGGTGGAGACCATGTTCAAGGGCGAGACCCTTCGCGGTCTGCTACTGAACGGGTACGCGTTTTGGAAGATGGGCCAGTACGCGCTACTCGCCGGAGTGTTGGCCTTCGTCGGCGCAGGACTCCTGCTGTTGCTCTCGATCCTTGGCTTCGTGCACCTGCGCCGCACGGATCCGACAGCTGAGTTGCTCCCTAGGCTCGGTGCGCACATTCCGGCTCCCGTCGAACCGTAAGGCGATCGCACCTGAGGATGAGGGCCTCTGCCTCGGCAGAGGCCCTCATGCTGCGGTGGGCTTGAAAGATTTCATGAGCGGGACGCCGACCAGCTAAGGAGGGCGAATGTCCGACGCCTTGTACGTGACCTCGATGCAGGCTCGCTCTGGGAAGGCCGTTGTAGCGCTGGGCCTGATGGAACTGCTGGTGGGACAAGTCGACCGGGTCGCGGTGTTCCGACCGGTGATTGCCGACAGCGCCGAGCCTGATCCGCTGATTGAGCTCTTGCGCGAGCGGTATCAGCTTGAGCTTGCTTATGAGGACGCCTATGCCTTCACGTACACCGAGGCGGCCCGCGTCAACGACGAGGGCGGGACATCGCGTCTGATCACGCAGGTTCTCGATCGGTTCTCGCAGCTGCGTGACAAGTTCGAGTTCGTCCTGTGCATCGGCACCGACTACACCGGGCCATCGGCTGCCACCGAGCTTGCACTAAACGCCGAGTTCGCGGTGAACCTCGGTACGCCCGTGGTGAATGTCGTTTCCGGCTTCCGGAAGGACGCGGAATCACTCGCGATCGCGAGCCGGAACTCCCAACAACTGCTGCTCGATCACGGCTGTGTCCTCGTCGCCACGGTGCTTAACGGCGTCGACACGGCTGTCGTAGACGATGTTCGTACGGCACTTTGCGGCCAACCCGCTCCGGTTTACCTGCTGCCCGAGTTGCCGGTACTCGCGGCGCTGACCGTGGATGAGGTCGTTACCGCGCTTGGGGCGACGTTGCTTGCCGGTACCGGCGCGCCGCTGCACCGCGAAGTCGAGGCCTACCTCGCAGGTTCGGGCTACGTGCAAACGTTGTTACCGAGGCTTGTCAACGGAACACTGCTGGTTGCGTCGGGCGACCGCGCGGATCTCTCGGTCGCGATGGGTGCGGCCACGATGAGCCCATGGTTGCCCACGCCGGCCGGCATCGTCCTTACTTGTGGCCTCGAGCTCGATGCTCTAACGCTCGCCTTGCTCGAGCCGTCCGGGATACCGGTAGCGGCAGTCGAGCTCGACACATATGCAGCGTTGCACGTGCTGGAGTCGGTGCGTGGGGAGATTCGCCCGGGTAGTCGGCGAAAGATCGCCGCGGCGCTCGGCGAGTTCGCGACCTGTGTCGACGCTGGCGAGCTCATCCGGCGAATCACGATCACCCGCTCGGAGGTTGTCACGCCTCTCATGTTCTCTGCAGGTCTGATGGAGCGCGCCTGCAGCGATCGTCAGTCAATCGTGCTTCCTGAAGCTGACGACGACCGCGTGCTGCGGGCAGCCGAGGAGCTCGTGCATCGTGGCGCGGCGTCGCTGACGCTGCTTGGTGATCCGGCCGCGGTGGCCGCGCGGATCGACAAACTCGGATTGCACCTCGCGGATACCACCGTGATCGATCCGAGCACGTCGCCACTGCGGCATGAGTTCGCCGCTACTTACGCCGCCATGCGAGCGCATAAGGGCATCACGGCGGCCGCCGCATGGGATCAACTCGGCGACAGCACGTACTTCGCGACCATGCTCGTGCACACCGGACGGGTTGACGGCATGGTGTCTGGCGCAACCCACACAACCGCGCAGACCATCCGACCCGCGCTCCAGATCATGAAGACCGCGGCCGGCCCTTCGCGGGTGTCGAGCGCATTCTTCATGTGCCTGCCCCACCGCGTGCTCGTGTTCGCTGACTGCGCGGTCAATCCGGATCCGACCGCCGAGCAACTTGCCGAAATCGCGATCACTACCGCGGAAACGGCTACGGCGTTCGGGATGCATCCGGTCGTCGCGCTGGTCTCGTACTCGACGGGCGACTCGGGCTCGGGTGCTGGCGTTGAGAAGGTGCGCGTCGCGGCGCGTCTCGTTGCACAGCTGCGTTCCGACCTCGCGTTGGTCGGCCCGATCCAGTACGACGCGGCAATCGATCCGTCGGTGGCGGCGTCGAAGTTGCCGGGAAACACCGTGGCCGGTCACGCGAACGTGATTGTCTTTCCCGACCTAAACACCGGCAACGCGACCTACAAGGCCGTCCAACGTTCGGCTAACGCCATCGCGATCGGGCCAATCCTGCAAGGGCTACCGCGAGCCGTCAACGACCTATCTCGCGGTTGCACGGTTGACGACATCGTCAACACGGTCGCGATCACGGCGATCCAAGCACAGCATCTAACGTGACATGAGGATCTGCCCGTGAGATGAGAGCTATGAAGCGGGGTGCTTGTCCTGCTTGCTTTCGGTGGCGAGGATTGCCACCTGGGTCCGGCGTTCGAGGCCAAGCTTGGCGAGCAATGAAGACACGTAGTTCTTCACGGTCTTCTCGGCGAGGAACATACGTTCGCCGATCTGCCGATTGGTCAGGCCCTCACCAATCAGGTCGAGGATCCGGCGCTCCTGGTTAGTCAGCGCGGCGAATGGATCGGCCTTCTCGCGATCGGCCGCCTCGTCGCGTAGCCGCTGCATGATGCGCGCTGTGGTCTTCGCGTCGAGCAACGATCCGCCGCCGGCGATGGTTCGTACCGCGTTGACGAGGTCACTGCCCTTGATCTGCTTCAGCACGTAGCCCGCGGCGCCAGCAAGGATCGCGTCGTACAGGGCGTCGTCGTCTGCGAACGACGTGAGCATGAGGCAGGCAAGGTCGGGCAGCTTCGAACGCAGGTCTCGACACACACTCACGCCGTCGCCGTCAGGAAGGCGGACATCGAGGACGGCGACTTGGGGCCGCAGAGCGGGTACTCGCGCGAGTGCTTCGGCTGCGGTTGAGCCCTCCCCGATAACGACGATGTCGGGCTCGGCCTCAAGCATTTCCTTCACACCGCGCCTGACGAGTTCGTGGTCGTCGAGCAGGAAGACGGTGATCTGGGCCTCGGTGGCAGGGACGTCGCTAGTCGGCACCCTCCCTACGGTAGCTCCCATGGTTCCCGGCTCGAAGGGACCTTGGACTCTGCGGCACTTCGAGCCGAGCGCCGACCATGGGGTTATGTCTGTCGACGCATCGGGCCTCGAGAAGCTCTCCGAACCAGAAGCGCTCGCATTGCTGGCGACCGTGCCGCTCGGCCGGATCGTGTATTCAGACCGTGCGTTACCGTTTGTCGCTCCCGTCAGCTTCGTTCTCGACGGACCGGACATCGTGATTCGGACCGGTCGCCGGTCGAATCTGGCGATCCGCGGGCCGGGCAACGTGGTGGCTTTCCAGGTCGACGACATCGCGGTATCGACCGGTTCCGGCTGGACCGTTGTCGTCACCGGCCGCTTACAGCTCGTCCACGACTCGACGGAGATCGCCCGGCTCAGCGAGCTCAAGCTCCAAAGCTGGGCACCGGCGGCGTCGGACCGCTACCTACAGTTGCGACCCGAGCTCATCACCGGCCGACGGATCCACCCTGACGCGCAGCGGGTTGACCAGCAGCTCGTTGACTAGTCGTCGCCCACGGGCACTCGCCAGCTGAGTTCGGTCCCTCCTTCTGCAGGGTGCTGCGCGGTGAACGTGCCGCCGAGTGCACTCGCGCGCGCTTCGAGATTGGCAAGGCCGCTGCGACGACCGTCGGCGGAAAGGCCGACGCCATCGTCTGTGACGGTGAGGGTGACCGACTCGTCGTCAACGACCACCGACACGTCGGCTCGGTCTGCTCGTGCGTGCCGGGCCGTATTGGTTAGCGCTTCGCGCAAGACCGGCAACAGGTTCGCGCCGACGTTGGTCGACACCCGGGTGTCGACGAGGCCCTCGAGTCGCAGGTTGGGGGTGAAGCCGAGCGCGGGTGTCAGCTCCTCGATGAGCTCGACAATGCGCGCGCGCAGGCTGCTCGACGTCGAGCGATCCGAGCGCTGCAACGAATAGATCGTCGAGCGGATTTCTTTGATGGTTTTGTCGAGATCGCCGACCGCACCCTGTACGCGCTCAGCCGCTTCCGGTGCGGTCATGAATCGCATTGAACTTTCCAGTTGCATGCCTGTTGCGAAGAGCCGCTGAATGACGGTGTCGTGCAGATCGCGCGCGATCCGGTCGCGATCACGGAACAGGCTGAGTTGCTCGGTCTCACGGCGTTGACGTGCCAGCTCGAGACCAAGGGCCGCCTGATCGGCGAAGGCCTCAAGCATGGTCCGGTGCGCGTCGCGAAAACGCCTGCCTCCCACGAGGTTGCCAACCCAGAGCACGCCATGTCGGGCACCGCCACCCGCGACGAGCGGCACGATGATGATCGGGCCGAAGTCGTCGAGCGCCTCGGAGTTGTTTGGCCAGTGCGGGCTTTCGTGGATGTCGTCGATCGCGATCGTCGTACCACCGCGAAATGCGTCGCCAATCAGTGATGCTTGCGGGTCGATGCGTCGCCCTGTCACATGTTCGGCGGACGCGCCGTTTGCGACCTCGATGACGAGCGTGTCTCCGAGCGGTAGCACGATCGCGGCAAAGTCCGCCTCCGCGAGGTCTCTGGCGCGTTCAGCGACGAGTTGCAGCACCTCTTCGGGTTCGGTGCCCGACAGCAGGGCTGTCGTCACCTCGGCGGAGGCCCGCAGCCACCGCTCGCGATGCCGCACGTCGTCGTAGAGCCTCGCGTTCTCGATGGCGACCCCGGCGGCCGCAGCCAACGCAAGGACCACCCGCTCATCGTCGTCGTCGAAGTCGGCTCCTCCTACCTTCTCGGTGAGGTAGAGGTTTCCGAACACCTCGTCCCGTACCCGGATCGGGACGCCGAGGAAGCTGCGCATAGGTGGGTGGTGAGCCGGGAAGCCAAAGGCGGCCGGATGATTGTTTAGGTCATGGAGCCGCAGTGGCCGTGGGTCGTCGATCAACAAACCCAGGATGCCGCCACCTCGCGGTAGCGGGCCGATCTCGGCAGTTGTCGCGTCGTCGATACCGACGGTCAAGAACTGCGAAAGCAGTCGCACGTCATCGATGACGCCGA
>DASYAG010000100.1:0-12955 GCA_036501485.1 Acidothermaceae bacterium | reverse complement strand
ACGACGAGATCCGAGCAGTGGCAAACGCGCTTAACAACCGACCACGAAAGATCCTTGGTTGGAGAACACCCGCCGAAGCACTCGACGAACAACTACGGTTAATCCAACAAGCCGGTGGTGCGACGATCACTTGAATCTGGTTTGGTTGCTACTGTCGCTTTGGTGGCTAGGCCCGCAGTTCGGCAGCTCGCCGTCGTGACGTTAACCGTGACGACGCTCGCAGCTTGTACCGCGAGCGCTCGCCACGATGCAGGATCGAGCAGTACCCCGACTTCACCGCCGTCCGCATCAGCTCTCATCGCGCACGCGACTCCAACTGTCACCGCGACAACGTCACCGCCATTACCAGTTGCTTCGCCGCCTGCGCCCGTAGCTGCACCGTCTGCGCCCGTAGCTGCACCGTCTTCGCCCGTAGCTGCACCGTCTTCACCCACGCTTCCGTGCGGCCGGGTCACCACGACCCCGACATACATGCACGTCGTCTGGATCTGGATGGAGAACAAGCCATACGGCTCGGTGATCGGCAGCAAGAACGCACCGTATGAGAATGGGTTGGCGAACGCGTGCGGGCTGGCCACCGACTACCGCGCTATCACCCACCCATCGCTGCCGAACTACCTAGCGGCCACGGGCGGCTCGACATTTGGCGTGACTGACGACGCGGGCCCACGTTCACACCCGGTTGCCGCGACTTCCCTGTTTCAGCAGCTGACTCAAGCGGATCTGTCATGGCGCGCGTACAACGAGTCGATGCCGACGACGTGCGATCTCAACCCTTCAGGTCGATATGCGGTCAAGCACAACCCGGCTGCTTACTACACCGAAGTGCGCCAGCAGTGTGCAGTTGATGACGTGCCGTTAGAGGCCCATCTCAGTCAAGAGATTGCAAGCGGGAACCTGCCCGCGTTCGCGTTTGTCACCCCAAATCTGTGCGACGATACCCACGACTGCAGCGTGCAAACCGGTGACGCATGGTTGGCGACGTGGATTCCGCGAATTGTTGCCGCTCCGAACTACAGCTCGGGCAACACTTTGATCGTGCTCACCTGGGACGAGGGCGTCGGAGCGACTAACCTGATTCCAACCGTAGTGATCGGTCCGAGCGTTCCTACCGGCACACAGAGCTCTGCCACGTTCACTCACTATTCGCTCTTGCTTACCACCGAGGAACTGCTCGGGTTGCCAGCGATCGGCGCAGCAACCACAGCGACGTCGATGACGTCAGCGTTCCACCTCTAGACGGAACGAGCTTGAGCAGCGTTGTTCGCACTGTCGACGCAGCGGATGGCCGGCCGATGAGGTAACCCTGAACGTAGTCGCACGCTAGTTCGCGCAACTTGTCGAGTTGGTGAGTTTCCTCGACGCCTTCTGCGACGACTCGCATCCCGAGGGTGTGAGCCAGGGCGGTCACGCTCGCGACGATCGCCTCGTCGTCAGCGCTCTCGTTCATGGCCATCGTGAACGAGCGATCGATCTTAAGCATTTCGACCGGGAACCGACGTAGGTAGGCCAGCGACGAGTAGCCAGTGCCGAAGTCGTCGATCGCCAACCGAATGCCATGCGCGTGCAGCGCGTGCAGAACCTTTGACGCGCTCTCGGGATCCGTCATCAGCATGCTTTCGGTGATCTCGAGCCATAGGGCTGAGGCAGGCAGCCGGTGCGGTCGAGAACCGCCAACACTGTCGCCAGCAAGTCGGGATCAGCGAGTTGACGGGCCGAGACGTTCACCGAGACGGTCAATTGCGCCAGCCGCGGATCCGATGCCCGCCATGTTGACGTCTGATCACACGCGATCTCCAGGACGCGAGCGCCTAACGCCAGAATCAAATCACCTTCTTCAGCCACGGGGATGAAGTCGTCGGGCGGGATCACTCCGAGCGTGGGGCGCACCCAGCGCACCAGCGCTTCGGTGCCCGAGATCGCGGTGGTGTCGGTCACGACGATGGGTTGGTAGGCCACCCACAGTTCGTCGGCGGCGATCGCACGCCGCAAGTCTGCTTCGATCTGCAACCGCCGCAGCGCCTGTGCGCGAAGCGCGTGATCGAACACCTCGTGTCGGCCACGGCCGTGGTTCTTGGCCCGGTACATCGCGACGTCAGCGTCGCGCAGCAAGTCATCGGCATCGCGCGACACCAGAGCAGACACCGCGACGACGCCCGCGCTTGCGTTTACCGTCAGCTTGCGACCGCCGATCGACATCGGGCTTGCGATCGCAGCGCGCAACCGTTCGGCGAACGCTTCGGCCTCAGCCACCGTATTCAGGGATCTGCTCATGACGACGAACTCATCGCCGCCGAGTCGTCCGACGACGTCGCCTTCCGCGACCGCCCGGCTAAGCCGCTGGCCAACCTCGACGAGAACCTTGTCGCCTACGCCATGACTGAGCGAGTCGTTGATGACCTTGAAATGGTCGAGATCGATGAAAACAGCGGCGAGTTGACCGCCGTCATTGTTGACCGACTCCAGTGCGGTCGTAAGTGACTGGACAAGGAGCGCCCGATTCGCAAGAGCGGTAAGCGGATCGTGCGTCGCCTGGTGGCGCAACGCGGCGGCAGCAGCGCGCCTTGCGGTGATGTCCTCGAAAGACAGCACCACCGAATACGTCGGGCGGTCGGTGACGAGGAGGGCCCGAGCGGTCAACGACAGCCAACGCAAGCCATCGACGTGCGTTGCACCCAGCCCAACGACGACGTCCTCTGACTCCCCCGTCGCACGGGCGCATGCGCCGGACACAGCCTCTCCGACCAATGGATTTCGGCCGCGATCCACACGACCTGACCGTTCACGACGTCTGCGCATCATGCAAGAGAGCAACAGCAATGCGGACGTCGAGCCGCGTGCCATCGCCACGGAAGTGAACGCCCTCGAGCGAATCGCCTGGCTGCGGATGCACTCCGATGACATCGATCAACGACAGACCAACGGTGTCGAGAGCGGTCCGGCCGTAAATCGTCTCGGCTGCCGGATTCCAGCTCGTAATCGTGCCGCAGGTGTCGGTTGCAATGATTCCGCCAGACACCTGCTCGACGAGCGCGGCCTGATGACGCAGCGCCGTCTCCCCGGCTTTTTGCGCACTGAGATCGCGAAGAATCACCTAGAGGGCCGGCCGGTCTCCCACGTGGTGCGCACCGAGGTGGTCTCGACGACCATCCGAGAACCGTCCAGTGCAATGAGCGTCAGCTCGGCCGGCACCGAAACAGCACCGGGAGTCGTCAACCCGGCGATCCGCTCGATCATGTCTTTGCGCGACGCAGCATCGACGAAGTCAGTAATGGGATGCCCGAGCAGATCGCTTTCGGTGGCGCACCCCACGAACCGGCACGAACTGGGATTGGCGTACACGATCAAGCCGTTCTGGTGCACGATGAGCCCGTCAGGACTCAGCTCCACCAGCAGCCGGTATCGATCGATGAGGTCAGCGATGGTCCGCCCGTCTGCGCGGCGCTGACTGACATCTGTGACGACACCAGCCAGTCGGATCGGTGAAAACCACCCAACCGTGCAGCGCAATGAGGACCGGCTCCGCCGAGCCGGCCCTCATTCCTCGATCAGGCGGTGGCGAGGCTGCGTTCTTGCGGATCGATGACACCGAGGCTTTCGACGGTCCTGAAACGCCCGCTCTCGGCCTGGCCGATGTACATGTTCATCCGCACGTGGTGCTGCCCAGGCACCATCTCCGCCGGGCCGCCAGGCCCGTCGGCGATACGCGCGTGGTCGAGAGCAGCGATGACGGCCTCCTGCTCGAGGGAGCCCGCCTCGTTCACTGCTGCCTGCCAGAGTCGCAGCCCGCGGTAAAGGCCAGTACACGCGCTGCCTGCAGCGAACTTGGGACCACCCGGGAACCGGCTGTTGTACTTGTCGAGGAGGTCCCGGCTGAACGGGTCGGTGGAGTCCTGGTAGTAGTCGAGGCAACTGTACAAACCCTCGACGAGTTCGGCGGGCACCATGTCCAACACGTTCTCGTCGACATACGTGCACACCAACTTGCCGCCGTTCTTGACGAAGCCCGAATCGTGCAGGCCCTGCAGGAACGGACCAACACCGGGGGGCACGATGGTGTTGAACACGACCTCGGCGCCCGACGCAATGATCGCATCGATCGTCGCGCCGTACTCCATGTGGTCGAGCGGGAAGTACTCCTCGCCAACGATCTCGCCACCGTTCGCCGTGACGACCTCACGAACCTTGCCGTTCAAAACGTGCGGCCAGATGTAGTCGGCAGAGGGCAGGTAGAACTTGCGCGCGCCCGTCTGTCGCATCAGCCACGGAATGAATGGGTCGATCTGCTGAGCCGGTACTGGGCCGGTGCAGAAAATGAGCGGGTCGGACTCCTGGCCTTCGTACTGCTCCGGATACACGTAGAGCGTCTTGCCTTCGACGACTGCCGGACCCTTGATGGCCTGACGCGTAGAGCTGTAGATCCCACCGAAGATGACATCGACCTGATCGCGCTGAATGAGCTTGCGCGCCTTTGCTTCCGCAACGCCGTCGGTGGTTTCGCCGTCCTCGAGATACAACTCGAGCGGGCGACCCAACAGACCACCTTCAGCGTTGATGTCGTCGATCACCATCGTGGCAACGTTCGCGTTCGCGATGCCCATCACTGACAGAGGGCCCGTCTGGTCGGCGATGACGCCGACCTTGATCGGACGCCGGGAGGGTGCAGCTTCGTCGTCAGGCAACATAGCGACCGCCGAGTTCGGCCGCCTGCGGCTTACCGATGTGGCCAGCCTCCTGCAGGATTCCCGGGACCTCTGGGTCAGAGACGAAGTTCTTCCAGCCGGCTGCGTCCCAGTCGAAGAGCACCCAAACCCGGTCGTCCTCGACGGGGTCGCGGAACACGGTCGCGCCCTTGGAGCCGTGCAATGCGCGCTTCTCGGCGCCTTTCGTGGAGAAGATCTCGAGGAAACGCTCGTAGTTCTCGACCTTTGTCGTTGCCAGGATCATTGCCGTTCTCCTTCTGCGTCGGGGTGTGTACGGTGATCCTGCGCGTCCGCTCCTCCGCCGGGCATCGGGAGGTTTCCCCATTTCTGGTCAACCGCTCCGGCTCGGCGAGTTCGTCGCGACGTTCGCTCTCGCGCAGGACAACGCCTTCGGTCAACCCCTTGAGTCGCAGCTGCGTTCGTGTCTGCTGGCGTCGGCGATGTGCGAAGACGCCGGCTTCGATGCGCAACTGTCCGAAACCGTCTATTGGGTCGCGCTGCTGCGCTACATCGGTTGCACGGGCCACGCGCACGAAGTCGCCACCCTGTTCGGTGACGAGATTGCGATTCGCGGGCAGACGCTGGTGCACGACGCGGCCAACCCGGCCGAAGTCATGCGCGATGTGTTCGCGTACGCCACGGCTGGGCATTCGCCGGAGGAACAGGAGCACATCGTCGCGGCGATCAAAGCCGGCGCACACGACTGGGCGGTTCACAACTTCGCGTCAGGATGCGAAGTCGGCGACATGCTCGTGCGTCGACTCGACATGGGCGATGACGTACGCGACGCACTGCGCTTCACCTTCGAGCGCTGGAATGGGAACGGCTTTCCGGCCGGCGCGAAAGGCGAAGAGATTCCGCTCGCGATGCGCGTTGTGCATCTCAGTCACGACATGGAGGCGCTCGCTCGTCACTTCTCACCCGAGCAAGCGCTGGACGCCGTACGTGAGCGTCGTGATCGCACCTACGACCCCGAGCTGGCCGATCTATTTTCCACGAACGGCGCGGGCTATTTCGAGCGACTGGGAAAGACGGATCCGTGGGATGCGGTGCTCAGCCTCGAACCGAGGCCGCGACGGATTCTCGAAGACGCCGACCTCGACAATGCGCTTGAGGTCGCGGCAGACTTCATCGACTTGAAGTCGCCCTACATGGCCGGTCACAGCCGTCGATGCGCACAGCTCAGTGCCGATGCGGCAGCGCACCTTGGCTGCTCCGAAGACGAGATCACGACATTGCGCCGAGCGGCGTTAGTCCACGAGTTCGGCACGACGGCGATCTCGAACTCCATCTTGGACAAGTCCGGTGCGCTCACCCGCGCAGAGTTCGACCGAGTCGAAGTGCATCCCATGCTCACCGAGCAGATGCTGCGCCGAGCGCCAGCTCTCGCTGCGCTGAATCCGATCGCCGCCGCGCATCATGAGAAGGCGAACGGGTCTGGGTATCACAAGCGGGTGCGATCCGGTGCCGTCAGCACCTGCGGGCAGATCCTGGCCACCACCGACATCTATGTCGGCCTCACCACTGACCGCGCAGATCGGCCGGCCTTTTCAAATGACGCCGCCGCTGCCGAGCTTCGCCGCATGGTCGCAAGCGGGGTACTCGATAAGCGCACGACCAGCGCCGTTCTCGATGCGGCCGGCCACGGCGACCGGAACGGCTTCATCACCGCTGCGCCCAAGAACGCTCACGGGCTGACACCTCGAGAAGTCGAGGTGCTGCGCTTGGCCGCCCGCGGACTCACGACAGGCGAGATCGCCACCCAACTCTTCATCTCGCCCAAAACGGCCGACCACCACATCCAGCACGTGTACGGCAAGATCGGGGTCTCCAGCCGGGCGGCCGCAATGCTCTGGGCGATACAGAACTCGGTTGTCGCGTGATGGTCTAAGCGACCAGGTAGGTGCCATGACCTTCAACGACGAGGTCACCGACGGACCTGAGCACCTCGCACACCCGACCACCAACTTGATTGCGGTAGTTGATGACCAGCGTGTCGACGCCGGCGTAGACGTCGATCACCTCGAACCGCAGGTCGGGAATCAGCTCGATCCCTCGCTGCCAGTACGCGCGCAGCGCAGGCTTGCCACGGACGATGCCGTCACCACCCAGAATGCGGCTGGCTACCGGCGAAGTGAAAACCACGTCATCGGTGAAATGCGCGAGCAGTCCCTCGAGGTCATGCGCGTTCCACAGAGCACGCCAGCGGCTGGCGAATACATGCGGGTCGGGCATCGTCATCGTGACGCTCAGCCGAGGAGCCCGCGACGGCGGGCGACGGCCACTGCCTCGGTGCGGCTCGTTGCCTCGAGCTTGGCAAGCACGTTGGAGATGTGCACACTGACCGTTTTAGCGCTGATGAAAAGTTGTTGACCGATATCGCGGTTGCTGCGGCCGGTCGCGACCAGCGTCAGCACTTCATGCTCGCGCAGGGTCAGCGCTTGCGACTCCCGTTTGACGGCAGGTCGCGACGCGGCGCCGTCGTAGCCGGTCAGCCCGCGAAGCTCGCGCAACAACGGCTGGGCACCGAGTCGTTCGGCGACCTCGCGTGCCGCCGCGATCCCCGCTTTCGCCTCTGCAAGCGAGCCGGCGGCGCTCTGTACAGCAGCCAACCGCACCCTCGATCGCGCGGTCTCATACACATGACCGAACGCGGCGAACCCGTCAACAGACCGCTGCCAGGCTTCAATCAAGCTCGCCTCGGGGGTGGAGTCGGCACCGCCGCCCAACCAGTGCAGACGTGCGTGCTCGGCAGCTGCACGACAGGCCCAGGCCCGACCTTCCGGCCCGTTGTGACGGATCGACGCAACGACCTCTGCAACTGACTTCGCAAGCTCGTCGCCCCGGCGCACCAACTGTTCACGCTCGGTGGCCGTAGCCGAAACCGCCGCGTTTGCGAGCTGACCGAGCAACAGCGCGGCTAGCCGGACGCGCGCCCCGAAACGGTTCCCGTGCCAGACGCGGGAGACGCTGGCGACGACCTCGTCGTAGGCAGCGGTCGCCGCGTCGATGTCGCCGATGTAACCAAAGAGCTCGATCGCAGCGCCGCCGCTGGTGATGGCGATCAACCCGTCGCGCAACCACCAGGTTCGGAGTCGAGGCAAGGCGTCCAGCCAGCTGATCTCGCCTCGACCGGCGGCAATCTCGACAGCAACGGCGTCGAGCATCGTCTGAGCCTGCTCGGGCGGGTTCTGCCCAGTGGAGTCGATGATCTGTTCGGCAAGATCCCAATTGCCGGCGACACACGCGACTAACGCGCCGATCACGGTGGCCTCGAGGCCGTACTGCGCCCACGGCCGGCCTTTGTCGCGAGCCTTGGCAGCAGCCTGTTGGTACAACGCCAGTGCCTCGGCAAGTCGACCCTGACCGAAGTCGAGGGTGGCAAGGTTGTAGAGGCCGCGAAGCTCGGCCATCTGTTCGCCCGCGGCGGCAGCCTCGGCGATAGCTGTGGTCATCGCGGCCTTCGCCGCGTCGGGATTTCCGGCGCGTTCGTCGAGACGGGCGAGCAGCAACGTCGCATCGGTCGCAACAGCAGGAAGGCGCAACGACTGCGACATCGTGAGTGCCTCGGTAGCCCAGCGAATCGCTTCGTCATCACGGGCCCGGTCGGCATTGGCGCGCGCGTGGATAGTGAGAATCTGCGCGCGCATCATGCTCGGCGGCTCGTCGGCCATCAGCTGCACAGCCTCAGTGGTCATGGCGAGCAGGTCGAGGTTCGTGTCAAGAATCAGCGCCGTCGAGACCATCGAGTGGATCAACCGAACGCGGTCGAGCTTTGGGGCGTCGGCAGGCAGCGCCGCAAGCTCGTCCTGCGACAGCGCAATCGCACGGTACGGGTGGCCGGCCGCTGCGGCAGCCATGCTTGCCCGGACGACGAGGGTGACCCTGTTTGGTGCGTCCGGTTCGGCAGCTACGCCTGCCGCAACATGCGGGTCACCGAGCAGCTCGAGCGCGATCTCGTAGTGATGCAACGCGTCCTCGGGACCGCCGACCATCATCGCTTCGGAACCCGCCTCGATGCTGGCGTGGGTGGCAGTAATGAGGTCGTGTGATGCGCGTGCGTGGCGAGAAAGCTCGGCCGCCGAGCCTTCAACCTGATGACTCGCGAGAGCAGCCGCGTATGCCGCGTGCAGCCTGACTCGCTCGCCAGGCAGCAGGTCCTGGTAGACCGCCTCGGCCAGCAACGCGTGCCGAAAGCCGTATCCGTCATCACCGAGCTGCACAAGGATGTTCGCCTCGACCGCTGCCCGCACCGCGGCGTCAAGCGCTGCGTTGTCGAGCTCGGCGCCGCACGCCAGTAGTTCATGCGAGATGCGACGACCGGCGACTGACGCAGCTCGGACGACGAGCCTTCCGTCGTCGCCGATCTGTTCCAAACGCACCAGCAGGAGGTCGGCGAGATCAGTCGGCAGCGCACCGCCCACTGTTGCGGCCGCGACAAGCTCCTCGATGAAGAACGGGTTGCCTTCGGCGCGGGCGAGAATCCGCAACTGCTCGGTCTCGGGGATAGGTTCGCCGTGCAGTGCGCGGATCAGTAGCCGCGACTCTGCGTCGGTCAGCGGGCCGAGCTGCAGCCGCGAGACCCCTGCTAGGCGACTCCACTCGGCCAGCGCCGCCCTGAGCGGGTGGCTGCGGTGCAGGTCGTCGCTGCGGTAAGTCGCGAGGATCGCGGTTGGCGAGGTGAACTGTCGCGCGAACAGGAAGCGCAGCAGGTCGCGGGTCGACTGATCCGCCCAGTGGACGTCTTCGATGATCAGCAGCAGCGGTGTCTCGAGGCTGAGTTGGGTCAGTGCGCCATGCAACGCGTCGTACAGCGCTGTGCGCCTGGTTGGTTCCATCACGTGTTCTGACTCGGTAAGCAGGCGTTGCGATGGGAGCAGCCGCGCGATCGACGGGCTCGCGGCGAGCAGCGACTCCGCCTGCGCCGGGCTGTCGGCCGCAAGTCGACCGAGCGCCTCACTGAAGGGAAGGTACGGCGGCGAACCATCGCCGAAATCAAGGCAGTGCCCGACCAGCACTCGCCAACCCTGGGAGCTGGCTCGAGCGCTCAACTCGGCGACGAGACGGCTCTTGCCGGCACCTGCGTCGCCGCCGAGTACGACCCCGCCACCGGCGGTCCGGCCGAGACCGACGAGCTCGCACAAGGCTGCAAGTTCAGGGACTCGCCCGATCAGCGGCGTCGCACGCGTGTCGAGAGGCACGCTTGCCATCATGACGGACACGTCCACCAAGTTTCCCGGTTCAGTGATGCGGCGCTCAGTGCTGACGCGGGGCTCGGTGTTGGCATGGGACTGCGTGCCGTCGTAGGGCTCCGTGTTGGGCGGGCTCAGTGGTGCGTTGCGGCGCGGAGCCAGTAGTCCTCGACCCGGCGGGTGAGCGGGCCGTCAGACTCGTACCGCGACGCGCCGCGAACGGGGTTGCGGCGAAGGCGGCGCGCGTCCCGGTACCGCTGAATCAGGCTCGGGCCGGCAGTCCGACGGCTCGGGCGACCACTGCGATGGATCTGTCCGCGACGGTAGGCGACCTCTGCATCGGCGAAGTGTTCAAGCATCGGAATCGCTCTCCTCTGTTGTTCTCGTTGCTGGCGAGATCAACAATGCGCGGGTGAGGTAGGGCGCTACATCCGAAGGAATCCCTATCTTGGGACGCCGGATTGGAGAGCCACGGCTTAGGCCGGGCCGGATGTCTTAGACCGCCTTAGGCGGGCTTAGGCGGACCCTAGCCACAAGATCAAACTGCGCCCCTATTTCCGGCTAAAACGTCCCTGATCCCGACCGGGAAGCCCCACCGCGAAGTGGGCGCGAACCCCCGGACGGAGCACGAACCAAAGGAGGCCGGCGAGGATGACCGCCTGCAAGAGCTGTTCGACGCGCATCCAGGTCGGATACGGGCTGAACTGAAGGATCACGAGGCCGACGATGCCGATGCCGGAAATTAAGACCACTCGCCGGTAGGCCCATCGTCGGCCGCGGAAGAGCGCGCGGACCAGGAACACGTAGACGACGCTGACCACGACATTGACGACCGCGCGAATCACGATGCCAGCTGTGTAGCTGTCACGCAGCGTCTGCCGTTGGGAGGGGTCGGTGATGTGCCGGTGGTCGAGCTGGTAGTTGACGATGCTGTGCCTGGTCAGCAGCGTCGCGATCGTCAAGATGATCGACACGGTGAGGTTCAGCACGAGCAGTACGACGACCGGTCGAAGCTCGCGCGGAGCGTCAGATGCTGCGGCGAAGAATCCGGCCGGCTCGCTCTGTTCGGTCACGGTTTCACGATAGAACGCTGGCTGGCTCAGCTTTCGAGCCGGTAGCAGACGGACGGCGAGGGGCGCCAATACGCCAACCCTCGCCGCAGTCAAGACGTACGCGGAGAAGTAGCAGCGCGCGGCGGTCTGGCGGAGCGCTTGCCTACCGCGGTCTTCGTAGGTGCGGGCTTTGGTGCGGGCTTCGGTGCGGGCTTCGGTGCGGCCTTCGGTGAGGGCGCCGCCGTGCTGCCGCGTGTCACCAGGTGCGGCGCATCGTCTTGTATCGACTCCGCCGACGAGCCGGCGATCACCGACAACAATTGCCGAGCAGCAATCGCGCCGTACCCAGGAATGTCGCGAGACAACGCGGTCAGGGCCGGATGCACAAGTTGACACAGCGGCGAGTCGTCCCATGCCACCAGCGACACGTCGCCCGGTACGGACAGGCCCATCTCGTGGGCAACACCCAGGCCCGCGACGGCCATGATGTCGTTGTCGTAGATCACCGCGGTTGGTCGGTCAGCTGAGCTCAGCAGCCGGCGGGTCGCACGCGCACCCTCCTCGCCCGTGTAGTCGGACGAGATCGTGACCGCCGCCTCAACGCCCATGCGTCTACACGATTCCGCAAAGGCGTCGGTGCGGATCGCGGTATGCAGGAGTTCGGGAAGACCGCCGACCCGAGCGATTCGGCGGTGCCCGAGCGCGGCAAGGTACTCCACCGCCTCGACGATCGCCGCGGCGTCGTCGGACCACACATTGCCCAGGCTGCGGCTCCCCGCTGCTGCGCCGAGAACGACCGTGGGCAGCGAAAGCTCCTCAAGAACGTGGATTCGTGGGTCATCGACCCGCAGGTCGCAGACGAGAACGCCGTCGACTCGACGCTCACCCCACCACCGCCGGTAGACCGCAAGCTCGGCCGCTTGATCGGCAACGACCTGCAGGGTCAGTGCGTACGACCGGGTTGAAAGCTCTGCCTCGACGCCACTGATCAACTCCATGAAGAACGGCTCGATGCCAAGGATGCGGGCCGGCCGGCGCAGCGCGATACCGATGGTGTTGCTCGCCGCCCCGGACAAGGCGCGCGCGGCACCGTTCGGGTTCCAGCCGATCTCCTTGGCGACCGCAATCACCCGGCGACGCGTCGATTCGGACACGCCGCGCTGACCGTTGAGTGCGAACGAAACCGAGGCTTGCGAGACGCCCGCTTCGCGTGCCACGTCAGCGATCGTGGGCCGCTTCACTTCACCCTTCACGGAACGAGAAGTTAGCACCGCCGCCTGCCGTTCGGGTCATCGTTCACCTCTCCCTGACACCGCCCGCCGCACCCCGGATGACAGGTTTACTTAACTGGTTTAGTAACCGATGCGCAAGGGCTGGTAACGGTTGCGTATCGACTAGCACTCGAAAGCCACGCTGACCTTGACCGCTGTGCACGACGTCTCTACCGTGGCGCACGTTCGACTACTAAAACGCTTAATCCCACTGGGCCTTCCCGCGGCATTGGCGGGCGATTGCGAATGGAAATGGAGATGGTCAGTGTGAAGAAGACCTCAGTGGGGGTGCTGCTCGTTGTTGCGTCGCTCGTGGCGGCGTGCAGCAGCAGCAAGGGGACCGCCGCGAGCTCGACAAGCACACCCCCAACCAGCGCCGCCACTACGGCCGCTGCAAGCACCGCGGCTCCCCCGGCAGCCGCGTCGACGGCGGCCAGCGCTCCAGCGGCATCTGCCGCAAGCTCCCCCGCCGCGGCCAGTGGCTCGACGGTGCCGACAACCGTCTCGGGCAGCATCACGGTCTTGACCAACCGCACGGACCTGACTGCAGACGGGACGATGGCGAAGTACGCAGCCGACTTCAACAAGATCTATCCCAACGTGAAGGTGACCTTCCAGGGCATCACCAACTACGAGGGCGACGTCAAGACCAGAATGAACACCTCGAACTACGGTGACGTGCTCCTTATCCCGAACGCACTGCCAGTGGCCGAGTACCCGACGTTCTTTGAGCCCCT
>DASYAG010000099.1:0-18874 GCA_036501485.1 Acidothermaceae bacterium | reverse complement strand
CGACACTGTGGTGCTGCTCTGCGATCCCGAGCGCGTGCGTGCTCGCGCGGCTGAGGTTTTACGTACCGGCGAGGAGTTTTTGCAGGCCGCGTGGGCAGGTGCGGCGTCCGGAGGCAAAGCCCCGATCGACCTGAGCTCGGCCGCGTTACGGCCACTGGCCGACGTCCGCGCTCATGCTCTTTCGCTTGGACTCGGGTGGTGGTCGGTGTCGCCACTCGCGGCGACTGCTGAGCTTGCTGCTTCAGACGCTTCAGACATCGAGGCGGACGGCGATGTGCTGGTCATCGATGCGGTCGCGGCGGAGGCGTACCGCGGCGACACCCAGGCGGTGGTGGCGGACGTCAAGGGATGGCTCGCCGACGGGTGGCGGGTGCTGTTCACGACGGCCGGTCATGGTCCCGCGCAACGCATCGCCGAGGTGCTGCGTGGCGAGGGCGTCGCGGCTCGTCTCGAGTTCGAATTGCTGGGCATTCCCGAACCGGGTGCTGTCGTCGTCTCGTGTGGTGTCTTGGATGCCGGTTTCGAGGCGCGTGCGCCGAAACTCGTGCTACTTACCGAGAACGACGTGTTCGGTACGCGCACCTCGACCCGTGATCTGGCGAAGCTGCCGAGCCGGCGCAAGCGGTCGATCGATCCGATGCAGTTGCAGCCGGGCGATCTTGTTGTGCACGAGCAACACGGTGTCGGGCGCTTCATCGAAATGGTGCAGCGCACGGTCGCCGGCGCGACGCGCGAATACCTGGTTATCGAGTACGCGCCGAGCAAGCGCGGCCAACCCGGCGACCGTTTGTATGCCCCGACTGACGCACTCGATCAGGTCACCCGTTACGTCGGCGGCGAAAATCCGACGCTCGATCGCATGGGCGGCTCCGACTGGGCAAAACGCAAGGGTCGGGCACGCAAGGCAGTCAAGGAAATCGCAGCCGAGTTGATCCGGCTCTACAGTGCGCGCACAGCCGCGCCCGGTTACGCGTTCGGGCCTGATACGCCGTGGCAGCGCGAACTCGAAGAGGCGTTTCCGTACGTTGAAACGCCGGACCAGTTGCGCACGATCGACGAAGTCAAAGCAGACATGGAATTGCCGATCCCGATGGACCGGCTCATCTGCGGCGACGTCGGCTACGGCAAGACCGAGATAGCTGTTCGCGCAGTGTTCAAGGCCGTGCAAGACGGCAAGCAGGCGGCTGTGTTGTGCCCGACGACGTTGCTTGTGCAGCAGCACTTCGCGACGTTCTCGGAGCGGTTCGCCAACTTCCCTGTTGTCGTGCGGCCGGTTTCTAGGTTCAACTCGCCCAAGGAGGAACAGGCGATCATGGCCGGCGTTGCCGATGGCAGCGTCGACGTGGTCATCGGCACGCATCGACTGATCGCCGGCAGTACGCACTTCAAGAACCTCGGACTTGTCGTGATCGACGAGGAACAGCGATTCGGCGTCGAACACAAGGAGCGCCTCAAGCAGTTGCGCACCAACGTCGACGTGCTCGCGATGTCGGCGACACCGATCCCAAGGACGCTGGAAATGGCGATCACCGGTATTCGCGAGATGTCCGTCATCCAGACACCGCCCGAGGAGCGGCACCCGGTGCTGACGTTCGTCGGCGGCTACGACGAACGCCAGGTCAGTGCCGCGATTCGCCGCGAGTTGTTGCGCGAAGGCCAGGTCTTCTACGTGCACAACAGGGTCGAGTCGATCGATCGGGCGGCGTCACGTCTGCGAGACCTCGTGCCGGAAGCGCGCATCGCCGTTGCCCACGGCCAGATGAACGAGGACACCCTTGAGCAGGTCATGGTCGGCTTCTGGGAACGCGACTACGACGTCTTGGTGTGCACCACGATTGTCGAGTCGGGGCTCGACATCCCTAATGCAAACACGCTGATTCTTGAACGCGCCGATCTGCTCGGTCTCTCGCAACTGCATCAGCTGCGTGGTCGCGTGGGTCGTGGCAGCGAACGCGCGTACGCGTACTTCCTGTATCCGGTCGAACGGCCACTGACCGAAACTGCGCACGATCGGCTGGCGACGATCGCGCAGAACTCCGACCTCGGTGCCGGCATCGCGATCGCGATGAAAGACCTCGAGATTCGCGGCGCCGGCAACCTGCTCGGCGGCGAGCAGTCCGGACACATCGCGGCGGTCGGCTTCGACCTGTACGTGCGGCTCGTCGGCGAGGCAGTTGCCGACTTCAAGGGCGAAAGCTCGCAGGAGCTCGCCGACGTCAGAATCGACCTGCCCGTCGATGCGCACATCCCACACGAGTACATCGACGGCGAGCGGCTACGACTGGCTGCGTACCGGGCGATGGCCGAAGCAACAACAGTGGCGGACGTCGACGCCGTCCGCGAGGAATTAGCTGACCGCTACGGCCCACTACCGGAGCCGGTGAGCAACCTGCTCGAGGTCGCGAAACTGCGCGTCGAGTTACGGCCGTACGGGATCACCGAGGTCGTTCTCCAGGGGAACCAGATCCGGTTTTCGCCGGTCACCCTTCGGGAATCCCAGGTTTTGCGGCTCCAGCGGCTTTTCCCGAAAAGCATCGTCAAGGAGCCAATTGCCACGATTATGGTTCCACGGCCGACGGATGCACCGGGACGGTTTGGGGCGCAGCCACTGCGCGACGTCCCGCTCTTGCATTGGGCAGGCGCACTCGTCCGCGAGTTGCTGCCTGCCGGTCAACCCGCACAGTGATGCTGTGAGGAATCCTGCGGGCGTGGGGAGGAGGAGTCTGTGACGGGGGATCGCGTCGACCCAGAGGGTCCGGCCGACCACGCTGACTCCGACGAGCCTGACGTGCCCGAAGACTCCGCGGCCGATAAGGCTGAGTCCTCCGAGGACGAGCCGGTTGACCCGGCTGAGTCCGTCGACTCGACCGGTCCCGATGATGACTCTTGGGTAAAACCCCGGTGGGCCGAGCCGGTCGTCGTCGATGACCGGCCGCGCTGGCGGCGGATTTCTCGTACCAAGTGGGTAATAGGCGGCGCGGTTCTGCTGGTGGTGTGCGTCTTCGGCTGGATTGGCTTCAAAGCCTGGGAGCTCGACCGCGCGATTTCGCGCTCCGAAGTGGACGTCGCATACCTTCGCACCGACCTCGGCTCTGGGCACTTCACTGCCTTCGCCCCTGATGCGGCGCGCCTCCAAGGAGACGCCACTGATGCGTCGTCCGCCTCGCATGACCCGATCTGGGTGGCAGCCGGTCACGTCCCGTTCGTCGGCCGCAACCTGCGGGCCACATCTGTCGTCGCACAGTCGCTGTCGCGGATCGTGAACGGCGCTCTCGTGCCGCTGAGCAAATCGCACACGTTCACGATCGCGGCCTCCAACAACGCAGGGGTGAGCAACCTGCTCACTGCGCTGGGCCAGGACGGTCCGGTGATCGCGGCTTCTGTCGCCGCGGTCGACAAGGCGAATGCGGACGTCGCGGGGTTGCACACCAGCGGCCTCCTCGGGTTCGTGCGGCGCCGCGTCAGTAGCGCGCAGGCGAAGCTCACCCGAGCCACCACGCAGGTGACCGACCTCTCGGCGCTCTCGAGCGTCGCCCCTCAACTGCTCGGCCAGGACAAGCCGCGCACGATTCTGCTGATGTTCCAGACCCCGGCCGAGGAGCGTGGCACCGGTGGCCTCATTGGAGCGTGGGGCGAGTTGCGCACGGACAAGGGTTCGATCTCTCTCATCGCGTTCGGGTCGCTCGACTCGCTGGCCAAGGTGCCCGTGGTGCCGCCGGGTGTGAGCCCCGACGTCCCGGCCATTTACGGACCCGACATCGCGCTGCCCCAGAACTTCAACCTGTCGGCCTCGTTCCCCGACGCCGCGCAGATCTTCAGCAAGTCGTGGAGCACGGGGCCGGGGCTGGGCGCCGTCCCCGACGCCGTCGTCTCGATCGACCCCGTCGCGCTCGGTCACATGCTGAGCGCGATCGGATCCGTCAAGACGTCCAACGGGACGACGCTTAACGCGACGAATGCCTCCGACATCTTGCAGAAGCAGGAGTACTACACGTACCCGGGCGCCGACCAAGCGCCGCGCATCGCGTTCCTCGGCGAGGTCACCCGGGCCGTGTTCGCGCGCATGACGAAGCCGGGGTACGCGGTGGGTGCCCTCGGTCGAAAGATCGCGCAGAGCGCCGGCACCGGTGACCTCGAGGTCTGGAGCTCCGACCCGACGTCAGAAGCCAAGTGGGTGACGATGGGCGTTGGTGGCGACCTCGGCTCACCAACGGCGCCGGATGCCGCGAACACCGTGCGATTCGCCCTGAACAGCCTCGACGGCTCGAAACTCGGCGCCTATCTGGACACGAGCGTCACGGCGACGAACGTCTGCAGCCCTGGACCGCAGTTGACGATCACGCTGCGTAGCTCCGCGCCGTCCGACATCCCCTGGTACGCCGGTACGCACATCACCGGACTCGACATCACCACGATGCGGTTGTCCTACTCGCTGTATCTGGCGCCTGCCTGGGGCGTGAAGTCGGTGACTGCGGGGGGCAAGTCTTCGCCGTTTTCGGCGCAAATGGAGGGTGGTTGGAGACTAATTCGTGGCGTAATTGACGTTCCTCGGACAACGACCATGATCGTGGCAGTACAGTTGACCGCGGGTAACGGAGTCAGCGAAATCACCAAGATTTTGACTGAGCCGGAAGCATCTACGGTTGCCACGAGCGTTCAGGGGAACGTGACTGACGGAACGGTGTGTACCGCTCAACCGAACGGATGATTGACGGTTCCTGACTACTCTCAGTAACTTCATCGCAGTGTGTAAGTGAGAATCATCGGGGCAGTATTTTCTGGGGGGTACGAATGAAGAACGCAGCTCGGGCACTTGTCGTGGGGGGCATGACAGGCGTCACCGTACTAATGGGCACCGGCGTTGCGATGGCGGCCACCGCCACGTACCCGCCCGCGCCGCCCGTCACCACGCAGACCGCGATTACTCCTGCGGTCACACCCGTTGCAGTGCTCGGCGAAGTTGTGACCAAGCCGGCTCCGACCGTGGCAACACCGTCGGCCAGCCTGCCTTTCACCGGTCTCGACACGATGGCGCTCGTCGCCGTCGGTGCTGCGCTCGTCGCTGGTGGTACGGCCATGACGGTCGCGACGCGCAGGCGCCGTGGAGTCCAGCACTAAGTCTCTAGTCTTTGCACAGAAGGGCGCCCGGCTTCGGCCAGGCGCCCTTCTGCATGTCCGGGTGATTTCAACGTCGCGCTGCCCCCTCGCGCGCCCGCGCTCACCGCGCTCGCACCCCGCCGTCCGCCTTGGTCGAATCCTCAGAGAGACAGCTCGGCTCCTCACAAATGCAGCTCGGCCGGCACCAAACGAGCTGAATGTGTGAGGAGCGGGAAGCCCAGAGGGCGACTGAACCTGTATCTGTGAGGACTCGGTGGCGCGGGAGCCGCGGCGTCTCGGCAGGCAGGAGGCACCCTGGGGACCCGGCTTCACATGTCGGCGCCGCTCCCGCGACAATGGGCCACAGCAGAACAGCCAGCCGCAGTGACGGAAGGACATCGGTGTCCCGCAAGAGCTTCGCGCGCACGGCTACCGGCGTCCCCGCGCTGGCGGTAATAGCGCTGGCCGTCGCGGCTTGCAGTCCGCAGCATCCGGGCGCCGCCGCTACCGTCGGTAACACCCGCATCTCCGTGACCGCCCTCAACACCGCGGCCGCCGTCACGGCCCAGACCCCCGATGCCACGACCGGCCAGTTGCCCGATCGCACGACCGCGGTGCAGACGAGCCTGACGCAGATCATCCGCGACGACCTGATCGCCGACGCCGCAAAGACGAAGGGCGTCACGGTTTCCGAGGCGGATATCCAGGCGCTTCTTCAGCAGGAGCGCCAGACCAACGGCAGCGACGAGGCGACCGCGAAGGCGAACGGCATCCCGTTCGCCGGATTGCACGCGGCGGTCTACCAGGCGCTGCTGCTCAACAAGCTCATCACCGCGGTCGCCCCAGGGCAGACGGACCAGACCGCGCAGTCGGCCGCGCTCACCGCCTACCTCGGCAAGATCGCCACCCAAGAAGGCGTCAGCGTCAATCCGCGTTACGGCGCGTGGCAGCCGCAGCAGTTCCAGGTCGTGGCCAGTGACGCATTCGCCTCGCCCCTAGCGGCCCCTGCCGCGGCCGCGCCCGCCGGCTGAGCAAGGCCAGACGACAAGCGTGGCGGGACGGCGGGGGGAGCGGTTTCTCGATCTCGTCGAGGTTATGGACGGGTTGCGGTCACCGGGCGGGTGTCCGTGGGACGCCGAGCAGACCCACGCCACCCTCGTGAAATACCTGCTTGAAGAGGCCTACGAGACGGCCGAGGCGATCGAGGACGGCGACGAAACCGCGCTCCGCGAAGAGCTCGGTGACGTGCTGCTACAGGTCGTTTTCCATGCGCGGATCGCCCAAGACGCAGAGGGCTGGGACATCGACGACGTGGCCGCCGGCATCGTCGACAAACTCGTCCGCCGGCACCCGCACGTCTTCGCCGGGGCGAAGGCGGACACCGCTAGCGACGTCGAAGCGAACTGGGAAGCGTTGAAAGCAAGGGAAAAGGGGCGGACGTCGGCGGCTGACGGCGTCCCGCTGGCGCAGCCTGCTCTTGCCCTCGCTTCTGCTCTGGTTGGACGGACCGCCAAGGCCGGCCTCGACGTCCCGGTAACTGGCGTCATCGAAGAGCCGGAGGTCGTCGACGCCGACTCGATCGGCGACCTGCTCATGGCGGTCGTCGTGCTGGCTCGAGCCGCGAAGGTCGATCCCGAAGCCGCATTGCGCGCCGCAGCGCGCCGCTACCGCGCTGCGGTTCACGCGGCTGAAGCGCTCGAGACTTCACCTGCGCCAGGATCTGCCGCGTCCTTACGTGCAGACGCCTAGATTGCCCATCCGAGAAGTGCGCCGTAGATCGCTCGAATCCGTTCCACACATTCCAAACGGTCGGGCGGCTCGGGCATCTGGTGGGCGAGTTCACCCCGCCATGCCGCCTCGCTAGGAACGCGAGCGGTATCGAACATGTGCGGGTTGAGGACTCGGCCAGTTTGTAACGCGAACAGCTCGACGGCAGACCCGTCGATAGCTCCGATTCGGCCAAGGGCATCGAGATCGGCGAGGTCTCGCGCGCTCCCTCGGTCGTCCCACGCGACGGTCTTCATCGCTGCGAATCCGACAGCGGTCGGCACTGTCAGTTCGACGGTTGCGGGCAAGTCCCCATATCGGAGTTCGATCGCGCGTCGCTCCGTAGGCCATCTTGCTTGAGCGTGGTCAAGGTCGATGATCTGCACTTTCACCCGAAGATTCCACGCGTTGAGCAACGCGGGGGTCGTGTCGCGAAGCACGCTGCTAGGCGATGGGTCCCAACTGATCTCACCGAAATCCATTCGCAGTGCCGCAGGGAGCAGCGCCTCGAGCTGGCGAGCCACGTCGTGGCGGGGTCGCGCAAGGAAGTCGATGTCTTCGCTGAGCCGAAAGTCTGGCAAGTAGGTGCGTGACAGCGCTGTACCGCCGTAGAACACCAATCCCGCAGGCTCGGCTGCGGCGACGGCACGCAACACGTGGCTGATGAGATGGTCGCGTTCGACCTGTTCATCGGAGACGGCGAACGCTCTCGCCCACCGCTCGCGGTCGTCGCTACTCAGCATGGCTGGCATGAACCTCGACGTCGAACTCGTCATCGCCCGGCAGAAATGCACGCAGACCGCGACCGTCGAATCGTCGGCGGGTGGGCAACGCGGACACCGCGCGGTCCATTGCGGGTGCGCACGCCCAACGCGCGCGCATGTATGCGGTGCCCCGGTGTTGGCGGATCGCAAGCTCCCGAGCATGTGTCCAGTCGACTTTGTTCGCGAGCGCGAGAAGCACCGCGCCGATCTCACGTGGCTGAAGATCTCCGAGATCCGGCCGGGCAGCGAGGTCAAGAACCGTCTGGTCGACGTCGGTCATGTAACCAGGGGCCAGGCGGGTCGGAGCTCGGGTGCGGTCGAGCTGCGACACGTCGCGCTTCACGAAAACGACGGTCCCGAAGGAGGTTGACAGTCGAGGTCGTTGTCTTGGCACTGCTATCACAGCTAGGGATATCGCTCGTGGTAGCCCGCCGAGGAGCCGGGCTGCGCTGACGCCCATCAGCGCGACGTCGTTCTGCGGATAGTCGGTCGTGGCGAGGGCCAGCGCGAGGTCTTCCACTGCCGGCCGCCAATCGGGGTTTCCGATTCGGTCCGGTGGCGGAACCAGGTAATAGCCGGTGGCGATTCGTCTGAGTGCGCCCTGCCGCACCAGGCGCGTGGCCTCCTTCGTGGGATTCCCGTAGGCCTGACCGAGATCGCGCGGCCGAACAACGTGGGTCGCACTGCCCAGCACGGCCCCCGGCAGCGTCACACTCCGATCTACAACCACTATTATGAACCTGCCCTCAGAGGTTAGTCTCATAATACAACGTGCAGAAGGATCAACACCAACCCTGTGCGCGCAGGTGTTGTCGCGTCGTGCTGATGGGGGTTCGGGCGCGGGTCGCGGCGGGTGCGCGCTGGGCTCGCCGGTAAACTGACGGCCCGCCTTCCCGATGCTCAGGAGTACCACTGTGGCCGCCATCGAAGCCCTCGGGGCTCGCGAAATCCTCGATTCCCGAGGCAACCCGACCATCGAAGTCGAGGCACTTCTCGACGACGGCACGATCGCCCGCGCGGGCGTTCCGAGCGGCGCGTCGACCGGCGCGTTCGAGGCCGTCGAACTGCGTGACGGCGGCCAGCGCTACGGCGGCAAGGGCGTCGAGAAGGCCGTGCAGGCCGTCATCGACGACATCGCTCCCGAGGTCATCGGTTTCGAGGCGAGCGAGCAGCGACTGCTCGACGCGAAGCTGATCGAACTCGACGGCACGCCGAACAAATCCAAGCTCGGTGCCAACGCGATTCTCGGTGTGTCACTTGCGGTGGCCAGGGCCGCCGCCGAATCCGCAGAGTTGCCGCTCTTCCGTTACCTCGGCGGCCCCAACGCGCACCTGCTGCCGGTGCCGATGATGAACATCGTCAACGGCGGCTCGCACGCCGACTCCAACGTCGACATCCAAGAATTCATGATCGCTCCGATCGGTGCCGGCACGTTCACCGAAGCAATCCGGTGGGGCGCCGAGACCTACCACGCGTTGAAGGCAGTACTGAAGGCACGCGGGCTCTCGACCGGCCTCGGCGACGAGGGCGGATTCGCGCCGAACCTCGACAGCAACCGCGAAGCACTCGACCTGATTCTCGAGGCAATCGCGAAGGCCGGCTTCACTCCGGGCCGCGACATCGCACTCGCACTCGACGTCGCTGCCACCGAGTTCCACAAGGACGGCGCGTACCAGTTCGAAGGCGGCAGCAAATCGTCGTCCGACCTGATTGCGTACTACAGCGACATCGTCGCGAACTACCCGCTGGTGTCGATCGAAGACCCGCTCGACGAAGAGGATTGGGATGGCTGGAAGGCCATCACCGACGCACTTGGTTCGAAGGTCCAGATCGTCGGCGACGACTTGTTCGTGACCAACCCGATTCGCATCGCGCGTGGGATTGCGGCCGGCACCGCGAACGCGCTGCTGGTGAAGCTGAACCAGATCGGCACACTGACCGAGACGTTGGACGCCGTGGAGATGGCGCATCGCGCGGGCTACCGCACGATGACTTCGCACCGGTCTGGTGAGACCGAAGACACCACGATCGCCGACGTCGCGGTGGCGACCAACGCGGGCCAGATCAAGACCGGCGCACCGGCGCGCGGCGAGCGCATCGCGAAGTACAACCAGCTGATGCGCATCGAGGAAGAACTCGACGATGCGGCGCGCTACGCAGGCGCGTCGGCGTTCCCCCGATTCGTGGTCGGCTGACGTTGCCCCGCCGCGGTCCGGCCGACGACGGTGCTGCGCCGGACGTCGGCGATGCAGCTCGCCTTGCTGCGACGACCGGTGCAATGGCGGACGCCGGGAGTGGTGACGGATCGGCTGAGGAGACCGCCGGCGAGTTGGCGGGCGACGCGCGGCATCGCAAGCCGGCCTTCACCGGGCGCGCCGCGGTGCTTGCAGTTGTGGTTGCCGCACTCGCACTTGCACTCGCCGCACCGGCGCGCGAATTGCTGAGTCAACGTTCGCAAATCTCGTCGCTGAACACCAGCATCGCCAGTCAGCAGCAGCAAGTCGCCGCGTTGCAGAAAGCCCAGAAGCAGTGGGCAAATTCGACGTACGTCGAGCAGCAGGCACGCGAGCGGCTGCACTACGTGTTCCCTGGCCAAGTGCCCTATGTGACGTTGTCGCCGACACCAGTCGCGTCGGCGTCGGCGGCTGCTGCGCAAGCACTCGCGTCGCAGCCGTGGTACGGGCGGTTGTGGTCGTCGGTGCAAGTAGCGGCGAACGTGCCGGTCAAGCCGAAGCCGACACCGAGCCCGACGTTGGCACCTGCGCTGATTTCGCCGCCCGCTGCGTCGGCGCCGGTCCTCGCTCCTGCCGCTACCGCCGGTCCGACCGCTGCTGCGACGCCCGGCGCCACCGCCGGGGCGGCCGGCTTCCGCGGTCCGTGACAATCCCTACCGTTACCGCCGGTGAGCCGACCGCGGCTGACCTCGCCGTCGTCGAACGCCAATTAGGCCGGACGCCGCGTGCGGTGCGCAGCGTCGTTCATCGATGTGAGTGCGGACTGCCCGACGTTATTGAATCGGCGCCTCGGCTGCCCGATGGGTCGCCGTTTCCGACCTTCTTCTATCTCACGTGTCCGCGCGCGGCTGGTTTGGTCGGCACCCTCGAGGCGGCGGGTTTGATGCGTGAGATGTCGGGCCGCCTGCAAACCGACGAAGCACTTGCCGATGCTTATGAAGCAGCACATCGCGACTACCTTGCGCGGCGCGACGCGGTCGAGCGGCTGCCTGGTGATCCAGGAGTCGGCGGCATGCCGACACGGGTGAAGTGCCTGCATGTGTTGGTCGCGCACTCGCTCGCGGTCGGCCCTGGGGTGAACCCGTTGGGCGACGAAGCGCTGGCGTTGTTGCCGCAGTGGGGGAGCGCCGGCCCGTGTGTAGAGGCCGGCTCCGCCGGCCCGTGTGTAGAGGCCGGCTCCGCCGGCCCGACCGTCGAGGTCTCATGACGCGGGTTGCTGCGATCGACTGCGGGACGAACTCGCTGCGGTTGCTGATCGCCGACGTTGATGCGTCACGCGGCACGCTGGTTGATGTCGACCGCGAGATGAACATCGTGCGCTTGGGCCAAGGAGTCGACCGTACCCGGCGCTTCGCCGATGACGCTTTGGAACGTACGTTCGCGGTCTGCCGCGACTACGCCCAACAGATCGAAGCGCATCACGTCGAGCGGGTGCGGTTCGTGGCCACCAGCGCATCGCGCGACGTGTCGAACCGCGACGCGTTCGTCGACGGGGTGCGGCGCGCGCTGGGAGTTGATCCCGAGGTGATCACTGGCGACGAGGAGGCTGCACTCTCGTTCAGCGGCGCTACTCGCGAACTGCTCGACGTCCAGGGCATGCAACAGCCCTACCTTGTCGTCGACATCGGCGGCGGCTCGACCGAGTTCGTGGTGGGTGGGCGTGACGTCGAGGCTGCGCGTTCGGTCGACATCGGATGCGTGCGGCTGACCGAACGGCATCTGCGCGACGATCCGCCGACCGCGGCGCAGATCGACGCGGCGCGGGCCGACATCATCGCGGGGATCGAGCTCGCGGCGCAGACCGTGCCGATGAAGACAGCCGCGACCCTGGTCGGCTTAGCCGGTTCGGTGACGACGGTCGCGGCGATCGCGCTAGGACTCCACGAGTACGACCCGGTGCGCATTCATCACTCGCGCATCTCAGCGGCGCACGTACATGAGGTTGCCGAGCAGCTACTTGCGATGACACGCGCACAGCGAGCAGCGATGCCGGTCATGCATCCGGGACGCGTCGACGTGATCGGCGCCGGCGCGCTGATCCTCGACACGATCGTGAAGCAGGTGGGGGCTGCGGAGGTCGTCGTGAGCGAGCACGACATCCTCGACGGGATCGCGTTCTCGATCGGCGGCTAGTCGCCGAGCACCTCGTAACGCGGGGATCGCGCCACTGGCGGGACCGGCGCTACTCCTGGATCAGCGCACCCTGGACCGTGACGCTGACGATGCCAGGTGCGGTGCGCAGGGCGCCGACTGAGGTGACCGGAACCTGGGCGACGAATCCGTTGACGGACGGCAGCCAGCGGGTTATTTGGCCACCCGCCTTCATCACGTCGGTACGTGCCATCGAGAGGTGGCCTTGCGTTGCGCGCACGGTGATCGCGGTTCGCGCGACTTGGTGGCGGTCATAGCTCATCGCCGAGGCGGTGCCAGTGAGGGGAATGGTTACCGCGACGATCGCGGCCGCCGCGAGCACGATTCGGCTGGCCTGTCTTGACATGGCGTAGTCCCCCTTGGCGCTGCCGCTAATTGCGGCGTACTCGTGTTATCGCCACGAGAACCCGGCCGCCTCATCGGCTAAGCAGGTGGACTGTTACCGCGATCGCCGCAATCGGTTAGCGCATCCGGCCCAACGTCGGGATGAATGCGCCCCGTGCGCGATGATCACGCGGGTGGGCGGAGAACGCCGTGCGCGGGAGGGAGGCTGATGGCGAGGCCGGCGGAGAGCGCTGACGATGTGCAACGCCACGCGGCCGCGGCCCGTACGCTCGACGAACTGAGCGCCGACAGCACGACTTGCCGCGCGTGTCCGCGCCTCGTGGCCTGGCGCGAAGAGGTCGCTCACGTCAAAAGACGGTCGTTCGCGGACGAGCCGTATTGGGGCCGTCCGATTCCCGGTTGGGGCGACGAGCGGGCCCGGATCGCCATCGTCGGGCTGGCCCCGGCTGCCCACGGCGGCAACCGCACCGGCCGCATTTTCACCGGCGACCGCAGCGGCGACTGGCTGTTCGCCGCGCTGTACCGGGCGGGTCTCGCCGCGCAACCCACGAGCGTTCACGCCGACGACGGACAGCAGCTGTTCGACGTCCGCATGGTTGCTGCCGTTCGCTGTGCCCCGCCCGCGAACAAGCCGACGATCGAGGAGCGCGACACCTGCCGGCCCTGGCTGGTCCGCGAGCTCGAGCTGCTTGCCCCGACGCTGAAGGTAATCGTGGTTCTGGGCGGTTTCGGCTGGCAGGCGCTGCTGCCGAATCTGGCCGCCGCGGGGTACGTGTTGCCCAGGCCGCTGCCGCGCTTCGGCCACGGCGCGCGTGTCGATCTCTCGGACGCCGGCGGCCGCGAAATCTCGCTGATCGGCTGCTACCACCCGAGCCAGCAGAACACCTTCACCGGGAAGCTCACCGAGAGCATGCTCGATGACGTGCTCGAACTGGCGAAATCGGTCGCCCAGATAGGCTCGCAGGCATGACAGAGCGTCAGAGGCCGCACATCCTGATCGTCGGCGGCGGCTACGTCGGCATGTACACGGCGCTGCGGCTGGGCAGTCGGTTACGCCGCGACGAGGCGATGGTCACGGTCATCGATCCGCTCTCGTACATGACGTACCAGCCGTTCCTGCCCGAAGCTGCGGCCGGCAACCTCGAGCCCCGGCACGTCGTCGTCCCGTTGCGTCGTGTTTTGCCGCACGCGCAGATCCTGAATGGTCGGGTCACGCGCATCGAGCATGGACGTCGAGTGGTGACGTTTTTGCCGAACGCGGGCCGATCGGTCGAGATCTCTTACGACATCATCGTGGTCGCGCCGGGCTCGATCGCACGGACGTTGCCGATCCCTGGTCTCGCGGAGAATGGCATCGGATTCAAGACGGTCGGCGAAGCGATTTTCTTGCGCAACCACGTGCTGTCGAGGCTCGACATCGCGGCGTCAACGGCCGATCTCGCCGTTCGCAAACGCGCGCTGACTTTCGTCTTCGTCGGCGGCGGTTATGCGGGCGTCGAAGCGATGGCCGAACTCGAGGACATGGCGCGCGACGCATGCAAGTCGTACGACGGTGTGGATCCCTCTGACATGCGTTGGGTGCTCGTCGAGGCGAGCGATCGGATCCTGCCCGAAGTCAGTCGCGAGATGGGTGTGTACACGGTCAACGAACTGCTTCGCCGCAACATCGAGGTGCGGCTCGGCACCAGGTTGAACTCGGCTGAGCGGCATCAGATTGTCTTGTCGGACGGCGACGAGTTCGAGGCAGATACCTTGGTGTGGACCGCGGGTGTGAAGCCCAACCCGCTCGTGGCAGAGACCGACTTTGCGCTCGATGACAAGGGCCGGCTCAAGGGCACCCCGTACCTGCGCATCGAAGGTGTCGACGACGCGTGGTGCGCGGGTGACAGCGCGGCGATCCCAGACCTGACGAATCCCGGGCAGCTGACCGGGCCGAGTGCGCAACATGCGGTGCGGCAAGCGCGTCGGCTCGGCGACAACATCGTCGCGGTGTTACGTGGTGGCGAACCGATGGAGTATCGGCACGCCTACATCGGGTCGGTCGCGAGTCTTGGGCTGCACAAGGGTGTCGCGCAACTCAAGTTCGCTGGCGTGAGCATCAAGCTGCGTGGCTGGCTCGCATGGTTCGCGCACCGCACGTACCACTTGTCGCGGGTGCCGACGTTCAACCGCAAGGTACGGGTTGCCGCCGACTGGACTCTCGCGTTGTTCTTCAAGCGCGAGATCGTGTCTTTGGGTGCGTTGCAAAATCCGCGTCAGGAGTTCGCGCTCGCGACCAAGCCCGAGCTACCGCCAGGCGAGAAGGCGCCGCCGAAAGCGTCAGCGGCTGCGGCAGCGCCCGCGGCTGCGTCAGCGCCCGCGAAGAAGCCGGCCCGGGCCAAGAAGGTAGGCCCCGCCAAGAAGGCGCCGGCTGCGGAGGAGCAGTCCGCAGCCCCCGAATAGTTCTGTTCTCGAATTGGTGTTGGCCCCCGTAGCCCAACAGGCAGAGGCGAACCCCTTAAAAGGGTTTCAGTGTCGGTTCGACTCCGACCGGGGGCACCGGCGCGCTGGCGCGGGATTCGAGGTAGCGCCGCTCGGTCATGCTGGCGGTTCCGCGCGCGGCGAGCTTGTACTGCTCCCGGGCTGAGGGCGCGTCACCTGACATCTCCAGCAAATGGGCGCGCACAGCGTGCAGGCGGTGGTGGTTCTCCATGCGCGGATCGGCCTCGAGCTCGGTGAGTAGGTCGAGGGCTGCGGCGGGCCCGGCCGTCTGCGCCAGTGCGACCGCGCGATTGAGAGTCACCATCGGATTCGGTGCGATGCGTTCCAGGATCTTGTAGAGAACGTGCACCTGTTGCCAGTTGGTGTCTTCGGCACTTTGCGCGTCGGCATGCGTCGCAGCGATGGCCGCCTGTAGCTGATACGGGCCGAGCGGCGAACGTGCCATGGCCGCTTCGAGGAGAGAATTCGCCTCGCCAATAAGGGTTTTGTCCCACTGGGTACGGTCCTGCTCGGCCAAGGGGATCAGGTCGCCGCTCGCAGTAGTTCGAGTGGTACGTCGTGAGTCGGTAAGCAACATGAGCGCCAGCAGGCCCGCGACTTCGCCATCGGCTGGCAGCTGGCGGTGCACCATGCGGGTGAGCCGGATCGCATCACGAGTGAGCTCGCCACGATGCAGGTCTGCACCGGACGACGCGGTGTACCCCTCGTTGAAAATGAGATAGAGCGTGTGAAGCACGGCGCTGAGACGGTCGTGGAGTTCAACGGGTGCGGGCATGCTGAACTGGCTGCCCGCAGCTTTGATGCTCTGTTTGGCTCGACTGATTCGCGCCGCCATGGTGCCCTCGGGAACGAGGAACGCGTGCGCGATCTCCGCGGTTGTCAGACCGCCCACCGCGCGCAGGGTCAATGCCGTTTGCGATGCTGGCGTCAATGCAGGGTGGCAACACAGATACAGCAGCGTCAGCGTGTCGTCAGCGGCCGCGACCTCGCTGTCATCGGTGGTGTTCTCGAAGGACACTGTCAGCTCACGAGCCTTGCGCGCATGGTCGCTTCGAATGTGGTCGATCAGGCGTCGCGATGCGACGGTGATCAGCCAGCCGCGCGGGTTGGCGGGTAGCTCGCTCGGCCATTTCAGCGTGGCTTCCAGGACCGCCTCTTGAACGGCGTCCTCGCACTCTTCGAACTGCCCGTAGCGACGAACCAGCGCACCGAGAACCTGCGGCGTGAGGTCACGCAGCAGGTTCTCGGTGGCTGCATCGATCGTCATGCGTCGAGCGGGCCGGCGGAGAACATGATCTGCCGAACCTCGACACCCAGACCTTCGATGCTTGCATCAGGGATCATCGCGGCCAGTTCGATTGCGCGTTCCTTGTTCTCGCAGTCGATCAGGTAGAAACCGCCGACGAACTCCTTTGCCTCCAGGAACGGGCCGTCGGTGACGACCGACTGACCGCCGCGAATGCGCACCACGGCACTCTGCGACGGATCGGCCAGGGCTTGGGTGATGATCAGCTCTCCGGACTTCGTGATGGTGTCCATGAATGCCCCGTGGCCGGCGCCGATCTCGTTGCGCTCGTCCTCGGTCAGGGCGTCCAAAACAGCGGTGTTCACGTTCATGATCAGCAGAAACTTCATGCCCAACTCCTCGTTCTCTTAGGCCCAAGCGGCCCGTTCGCCCGCTGGTCGGAGGGAGCACCCCGATCTTGACATCCATGCCCGATCGCGGTCGTACTCAAGAATTGTGGGCAGCTCTGCGCGCTTAGTCGCGCGTCAGGGTATCCTGACGCACATGAGCAAGGATCGCGGTCCGTGGCAGCTTGGCCGGCGCGCGTGGGAACGGCTCGACGGCTGGCATCTCGACGGTAGGTCGGTCTCCTCCGGCAGAGGCGCTGGCCACTCAGACGACGGCGACGGCGCGTTGGCCGCACTGGCCGACGTCGGCTTCGTGCGGCACCTGCTCGATCAAGCCGAACTGGTCGCCGTCCGCACCGCTCGTCGGCACGGTAAATCGTGGGCCGAGATCGCAACGAAGCTCGGCGTCACGCGACAGTCGGCGTGGGAGCGGTGGCGTGAACTCGACGAGGCGCCTAGCGAAGGGCCGACCGTGCGCAGGCTCGCGAATCCGGTCGACGATGTCGTTGAAGCGGTGGCGGCAGGTCTGGTGGCCGACGCGTCCGCTACCCCCGCGGAGGTGCTTGAGCGGACGGCGCGCGATCTGCGGCGACGGTCCAATGTGCGGGTGCCCAACGTGCTCGGCACGACGTGGGACGACGCTCGGGTTGCCCTCATGAAGGTCGGCCTGGTGGCGCTGGGTCCAGATCCAGATGGTCCGCCGCTGGAGGCCACGAACTGGCCGGATGCCAAGGTCGTTTTTCAGAGTCCGGAGTCCGGCGCGAAGGTGCCGGCCGGCTCGACCGTGACGCTGTGGGTCAGACGCGGCGGAGGTTCCGGTGGCGTGCGCGAACCACGGCGTCCGCTGCCAGGGCCGCAGAGCGCGCGCGAGATGCGTTACGAGACCGACGAAGCGGTCGGCTAAACAGACCTGTTACAGGTCGTGCGCGATGCGGTGCTTCTCGTGTTCGCGCACGATCGCGCTCGCGTAGCCGTGCGGGATTGCGTGCTCGTCGGTCAGCCAGTTCACGCGCTCGTCGAGTCGCAGAAAGCTCGGGCCCTGCTCGATCTCGTGGAACCACTCTGGGAGCCCGCGGCCGGTGACCTGCGGGATCCTTTCGACGAGGTTGCGATGGGTGTCCTCGGAGTGGTGCACGGTCATGAGCGCCTCCAGGGCGAGCCGAACTCAGCAGTCGATGTCTCAGTGGTCCATGACTTCAGGGTGCCGCAGCGGTGGCCGCGAGGGCAAGCGTTTCACGGCGGTTCGTGCCGCCTCCACGGGCCTTCGTCCGAGCCTTTGCCCGGGCTGACCTGCGGCGCGATAACGTGCGGCCGTGCCCGCCGTCCCCTCGTCGCTCGCCTCCGACCTCGACCGCGTCGTGAAGACCCTGCGCACCACCCCCGCGGGTCGGTTGCGCGCGCGCCTGTCAGGACCTTTTCACAGCAGGGCGGACGCCGGGAGGGCGCTCGCCAGGGTTCTCGCGATAGCCGCACAAGGCATCGAGGACGCCGATCAGCCGGCGATGCCGAAGTGGCGCGAACTGCCAGAACTCGCTGATCTGGCGGTGGGGGATCAGGTGCGGGTGCTTGCCCACGACTTCATTGCGGTGTTGCCCGGCGCGCCGAATTCGGTCTGGACGCCGGGTGGTCGGGTGCCGCGCGCCGAGCTGGTGCGAGACGTCGTCAGCGCAGTGGCTGAGGTTGCTGGATTCCTCTGAATCGCGCGGCCGTCGCCGGTAGCCTTGAGTTGTCGCTAGCGTCGAAGTGCGGTGACGACGGGGGAATTCATGAAACGCACCACCCGTGTGGTGGTTGTTGGCGCGCTAGTTGTTGGCATCTTTGCCGTTACCGGCTGCTCGATCACGATCGGCTCGTTGGGCCAAGGTTCGTCTCCCGCCGCGCGGACTGCCGGTTCGAGCCCTGCCGTTTCGAGCCCGGCCGCATCGAGTCCGGCTGTTACGAGTCCGACGGCGCCGTCCGTCTCGCCCGCGTCGCCTGCGCCCTTTTCGCCTGCGCCCGTTTCGCCTGTGTCGCCGGCCACCGCGACGTCGGCTGGCGCGACCTACTTGGCACTGGTCGGCCCGCTCAACACCGAAACATTTGCTTTGGACACCGCGGTTTTCGACTCGCCCGATGACCTGACGACTCAGTCACTCTCTGCGGTGGTCACCGCGTCGGCGGCCGCGTTGCAGACGTTCAACGATCGTTTGCGAAGCACGACCTGGCCCAGAACAGCGGAGCCAGACGTCACCACGCTCGCGGCCACGAACGACGTTCTCGTCGTTGTTCTGCAGGAGTACGAATCCGACCTGCAATCGCCGATGTCGGGTGCGGACTTCGACACGGTTCTTGAAGCCCTGCAGGTGGATGGTTCGAAGTATGCGATCGACCGAGGCTTGGCGTCAGACGCATCTGCTCGAGTTC